>DASXSB010000013.1:0-134513 GCA_036506275.1 Candidatus Methylomirabilota bacterium | reverse complement strand
GCGCCACCGGCCGCCCCGTCTTCGACATAGTCTCGCTCGTGACGATGGTCCACGTCGCGCTCGTATCGACAATAGGACCGCATCCGGCATGAGAAACATGCGCACGGACGGATTCCGACCACGCGTGGTTATCGCGCGTGCCTCGACGCGCCGCACCGATCCCCGACCACCCTCGGCGGTCGCGCACAACGCACCATCGCAACCACGCGCCGTGATCGCGCGTGCCTCGACGCGCCGCACCGATCCCCGACCACCCTCGGCGGTCCCGGGCTCGCGGCCCCCGCTACAAAGGAGAATGGAATGAGACGATTCGGAATCCTGGCGGCAGTGCTGTTCACGACCCTGCTCGGCGCCACGGCGTCCGCGCAGCAGAGCCTGACGTGGACAGCGGGCGCGGTGGGCGGGGGATGGTACGCGATCTCCGGCGGCATGGCGGAGCTGCTGCGCGAGAAGGCCGGGCTCAACATCAAGGTGGTGCCGGGCGGGGGAACGCAGAATCCGCCCCTCGTGCAGAAGGGCGAGGCGGAGATCGGGATGGGGCTGCCGCCGCTGCTCGACGCCGCCATGAAGGGCGAGGATCCCTACAAGGGACAGAAGATGCCCGACCTCCGTGCCATCGCGGGCAACATGAGCCTCAACACCTTCCACTTCTACGTGGGCTCGGAGACGCCGTACGCGTCGATGACGATGGAAGAGATCTTCCGCGGCAAGAAGCCGATCCGGCTCGCGATCTCGAAGCCCGGCTCGTCCGACGTATGGGTGTTCGAGAAGGTCATGGAGTTCTACGGCCTCTGCAGCGGCGGCCGCACCGAGGAGTGCTACCGGACGTGGGAGGCCGCGGGCGCGCGGTTTTTCCGCGGCTCCTACACGGAGCAGGCGGGCGCGTTCAGAGACCGCAACGTGGACGGGACGTTCACGTTCCTGGCGCTTCCCGGCGCGTCCATCACGGAGGCGAGCGTGGGCCGCACGCTCAAGCTCCTTCCCTTCCCGGAGCCGCTGCTCGCGCATCTCGGAAAGTTCGGCCTCGGGAAGGGAACGATCCCGGCCGGCACCTATCCGAAGGCGAGCAACGGCAACGAGCCCGTGGTATCCGCCACGATGGGAACGACGATCACGGTGTCGTCGAAGATGCCGGACGACCTCGCGTACACGATGGCGCGCACGCTGAACGAGAACGCCGATCGCGTGCACAAGATCCACGCCAGCCTCGCCGACTACGATCCCGCCAAGGGCCACCTGTTTCTCGGCGTTCCGCTCCACCCGGGCGCGGAGCGCTATTACCGCGAGAAGGGCTATCTGAAGTAGGCGCCGCGTGAGGCGGCTCCGGGGAGCGGTCGGATGGGGCGTCGCGGGGTGGGCGGCGACGGCGTCCCTCATCCATTTCTATACAGCCGGGTATGGCGTCTTCGAGCCGCGCGTGCAGCGGTCGCTCCATCTCCTCTTCCTCGTGCCGCTCGTGTTCATCCTTTTCCCGGCGCGAGCCCGATCGCCGCGCCACCGCCCGAGCCTCCCTGACTGGATCGCGGCCGCCATCGCGCTCGTCGGCAGCGCGTACCTGATCTGGGATCGCGACCGCCTGAACCATCGCTGGGAGGGCGCGAGCGAGATCCTGCCGATCGAGGTCGTGCTGGGAACGCTGATGGTCGTGCTGGTGGTGGAGGCCTGTCGCCGCTCGCTCTCGCGGTGGATGGCGGCCACGATCTCGGTGTCTCTGCTCTATCTGGCCACCTGCCAGTGGGCGCCCGGCGTCTTCCACTTCAAGGGCTTCACGTACCCGCGGATGGCGGAGATCGTCTATCTCGCCGGCGACGACGGCATGTACGGCTTCCTGACCGGCATCTCCGCCAACATCCTGTTCATCTACGTCCTCTTCGGCACCGTGTTGCTGAAAGCGGGCGTGGGATCGTTCCTGATCGACCTCGCCACTCGCCTCACGGGCTCCCTGCGCGGCGGCCCCGCCAAGACGGCGGTGGTGGGCTCGGCCTTGTTCGGGACGATCAGCGGGAGCACCGTCGCCAACGTCTACGCCACGGGCTCGTTCACGATTCCATTGATGAAGCGCGCCGGCTACACGCCGAAGACGGCGGCCGCCATCGAGGCCATCGCGGGCACGGGCGGGCAGATCATGCCCCCCGTGATGGGCGCGGGCGCGTTCATCATGGCCGAGGTCACGGGCATCTCCTACTTCGACATCGTGAAGGCGGCCGCCATCCCCGCCATCATCTACTACGTCGGGCTGATGGCGATGGTGCATTTCATCGCCGTGCGCACGGCCATGCGACCGCTCCCGCGCGCGGAGCTACCGTCGTGGGGGCCGGTGCTCCGCCGCGCGTACTTCGGGCTGCCGTTCGCCGCCATCGTCTACCTGCTCGCCGAGGGTTACTCGCCGACCAAGGCCGCCTTCTACGTCATCATCATCACGGTCGGCCTCTCGTACCTCGATCGCGCGACGTGGATGACGCCGCGCCGCTGCCTGGAGGCGCTCGTGGACGCGGCCGCCAGCGCCGCCACCATCGCGGTCGCCCTCGCCGGCTCCGGCATCGTGGTGGGCGTGCTCACGCGCACGGGCTCCGCGCTCGCGTTCGGCGGCGCCGTGCTCACGGCGTCGTTCGGGAGTCTCTTCCTCGCCATGCTGCTCATCTTCCTGGTCGTCAGCGTGCTCGGCACCGGCATCCCGACCACGGCCGCCTACGTGATCTCGGTGACGGTGGGCGCGGGCGCGATGACGAACCTCGGCGTGGGCCTGCTCGCCGCCCACCTGTTCGTCTTCTACTACGCGGTCCTCTCCGACCTCACCCCGCCGGACGCCGTGACCGCCTTCGCCGCCGCCAACATCGCGGGCTCCGACATGATGGCGACCGGGATGGAAGCGTTCCGGCTCGGCGTGGCAGGATTCCTGGTGCCCTTCGCGTTCGTCTACCACGGCGAGCTGCTCCTGAAGGGGACGTGGCCGCAGATCATCGTGATGTCCACGCTCACGGCGCTGTCGGCGGTGGCGCTCGCGAGCGCGGTCGTGGGGCAGGCGGGCTCACGGCTGTTCGCGTGGGAGCGCGCGCTGGCGCTCGTCGCCGCATTCTCGATGATCGTCCGGCAGCCGGCGGTGCAGGCCGCCGGCGTGGCGCTGTTCGCCGCGCTCGTGATCTGGAGCCGCCGGCGCCGCGTGGTGCCGACGCCCGCAGGGGTGCGGGCTGTCCCCCCCGAACGGGTCTGACTTCGCTATTGCATCGGGCCGAGCACCTTTTGGAGCTTCTCCTCATCTACGTATCTGGCGATACCGCTCATGCCTCCGACGACATTGGGATCAGCCATCAAACCCTCCATGGCTACTCGCCCGAGTACCGAAAAGCTGGCCTTGAGGGCGGATGCGCCTTCGTGCCATACGGCTGTCTGGGTTTCGGTTGGGCACGACTCGGTGAGCAGGCGCTCCATGAGTTTGGCAACGCTTCTATCGAGCTGAACCCGCTCCGCGTCTGAAATAGAGGCGAGCGATTTCACGGCTGGATGCAGCGTCGCGGACGCGAAAATCCATCTCACGAGGGTGGTGCGGTCGCCCTCGCTGGTCCATTTGACGAGGCACTTTCCCATCTCATCTGAATAGCTCCCGGCAAGCGCGACGGCCGCCGTCGAGACAACGAAACCGAACACCATCGATGAAAGCGCTTGCCGCATTCTTGCTCCTCCCTCTCGGTGGCGGATATGGGGTCCAAGGGGATCTCATCGTCGCGCCGCGGCCAAGGCCAGGATCGCGTTCAGCCAGACAGTACCCAGCGCCAGGCCGGCCACGACGTCGCTCAACCAGTGGGCATCGAGGACCATCCGCGCGGCGCCGCTCAGGATGGAAATTACCGCCACCGCCACAACGAACGCAACGCGTACCGGGCGCGGGGCGCGACGGCCGACCGCCCATGCCAGGAGGCCGCACGCCACCAGCGTCACCATCGTGTGGCCGCTCGGGAACCCGTAGCTCACGAATGGATCGAAAGGATCGCGCGCGCGGGGGCGCGGGATGCCGTAGGCAAGCTTCAAGAGACCGGACGCGATCCACGCGCTCAGCGTTCCGAGCAGCACCGTCACGCCTTCCGCTCGACGGCGCGCAAGGAACAGCGCAAGCGTTCCCGCCGCCACGATGACGGCGAGACCTTCCCCGGTGAGACGGCTCACGATCACGGCCGTCGTCTTGAGCGCCGGATCGGCCGCCGCGCGGCGGAACTCGGCGCGCACGGTGCGATCGAGCGTCGTCACTCCCTCTCCGCGCTCACGGAGAAGGACACTCTCCGCGACCAGCGCGAAGACGGCGACGGCGAGCAGCACATAGAGCAGCCGCCGCGCCCGTCCGTCCCACGGCGTCGCCGACACCACTCTCGACGCCACCGCCACCAGTCGTCGCGCCGCTGCCGCCGGCGCGGTCACTATCCCACCGCCGCGCTCACGGCGCCGCCAGTCGCGCGATGAGGGTGGCGTCCGCGGGTGGAAAGGGCAAGCGCGCGAGCTCCTCGGGCCCGGCCCAGGCCATGGTCTGTGCTTCCGCGGGCGCGATCGAGCCCGTTTCCAGGCGGCAGCGGTAGAAGTGGAGGACCACTGTCTTCTCGGGATACTCCCAGCGCACCACGTCCAGCTTCTCGCCGATCGTGAACACCGCCGTCAGCTCCTCCGTGAGCTCCCGCCGCAGGCACTCCTCGAGCGTCTCGCCCGGCTCCCGTTTCCCGCCCGGAAACTCCCACAGGCCTTCGAGATGGCTGCCGGCGGGGCGGCGCGTGACGAGATAGCGTCCCGCCTCGTCCTGGATGAGCGCGGCCGCGACCTCGGTGATGGGAAGAGCGACCATCAAGGGATGAGCGGACTCTTGCAGAAGGTCCGCATCGGGCACGGAGGGCAGCGGGGGCGGCGCGGCGTGCACCAGGTGGCGCCGAAATCCATGAGCGCCTGATTGAAGTCGTAGCCGCGCCCGGCGGGCACGAGCGCTTCCGCCAGCGTCCAGAACGTGCGCTCGGGCGTGCGCGCGGCCGCGCGCGGGGAGAAGAAGACGCGCCCGAGGACCCGGCGCACGTTGGTGTCGAGCACGGCGGTGTCGCGGCCGTACGCGAAGGAGAGGATCGCGCCCGCCGTGTAGCGGCCGATGCCGGGCAGTGCGCGAAGGCGCTCGGCATCGGCGGGAAGACGGCCGCGGTAGCGCGCGACGGTCTCGCGCGCGATCGCGTGCAGGCGGATCGGGCGCGCGTTGTAGCCGAGCGGGTACCAGAGACGGCGCACGTCCTCCACCGGTGCCGCCGCCAGCCGCTTCATCGTCGGGTAGTGGCGGAGGAACTCGCGGTACTTCGGTAGCACGCGCTCGACCTGCGTCTGCTGGAGCATGACCTCGGAGACCAGAACGCGGTAGGGTCGGCGCGTGCGGCGCCACGGCAGGTCGCGGCCATGGCGAGCGTACCACCGGAGGAGCCGCCGCTGGAAGGCGGCCACGGTCCGTGGATCGTACGCCCGCACGACGGCGAGTCTAGCACGCGCCTCAGGCGACGCGGGCACGACCGGCGAGCTTCGCGACCACCTCCACCAGCTCCGGCGGATCGACGGGCTTCGGGAGGTGGAGGTCGTAGCCGGCGCTCAGCGCGCGCTGGCGGTCCTCGGGCGACGCGAAGGCAGTGACGGCGAGGGCGGGCGTGCGTCGCCCTCCCTCCTTCTCGCGCGCCCGCAGCTCGCGGATCAGATCGTAGCCGTCTTCGCCCGGCATGCCGATGTCGCTCAGCACCACGTGCGGGCGCAGGCGCTCGACCTCGGCGAGCGCCTCCCGCACCGACGCCGCGCTGCTGACGGCGGCGTTGCACTGCTCGAGGACTTCCGCGATCAGCTCCCGCGCGTCCGGCTCGTCGTCGACGACGAGTACGCGGAGTCCGCGCAGGAGGGGCGGGCAATCGAAGGCGACGGCGGTGGTGACGGTGCCGCGGGCGGGGGAGGGCGCGGCGTCGACGGCGGCGATCAACGGCAGCGTGATCGTGAAGGTGGCGCCGCGTCCCGGTCCCGCGCTGTCGGCGTCGACGGTGCCGCCATGGAGCGCCGTGAGGTGACGGACGATGGCGAGCCCGAGCCCGAGGCCGCCCGGGGTGCGGCGCGAGCCGGTCTCCGCCTGGCGGAAACGATCGAAGACCAGCGGCAGCGATTCGGCACGGATGCCGACGCCGGTGTCGCTCACGATGATGGCGGCGTTTCCCCCGCGCCGCTCGAGGGTCACGACGATGCGGCCGTTGTCGGGCGTGAACTTGATGGCGTTGGAGACGAGGTTCGACAGCATCTGGTGGAGGCGGGCGGGGTCGGCGACGACGACGCCGCCGGCGACGAGCACCGTCTCCAGGTGGATGCTCTTCGCCTCCGCCGCCGGCCGGAAGCCCTCCACGAGCGCGGTCACGGCGGGCCCCACGTCGACGGGGCGGACGTCGAGCTGCGCCTTGCCCGCGATGATCGCGGAGACGTCGAGCAGATCCTCGATGAGCTTCGCCTGGAGCTTCATGTTGCGGTCGATGGTGTCCAGGGCGCGCCGCGCCCCGGGCCCGTCCAGCTTGCCCGTCTGGAGCAGGCGCACCCATCCCACCATGGCGTTGAGGGGCGTGCGCAGCTCGTGGGAGAGGATGGCGAGGAAGTGATCCTTGGCGCGGTTGGCCACCTCGGCGTCCTCGCGGGCGGCGCGGGCCTCGCGATAGAGGCGCGCGTTGTCGATGGCGAGGGCGGCGCGGCGCGCGAGCTGCTCGGCGACGGCGAGGTCCGCGTCGTCGTAGCGCCGGCCGGAGACGTCGGTGGCGAGCGTGAGCGCGCCCAGCACCTTGCGGCGCGCGACGAGAGGGACGACGACGGCGGAGACGAGGCCGAGGGAGCGGAGAAAGACGAGCTGCTGGGGATCGCTCGCGATCAGCGCGAGATCGGCGTCCGAGACCTCGGCGTGGAGCGCCGGCTTCCCGGTGCGGATCACGCGCGCCATCGGATGGTTGGCGTTCTCGCCGGCGGGGACGGTGGCGAGGAGGGCGCGCGCGGCTCGCTCCCGTGCCTCGTCGACGTGGGCGAGGACGACGTGGTGAAGCGATCCCCCCTCGCCCCGCACGTCCACCGCGCACCAGTCGGCGATCTCTCCCACCGCCATCCGCGCCACGCGCGTGAGCGCGGTCTCGTAGTCGAGCGACCCCGCCAGCTTGGCGCTCGCGCGCGCGAGGAAGGCGGCGCGGCGCTCTCCCGCCTCCGCCTCCGCGCGCGCGCCCTGGGCCTGTGCGAGCAGATGCATGCGGCCGACCTCGGCGCGTTTGCGCTCGGTGATGTCCGTGAAGGTGACGACGGCGCCCTCGATGACGCCGCCCGCGATGATGGGCGCACACGCGTAATGAGCGGGGAACGAGGAGCCGTCGCGGCGCCACACGACCTCGTCGTCGGAGTCGCTCGCGATGCCGGCCCGCAGCGCGCGGTCCACGGGGCTCTCCTCGCGCGCTAACGGCGCATCGTCGCGACGGCGGGCACGGATGAGATCGTGGAGCCGGCTGCCGATCACCTCCGTCGTCATGTAGCCGAGCATGTTGGCGCCGGCGCGGTTGATGAACGTGCAGCGGCCGTCGGCGTCGAGGCCGAAGACACCCTGTCCGGTGGACTCGAGGAGGGCCACGCGCTCGCGCAGGAGCCGCTCGCGCTCCGCTTCCGCGTGCTTGCGCGTGCTGACGTCGGCGAGGAGGAGGAGCCGCCGGCGCGGGCCGTGGCCCGGCGCCAGCGGCGCCGACCACACGCTCACGTCCACAAGGTTGCCATCCCGCCGCCGGCAGCGCGTTTCGCCGTCGGCACGGTCGAGGACGATCGGATTGGGACGGCCCATCACCTCGAAGGCGCTCCACCCGAACACGCGCTCGGCGCCCGCGCTCCACATGCAGACGCGGTCATCGGCGTCGAGGGCGACGATGGCGACGGGTGAGGCCTGCGCCACCGCCTGGAGCGTGACGTCCGTCTCGCGCCGCTCCGCCTCCGCCTGCCGGCGCGCGGTGACGAGGGAATCGATCAAGACCGCGACCACCGCGAAGATGGCGAGACGAGCGGCGGCTTCGAGGTTGACGAGGACGGCGTAAAACGGCTCCACCAGGAAGTACTCCACCGTGAGCGCGGAGAGGAAGGCGGCGGCGAGGCCGGGGCCGAGCCCGCTGACCCACACCGCCACCATCACCGCCGCGAAGAACAACGGCGTCGGATTGCGATGGAGCACCGGCCACAGGAGCAGAGTGAGAGCGAGGGCGAGGGCGACGCTCGCGACGGCGATCGCGTACCCGCGCACACCGCGCCCCGCGCGGTGAAAGGGAACGAGGGGACGATGCCGTGCTTGCATGGCGTACAGCGCCCACAGCATCACCGGAGCGGGGCGGTGAATTCAAGCGTCCGCCAAGACCTTGATCGCGCGGGTGTTTCCGCGCGCCTGTGGGTTTCGCGGCGCGCATGTAGAATGACGTCATGTCCGAGGACACGGCCAAATACGTCGCCGGGCCGCCCGCCGACTACGTCGCGGCCCGTCGCAGCGCCGCCGTCATGGATCGCAGCGCCGACGGCGTGGTCGAGGTGACCGGCCGCGATCGCGCCTCTTTCCTGCACGCGCTCCTCAGCAACGACGTGAAGTCGCTCGCGCCCGGCGAGGGCTGCGCGGCGGCGCTGCTCGACGTCCACGGCAAGGTGCGCGTGCTCCTGCGTGTCCTTGTGCTCGACGATCGCGTCGTCGTCCTCACCCCGCCCGGCATGGGCGGCAAGACGGTGGAGGCGCTCGACGCGTATCTCTTCTCGGAGAAGGCCGATCTCCGCGACGCCACCGGCGAGAGGGCGCTTTTCATGGTGGTGGGGCCGGAAGGCCCCGCGCTCGTGGAGCGTCTCGCCGGCGTTCGCTCGGCGGACGCGCCCTGGTCGTCGCTGCGCGGTGTGGTGGCGGGGGCGGAGGTGTTGATCGTGCGCGGCGGCGGCGACACCGGCGGCCCGGAAGTGTGGCTGCTCGGCCGCGCCGCCGACGCCCCCGCCATCTGGGGCGCTCTCCTAGCCGCCGGCGCGCATCCGCTTGGTGGCGCCGCCTTCGACGCGCTGCGGGTGGAGGCGGGCACGGCGCTCTACGGTCACGACGTCGACGATCGCGTGCTGCTTCCCGAAATTCCTGCCGCCCACCTCGTCTCCCACGGCAAGGGCTGCTACGTGGGACAGGAAGTCGTGGTGCGCATCCGCGATCGCGGCCACGTGAATCGCCATCTCCGTGGTCTGATTTTGACCGGTACCCGCGTTCCCGATCCTGGCTCGCCCGTGTTCGTGGCGGACCGCGAGATCGGGGCCGTCACCAGCGCGGCGTGGTCGCCGGGCCTCGAGAAACCCATTGCGCTCGCGTTCGTCCGGAGGGAGTATGCGGAGCCCGGGACTGCGGTCACCGTGCTCGCCGGCGATGCCCGCATCCCCGCCGAGGTCAGCGCTTTGCCTTTTGCGCGGTAGGGGATTTGATGGCGCAGCACCGTACCGAGAACCGCCTCGCGCGGGAGACCAGCCCTTATCTGCTCCAGCACGCGCACAACCCCGTGGACTGGTATCCGTGGGGCGAGGACGCCTTCGCACGCGCGCGCGCCGATGATCGGCCCATTCTGCTCTCCGTCGGTTACTCCGCCTGCCACTGGTGTCACGTCATGGAGCGCGAGTCGTTCGAGAACCCGGACATCGCGGCCGTGATGAATCGCCACTTCGTGAACGTGAAGGTGGACCGCGAGGAGCGTCCGGACGTGGACCACATCTACATGCAGGCCGTGCAATCGATGACGGGCCAGGGCGGCTGGCCGATGACGGTCTTCCTGACCCCGGAGGGACGGCCGTTCTACGGCGGAACGTACTTCCCGCCCGACGACCGCCACGGGATCCCCGGCTTTCCGCGGCTCCTCGCCGCCATTGCAGACGCGTGGGATTCGCGCCGCGGCGAGGTTCTCGCGTCGTCCGAGCAGATCAGCGCTCAGCTCAACCAGATGGAGCGCTTGCGCCGCTCCGTGCAGCTCCTCACGGACGAGGTGCTGTTCGGCGCCTTCCAGGCATTCTCGGGGCAGTTCGACGAGGCCGAGGGCGGCCTCGGGGGCGCGCCGAAGTTCCCGCAGCCGATGAACTGGGACTTCCTCCTGCGCTTCTGGAAGCGGACCGGCAACGAGCGCGCGCGCACGATGGTGACGACCACGCTCACCCGCATGGCGCGGGGCGGGATGTACGATCAGCTCGGCGGCGGTTTCGCCCGCTACTCCGTCGATCGCCACTGGCTCGTGCCGCACTTCGAGAAGATGCTCTACGACAACGCGCAGCTCGCGTCCCTCTACGTCCACGCCTGGCTCGCGTTCGGCGATGCGGAGTATCGCCGCGTGGCGGAGGAGACGCTCGACTACGTCCTCCGCGAGATGACCGATCCCTCCGGTGGGTTCTATTCGGCCCAGGACGCCGACTCCGAAGGGCACGAGGGGAAATTCTTCGTGTGGAGCGCGGACGAGATCCGGGCCGCCCTTCCGCCGGCGGAGGCGCAGATCGCGCTCGCCTACTGGGGCGTCGATCGGGGGCCGAACTTCGAGGGCAAGAACATTCTCTACGTGGCGGGCGCGCCGGCACCGGAACGCGTCGCCGACATTCGCCGGCGTCTCTTCGAGGTGCGGGAGCGCCGCGTGCATCCCGGACGCGACGACAAGGTGCTGGCGTCCTGGAACGGCCTCGCCGCCCGCGCCTTCGCGGAGGCGGGCGCCGCCCTCGGTCGCGACGACTACGTGGCGGCGGCCGTGCGCAACGTGGACTTCGTTCTCGCCGCCCTCACGCGCGACGGCCGTCTCCTGCGCACATGGCGCGCGGGAGAAGCGAAGCTGCTCGGCTACCTCGAAGACTACGCGATGGTCGTGTCGGCGCTGCTGGCCGTGTACGAGGTGACGTTCGAGCGGCGCCGGCTCGACGAGGCCCGTCGTCTCGCCGACGAAATGCGGCGGCTGTTCTGGGACGACACCGTCGAGGGCTTCTACGACACGGGTCTCGACCACGAGGCGCTCGTCGTTCGCCCCCGCAACCTCTTCGACAACGCCGTGCCCTGCGGCAGCTCGGTCGCCATCGACGTCCTCCTGCGCCTCGCCGTTCTCACGGGCGAGGAGCGTTACGCGACAACGGCGCAAAAAGCCCTGCGTCCGCTCGCGGACCTCATGACGCGCTATCCGTCCGGCTTCGGTCGCTTTCTGTCCGCACTCGACTTCCATCTCGGTCCCGTGGTCGAGATCGCGATCGTCGCCCCCGCCGAGGGCGATGGTGCGCGCGCGCTCGCCACCGAGGTCTTCCGCCGCTATCTCCCCAACCGCGTCGTGACCGGGATGGTCGCCGGCGACGCGGGCGCCGCCGCCGGCGTGCCGCTCTTGAGCGGGCGGGAGGCGGTGGGGGGGAAGGCCACCGCCTATGTCTGCCGGAACTACACGTGCGATTTTCCCGTCACCGATCGTGAGGGGCTCGCGCAACAGCTCGATCGTTGACCATCTCGGCGGCGCCACATGGTGCCGTGGAGGAGACCGATGACGCAATTGCTACCGTATGCACTTCCCGGTGTGGTGGTCGTCAGCCTGGTGGGCGCTCTTGTCATGTGCCTGCTTGCCCTGCGCTATGCGGTTCCGCCCGATACGGATGAGGACGCCGAGGACTTCAACCACCGCCTCCTCGTCCTCCGCTTCGGTCACGCGGTGGCGGCGTTCTGCTTCGCGATGGCCGCCGTCCTCGCCGTCGTCGCCTTCAAGGCGCGTCCGGAGACGATGGCCTCCACGTCCGTCGCCAGCGTGCCGTCGCCCGACGACGTCGCGCGCATGCGCACGGAAGTGCAGGGGCTCGAAGGCACGCTCCGGCAACAGCTCCGCGGTCTCGAGAGCCGGCTGACGGCGGTGGAATCGGGAGATCGCGACGGTGTCGCGGCACCGGAGCGCGCACGCGTTGGCGCTACGCCCGCACCGTCCTCTTCGGCGGCGACGCCGCCGTCTGCGCCTGTCGCGCCGCCGTCAGCGCCGTCGCCCTCCCCCGCGCCGGCGCTGCCACCCGCGGCGCCGTCGTCCGTGCGGCCGTCCGCGCCATCCTCGGCGCCGTCGTCGACGTCGTCCGCGCGATCTTCGCCGGCGCCCTCGTCGGCGCGGCTGTCCGCGCCTCCTTCTTTGCCGGCGGGACCGTCTTCGTCGGTGCGGTCCTCGGCGCCGCCGGCCCCGTCGGCGTTGCCGACTCCCACGCCGGCGCCGGTGGCCAGCCGCCCTACGCCCGCTGGCGTGGGGTCGAGCGTCAGTGACCTGCGCGAGAGCCAGCTACCGCCGGGTCGCGCCCCGGAGCCCGTGCCTCAGCCGTGGGCGCTGCCGCGGAGCGTGCGCGTCGAGATCGCTTCCGATCCTCCGTATCCAACCCCGGGACAGTCGGCCTCGTACACCGTCCGGCTCATCGACGTGGCGGGGCGCCCCGTCGTCGGCGCCAGCGTGAGCCTCTTCGGCCGCCTGACCGACGGCACCGCCATGCAGACGCCGCTCGAGCCCGGATCGGAGCCCGGCACCTATCATGGCCGCCTCGACTTCACGACGCTGGGCCCGACGGATCTCAGGGTCCGGGTGGTCCGGCGGGAGGGGCGCTTCGAGATGCCGCTCTCCGGATCGTAAGCGCTAGCGATAGGCGCACGGCGGCACCGCCGTCTTCATCGGTCCCTGCGTCAGATGCTGGCCGTGGCGGAACAGCCGCAGTTGCTCCGCGCGCGGCGCCGCCGCCAGGCGGCGACCTCCCAGCGTGAGGAAATAGGCGGCGCGCGCGGTGTCGATCCCCAGCTTACGGAGATCGCCGAGCCCGCGCACGACCGTGCGGCGTCGGATCCCGACGAGCGTGCGCGCGGACACGGGCCCGATACCCGGGACACGGAGGAGCACGTCGGGGGGCGCGGTGAGGGCGTCGACCGGGAAGACCTCGTGGTGGGCGAGGGCCCACGCCGTCTTCGGATCTCGATCGAGGGCGAGATTGCCGTCGGTCTCGAAGACCAGCTCGTCGAAGCGGAAGCCGTAGTCGCGCAAGAGGTGCTCGGCCTGGTAGAGACGGTGCTCGCGCATGGCCGGCACGGGCGCCGCCCCTTCCATGGGCGTGCCGACCACGGGCTGGAAGGCGCTGAAGTGCGCGTGATGCAGCAGGCGCTGCCGTTCCAGGCGCGCCACCAGCGAAAGGATCTCGGCGTCGCGCTCGCCCGCCGCCCCCACCACGAACTGCGTCGTGGTCCCCGCGGGCCGAAACGGCGATGGGCTACCGCCCGCCCGCGCATCGCGGAAGATGCGACCCACGCGCTCGAGCTGGGGCAGGAGGTCGCCGCTGAAGTTCTTCTCGCGCGCGAGCGCGCGCACGTAGCCGTCGCTCGCCGATTCGAGGTTGATCGAGACCCGGTTGGCGAGCTGGGCGGCGCGCTCCGCCTGCGCCGCCTCCGCGCCGGGCAGGATCTTCAGATGCACGTAACCGCGGAAGCTCTCGCGCGACCGTAAGATTTCGACGGCCCCGAGGAGGCGATCCATCGCCCGCTGCGGCCGGCCCGGCACTCCGGAGGTGAGGAAGAGGCCGTCGGCGATGCCGGCCCGGTGCGCTTCGATGAACGTCCGCGCCACTTCTTCCGGCGCGAGGGCCACGCGCTTGACCCGTCCTCCCGCGAACGTCGGACAGTACCCGCACGAGAGCGAGCAGGCGTTGGTCTGCATGATCCGCATGAGACGGGTGCAGCCGCCGCCGGGGACGCGCACGGCCGTGATCCCCACCGGATCACCAGGACGCAAGCCCGGCGGGGAGTGGCCGTCACGGTCGTCGAGCGCCGCTTCGGAGAGGATGGTGACCCGCTGCCGGTGGTCCATGGCGCACTATACAAGAGACGAGTAGTCTGGTGTCAAGCCCCATATAGATAAGGAAGGCCCCGCCCTTGACGGCGGTGGGAGGGTGCGCCTAAGTAACCCCATGGAGATTCCCAAGCGCGAGATCGTCTGGCGTCCCACGCCCGAGATCATGCGATCCGCCCGCATCGCTCGCTTCATGGCGCGGCACGGAGTGCCGTCTCTCGAAGCCCTCCAGCAACGGTCCGTGGAGGATCTCGAGTGGTACTGGGACGCGGTTTCGAAAGATCTCGGGCTCTCCTGGACGCGACCGTACACACGCGTGCTCGACGAATCGCGCGGCATTGCGTGGCCGCGTTGGTTCGTGGGCGGCGAGATCAATCTGGCGGCCAACTGCGTCGATCGGCACCTCCAGGACGGCCGCGGCGACAAGCCCGCGATCGTCTGGGAAGCGGACGGCGGCGACACGCGCACGCTCACGTATGCCGAGCTTGGAGCCGAGGTGAACCGGGTCGCGGGCGCGCTCGCGCGTCTCGGCATCGCCGCCGGGGATCGCGTCGGGATCTTCCTGCCGATGTCGCCGGAGGCGGCCGTCGCCACGCTGGCGGTGGTGAGGCTGGGCGCCATCTACACTCCGTGCTTTTCCGGGTATGGCGCGCAGGCGGTCGCGTCGCGGCTCCAGGATTGCGAAGCCACGGTGCTGATCACCGCCGACGGCTTCCACCGCCGCGGGCAGGTCGTGCGCTTGAAAGAAACCGCCGACGAGGCGGTGGCGGCGTGCCCGAGCGTGCGTCACGTCCTCGTGGCGCGACGGCTCGGCCGCGATGTGCCGTGGACACGCGGGCGCGATCGCTGGTGGCACGAAGAAATCGCGGATCAACCCACGGAACGACCCGCGCTCGGCGTCGACGCCGAGCGCCCGTGCCTCATCATCTACACGTCGGGGACGACGGGCCGGCCGAAGGGCGCCGTTCTCACGCACGGCGGCTTCGCGATCAAGCCGGCGCACGACTGGGCCTATCTCTTCGACGTGGGCGAGACGGACCGGGTGGCGTGGCTCACCGACCTCGGCTGGCTGATGGGACCGATGCTGATCACGGCCACGCTGGTTCTCGGCGGCACCGCCGTGCTGTTCGAGGGGGTACCGGATCATCCGGGTCCCGATCGCCTGTGGGCGCTGGCCGCGCGTCACCGCGTGACCGTGATGGGCCTGTCGCCGACGGCGGTGCGCGCGCTCATGCCGCACGGCGCGGACTGGGCGACGCGCCACGACCTCGGCGCGCTGCGGATTCTCGGATCGACGGGCGAGCCATGGAACCCGGAGCCATTCCAGTGGCTCTTCGAGAACGTTGGCCGGCGGCGCGTTCCGATCATCAACTACTCCGGCGGCACCGAGATCTCGGGCGGCATCATCGGCTCCTTCCCCATCGCCCCCATCAAGCCGTGCTCGTTCTTCGGGCCGATCCCCGGCATGGCGGCCGAGGTCTTCGACGAGAACGCGAAGCCCGTGCGCGGCGAGGTGGGCGAGCTGGTCGTCACGCGGCCGTGGCCGGGCATGACGCAAGGATTCTGGCGCGACCCCGCACGCTACGAGGAGACGTACTGGTCGCGCTGGCCCGACGTCTGGGTGCACGGGGACTGGGCGTACGTCGACGACGAGGGCTTCTGGTACGTGCAGGGACGTTCCGACGACACGCTGAAGATCGCGGGAAAGCGGCTGGGACCGGCCGAGGTCGAGTCGGTCCTGGTGGGACATCCTGCCGTCGCGGAGGCGGCCGCCATCGGCGTGCCGCATCCCGTGAAGGGCGAGGCCATCGTCTGCTTCGCCGTGCTGAAACCCGGGCACAACGCGGCCGATGCCCTCCGCGCCGAGCTCGGTGATCGCGTGGCGCAGCACATGGGAAAGGCGCTGAAACCCGAGCGCGTGCTCTTCGCGCGCGATCTTCCGAAGACGCGCAGCGCCAAGATCATGCGCCGCGTGATCCGCGCCACCTACCTCGGGCAGGCGCCCGGCGATCTCTCGTCGCTGGAGAATCCGGCCAGCGTGAAGTCGATCGTCGACGCGACTTAGATCCGCGCGTATACTTCGAGTCTGCCGTGGGGGGAGGTCTCCTGAGAACCGGGTGCGGCCCGGGACCCCTCGAACCTGCACTGGATAATCCCAGCGAAGGGAACGCGGCGAAGAGCATCACGGCCGCGCCCGGTGACGGGAGCGGCCGTTCGTGTTTGAGGGCGCGCGCGTGACGATCGTGGTGAACGGGAAGACGATGGAGGTTCCGGACGGTCTCACGGTCGACGACCTCTTGAGTCACCTCGGGGTGAAGCGCGAGTTCACCGCCGTCGCCGTCAACCGCGACGTGACGCCGAAGAGCCACTACGCCTCCACGCGGCTGGCCCCCGGCGACAAGATCGAGATCGTCCGCCCCATGGGCGGTGGATGAACGGAGCGCCGCCCGCGCGGGCGCGGAGGGTTGAGATGCACGACACGAACCTGGTCCTGGGCGGCAAGGAATTCAGCTCGCGGCTCATCGTGGGCACGGGGAAGTACTCGTCCAACGACGTCATGCGCCAGGCCCACGAGGAGTCCGGCGCCCAAATCGTGACCGTCGCCGTGCGACGCGTGAGCCTGCCCGGCAGCGGCGACTCCATCCTGGATCACATCGACACCACCCGCTACACGCTGCTCCCGAACACGGCCGGCTGCTACACCGCCGACGAGGCCGTCCGCACCGCGTACCTCGCGCGGGAGGCGGGGCTCGGGGAGATGGTCAAGCTCGAGGTCATCGGCGACGTGCGCACGTTGTTTCCGGACGTGCACGGCTTGCTGGAGGCGACGCGCACGCTCGCGCGCGACGGGTTCGTGGTGATGCCGTACACGAACGACGATCCCGTCATCGCCAAACGTCTGGAGGAGGCGGGGGCGGCGTGCGTGATGCCGCTCGGCGCGCCCATCGGCTCCGGCCTCGGCATCAGGAACCCGTACAACATCAAGATCATCCTGGAGTCGGTGTCGGTGCCGGTGATCGTGGATGCCGGCGTGGGCACCGCATCCGACGCCGCCATCGCCATGGAGCTCGGCTGCGACGGCGTGCTCATGAACACCGCCATCGCCGGCGCCGGCGATCCGGCCGCGATGGCGCGCGCGATGCGGCTGGCCGTGGAGGCGGGGCGCCTCGCGTACCGCGCGGGTCGCATCGGCAAGAAGCTCTACGCCACCGCCTCCTCGCCGCTCGAGGGCGTTCCCGATTGGACGAGCTGAGACGGCGCGCGCCCGCCCTCTGTCTCGTCACGGACCGCGTGCACACGGGGCGGCGTGACCTCGCCGACGTGGTGCGGGAGTGCGTGGCGGCCGGGCTTCCGGCCGTGCAGCTTCGGGAGAAGGACCTCGCCGCTGCCGATCTCGCCGCCCTCGCTCGTCGGCTCCGCGCCCTCGCTCCCGACGCGCTGCTGATCGTCAACGATCGCGTGGACGTCGCGCTCGCCGTCGGCGCCGATGGCGTGCAGCGGACGTCGGTGTCGCTGCCGGTGGAGGACATCCGAGCGATCGCGGGGTCACGGCTCCTCATCGGCGCCTCCGTTCATTCGCTCGCCGACGCGGTGGAGGCGGAGGCGAGCGGCGCCGACTGGGTCGTCTTCGGGCCCGTGTACGACACCGCGTCGAAGCGCGGTTATGGTCCGCCGCAAGGCCTGGGCGCCCTCGAGCACGTGGCGGCGGCGGTGCGCATTCCCGTGATCGCGATCGGCGGCATCACCCCGGAGCGCGTGGAGGACGTCTGCGCCGCCGGCGCCACCGGTGTGGCGGTGATCTCCGCCATCCTGGGCGCGGCGGCTCCCGCCGACGCCACGAAGCGTTTCCTCGAGGCCCTGGCGGCGGCCGGCCTCGACGTCGCCACACTCACCGCCCGCCCGCCGCGACAGTAGAACGGCGGTGGCGACAGTGAGAACGATCGTCGTCGGGGGCGGTGTGATCGGATGCGCGACGGCTTTCGAGCTCGCCAAGGCGGGGTGCGCGGTGACGCTGTTCGAGCGCGCCACCCCGGGCGCGGAAGCGTCGGGGGCGGCGGCCGGGATGCTGGCCCCGCTCGGCGACGACACGATCACTCCTCTCACCGAGCTCGCCATCGCGAGCTGGCGCCTCTATCCGGAGGTCGCCGACGAGCTGCGCGCGCGCACCGGCATCGACGTCGAGCACGTCCGCCGCGGCACGATCTACCCGCTCTTTTCGGCTGAGGACGTCCGGTACGCCGAGAAGCGCGCCGCGTTGCCATGGGCGGCGGAGTTCGGGATCGAGGCGTGGGAGGCGACGGAGGTGCGCGAGCACGAGCCGGCCCTGTCGCCGCGCGTACGGGGAGCGATGTTCGTGCGCGGCGACCACTGGGTGAATAACCAGCGCCTCGTCGTCGCCTACGCGCAGGCGGCGGTGGCGGCGGGCGCGGACCTGCGCACGGGCGCGGCGGTGTCGCGGGTGATAGTGGAAGACGGCCGGGCGCGCGGGGTGATGGCGGAAGGCGAGCGCTGGGACGCCGACGCCGTCCTCCTCGCGGCGGGAGCGTGGACGGGCGCGCTGGCGGCGTCGTTCGGGTCGCGCTTGCCCGTCGAGCCCAGGCGCGGTCAGATGCTGGCCCTCGCGCACGTGCCGGCCGTGCTCACGCACTGTCTCCACGGCGACGACGTGTATCTCGTGCCGCGCCCGTCGGGCGAGCTGCTCGTGGGCGCCACCGTCGAGCGCGTGGGATTCCAGGGCGCGGTCACCGCGCGCGGCCTCGCCTCGCTGCTGACGGCGGCCATCGATCTCGTCCCCGCTCTCGGTGATCTCGCCATCGCGCGCACGTGGTACGGATTCCGGCCGTGGGCGCCGGACAGCCTTCCCATCCTCGGTCCGTGGCCGCGGATCGCGGGGCTCTTCGTCGCCACCGCGCACTACCGGAACGGCATCATGCTGGCGCCGATCACGGCCCGGCTCCTCCGCGAGTGCATCGTCGACGGGCGGCCCTCCCTTCCGATCGGCGACTTCCTCCCCGATCGCTTCTTCGCGAGGTCGCGGTAGGGGTGTACGGCAAGACCGCCGTGGACTTCCCGCAGCGGGTGGTGTGCCTCACCACCGAGACCACGGAGATCGCGTACGCGGTGGGGGCGGGCGATCGCGTGGTGGGGGTGCCGGGGACCGTGCGCCGTCCGGAGGCCGCCCGCGAGAAGGCGCGCGTGGGTGGCTTCACGACCTTTCGCGTGGACAAGATCCTCGAGCTCCGGCCCGATCTCGTGCTCGCGTTCTCCGACCTCCAGCGCGACGTCGTGCGCGACCTGATCGGCGCCGGCGTAGCCGTCCTCTGCACCAACCAGCGCTCGTTCGACGACGTCCTCCGCGCCGTGCTCGTGATCGGCGGCGCCCTCGGACGCGAGACGGAGGCGCGCGCGCTCGTGCAGGACATGCGCGACGAGGTCAAGCAGGTGCGCGAGTACTCCAGCGTGTGGCCCGATCATCCCCGCGTGTACTTCGAGGAGTGGCCCGATCCGCTCATCGCCGGCATCGGGTGGGTCTCCGAGCTGATCGAGATGGCGGGCGGACGCGACATCTTCGCCGAGCTCCGAGAGCAGGGGAGCGCGGCCGCGCGCAAGGTCGACCCGCACGAGGTGCTCGCACGCGATCCGCAGATCATCCTCGCTTCGTGGTGCGGGAAGCCCGTGGACGTGGAGGCGATCGCGCGCCGTCCCGGCTGGCGCGAGGTGACGGCGGTGCGCGACGGTCAGATCCACGAGCTCGACGGCGCCGACGTGCTGTCGCCGGGGCCGTCGCTGCTCGTCGGCCTCAGAAAAATCCACGAGATCATCCAGGCCGTCCAGGGCGCCTGAGACTGGCGCCGCCCGCTACAATAAAGCTTCGGGAGCCAGCGCCCCGCGCGCTAGGATGTGCCCCGCCAAACAGCCAAGGAGCGTGCATGACTGAGCTCGTTCAGAAGCGCCCCGAGCGCTTCTTCGCGGATCGTTTCAACGTCACCCCGGGGCTCATGGATCGGCTGCTGGGATCGGCTCTGAAGGGCCGCGTGGATGATGCCGACATCTACCTCGAGTACCGTGTCAACGAAGAGCTGGTACTCGAGGAAGGCACAGTCAAAAAGGCCTCCCGGCACGTGAGCCAGGGGGCGGGCGTCCGGGCCCAGGCGGGGGCGCGGACCGGGTACGCTCACACCGACGACATCTCGCTCACGAACCTGGAGGAGGCGGCGCGCCAGGCGCGCGCCATCGCCGACCGGGCGAGCACCTCCGGCGTGCTCGCGGTGCCGTCGCGACGGCCCCACGACCTCTACAGTCTCGCCGAATCGCCCACGCTCGCCGACCTCGCCCGCAAGCTCGCGCTCCTGCGCGCGGTGGATGCGGAGGCACGCGCGGCGGACCCGCGCGTGCGCCAGGTCATCGCGAGCGTCGCCAGCGAAGAAGTGGTCATGCTGATCGCGACCGCGGTCGGATGGACAGTGGGCGACGTGCGACCGTTGACACGGCTCAACGTGACGGTGATCGCGGAGGACGGCACCAAGCGCGAGGCCGGCACCCATGGCGGCGGCGGCCGCGTGGCGCTCGACTACTTCGAGGAAGGCGAGCGGTGGCGCCGCTTCGCGCGCGAGGCGGCGCGGCAAGCGACGCTGAAGCTCTCCGCCGTGGACGCGCCGGCGGGAACGACCACCGTCGTGCTCGGCCCGGGTTGGCCCGGCATTCTCCTGCATGAGGCGATCGGTCATGGGCTCGAGGGCGACTTCAATCGCAAGGGAACGTCGGCCTTCGCCGGTCGACTCGGACAGAAGGTGGCGTCCGAGCTCGTGACCGTCGTCGACGACGGCACGCTGCCGAATCGCCGGGGCTCGCTCAACGTCGACGACGAGGGCACGCCCACCGGACGCACGGTCCTCATCGAGAACGGCATCCTGCGCGGGTACATGCAGGACCGCTTGAACTCCCGTCTTATGGGCATGACGGCCACCGGCAACGGCCGCCGGGAGTCGTATGCCCATCCGCCCATGCCGCGCATGACCAACACGTTCATGCTGGCGGGGCACGATGCCCCCGACGACATCATCCGCTCGGTGAAGAGCGGGCTCTACGCGGTCGCGTTCGGCGGCGGGCAGGTCGACATCACGAGCGGGAAGTTTGTCTTCTCCGCGAGCGAAGCCTATCTGATCGAGGACGGCCGCGTGGGCGCGCCCGTGAAGGGCGCCACGCTCATCGGCAACGGCCCCGACGCGCTGACGCGCGTGAGCCGCGTCGGTCACGACCTCGAGCTGGACGAAGGCATCGGGACGTGCGGCAAGGACGGCCAGTCCGTCCCCGTCGGCGTCGGTCTCCCCACCATCCGCATCGACGGCATGACGGTGGGCGGGACCCAGGTGTGAGGGCGCGCCCGTGAGCGATCACGACAGCGACGTCCTCGTCGCGGTGCTTCGCCGCGCCGTCGCGCGCGGAGCCACCGCCGCCGACGGCTTCCTCGTGGAAGACCGGCATTTCTCGGCCACCGTGCGCCTCGGCGAGGTGGAGACCGTCACCCACGCCCGCGATCAGCGCCTGTCCCTGCGCGTCTTCGCTGGCCGCGCCTCCGCCGCCGCGTCCACGTCCGACCTGTCGGCGGCGTCGCTGGAGCGGGTGGTGGACGAGGCCACGGCGCTGGCGCGCGTCACCGCCGAGGATCCGCACGCGGGCCTGCCGGAGCCGGGCGATCTCGTGGAGCGGCTGCCGGAGCTGGACCTCGAGGACGCCGCCGGCCACGAGCTGTCGCCGGAGGAAAAGATCGACCTCGCGCGCCGGACGGAGGCGGCCGCCCTCGAAAGCGATCCGCGCATCACCAACTCCGAGGGCGCTGAGTTCAGCGATCGCCACGCGCGCTACGCCTACGCGACGTCGTCGGGCTTCGTGAAGTCGTATGCGACGTCGAGCTTCAGCATGAGCGCCTCCCCGGTGGCGTCGCAGAACGGCGAGATGCAGCGCGACTACTGGTACTCGGCGGCGCGCAAGCGGAGCCGCCTCGACGATCCCGCCAGCATCGGGAAAACGGCCGCCCGCCGCGCCCTGCGCCGCCTGGGCGCCCGCAAAGTCAGGACGGTCGAGGTCCCGGTCGTCTTCGATCCCGAGAACGCGGCCAGCCTCCTGCGCTCGCTGGCGGGCGCGGCGAGCGGGCCCGCGCTCTACCGGCGCGCGTCGTTCCTGCTCGATCGCCTCGGCACCCGCGTGGCGAGCGCGGGGGTGACCATCGTCGACGATGGTCTCCTGCCCGGCGCGCTCGGCTCGCGCCCCTTCGATGGCGAAGGCCTCGCGACGCGGCGTACGGTTCTCGTCAACGACGGCGTGCTCGAGTCGTACCTGCTCGACAGCTACAGCGGGCGCAAGCTCGGCATGGGATCGACCCATCACGCCGCGCGCGACGGCGCCGGCGTCACCGTCTCCACCACGAATCTCATGCTCCTGCCCGGTCCTACCCCGCCGGAGGAGCTGATCGCCTCCGTCGAAGACGGCCTCTACGTCACCGAGTTGATCGGCTTCGGGGTCAACGGCGTCACCGGCGATTACTCGCGGGGCGCGGCCGGCCTCTGGATCGAGGGCGGCAAGCTCGCGTATCCGGTGGAGGAGGTGACGGTCGCCGGAAATCTGCTGGAGATGTTCGCTGCCATCGAGGGCGTCGGCAACGACCTCGTGCTGCGCGATCGCACGTCGTCGCCGACCCTCAAGATCCGTCGCATGGTCGTTGCAGGCAACTGACCCGGGGGGCTTGCATGGTCATCGACAGCCACTGCCATCTCCACGATGCGGCGTACACCGATCTCCGCGAGACCATCCGCTCTGCCCACACCTTCGACGTGTGGGGTGCCGTCGCCGTCGGCTGCGACGCCGCCACCAACGAGCGCACCCTCGCCGCCGCCGCCGCGCTCCCGAAGGCGGTGTGGCCGTGCCTCGGCTTCCACCCCGAGTGGGCGCATCTCGGGCACGACGAGATCGAGAGCGTGGAGGCGCAGCTCGCCGAGCACCACTCGCGCATCGTGGGCCTCGGCGAGATCGGGTTGCCGTGGTACTCGCTGGAGGAGGCGGCCGACGCTCCCTCCCGGATGACGTGGGCGCGCGTGCGTCTGGGCCGGCTCCTCGGCCACGCCGCGCGCTACGACCTTCCCGTCGTCCTCCACGCCCCTCACGGCGCCGCCACCCTCGCCCTCGAAGCGCTCAAGCGTCATGACATCGAGCGCGCGGTGTTCCACTGGCACAAGGCGCCCGCCGACGTCACGCGCGCCATCGTGGACGCGGGCTATTTCGTCTCGGTGACGCCCGAAGTCGTGTATCGCGAGCGCGATCGCCAGCTCGTGGAGGTGGTGCCGCTCGAGTCGCTGCTGGTGGAGAGCGACGGTCCCTGGCCGTACCGCGGTGAGTTCGCGGGCATGGCGTCGGGGCCGTGGCTCTGCGGTCGGGTGGCGGAGGAAGTCGCGAAGCTGAAGCGGATGCCGGTGGACGACGTGATGTTCCAGCTCTCCGAGAACACCTGCCGGCTGTTCGACCTCATCTGGGCGTGAGCGAAGAGCGGCACACGGTCGCCCTTCCCGCCGGGAAGCTGGCCCTCGTCCTCCATCTTCCCCCGGGCGGCGCGCGCGGGCCGTGCATCGTCGCCTGTCACGGCCTCGGCACCTCGAAGGACGGCGACAAGTACCTCGCCCTCGGCGCCGAGCTTCCCGCCGAGGGCCTCGCCGTCGCGCGCTTCGACTTTCGCGGCTGCGGGGAGTCGAGCGGGAACGAGGAAGAAACGACGACGGCCACGCGGCTGGAGGACGCGCGCGCGGTGATCGACACGCTTCGCGCCCACCCGCGCCTCGACGGTCGCTTCGGCCTTCTCGGTTCCAGCATGGGGGGCTTCGTGGCGCTTCATCTCGCCCACGAGCGCGCGGACGGCACGCCCGTGGTCACGTGGAACGCGCCCTCCAGCCTCACCGACCTCATCCAGTCCGAGACGACGGACGGCCGGGGGTTCGGCCTCCCCCTGGTTCTCGAGATCGCCGAGCACCGGTACGCGGAGGCGCCGTCGGGTGTCGCGCGCCATCTCGTCGTGCACGGCGACGCGGACGACGTGGTGCCCGTCGATCACGGCGCCGTGCTCCACGCGCGCGCGGCCGAGCCCTGCGACCTCCTGATCGTGCGCGGCGCCGACCACCGGTTCTCCGAGCCCGCGCACCGGGCGGAGGCGCTCGCGCACACGCGCGCGTGGTTCGGGCGCTTCCTGGGGGAGAGGACGTGATCGATCGCGAGCGGCTGGTGAACGAGTTCCTGGCGCTGGCGCGCACGTCGAGCGTGTCGCGCCGGGAAGGCGAGGTGGCGCGGCGCCTCGTGAGCACGCTCGAGGGAATGGGCGCTCAGGTGGAGCTCGACGACGCCGGCCACCGCGTGGGCGGCGACACCGGCAACCTCCTCGCCCGCTTTCCGGCAAGCGCCTCCACGGCGGCGCCGTTCCTGCTCTCCGCGCACATGGACACCGTCGTCCCCGGCGAGAACGTGCGGCCGGTTCTGCGCGACGACGTGATCCGCACCGACGGCACCACCGTGCTCGGCGGCGACGACAAGTCGGGCATCGTCGCGATTCTCGAATCGATTCGCGTCGTGCAGGAGCAGCGCATCCCGCACGGCCCTCTCGACGTCCTCTTCACGATCTGCGAGGAGACGGGCCTGCTCGGCGCCAAGCACTTCGACGTCCGGCGTCTGCGCGCGCGGACGGGGCTCGTGCTCGACTGCGACGGCGTGGACGAGCTGATCACGCGCGCGCCCGCCGCCAACAAGCTGGCGGTGACCGTCCACGGCCTGGAAGCGCACGCGGGCCTCTGTCCCGAGCGCGGCGTCAGCGCGATCGCGGTGGCGGCGGAAGCGATCGCGGGTATGCGTCTGGGCCGCGTGGACGCCGACACCACCGCCAACATCGGCTTCATCGAGGGCGGTCTCGCCATCAACATCGTCCCCAACCGCGTCACCGTGCGGGGCGAGACGCGAAGCCTGAGCCCGGAGAAGCTCGACGCCCAGACCGCGCACATGACCGAGTGCTTCGAGCGCGCGGCGGCCCGGCATGGCGTGGTGCTCGAGGATGGTCCCCACCGCGCGCGCGTGGAGACCAAGGTCACGCGCGACTACGAGCGATTACGGATTGCGGACGACGCGCCGGTGGTGGGTCTGCTCCGCGACGCCGCGCGCGCGCTCGGGCGGCCGCTGCGCACGCGTTCGAGCGGGGGCGCTTCGGACGCCAACGTCCTGAACGGCCACGGCCTCGAAGTCGCCAACCTCGGCTGCGGCATGCGTGACATCCATACCGTCAACGAGTGGATCGACGTGAAGGACATGGTCGCCACCGCCCAGCTCCTCGTGGAGACGCTTCGCCGGCACGCCTGACGCCGCCGGGAACGGGGACGCGGCGTGATGGGTCAGAAATCCGCCCCAAAGCCGTAATAAACGTAGAAGAGCGTCCGGAGGTCGCCCGGAAACGCAGGGTCCTTGGACAGGTCCGAGTAGATCGGAGCGTTCAACGGGACAAAAGCCGCGCAAAGCTTCGAGAGCGTCTGGTTCGTCCTATCCGTCGGCGTCGACACCTGACCGTTGATGGGAAGTCCCCAGTGCTTTTGAACGGATTCGATGAAGCCGATGGTCTGGTTGCCGCAGATCCCGTCGATGATGATGGGGGACCCGCCGGGCAGCGTGTACGACGGGGGTGCCGTCGAAGGCGCTGGGCTCGAGGGCGCCAGGGTTGCCACGCGGAGCCCGCCCGTGGGAGCCACATTCCCCACTGGCGCCCCGATCGCCCCCGTAGAGGCGAACTTGTCGGTGACGATCCGGAGCATGTACTGCACGAGGAGCACATCCAATCGGTCGTTGGGAGCGTTTCGGCCGACCGGACGGTCGACGACGTAGAACATGGCGCGCGAGCCCGAGCCGACGAGCAACACGCGTGGCATTTGGCACCTCCCTCACGAGCCGCGAGGATGGCCACGTGTCCTCCGGTAACTATCGGTGCCCTTTTAGGCGACGGCGCCGCCGGCTGTCAACGGCCGCCGCCGCTCGAGCGCGGATAATGAGCACGAATACGCACGGATGCCCTGCGATCAGAGCGGGACGGCTCCCGCTCCGGTCAGACGGCGTGCGGCGAAACGAGGCTCGAGAGAGTCTCCGCGCGCGGCTCGGGGCAGTACGCGTACCACTCGGGCTCGACGACGAGCAGCGGCCGCATCTCCGGCAGCAGACTCTCGATGCTGAAGGCGGCGGGACTGGCCGCCTGCAGCGCCGCGCTCTCGTTCACGGCCATCATGAGCACGCAGATGCGCGGCTGCTCGAGCGAGTGCGCGAGCAGCATGTACGCCGGCTGGTAGAGACTCACCGCGCGCTCGGCGAACTCGGCGAGCACGGCCGCCACCCGCGCGCCGCAACCGGGACGGGCGGTGGAGATCATGAGGGCGAGGGCGGAGGCATGAAGCGGCACGCGGCGAAATTCGCGGACGACGATGAGCGTGTGGTGGGAGGGATCGTGAACACGCGGCGCGCCCGCCTGAACGCCCCGGACACAGTAGACGGCGCCGCGGTCAGGATCAGCCACGCCCCGGAAGAACGAGCGCGCGTGTATCCCTTCGCCGGTCGCACTGTCTATGGAAGAGTCGGGGAAGTCGAGATCGTCGAGCGGCCCGTCGCCCAGCCGCAGTGACCGCACCCAGGTGTAGCGCACCGGCGCGGTTTTAAGCAACTTACATGCCGCAGGTGGCGCGACCCGTACTCCGCCTTTTGTCTGGAAACACAAGGGCGCGCGATTTTGCAATCGCGCCCCGCCGGACGTTCGCCGTCACTCGCGTGACAATGTGCCGGTCATTCGCGCGCGGGCCGTGCCCCGTCCGCCGCCGTCCGCCCGCAATTCGTCCGCGGCGACGCACGCGCGCGGCCGGCGCCGGTCCGACGCGATCCGGCCCCCCGCGCGGTCTGGGAAAATTTTTCCACCGGTGCCGACGATGGATCTCGATCGGCTCGGCGTTGCCCGTGTATATTTACGGACGGATCTTCTTCATGCCGTCTCAGGCAACCGAACTACTCTATCGCGTGGCAAACGTCCTCTTCGGCGCGACGTCGCTGGTCGTCGCCGTGCTGATCGCGCGCGGTATCCTCGCGCGCCGTCCTCGGCGGCCGGGGCCGCTCGCCGTGGTCTTCTGCGTGCTGTTTGCGGCGCTGGCCGTCCGCGCCGGCGTGCGGGCGGTGGCCGACCCCTCGGAGATCTCGCCGCTCGTGGTCGCCGCCGACTGCCTCGGCGTGGTCGCCATGGGCGCCGTTCTCGCGCTCCGTCGCGGCTACCACATCCTGATCGAGAGCGCGGAGGCGGTGCGCGAGTACGAGACCGAGTACGCCCGCAAGGAGCGCGAGGCGCGCGCGCTCGCGCAGGTCAACGACGAGCTCCGGCGCCTCGACGAGCTCAAGTCCGAGTTCCTGGCGATGGTGAGCCACGAGCTGCGCACGCCGCTCACCGCGATCATCGGCTACAGCCGCCTCCTCATCCGCCAGGTGCACGGGCCTCTCACGGGAAAGCAGCTCGAGCACCAGGAGGCGATCTTCCGGGGCGCGCAACGGCTCACGAATCTGATCAACGACCTCCTGGACGTGTCGCGCCTGGAAGCGGGGCGCATCGAGCTCCAGCCGCGGCCGACCGAGCTGAAGCACGTGGTGGACCAGGTGATCCAGGTGGTGGGCGTGGCCGCTCAGGGCAAGCAGATTCGCCTCGAGAACGCGATCGGGCTCGGGCTCCCTCCCGTCCACGTCGATCCCAGCCGCCTCCAGCAGATCCTGGTGAACCTGATCGGCAACGCCGTCAAGTTCACGCCGTCCGGCGGCGTCGTGCGGGTCCTGGCGGGACGTCATCAGGAGCAGGTGTGGGTCGCCGTGGAGGACACCGGCGTGGGGATCCCGGGCGACGAGCTCGCGCGCATCTGGGATCCCTTCTACCAGGTGGAGTCGCCGATGCGGCGGCGTCACGGGGGGTCGGGACTCGGGCTCGCTCTCGTGCGCCGGCTCGTGGAGCTGCACGGCGGCCTCGTGCGCGCGGAGAGCGAGGGCGAGAACCGTGGGAGCCGCTTCAGCTTCACGCTGCCCGTCTCCACGGCCTCGGTTCCGGCCGTCGCGCGCGAGGAAGAGGCGCCGGTGGATCTCATCCTCGCCGGACGGCGCATCCTCATCGTCGAGGACGAGGTGGAGAACCAGGCGCTCATGCGCGCGGTGGTGGAGGACATGCTCGGCGGCGAGGCCACCGTGTGTGCGGACGGCGAAGAGGCGGTGGCGGAAGCGCTGGAGCGGCCGCCCACGCTGGTGCTGCTCGACCTCATGCTCCCGCGCGTGAGTGGCTGGGAGGTCGCCCGCCGGCTGCGGCAGAGCGTGCGCGGGCGCTCGGTGCCGATCATCGCGGTTTCCGCCCTCGCGCGCTCGCAGGAGCGGGAAGCCGCTCTCCTCGCCGGTTGCGATGCCTACCTCTCCAAGCCCTTCACGCCGGACGAGCTGGCGCGCCTCATCGCGGGTACCCTCGTGCGGGAACGGATGGCCGCCTCGTGACCGTGGAGTCCGCGCGCATCCTGGTCGTCGAGGACAACCCGGACACGTCCGCGCTCCTGCGCGATCTCCTGGAGGCGGAGGGCTACGTCGTCGACTGGGTCCCGACGGGCGAGGCCGCCTTCGAAACGCTCGAGCTGTCGCCCGAGATCGATCTCCTCGTCCTCGATCTCATGCTTCCCGGGATGAGCGGCTACGACGTCATCGAGCGCCTCCGCGCGCGGCCGGACCTCTCGTCCGTGTCCGTGCTGGTGCTAAGCGCCCTCAGCAGTGCCGCCGCCCGCGTGCGGGGCCTCCGCGACGGCGCCGACGACTACATGACCAAGCCGTTCCTGCCCGAGGAGCTGATCGCCCGCACGCGCACGCTCGTCACGAGCCGTCTCCTCGAGCGCCGCACGCGCGAGATGCAGGCCCTCGGCCAGATCGCGCAAGCCGGCCTCACCGCCGCCAACGCGGATGTTTTGCTGCAGAGAATGGTCGAGATCGCCGCCGACGTGTTCGGCGCCGACGCCGCCGTCATCCGTCTCCTCGACGCCGCCCTCGAGCTGCGCGCGCGCGCCGCCGTGGGTTTCCCGACCGGGTTGCCCTCGCTCTCGCGTGCGCTGGGCCAGGGCGTGGCCGGGATCGCGATGAGCACGCAGGCGCCGGTGCTCATCCCGGATGGCGCCGCCACCGATCCGCGTGTCGAGGACCGCGCGCTGCGCGAAGGCGGCTTCCGGTCGGTGATGGTGGCGCCGCTGGTGGTGGCGGGGAGCCCGATCGGCGTCATCGAGATGGCGCGGCGCACGCGGCGCATCGATCCCCGCGTCGACCGTCTCCTCCGCATCGTGGCCGATCGCGTGGCGGTGGCGATCGAGCACGCGCGGCTGGAAGGCGAGGCGCGCGATCTGGCCGACGTCGTGCGCCGCATCGGCGAGGGGGTGGTGGTGGCGGACGTCGCCGACCGCGTGGTGTTCGCGAACCGGGCCTTCGTCGAGATGGTGGGCGGCTCCGCCGAGCAGCTCCGCGGGCGACCGTGGACGGAGCTGCTCTCCACCGCGCAGGACACCACCGCCCTCTCCGCCCAGCTCCGCCAGCCCACCTTCCAGGGCGAGATCCTCCTCATCACGCGCAGCGGCGATCCCCGGCCCGTGTTCGTGACGCTGTCCACGCTGGAGGGGCGCGACGGTCCCCAGCGCATCGGGATCTTTCGCGACATCACACGCGAGCACGAGTTGCGCTTCCGGGTCATCCGCGAGCAGAAGTTCCGGACGCTCGGCTCGCTGGCGGCGGGCGTGGCCCACAACATCAACAACCGCCTCACGCCCGTGCTGGGCTGGACGGAGATGCTGCTCGAGCGCCTGGCGGCGGGCGAGGCGATTGCGCGCGACGAGCTGGCCCACGCCCTCACCGTGATCAATCAGGGCGCCGCCGACAGCGTGGGCACGGTGCGGCGGCTCCAGGAGTACTCACGGCCGGCGCGCGTGAAGGGCCCGGAGTCGGTGCAGCTCCGCGAGGTCGTCGAGCAGTTGCTCGCGCTCACGCGCCCGCAATGGGACAACGAGGCGGCGCGGCGGGGGATCCGCTACGAGATCGACCTCAAGATCGAGCCGGCGCCGCCCGTCCTCGCGGTGGCGAGCGAGATCCGCGAGGCGCTCCTCAACATCCTCGAGAACGCGCTCGCCGCCATGGCCACCGGCGGCCGCCTCACTCTGCACGTGCGCGGCGACGAGAAGCGCGCGATCGTCTCCGTCTCCGACACCGGGAAGGGGATGAGCGAGCAGGTGCAGAAGCTCGCCTTCGAGCCGTTCTTCACCACGCGCGGCGGCGATGGCGGCACCGGGCTCGGCCTCAGCCTCGCCCAGGAGATCGTGCAGCGCTACGGCGGCGCCATCGCGCTCACGAGCCGGGAGGGCGTGGGGACCACGTTCACGCTGACGTTCCCCGCCCTCAGCGCGGAGCCCACCGCCGGTCCCGTGCTCCTGCCCGTCCTCGAGCCCGTACGCGTCCTCGCCGTCGAGGACGAGCCCGAGGTCCTCGACGTCTTGCGCGCAATGCTCGTCCACGGCGGCCACAGCGTGATCACGGCCGCCTCCGGACGGGAAGCAATCGCGCTCTTCGATCGTGAGCCCGTCGATCTCGTCATCACCGATCTCGGCATGCCGGGCATGACGGGCCTTGCCCTCGCCGCCGAGCTGAAGCGCCGGCGCAGCGTGCCCGTGATTCTCCTCACGGGCTGGGCCGACGAGCTGGACGAGAAAAACGTACGCGACGTGGACGTGATCGTGGGCAAGCCGTTCACGCGGGAGCGACTGTTCCAGGCGGCCGCGCGCGCGCTCCCCGATCGCGTCCGCCAGTCGCGCTGAGGCGACCCTCTCCCGCCGACACCGACGCCCACCCCCGTGCGGGCGCCGCTCCGCGATGCCGGACGATGACCGGCTCAGCGATGCAGGACGACGGCGGCGATGACGGCGGCGAGCACCAGGCGGTAGATCACGAACGGCGCCAGCGAGTGGCGCTTGAGATAGCTCACCAGGAACCACACCGCGAACCACCCGCTCAGGAACGCCGCGATCAGCGCGACCAGCAGCGCGCCCGCTTCCCCGGCCGGGATGCCGTCGCGCAGGAGCTTGAGCCCCTTCCAGGCGCCGGCGCCGGCGGTGATCGGGATGCCGAGCAGGAACGCGTAGCGGGCGGCGGTGGCGCGGTCGAGGCCGGCGAACAAGCCCGTGGTGATGGTGATGCCGGAGCGCGACGTGCCCGGGATGAGCGCGAGCGCCTGCGCGATCCCGACCGCGATGCCCTGGCCCCAGCTCACGCGCTCCACGGGATCGCCGGGCAGCGGCGCCGGCGGCCGCGCCCGCCGATCGGCGATCCACATCACGATCGCCCACAGCGCCGTCGACACCGCGATCACGAGCGGAGAGCGCAGGCGCGCTTCCACGATCTTCTCGAAGAGCAAGCCGGCCATCACGCCGGGGATGGTCGCGACGACGAGCAGGACGGCGAGGCGCCGCGACATCGCGCCCGTGAGCATGGCGATGAGCTCGAAGCGGAAATAGGCGACGAGGGCGGCGAGGGTGCCGAGGTGCATCACGGCGTCGAAGGCGAGGCCCTGATCGGGCCAGCCGAAGACGTGGGGGACGAGGATCAAATGGCCCGACGACGAGACGGGCAGGAACTCCGTCAGGCCCTGGACGATCCCGAGAACGATGCCCTGGGTGTACGTCACCCGGTGATGTCTTCCCCGCCGTCCACTCCGATGACGTTTCCGGTGATCCAGTACGTGTCGGGATGGGAGAGCACCACGATCGCGCGCGCGACGTCCTCGGGGGTGGTCATGCGCCCGCTCGGATTGCGGCGGCGCGCGTCGGCGGAGATCGAGTCGTAGCCCGGAATCTTCTGGGCGGCAGGGGTGGCGGTGACGCCGGCCCGGATCGAGTTGGCGGTGATGCCGCGCCCGGCCAGCTCGAACGCGAGCTGCCGGATGTGTGATTCGAGCGCGGCCTTGGCGGCGGAGACCGGTCCGTAATGGGAAAGGACGCGGGTGCCCCCCGCCGACGTCATCGCGTAGATGTGGCCGCCGCGGGTCATGAGGCCGCGCCCCACCATCTCCTGCGTCCAGTAGACGAGGCTGTGCGCCATCACGTCCACCGTCATGTCGATCTGGGCCGGGGTCACCGCTTCCTTCATGGGCTCGGTGATGTAGGGCTTGAGGGTGCCGAAGGCGAGCGAGTGGAGCAGTACGCGCAGCGAGCCCATCTCGTTGCGCTCCTCGAGCACGCGCTGCATCTCGGCCGCCGTCTCGGCGCGCTTCTCGGCGTCGGCGGCGTTGACGTTGAAGAACCGCGCCTCGCGCCCGAGACCCCGGATCTCGCTCACGATGCGCTCGACGTTGCCGAGGGTGGCCTTGCGATCGAGGTGCACGCCGAAGACGTTGAGCCCGGCGCGGGCGAGGGCGAGGCTGACCGCCTCGCCGAATCCGGACGATGCCCCCAGCGTGAGCGCCCACCCCTGAAGCCGGATGGCGTCGGCGGACGGGCTCATGCGATTCCTTTCATGAACGAGGGCGATTGTAGCATCGCGATCGCGCGCGGCTGCGCATTCTCGGCGTCTCCGCCGCCGTCGGAGTCCTGGGGTAAAATCGCACGCGTATGCCGAAGATCGCGGGCATCGTCCTCATCGGCAACGAGATTCTCTCCGGCAAGATCGAGGACGCCAACGCCGCCTACCTCTGCCGCGAGCTGCGCGGGCTCGGGGTGGACGTGCGCCGGATCACGGTCGTGCCCGACGACGTCGACGTCATCGCGCGCGAGGTGGCCGGGTTCAGCCGCGACTTCGACGTCGTGTTCACGTCGGGCGGGGTGGGACCGACCCATGACGACGTGACGATCGCGGGGGTGGCGCGCGCGATGGAGGTGGCGGTGGTGCGCCACCCCGATCTCGTCGCCCTCCTCGATCGCTACTACAAGGGCGTCCTCAACGACGCCAAGCTCAAGATGGCGGAGGTTCCCGCCGGCGCCGATCTGCTCGCCGACGACGGGCTCGGCTTCCCGACCATCCTCATGCGCAACGTGTACGTGCTGCCGGGCGTCCCCGAGATCTTCCGGCGCAAGTTCGAGGCGCTGCGCGAGCGCTTCCGCGACCGGCCCTTTCATCTGAGCAATGTCTTCGTGCGCATCGGCGAGGGGAGCCTGGCCGAGTACCTGAACGCGCTCCTCGCGGAGTTTCCGTCGTTGCTGCTCGGCTCCTATCCGGAGTTCTCGAACCCGGAGTACCGCGTGAAGGTCACGCTGGAGTCGCGGGACCGGGACTATCTCGATCAGGCGCTCGCGCGTTTCCTGGAGCGCCTCCCGGACGAGGCCGTGGTGAAGGTGACCTGAGGAGCGACGGGTAAACCCCTCCCTCGCGCGCGCGGTCCCGTTCGGCGTGGCCGTCGTCGTGGCCGCTCTCTACTTCGGTGGTCTCGGCGCCGCGCCGTTCCTCGACCCCCCGGAAGGGTTTCAAGCGGCCATCGCGCGCAGTTTGTCGCTTCACGGCGACTGGATCACCCCGCGTGTCAACGGCATCCCGTACTTCGACCGCCCGCCGTTCCTCTACTGGCTCATGTCCGCGAGCTTCTCCGTGCTCGGCGTCTCCACCGCCGCCGCGCGGCTCCCCTCGGCGGCGGCGGCGGTGGCCATCGCCGCCGTCACCGCGCGCCTCGGCGTCGTCCTCGGGGGCCCGCGTCTGGGACTCCTGGCCGGGCTCATGGTCGCCGCCAATCTCGGATTCTTCGTCTACGGCCGGCTCGTGAAGCCGGACATGCTCTTCATCCTGTTCATCCTGCTCGCGTTCGCCGGCTTTTCCATCGCCTACCGCGGCGGCGGCCGGCGCGGGCTCGTGCTGTTCTACGCGGCCCTCGGCCTCGCGGTGATGACGAAGGACATGCTGGGCGCGATCGGACCACTGGCCGTGGTCGGCGTGTTCTTCTGGCTGACGCGCGAGCGTCCGCTCGCGTCGTGGGTACCGTGGTGGGGCGTGCTCATCGTGGCCCTCATCGCGCTGCCCTGGTATCTCGTCGTGGAGGCGCGCAACCGCGGCTTCCTCTGGTACCTCATCGTGGACAACCATCTCTTGAACCTGACGCGCCACCGCGTGTTCCCCGACGAGGACGTGCCGTCGCTCAATCCGCTCGAGTTCCTGCTCGTGACCACGGGGGCCTTCTTGCCGTGGGCGCTCGCGGTGCCGGCGGCGGTCGTGCGCGCCTTCCGCGGGGCGCGCGACGGCGTGACGGGGCGGCTCTGGCTCCTCCACGCGCTGTGGGCCGTGCTCCTGATCGGCTTGTTCACGGTGGCGCCCTTCAAGCTGCCGCATCACGGATTGCCCGCGTTTCCCGCGCTCGCGCTCCTCACCGCGCGCGTGTGGGACGAGACGATCGAGGCGGCGCCCGGCTCCCTGCGGCCGCGCTTGTTGCTGGTGCCGGCGCTCGTGCTGTTCGCGGTGGTGGCCGTGACCTTCGGCGTCCTGTGGGCGGGCGTGCTGCCGCTCCCGGGAGAAGCGTTCGTGTCCCTCGACGTCGCCACTCGTAACCTCGTCGCCCAGGGCCAGCCGGTGCCGCGGGTGCCGATCGATGCGTACCGTCCCACGCTGCTCACGGGCGGCATCATCTTCGCGGTGGCGGCGCTCGGCATGGCATGGGCGGCCGTGCGGCGGGCGCCCGCCTTCGGCGCCGCCATCGCCATCGCGGCCATGATCGCGTTCCTCCCCGTCGCCGCCAACGGCGTCACCCAGTTCGCACGCGTGCGCTCGACGCGGCCGATCGCGGCCGCGCTCGCGGTTCAGTGGCGCCCGGGCGCGATCATCGTGCACGAAGGGTCGCTCGAGGACAGCGGCGCCCTCCTGCTCTCCGTGCGGGAGCCGGTGCGGGTCGTGAACGGGCTCCAGTCGAGCCTCGCCGTTGGCGCCACCGTTCCGGGCGCGCGCCCGCTCTTCTGGGACTCGCCGCAGCTCCAGGAGGCGTGGCGAGGAGCGAACCCGGTGTTCCTCGTCTCCGTCGTTGCGCCCGAGCGCAGCGTGGTGCGGAGCCTCGCCCCCGCGAGCGTGCACCTGGTGACGGACGCCGGCGGGCGCCGGCTCTACGCGAATGTTGCTCCGTGACGCCCCCGCGTCCGATCATGGAACGGTGAGCGAGGCGACCCGCTACACGCTGAAGGCCGATCCTCACAGCAGTCACTCGATCATCCTGCGCTGGCTCGGGGAAGGGAACGGCCGCCGCGCGCTCGACGTGGGCGCCGCCGACGGTCTCCTGAGCCGCCACCTCACCACCCGCGGCTGGCGCGTGACCGCGCTCGAGGCCGACGCCGGCGCCGCCGCCCGCGGCGCCGCTCACTGCGAGCGCATGGTCGTCGCCGATCTCGACCGCGCGTTGCCGCCCCTCGACGGTCCCTTCGACGCGATCGTGTGCGGCGACGTCCTCGAGCACCTCGTGGAGCCGCGGCGCGTGCTCGGTCAGCTCGCGCGCCTACTGGCGCCGCGGGGGCGGCTCGTGCTGTCGATCCCGAACGTCGCCCATCTCTGGATCCGGCTCTCGCTCCTGTGCGGGAAGTTCGAATACACGGAGCGGGGCATCCTCGATCGCACCCATCTCCGCTTCTTCACCGCGCGCACCGTGGGCGAGCTGCTGGCGACGGCCGAGCTGTCCGTCGTCCGGCGCACGGTGACGCCGGTGCCGCTGCCGCAGGTGATCCCCGCCCGCTGGCACGGCGCCTGGCTCGACCGCGTGCACGGGGCGAGCGCGCTCGCGGCGCGGGCGCTGCCGCGGCTCCTCGGCTATCAGTTCGTGGTGCTCGCCGCTCCCGCCGGATCCGAAGCCTGATCGGCGCGGGCGGCGCCGCGCGCGACGACGACCTTCAGCGCGGGCCGCCGAAGACGTGGGACGCGTGGTGGTGGATCAGTCGCCAGCCGTCGGGGGCGCGCTCGAAGAGGTTGGTGGCGAGAATGGACGTGACGGCCACGCGCCCGGCCGCCTCCGAGAGGATGTTCTCGGTGCAGGTGACCCAGCCGAACTCGCTGGTCGCCACCACGCGCACGTCGGAGAGCGTGAAGCGCATCTCGGCGGTGGAGGCGAAAATCGCCTCCCACGACGCGCGCACGGCCGCCCACCCCGTGAGAAGGGGCCAGCCCGGGTGCACGCACTTGACGTCCTCGCTGTGCGCCCACACCGCGTCCATCTCGGCGATCTGGAGCTGCTCGAACGCGCGATAGAAGCGCGCGTTCGCCTCCTCCAGCTCCGCCGCCAGCTTGTCGGGCTCGTCGGTCATGCGTCGGCGCCGCCGACGACGAGGCCGTCGCCGTCACGCCGAACCGGCAGCGGCTGCAGGCGATCACCCGCGCACGGCCCCGCCACGCAGGCGCCGCTGCTCGGCGTGAAGACGGCGCCGTGGGTGGAGCACACGAGCAGGCGGCCGTCCTCGGTGAAGAACTCGTTGGGCCAGAGGTCGAGGGGCGTGCCCACGTGCGGGCAGCGGTTCACGTACGCGTAGAACTCGCCCTCGTGGTGAACGACGAATCCCTCCACGACATGGCTCCCGCGGTGGAGGCGAAACTTTGCGCTGCCGCCGGGTGGCACGTCGGCGACGGCGCAGCGCCACTCCGCGGAGGGCGTCATCGCGCGCATGTTACCATCGACGCATGCCCGCGCCCGCGTCCGATGCCCTTGCCATCGACGCGCGCGACGTCGCGAAGACCTTCCGCAGCGGGTGGCTCCGCCGCCGGGAGACGCCGGCGTTGCGCGGCGTTTCCCTCCAGGTGGGCCGCGGGGCCATCGTCGGGTTGCTCGGCCCCAACGGGGCCGGGAAGACGACGTTCCTTTCCATCCTCGCCACCCTGCTCACGCCGGACGCGGGGAGCGTGCGCGTGCTCGGTGAGGACGTCGTGCGCGACGCCGCCCGTCTGCGCCGCCGTCTCAACATGGCGAGCGGGCGGCCGTCGTTCCTGTGGAGCCTGCGCGTGGGCGAGATCATCGCGTTCTACGGCCGGCTCTACGGCCTGAGCGGCCAGACGCTCGCGCGTCGGGTGGATGCGCTCATCGAGCAGTTCGAGCTGGCGCCGTACCGGTACGCGCAGTACAACGAGCTGTCGACGGGACTGAAGCAGCGTCTCGCCCTTGCCAAGTCGCTCGTCAACGATCCCGAGCTGCTCTTCCTCGACGAGCCTACGCTCGGGCTCGATCCCGACGTCTCCGTGCGCGTGCGCGCGCACATCAGCGCCCTCCGGCGCGAGCGCGGGATGACCATCGTCCTCACCACGCACTACATGCGGGAGGCGGAGGAGCTCTGCGACGAGATCGCCTTCATCAAGGCGGGACGCATCCTCGCCCACGGCACGGCCGACGATCTGAAGCGGCAAATCGGCCTCGGCGACGTCATCGCCTTCCGGCTCGGCGCTCGCCCGGAGTGGCTGGACCGCGCCCCCGGTGTTCTCCGCTGCGCCACCGCCGACGGCTGGGTGGAGTGCACGGTGGACCAGGCGGAAAAGCGGTTGCCCGAGCTGCTGCGCGCGCTCGACGGCGAGGGCGTGGAGGTGCGCGGGGTGCAGGTGCGGGAGCCGGAGCTGGAGGAGGTGTTCGTTGAACTGGCGAAGTGAGGTCATCGCGGTGTGGGCGTTCGTCCTCCGCAACCTCGTGATGGCCTTCCGCAACGTGTTCTTCTTCTTCGAGCTCCTGTTCTGGCCCATCGTGGGCGTGGTCTCCATCGGGCTCATGACGCGCTTCCTCCACCTCTCCCCAGAGACGACGTCGTTCGTCATGATCGGGACCATCGCGCTCTCGGTGTCGCAGGTCGCCCAGCTCGAGGTGTCCTATGCCGTGCTCCTCGACGTGTGGAGCAAGTCGGTGAAGCACCAGTTCATGGCGCCCATCGGCACGCGCCACATGACGCTCGGGTCGTGGTTGGTGGGCATGCTGCGCGGCACCGTGATCTTCGCCCTCCTCGCCGCCCTCGGCTGGTGGTCGTTCGGCTTCAATGCGCTGGCAGCGGGACCGCTGGCGGTGACCACCTTCCTGTTCGGCTGCTTCCTGAACGCCTGGCTGGTGGGGGTGGCGGTGTGCGCGCTCATCACGCTCTACGGCACGCGGGCGGAAGCCTTCGCGTGGGCGAGCGTGAACCTCGTCCTCGTTCTCGCCGGCATCTACTATCCGGTCTCGGTGCTCCCGCCCGTCGCCGCCGCCGCCGCCCGCGCCATCCCGCTCACGTACTTCCTGGACGCCTACCGCGCGCACTACGGATTCCCCTCCGAGTTCGCGGCCCCGGTGGTGACGGGATTCGCGCTCTCGGTCGTCTACGTGGTCCTCGCGCACGTGGCGTTCCTCCTGACCGTCCAGCGCGCCCGCCGCACGGGTCTGCTCCTCAAGCTCTCGGAGTAGTCGCGTGGACACCGGCGTGTCCGCGATCCTGCTCGGCTTCGTCCTCGGCGTGCAGCACGCCACCGATCCCGATCACCTGGTGGCGGTGGCCACCATCGTGACGCGCGAGCGTCGCTTTCGCGACGGCGCCGGCATCGGCGCCCTCTGGGGTCTCGGCCACATGCTCACGCTCACGATCGCGGGCGCGCTCGTCCTCGCGCTCGGCGCGAGACCCGGCCCGCGCGTGAGCACGGGGCTCGAGCTGGTGGTGGCAGCCATGCTCGTCGTTCTCGGGATCGTCCGGTTGCGGGAAGCATCGCGCGGGATCGACAGCGTGGAGCCATCGCACCTCGCCGCCGACCACGATCATGTGGGCGCCGAAGCGCTGCACAGCCACGCCCATCTCCACGGCGTCCATGTCCACGCTCATCCTCACCTCCATCCCTCGCGCCGCCTCCTCGCCGCCCTCGGGGCGGGACGCCGGTGGCTCGCCGCCCGCGCGGTGCTCGTGGGCGCCGTGCACGGCATGGCGGGAACGGCCGCCGTGTCGCTGCTGGTGCTGACCACGTTGCCGTCGGTGATGAGCGGGTTCCTGTACCTGCTCGTGTTCGGGATCGGCACGCTGCTCGGGATGACCGCGATGACGGCGGCCATGGCGTATCCGGTGGCCGTGGCGGCGCGCGGCCGACGGTGGCGTCGCGGCCTCGCGGTGGGCGCTGGTCTCGGCTCCGTCGTCTTCGGTCTTCTCTACGCGGCGCGGCTCGCCGGCTGAGACGCCGGCGGCTCCTTGAAGAAGGTCCCCGTGAACACGACGGCGTTCGAGAAGACCACCACGCGGCCCGTGGGCTGCGGCGGATCGCCGGCAAGCTCGCGCAGTCGGATGCGCACGAAGCCGATGTCCATCACCTCGCCGTGGACGTAGCCGAACGGACCCTGGAGGCTCACGCGGTCGCCCACGCGGATGCCGTTGGGCGCCACCATCGAGAAGTAGCCGGCGAGGGCCAGGATGACGTTCTGGAGCGCGAACGCGATGCCCGCCGCCGCGAAGCCGAGCGCGGTCACGAGCGCGGTCAGCTCGGTCGTGAAGTGAAAGATCACGACGAGGAGGATCGCGATCATGACGATCGCGTTGCGGACCGTCATCAGCAAGCGGCGGCGATAGCCGTCGCCCACGTAGCGGTTGACCGCGATCCGCCACAGCAGGGCCGCGATCAGGATCACGGCGATGGCGGCCAGCACGCCGAGGAGGTCGACGCCGACCTCCTGCATGAGCTGGAGCGACTGGCGATCGAGCGCCCGCCGCCAGCCACGGAGATCGTCGGCGAAGCGATGGACCAGCGCCGATTCGTCGTGGAGCGGGATCACGATCCCGGCCAGGAGCTTCCCGCGCTGGAGCAACGCCTGGAACTCGCGCTCGATGTCGGCGGCGGAGGCACCGGCGGCCGAGGCACCGGCGGCGGCGGGCGCGGCCGAGGCGGTGGTGCGGGAGGCGGCGCCGTCGGGCGCGCCCTTCGGAGGAGCCGTGGACGCCGCGCCCGGCGAGCCCGTGGGCGCGACACTAGAATTGGCAGCAGGAGCGGCGTCGTCAGGATCGCGCGTGAGCTCGCGAAGCCTGGTCACCGTGGAGGGAAGGGCCGCGCGCGCGGTCTTGAGCGTGTCGTCGACGTTCCGCATGAGCGCGGTGGTGGCGCTCTCGAGATCATCGAGCGACTGGCGATTGCGTTGCAACGCGAGCAGTCGCCGCACGGCGCTCCACGTTCCCGACGACGCGTCCACGGTCGTCGTCGCCGGGTCGGCCGCGCGGCCGGCCGCTGTGCTCAGCTCGGGGACGGCATCATGCAGGGTCTCGATCTGCCGGACGAGATTGTCCTCGGGGTCGTCGGCCGCGAGCGCGGCACCGCCCGCCTGGAGCTTGGCCATGACGTCGAGGCGGGCGCGGTCGAGCTCGACGCGACGCTGGGCGGCGGTGAGCTTGGCCTCGATCGGTGGTCGCGCGCGGGCGGGCGCGCGGCGAACGTCTTGCTCGAGCCGCGCCACCTCCGCCTGGTGGCGGCGCATCTCGGCTTCGATGCGTGCGCGCGTGTTCGCCGGACGCGTGCCGGCGGGACCGGGAGCGCGGCTTGCCTCGGCGGCGATGAGGGCTGCCTGCCCGCGCGCGGTCTCGAACGCGCGTGCGAGAAGCCGTAGCGCGATCTGCTCGTCGTCGCGCGAGAAGATGAGGCCGCCGCCGGCGCTGCTCACGGACCGCATCACGATCCGGGCCTGGCGGTACCAGGCGAGCGCCTGGTTCAAGCTCGTGAGAACGTCCTCGGGCGTGGCGGTGCGGTCGGCCGCCGGCGCGGGTGTGCTCGCGGGCGCGGCACCGAGAACGGGCGCTGCACCGAGAACGAGCATGGTTGCCAGGAGGGCGGCACCCAGCATGCGCGCACGTGCTCGCGGTCCGATATCCGGCGACGGGGTTCTTGGACACATCTCAGAACGGGATGTACGTTGCAAGTCACTTGCCGGTGGGGAACGCGGGCCCGGCGTTGCACCGGGGTCCCGTAACCGACGTCTTATTCTTGTGTTTCAGCGCAGGGTGGGGTTTCATCAAGCGGATGGCAGCGTCCAGCGGGCGGGCGGCGGTCTTGTTCGATTTCGGGGGCACCCTCGACGCCGACGGCGTGACGTGGAAGGAGCGCGTGGGCAGGCTCTATCGCGATGAAGGCGTCGACGTCGGCGGGGCGTCGTTCGATCGGCTGTTCTACGCCGCCGACGATGCGCTGGTGGGGAAGATCGAGCGTACGCTTTCCTTTCAGGAGACGGTCTCTCGCCTCACGGCGGGGGTCGCCCGCGGGCTCGGTCTCCTCGACGACGCGCTCGCGGAGCGGGTGGCGGCGCGATTCGTCGACGACGCGCGGGCGACGCTCCGGCGCAACGCCGGTGTTCTCGCCACGCTGTCGGCCCGCTACCGATTCGCGATCGTGTCCAACTTCTACGGCAACCTCGCGCGCGTCTGCGGCGACGGCGGCCTCGGCGGGCTCTTCGACGTGATCGTCGACTCCACCGACGTCGGTGTCTGCAAGCCCGACCCCGCCATCTTTCGAGTCGCGCTCGAGCGTCTCGGGGTCTCGCCCGCGGACGCCGTGTTCGTCGGTGACTCGGCGCCGCGGGACATGGCGGGCGCGCGCGCGGCCGGTCTCGCCCACGTCTGGCTGGTGGCCGACGGCGCCGACAGAGCGGTGCCGTGCTGCCCCGGCGATCGCGTGATCGGGTCGCTCAAAGACCTGCCGGGGGTGCTCGCGTGACGGCGTCCGCGCTCCGCGGCGGCATCATCGCGGCCGGGGAAGGGAGCCGCCTCCGCGCGGATGGGTTCACGGTGCCGAAGCCGATGGTGCCGGTGGCCGGCGTTCCGCTCATCGAAGCGGTCATCGGGAACTTCCGGGCGGCCGGCATCACGTCGCTCGTCGTGATCGTCAACGAGGACGAGCGCGCGTGCGCGGAGTGGCTGCCCGCGCGCTTTCCGTCCCTCGACCTGACGTGCATCGTGAAGACGACGCCGTCGTCGCTGCGGAGCTTCGCGGAGGTGGTGTCGGCGCCGGGCGCGGGGCCCATGCTCGTCTCGACCGTCGACGCCTGGTGTCCACCCGCCGACTTCGTCCGCTTCGTGGACGCCGCCCGGCGCCACCCGGCATCGCGGAGCGTGCTCGGGCTCACGCCGTTCGTGGCGGACGAGAAGCCGCTGCGGGCGACCCTCGATGCCGGCGGTCGGATCACCGCCCTCGGCGCGGGCGCCCTCGTCACCGCGGGCCTGTACCTCGTATCCGAGCGCGTGCGCGCGCTCGCGCCGGATGCTCGCCACGACCGGCTGCGGGACTTCCTCGCCTGGCTCGTCGCGGAGGGCGAGCCGCTCTATGGCGAAGTCATCCCGCGCGTCATCGACGTCGATCGGGCCGAGGACGTGGCCCTCGCCGAAGCGTTGTCGCTCACCATTACCCGCGAGCCGTCGGTCGCGAAGAAAGGGCTATGACACCTGTGCGGTGCTGGGGAATTTTCCGCGAGCGCGAACACTCACCGGGGCGCGAGACCGACGACGCCCAGATCCTGCGTCTCACCGGAAAGAATCTGGAGACCAAGGGATTCGAAGTCACGCTGAAGGAATCGCACGAGCTGGACGAGCGGGCGGAAGCGCCCGCCGCCATCTTCCTGATGTGCGAGCAGCTTCCCGCCCTCCGGCGCCTGCAGGCGTGGGAGACGGCGGGCGTCACCGAGGTCAACCGCCCGCTCGCCGTTCTCAACACCTATCGTGACCGGATGATCGCCGGCTTCGCGGAGGCCGGGGTCCCCTTCGTCCCGAGCCGGCTGGTGGCGACGACGGAGCCCCTGCCCGACGTGACGGAGCCCGTGTGGGTGAAGCGCGGTGACGTGCACAACACGCAGGAGGGGGACGTGGTCTTCGCCGCCACTCCCGACGCCGTGCGGGAGGCCGTGGCCGGTCTCGCCGCCCGCGCGATTCCGCGCGCCGTCTTCCAGCCCCACGTCGAGGGCGACGCCATCAAGTTCTACGGCGTCGGCACCGGCGCCGGCCGTGACGGCGCGCCGCCGTGGTTCCGGTGGTTCTATCACCGGGATCAGACGCTGGCGGGATGTCCGTTCGATCCGCGACGCCTGGGACGACTGGTCCGGCAGGCCGCGGCCGCCCTCGGGCTCGAGGTCTACGGCGGCGACGCCATCGCCACGCCCGGCGGCGACCTCGTGCTCCTCGATCTGAACGCATGGCCGAGCTTCGCGCTCTACCGCGACGAGGCGGCCGCCGCCATCGCCGCCTACCTCGCGCTGCGGTTCGCGGGAGCGCGCCGGTGAGGCCGCGGCGCGAGGTGGGGCCGCGCTCGCGCGAGATCTTCGCGCGCGAGCATCGGCACGTGGCGCCCGGCCTGCAGTCGTTTGCGCTCTACGCGGGACTGGCCATGCAGCGGGGCACGGGATGCACGCTCATCGACGAGGACGGCAACGAATACCTCGACTTCGTGGCCGGGATCGGTGTCGGCAGCATCGGTCACTGCCACCCCCACTACGTGGAGGCGCTCAAACGGCAGGTGGAGCGGCTGACCTTCGGGAGCTTCACCACCGAAACGCGCGCGCGGTTTCTCGAGCTCCTCGCCACCGTGACGCCGAGCGGCCTCACGCGCATACAGCTCTTCTCCGGCGGGGCGGAGGCGGTGGAGGCGGCGCTGCGGCTCGCGAAGGCGGCCACCGGCAAGCACGAGGTGCTCGGGTTCTGGGGCGGCTTCCACGGCAAGACCGGGGGGGTCCTCGGGCTCCTCGGCAGCGAGTTCAAGCACCACCTGGGGCCGTTCCTGCCCGGACAGTACCTGGCGCCGTACGCGGACTGCTATCGGTGCCCGCTGAAGCTCCGCTATCCGGACTGCGGCATCGCGTGCGCCGAGTACCTCCGCGACGTCATCCGTTACCAGACGGCGGGCGAGATTTCCGCCATCATCGTGGAGCCGATCCAGGGGACCGCCGGCAACGTGGTGCCGCCGGAAGGTTTCCTGCGTGCCGTCCAGTCCGTCGCGCGCGATCACGGCGCGCTCTTCATCGCCGACGAGATGCTGACCGGCTTCGGACGCACGGGCCTGATGTGGGGCGCCGAGCACAGCGGGGTGGTGCCCGACATCATGACGGTGGGGAAGGGCATGGGCGGCGGCTTCCCGTTGAGCGGCGTCATCTCCACGGAGGCGCTCACCAGCAAGAAGCCGTGGTCGAATCCGAGCGCCAGCTCGTCCAGCTACGGCGGCAATCCGCTCGCCGCCGCCGCCGGGCTCGCCGCCGTCGAGATCATCCTCCAGGAGGATCTCGTGAAAAATGCCCAGCGCGTGGGACGCGCCATGCTGACGCGCCTCGAGCAGATGAAGGAGAAGCATCGCGTGATCGGCGACGTGCGCGGGGTCGGGCTCATGCTGGGGATCGACCTCGTCCGCGATCGCACCACCAAGGAGCTGCTGCCCTCGGACATCACGCGCGAGCTATACCAGGAATGTCTGCGTCGTGGTCTCGTCACCATGGCGTACGCGCCCCGCATCCGGATCAATCCGCCTCTCGTGATCCAGGAAGACGCCGCCCTCGAGGGTCTCGAGATCCTCGATCAGGCGCTGACGGTGGTCGCGAGCCGACACGGGCTCGAGTAGTGCGGCGAGGCGCGATCGTGGGCGTGGGCGGCGTTTCCCTGAACGCCCACGTGCCGGGCTGGCTGAAGCGCGACGACGTCACGATCGTGGCGGCCACCGACACCGACGGCGCGCGCCGCCCGGAGGTCGAGGCCCGCCTCCCCGACGTGCGGTGGTACGACTCCACGGCCGCGCTCCTCGCCCGCGAGGCGTTCGACTTCGTCGACGTCTGCACGCCGCCCTCGAGCCACGCCGGGATCATCGCGAGCGCGCTCGACCGCAACCTGCACGTCCTCTGCGAGAAGCCGCTCGTTCGCTCCCTCGACGAGCTGGCGCTGGTGGTGGGACGCGCGTCCGCGACCGGTCGCGTCCTCCACACCGTTCACAACTGGCATCATGCGCCCATCGTGCAGCGTGTGCGCGAGCTGGTGTGCGACGGCGCCATCGGCGGCCTTCGTCACGTCACCTGGCACACGCTGCGCAGGAAACCCGCGGCCGGACGCGATCCCGCCGACAACTGGCGTGTCGATCCCGGGGTGGCGGGAGGCGGCGTGCTCACCGATCACGGCTGGCACGTGTTCTATGTCCTCGGACGCTGGATCGGCGAGCGGCCGACCGCCGTCAGCGCCACCCTCGAGACGCGCCGACACACGCAGTTCGCCGTCGAGGACACCGCCACCGTTCGGTTGACGTATCCGGAGGCCACCGCGGAAGTGTTGTTGACGTGGGCGTCCGACGAGCGGCGGAATCACGCGGAGCTGACGGGGACGGCGGGCAGCATCCGGCTCGAGGACGACACCGTGATCCTCACGCGACCCGGCCACGCCACGACGGAGGAGCGCTGGTCGTGCCCGCCCGCGCTCTCCGACGGCTCCCATCACCCCGACTGGTTCCACGAGGTCGCGGAGCAGTTCATGCGCGCGCTCGACGCCCCCGCGCCGGGGAGCGGCAACCTCGTGGAGGCCTCGCTGTGCGTGGTGCTGGAAGCGCTCGCCCGTGAGTCCAGCCGTCGCCACGGGGCCGCGCTCTCCGTCGAGATGCCGCCCGCGCCGCTTCCCGCCGCGGTGGCGGGACTTCTCGCATGACGGGAGCGACGGCGGTGGCGGACGACGCCATGCTCGTGGTCTTGCCCTCCACGCGTGATGGCACGGAGGCGGTGTCGCCGCGCACCGTGCTCGCGGGCGTTCCTGTGTGGCGACGTATCGTGCTCGCCGCCGACCGCGCCGGCTTCGGTCGCATCGTCGTGCGGCATCCGGACCTCGACGGGCCGCGTGACGTCGTCGACGCGCCCGCCCACGTGCTCGCGCCCGGTGTTCCGTTTCCGGCCGTGGGCGCGCGGCGAATCGTGTTCGTGGCCGGCAACGTCGTGCCCGCCGTCGAGTGGCTGCGACGGCTGCGGACGATGGCGATCGAGCCCGACCACGCCTACGTCGATGGAGCGTCGGTGGCGGTGGTGGAGGCGTCGCAATGCGGGAGCGTGCTGGCGCTGGCGGCCACCGGTGGCGGGATGGCGCAGCTCGTGGACGCGTTGCGCACGACGGCGAAGACCATCGACGGCGGCCTCGGCGACGCGCGTCTGATCCTCGCCGACCGACACGATCTGCGCGGAGCGGAAACGTGGCTCCTGCGGCGCCTCGTGAAGCCGAACGAGGGCGTGATGTCGCGGCTCCTCGAGCGCCGCATCTCCCTCGCCATCACGCGCCGGTTGTGCGGAACCCGGGTCACGCCGAACACCATGACCCTCGTGAGCCTCGGGATCGGCTTCCTGAGCGCGCCGTTCTTTCTGTCCACGTCCCCCGCCTGGCAGCTCCCGGGAGCACTGCTGTTCCTGACCCACTCCATCCTCGACGGCTGCGACGGCGAGCTGGCGCGGCTGAAGTTTCAGGAATCGCGCCTCGGTGCCCTCCTCGACGTCGTCGGCGACAACGCCGTCCACGCCGCCGTCTTCGCGTGCATGGCGATGGGCTGGAGCCTGGAGGCGCGCGCGCCGTGGCCGCTGCTGCTCGGCGCTCTCGCGGTGGCGGGGACGGCGTGGTCGGCGGTGGTCGTGTACAGCCGCGGGATGCGTGCCTCCACCGATGCCGACCGCGGCTCGTTGCTCGGCCGCGTGGCCGACACCATGACCTATCGCGACTTCATCTACGTGATCGTTCTCCTCGCCGCCTTCGGCCGGGCACACTGGTTCGTCGCCATCACCGCGGCGGGCGCGCCTGCGTTTCTGGTCTTGCTGGCGTGGCTCGGGCGCCGCGCGCGCTGACCGGCCGGTGGCGGGCTTTCTCGATGTCCTCCTGCGCGGTATCGCGCTCGCGAGCCAGGCGATCGCCGTCGGCGGCGTCTTCTTCATCCTGCTCGTCCTTCGGCCGGCCGGGCTTCCTCCGCCCACGCTGACCGCGCTCGTCCGGCGCTCGCTCGTGCTCGTGACGGCGGGCGCCGTCGGCGTCGCCGTCGCGCAATGCCTCGCCCTCGGCGTGCACCTGGCGGCGCTCGATGACGGCAGCGGATGGCCGCTGGCGGAGCTCTCCGGCACCACGTACTTCCGCGCGACCGTGATGCGGATGGCCATCTGCGCGGCGCTGGCGGTGACGGCGCTGACGGTGCGGCGCCGCGGGCAGGGGACGGCGGCGTCGTGGACGCTCGGCGCTCTTGCCATCTTGCTCGCCGCGAGCGCGGCGTCGCTCAGCCATGCCATGGCGCGCCTCGATCACCGCCTCCTGCCGACCGCGCTCGACGCCACCCACCAGCTGGCGGCGGCGGTGTGGGTGGGTGGCCTCGTGCACCTCACCGCCGCCGTTCTCGGCGGTCCCGGCGCGCCGTGGCCGATGTCGATGCTCCGCCGATTCTCGGCGATGGCGCTGGCGGCGGTGGCGGCGCTGGTGGTGGCGGGCGTCGCGCTCTCCGCGCAGTACATCGACGGGACATCCGCGCTGCTCGGCACCTCGTACGGAGTGATGGTGATCACCAAGGTCGTGCTGCTCGCCTTGCTCCTCGTGCTCGGCGCCGCCAATTTCCTCGCCGTCCGGCGCCTCCGGGACGGCGCCGACGTCGGCGTGACGCGCGTGCGGCGCTTCGTCGAGGTGGAGCTGGGGCTCGGCCTCACCGTGCTCTTCGCCGCCGCCTCCCTGACGTCGATGCCGCCCGCCATCGACGTGGCCGACCGCGCGAGCGTGGCCGAGGTAGCGGGCCGGTTCACGCCGCAGTGGCCGCGGCTCTCGTCGCCGCCGATCACGGAGCTGCCGGTGGAGGATCGCGACGCTCCGCGCACGGCCGCCGACCGCGCGTGGTCCGAGTACAACCACCACATGGCGGGGTTCTTCGTGCTCACCATGGGCGTGCTCGCCCTCGTGCATCGCGCGCGGTGGGGGAAGTGGGCGCGACACTGGCCGCTGGTGTTCCTCGGCCTCGCGGCGTTCCTGCTCGTGCGCAACGACCCGGGCGCGTGGCCGCTGGGACCGCTCGGATTCTGGGAGAGCTTCGGCTACGCAGAGGTCCTCCAGCACCGGCTGTTCGTGCTGCTCGTGGTCGGCTTCGGGCTCTTCGAGTGGCGGGTGCGGGCGGGACGCCTGGGCCACCGGCGCGCCGCCCTCGTCTTCCCGCTGCTGTGCGCCGTGGGCGGCGCCCTCCTGCTCACGCACTCGCACGCGCTGGGCGATCTCAAGTCCGAGTTCCTCATCGAGATCACCCACGCGCCGCTCGGTGTGCTGGGCCTGATGGCCGGGTGGGCGCGCTGGCTCGAGCTGCGGATGGCGCCGCCGGACGATGCGGTCCCCGGACGCCTGTGGGCGTGGGCGTTCAGCCTCGTCGGCGTCTTCCTGATCTTCTACCGAGAGAGCTGACGTCGCGCGATGCGGTGGTGGCGACCTGCGCTCCTCGCGCTCGGCCTCGGCCTGCTCACCCTCCTCATCGTCGAGAACGATCCCGAAGCCATCCTCGCCGAGATGGGGCGGATCTCGTGGCGGCTCGCGATCGTGGTGTGCTTCCCGCACTCGCTCGTGGTGCTGTTCGACACCCTCGGGTGGCGGTTCGCGTTCGCGCGCGACGTGGTCCCGTTCCGGACGCTGACGGTCACGCGGCTGGCGGGCGAAGCCTTCAACGCCATCACGCCCACCGCCACCATCGGGGGGGAGGCGGTGAAGGCGTGGCTCCTGCGCGGTCACGCCGCCTTCGACGAGGCGGTGGCGTCGGTGATCGTCGCCAAGACCTCGATCACGATCGCGCAGGCGCTCTTTCTCCTCGTCGGGGTGGCGCTGGCGTCGTGGACGGCGCTGTCGGCCACGCCTCTCCTCGAGGCCATGGGCTGGCTCTTCGTGGTGGAGGCGGTCGCCCTCGCCTCGTTCGTGTTCGTGCAGACGCGCGGGGTCTTCGGGCGCGGGGCCGCCGCCCTCGGGCGCCTGGGGGTGCCTCCCGCGCTTCTGGCGGAGGCCTCGCTCGAGCGCGTGGACGCAGCCCTCGCGCACTTCTATCGCGGAGAGCGGCGCCGCTTCGCGCTCTCCATCGCCTGTCACTTCGTGGCGTGGCTCCTGGGGGCGGTGGAGACCTACCTCATCCTGAGATTTCTCGGGGTGGAGGTCTCATGGGTGACGGCGACGGTGATCGAGGCCATCGGCGCCGCCGTCCGTCTCGCCACATTCGTCATCCCGGCCAGCGTGGGCGCGGTCGAGGGCGGGTTCGTGGCCACGTTCGGCGCCCTCGGCCTGGGGTCGAGCACGGCGCTGGCTTTCGGGCTCGCGCGCCGCGTGCGCGAGGTGGCGTGGATCGCGGCCGGCCTCGTCGCGTTCGCGACGCTGCGGCCGGTGTCGAAGTCGTCGTCCGTCGCCTGAGCGGGCGTTCGTTCTCAGTGGCCGGGCGGAGCGGTGGGGTTGGTGCCCTCCACCGGGTAGCCGCGGTCGATCCACCCCGGCAACCCTTCCTCGAGCACGCGGTGATTGCGCCACCCGAGCCCGTACAGGATGTTGCTGGCCCCCCGGGCCAGGGCATGCGGGCACGTTCAGTAGAAGACGACGAGCCCGCTCTTGCTGATCTCGCGCGCGCGCTCCGGCACCGCGCGCAGCGGCATCGAGCGCGCGCCCTTGATGTGAACCTCCGAGAACTGCTCCCAGTGGCGGACGTCGATGATGTCGGCCTTGGTCCGCGCGTCGAGGAGACGCTTGAGCTCCTCGACCTTGATGAAGCTCACGGGGGCGTCGGGAGGAGCGGCGGGGGCGGCGCCGACGAGGAGGATGGCACTCGTCAGAAGCGGCACCACGAGGGCGCGCGGGGTCATGGCGCGAATTGCTGCGGGCACGCCCATCAGCATGGCTCGAACGGCTCCACGAGCACGGTGTCGCCGGGGGCGACGTCGCCGCGGTCTTCCTCCAGCACCACGAGGCAGTTGCCCGTCACCATCGAGCTGAGAATGCCCGATCCCTGCGGGCCCGTGGTCGAGACTTCCCACACGCCGCCGCAATAGCGCAGGATCCCGCGCTTGAACTCGCGGCGTCCCGACTTCTTGGTCATCGCTTCCGCCGCCCGCGCCGCAAACGTTTCCGGGAACAGTCGGCGGCGACCGGAGAGCTTCCATAACGCGGGCCGTACGAACAGCATGAACGTGAGCATCGACGCCACCGGATTGCCGGGGAGTCCGAAGAAGTGGGCGTCGCCGATGCGGCCGGCCGCGAGCGGGCGTCCCGGCTGCATGGCGACCTGCCAGAATTCGACGCCGCCGATCTCGGCGAGCACGCTCTTCACGAGGTCGTAGAGCCCCACGGAAACACCGCCCGACGTGATCACCACGTCCGCGATGCGGCTGGCGTCGAGCAGGCGCGCCCGCAGCTCGTCGCGGACGTCGGGCGCGATGCCGAGATCGACGACGGCGCCGCCGCACCGCTCGATGGACGCGCGAAGGGCGAAGCGATTGGCGTCATAGATCTGACCGGGCCGGCGGGGGGTGCCCGGCTCCGCGACCTCGTCGCCGGTGGAGAGCAGGGCCACGCGCGGGCGCCGGTGCACGAGCACCGCGCAGAGACCGAGCGACGCCGCGAGCCCGATGTCTTGTGGTCGCAGGGCCGTGCCCGCCTCCAGCACCACGGAGCCGCTCGTGACGTCCTCGCCGCGGAGACGAACGTTGATGCCGCGGCGGAGATGGCCGATGCGCACGCGCTCGCCGGCGCGCTCCACGACCTCCTGGGGGAACACCGTGTCCACGCCCGCCGGTAGCGGCGCGCCCGTCATGATCCGCACCGTCTGGCCGCGTTGCACGGTGCCGGCGAACACCGATCCCGCCGGCAGGTCCGCGATGACGTCGAGGTCGCGTGTGCCCGCAGCGGGGATGTCGCTGCTCGCCACCGCGTAGCCGTCCACGGCGGAGTTGTCGGCGGGGGGAACGTCGAAGGGGGCGCGCAGCGGCTCCGCGAGGACACGGCCGGCGGCGGCGGGAAGGGCGACCATCTCGGGCGCGGTCGGGGTCGCGATGCGCTCCAGGATGTCGCGCTGAGCGTCCTGCACCGAGATCATCGAGGCGATCTTACTCCGGCGCGCCCGTGGCACAATACGGCGCCATGATCGCGACCGCTCCCGCCGGCTTCTGGATCCGTGGCGTCGCCCTCCTCATCGACGTCGCGATCTTCTACCTCGTGCACGTGTCGCTGCGCTGGGTCGCCGGCCGCGTCTGGGGCCCGACCGTGGAAAGCGAGGCCGGCATCCTGCCCGCCGTCTCCCTCTTCACGTTGCTGTTCACGTCGCTCTACACGTCGGCCCTCCATGCCCTCGCGGGCCAGACGCTCGGCAAGCTCGCCGTCGGCGTGCGCGTCGTGAACGAGGATGGGACGGCGCTCACCTTCGGCACTGCTCTCCTGCGCTACCTCGGCTACTTCCTGTCGCTGGCGCCGCTCGGCGTCGGCTTCATCGTGGGCGGTCTTCGCAGAGACAAGCGCACGTTCCATGATCTTCTCGCCGGCACCCGGGTCGAACGGCTCGCCCCCGCGCGAGTGGCGCCGCCGGCGCGCGCCGCCGATCCGATCCCGCCGCGATACTGAGGCGCGTGCTCGCCACGCTCCCGCGACCGCTGCGTGACCGCCTCGCGGAGACGATCGTGGCGGCGCTGCACGACCCGCGAGCGCGCGACGATCTCGCCGCCCTCGCCTCCGGGGAGGCGGCGGTGGCGACGTGGGGAGGGGATGCGGTGGCGCACGGGCCGTCGCTGCGCGAGCGCGCGCGCCGCGCGTCGGCCGCACTGTCGGGGCGGCGTCTCGACGCGGGGCCGCTCACGCGGCGCGACGCCCTCGACGCGGCGGCGCGGCTGTACGAGGTGGGACTCTTCTTCGAGGTGCACGAGGTGCTGGAGCCGCTGTGGCGGGAGGCCAGCGGGAGCGATCGAGAGGCGTTGCAGGGACTGATCCAAGTCGCCGTGGGCTATCAGCATCTCGCCAACGGCAACGTGGCGGGCGCGCGGACGCTGCTCGCCGAGGGTGCCGTGCGCCTCGCCGATCGACGGCTGGAAGGCGCGGACCTTTCGCCGTTCGCAGCGGCGGTGCGCGCGTCCGCGGCCGCGCTCGATGCCGGCGCCCCAGCCGACGTCGACGACGGGGACCGTCCGGCTCCCGCGGAGGCGCCACCGTTTCCGCGCGAGCTGGGGGTGAGGTGACCAGCGGGCGAGTGATCACCGCCGCGATGTTCGACGTGGTGCGCACGAATCGAGAGGGCCGCCGACGGCGGTCGAGGAGGAGAGGGACATGGATCTGGAGCTCGCCGACAAGACCGCGCTCGTCACCGGTGGCAGCAAGGGAATCGGACGGGCGATCGCGCTCGGCCTCGCCGCCGAGGGCGCCCGCGTCGCGGTGTGTGCACGCGACAAGGCGACCCTCGAGAAGACCGCCGAGGAGATCCGCCGGCGCTCGCGACGGGACGCGGTCGTGATCCCCGCCGATCTCTCCCAGCTCTCCGAGGTGGAGCGCGTCGTCGGCGCCGCCAAGGACGGCCTTGGCCGCATCGACATCCTCGTCAACAACGCGGGCGCCATCCGGGGCGGCGGCTTCCTCGACATCCCGGATGCGCAGTGGATCGAGGACTGGAATTTGAAATTGCTCGGCTACATCCGGATGGCGCGCGCGGTCTTCCCGCTCATGCGCGAGCAGGGCGGAGGCCGCATCGTGAACGTCGTGGGCGCCGCCGCCCGCAATCCCGCGCCCACGTACCTCACCGGTGGCGCCGCCAACGCGGCGCTCGTGAACTTCACGAAAGGTCTCGCCGATCTCGGGGCGCCCTCGAACATCCTCGTCACCGCCGTCTCCCCCGCCGCCACCGCCACCGAGCGGTGGGAATCGCTCCTCGCGCAGCAGGCAAAGGGCTCCGGACGGAGCATAGAGGCCGCACGCGCCGAAGCCCTCGGGCCCTACAAGCTGGGCCGCATCGCGACCTCCGAGGACATCGCCGATCTCGTATGCTTTCTTGCTTCGGCCCGCGCCTCCTTCATCACCGGCATCTGCATCACGGTCGACGGCGGCGCTACCCGCGGCGTCTATCCCTAAGGCCTTTTGGGGAAGACCAAGTTGCCTTGACATGCGTCACCGCCTGTAACTAAGCTTGGGCACTTTTCGGCAGCGGGGATCTTCCTTTTAAGCCGCCGCTTCCCCAAGGGCTAGGAGGTCGTGCGATGGCCGCAAAGCTGTTCGTGGGTAACCTCTCCTTCCAGGCCACGGAGGAGGATCTGCGCGAGCTGTTCCAGCAGGCGGGAACGGTGGAAAGCGTCCGCATCATCACGGACCAGTTCACCGGTCGGCCACGGGGCTTCGGCTTCGTGGAGATGGCGACGAAAGAGGAAGCGACCAAGGCCGTCGAGATGCTGAACGGCCGTCTCTTCCGGGATCGGAACTTGGTGGTGGACGAGGCGCGACCGCAGCCTCAGCGCGGCACCGGCGGTGCGGGACCGCGGGGTGACCGCGGGGCGCGGCCCGGTGGCGCCGGCGGTGGAGGCGGCTGGCGCCGCTGACACGGCCGCGAAGTATCGGCGCCGCCGCTGGCCACGGCCGGTGGCGCGCGCTGCCGTTCAGAAGAGGCTGAGCTGGGGGTCCTCGGGCACGTCCTCTATATAGGGACGTAGACCCTCGTAGTCGAGGAACGGGCGGAAGCGCTCGGCGATTTCCACCACCTTGCTCTGATAGAACTCGACGTTCTCGTCGGGCGCCGCCGCGTCCCAGAGATCGGCGAGCCTCGCGCACTCGCTCACCGCCACCCGCGCTCCCCGTCCGCTCACGTAGTACGACACCTGATCGCCCGGGATGAACGCGCGCCCGGAGGCCGCCGCCACCTCGTAGCATGCGGACGGGTTGCGGGCGCCCGCCTGCACGCGCTCGCGGTAGGTGTCGAGCGAGTCCTGCAGCGTTTCCGTGCGGGCGAAGGCCTGGAGCGGAACGCGGTGGGCGGCGAAGTCGGCGAGCCAGCGGTCGATCACGGCCTTGACGTCCTTGGGCCGGCCGAGGACGAGCAACTGCACGATCTCGCGGATGAGCGCCCGCGCGAACGGCTCGAGACCGCGCGAGCGGAAACCGGATCCGCGGAGCGTGAGTCGGCCGCGGCCGTCGAGCAGCGCGTACGTCTTCATTTTGTAGCTGAGCATCGCCGCGTAGCGCCCATCCAGCTCGAGATTGATTCCCGGCGGCAAGTCCGCCATGAGCCGTTCCACGAGCGCGTCGTCGTCGTCGGCCCCATGATCGTCGGCGGGCAGGAAATAGACGCCGTCGGTGTCGACCTCGATCGGGGTGGCGCCGAGCTCGCGCAGGCGGTCCAGGATCGTTCCCACCACCCGCCGCCCCTCCGTCGTCACTTGATCGGCGGCGGTGAAGTCGTTCCAGTGGGCGTCGCCGAAGGCGAGGTATCCGTAGAACGCGTTGATGAGGATCTTGAACGATTGCTGGAGAGCATGGAAGTGCAAGCGCTCCGCCTCGTCGCGCGCCTCCCGGGCCAGGCGCTTGGCGCTCACGCGAAACTCGCGCAGGTGACCGAGCAACTCGCGGAAGACGCCGAGATCGTCGGCGGCGGGCGCGATGTCGAGCGCGAGCATCAGCGAGGGATAGAGCGAGGTGACGTCGACATGGAGCGCCGGCCGCGCCACGCCCTGGTGGAAGATCGCGGTGTGGCCGCCGCCCACGGGGCGCGCGGGGCCGGGCATGGGCACCGCGTGGCCGCGCGCGAGGTGCTCGCGCAGGAGAAGGGCGTCGATCTTGGCGGCGGCGCCGCGCAGCGTGGTCGACTGGAAGTCGTACGGCAGCATCTGGGCCTGGGCGAAGTACGGCGGTGCGAGCACGCGGGCGATGCCGAGGGTCTCCACCGCGTCGTCGATGGCGTAGGCCATGAGGCGCTCGGGATCGTCGCGGAAGACGCGGGGAATGGCGGCGGGATCGAGATACGTCCGCTCGCCGGCGGCCACGCCGAAGTGGCGCGCGAGATCTTTCAATCCGAACGACGGCAGATCGCGCGTGCCCGCGTCGTGGAGCTGGGCCAGCATCCAGGTGTCGACGATGTGGCGGCCGGCGACCTGGTAGCGGCGGTATCCGATCGTCCGCTCCGCGATCTGTAACCGTGCGGGATAACCGCGGAGCGCGCTCCCGTCACGACCCCACGCCAGGCGCACGTCGTGGCGGCGCGCGCGCGCTTCCAGGTACTCGAGGTCGAAGCGGAAGATGTTGTGGCCTTCGAGGACGTCGGGGTCACGCTCGCGCACGAGCCGCACGCACTCTTCGAGCAGCTCGCGCTCCGAGAGCCGATCGCCGCGCACGACGTGGCGAAAGCCGGAGGAGTCGGCGAGGGCGACGGCGATGATGCGATCGCCGTCCCGCTCGGCGGTGGGAAAGTCGAAGCCCTCGGTGGTGAGGACCTCGATGTCGAGCGCCATCCGACGCAGATCACCGAAGCGGAGGTCCTTGAAGAACGTGCGGCCGCTCTGGAGCAGGTACTGGTGCACGGCGTCGGCCGGGAACAGGAACGGCGCGCTCGCGGCGCCGCCGGGGTGGCGGGCGCGCCAGCGGTCGCGGGCGGCGAGCGCGTCCGACCAGGCGCGGAAGCGCGCGAGCCAGGCGAGGGCGCCGCCGCCCGCGAGGCGCGTGACTCCGGTCACGCTGGGGGCGTCGTCCAGGAGCGCGCGATCGCCGACGAGGGCCCACGGCGCGAAGGGCTCGATCTCGACGCGAAGGTCGTCGCCCTCGCGGCGGTAGACGCGTACGGAGCGACCATCGGGCTCGAGCTCGACGGCCACGATGCCGGCGGTGGCGTCGCGACCGAACAGGAGGGGAGCGGAGGGCAGCGCGATCACGCGCTAGGCGGCCGCCTCCTCGACTGCGGCACGATAGGTGGCGGCGTCGGCGAGGCCGACCAGGCGCTCTCCCGTTGCCTCGACGATCACGGTGGGAATCGCCTGTACGCCCTCCTCGGTCACCGCCGCGCGATAGTCGGCGAGCACGGCCTCGCGTCCCACGCCGGACGCGTAATCGGCGGTGAAGCGCGGTATGTCGACGGCGGTTTCGGCGACGATGCGGGTCACCTCGTCGCGATCGGAGATGTTGCGGCTGTCGCGGAAGAAGGCCTCGTAGAGCCGGAGGTGGACACGCTCGAAGAGCGCCTCGTCGCCCTGCCGCGCCACGCATTTGGCGGCTTCGAGAGCGGGGAGACTCCACGTGGCGAACGTGTCGTGCGGCCACGGGGTGAACGTGATGCCGTCCGCCGCCGACATGCGAGCGCAGCGCCGCCAGCCTTCCTCGCGGTAGGTGCCCTTGAAACGCACGCTCGGATCAGGGGCAGGGCGCAGCGGAAACGCGCGATGCTCGATGGTCAGCCGGGAGCCGAGCTCCTCGGAGAGTCGCCGGAGGCGCACGGCCGCCGGATAGCACCACGGTCAGAGATAGTCGGAATAGACGACGAGACGAACAGCGTCACCCACGTCTGCGGATTCTACGCGGGCGGCGGTGTATCCTCAAACCCATGTTCGGGCATGCCCTGGCGACCCTGATCGCCGCGGTCGTCCTTTGCGGGTGTGCAAGCCCCACTCTTGTCTTCCCCAACGCCACGCCGGGGGCGTCGCGCCAGGTGCCGGCGCAGATCTTCATGCCGCACGGGCAGGGGCCGTTCCCCGCCGTCGTGCTCCTGCACGGCTGCCATGGCGTTTTACCGTCCACACGCGAGTGGGCGCGATGGTTCCGCAGCGAGGGCTACGTCGCGCTCGTCGTGGACAGCTGGGCGGCGCGCGGGATTCCGAACGGCTGCGTGCGGGAGGCGCCGGAGGTGCCGTCGACGGAGCGGTTCGACGATCTCATCGGCGCCCTCCGCTACCTGCACGCGCGGCCGGCGGTCGATGCCGCCCACGTGGGCGTGATCGGCTGGTCGAACGGCGGCGTCTTCTCGATGGCCGCCGTCAACGGCCCCAGCCTGGATCGGACGCGCGCGCGCGGCGTGGTCATTCCCGAGCCCGGATTCGCGGCCGCCGTCGGCATGTATCCGGGGGGCTGCGAGTCGCTCGTGAACGAGCTGGCGGTGCGGCCGCTCCTGATCCTCATGGGCGACGTCGACGACTGGACGCAGGCGGGCCCGTGCGTGGAGGTGGCCGCGAACATGCGGCGTCGCGGCGCCGACGTCTCGATCGTGCTCTACCACGGCGACGTCCACTACTTCGACGTCGAGGGGATGCCGCGGCAATTCCTGTCCGACGTGGAAAACGACAATCTCCCGGGCGGCTGCTGCGGCGCCACCGTCGGCTACGATCCAGCGGCGGCGGCCGACGCCCACCAGCGCGTCAAGGAGTTCTTCGCCCTGCACCTCCGCCACCGGTAGCGCTCCCATGGACGCCTCCGTCGAGCTGGTCCGCCACGTTCTCGAATCGATCGTGAACATCCACGCCGTGGTGCCGCGCGACCATCCCTCCGCGCGCATCCTCGGCAGCGAGCGCATGGGCAGCGGCGTCATCGTGGATGCGAGCGGGCTGCTCCTCACCGTGAACTACGTGGTGATGGGCGCGCAGACCATCCACGTCGGCTTTCCGAAGGGACGCCGGGTGCGCGCAGAGCTGGTCGGCCAGGACTTCGAGGTCGGCCTTGCCGTCCTCCGGATCAAGCGCCAGGGCCTCACGCCGGCGGTGGTGGGCGGCGACGACGACCTCGAACGCGGCCACAGCGTGGTGGCGGCGGCCTCCACGGGGACGCAGGAGCGACGCGTGGGCGGCGGCGTCATCACCTACCTCGGCGAGTTCGAGGCGCACTGGGAGTACCTGCTCGAGCCCGGGATCATCTCGAGCGCGCCCAATCCCGGCTTCGGCGGCGGCGGGCTCTTCACGATGCCCGGTCGCCTGGTGGGCATCGTGTACCTGAACCTGAACGAGATCATGCGCAACTCGCTCTCGATCCCGCTCACGCACTATCGCGCGCACGAGCGGGAGCTGCTCAGCTTCGGCCGCGTCGTCAGCCGGCCCCGGCGCGCGTGGCTCGGCGTCTTCGCCCATCCCATCGAAGAAGGCATCGTCGTGGCCGGGCTCGTTCCCGGCGGGCCCGGGGAGCGGGCGGGGCTCCAGGAAGGCGACCTCATCGTGTCGCTGAACGCGGAAGAGCTGGGGAGCCGGCGCGAGCTCTATCTGAGTCTCTGGCGTCACGAGCCCGGCGAGCAGCTCACGTTCGAGGTCATGCGCGACAACAAGCTGCGGCGCGTCGACGTCACCGGCGGCGACCGCGCCGAGTTCTTCCGACAACCGTAGAAGCGCCACCGGGAAGGAGCGGGAATGGATCTCGGACTGCGCGGCAAGACGGCGTTGGTGACGGCGGCCAGCAAGGGGATGGGCAAGGCGTGCGCGCTCGGTTTCGCGGGGGAGGGTGCGCGGGTGGCCATGTGCGCGCGCACCGAGAACGACCTGCGCGCGGCCGCCGACGAGGTGCGCAGCAAGACGGGGGCAGAGGTGCTGGCCGTGCCCGCCGACGTCACGCGTGCGGCCGACGTCGAGCGCCTCGTGCGCCGCGCGAACGAGCAGTTCGGGGGCGTCGACATCCTCGTCGCGAACGCAGGCGGACCGCCGCGGGGACGCTTCGACGAGCTCACGGACGAGCAGTGGACGGCGGCGTTCGAGCTGTCGTTGCTGTCCGTGGTGCGCCTCGTGCGGGCGGTGCTGCCGACGATGCGCCAGCGGCGCTGGGGCCGCATCCTCACCATCCAGTCCACGTCGGTGAAGCAGCCGATCGACAGCCTGCTCCTCTCGAACGGGGTGCGTCCCGGCGTGGCGGGGCTCATGAAGACGCTGGCGAGCGAGGTCGGCAAGGACAACATCCTCGTCAACACGGTGTGCCCCGGCCGGATTCTCACCGACCGCTTCCTCGGCGGCGCCAAGGGCAGCGGGCTGTCGCCGGAGCAATACGTGGCCCGGCACAGCGGCGACATCCCGCTCGGCCGCGTCGGCACGCCCGAGGAGTTCGCCAATGTCGTGCTGTTCCTCGCCTCCGAGCGGGCGTCGTACGTGACGGGGGTGACGATCCAGGTCGACGGCGGCGTCGTGCGCGGTCTGCTCTAGAGCGCGCCGGCGTGCTCGGCCTGCGCGCGGCCGTCAAGCGATTCCTCGCCGAGAGCGGGTTCTTCCTGGCGGCGGGCCTCGCCTTCTTCTTCCTCGTGTGCGTGATCCCGCTCATCCTCCTCGGCGTCTCCAGCGTCGGCTTCGTGCTGTCGACGGAGGCGGCCGCGAGCGAGGTGGTGGGCCAGCTCACGCGCAATTTTCCCGTCTACCGCCACGAGCTGACGGCCGTTCTCCTGCGCATCGTGCGCACGCGGGCGACGTCCGGGATCGTCGGCACGCTCATCCTGATCTTCTTCTCCACGCCGCTCTTCGGCGCCTCCCGCCTCGTCCTCCATCGCATGCTGGGCGTGCGCGGGGGCGGCAACTACTTCCGGAATCTCGTGGTCGATTCCGGCATGGTCCTGATCCTCACCGTGCTCCTCTTCGCCGCCAGCTCCGCCACGTGGCTCTTCCAGTGGCTCCAGGAATTCATCCTCGTGGAGATGGCGCCGCGCTCCGTTTACCTGACCACGCTCGGGTTCAGCCTCGGGCTCGGAACCGTGATGTTCTATCTCGCGTATCGCTACGTGCCGCGCCGGCGGCCGCGCATCCTGCCCGCGCTGGCGGGCGCGGTGCTGGCGGCCATGCTGTGGGAGATCGCCAAGCAGCTCTTCCGCCTCTACATCCGGAAGGTCGGCATCTACGATCAGATCTACGGCCCCCTCGGCGTGCTCGTCGCCTTCGTGATGTTCGCGTACTACTCCGCCATCGTGTTCGTGTTCGGCGCTGCTTACGTGTCCGCCCTCGACGCCCGCCGCCGCTGACGTCGGGCGCCGCTCCCGCTCCCACACGACCGCCGTCCACGCCCCCGGCGCGTGATTTCCACGAATCTGGTATGGTGTGCGGCCATGAGACTCAAGGGCAAGGTCGCGGTGGTGACGGGGGCAGCGCGGGGCATCGGCCGGGAAGTGGCGCTCCTGCTCGCGCAGGAGGGGGCTCGCGTGGTGGTGAACGACTACGGCGGGAGCGAGGCCGGCGCCGGCGAGGCGCGGGCCCCCGCCGACGAGGTCGTGCACGCGATCAAGGGCATCGGCGGGGAAGCGGTCGCCAACTATGATTCCGTGGCGAGCATGGCGGGGGGCTCCCGCATCGTCGACAGCGCGCTCGACGCCTTCGGCCGCATCGACATCGTCGTCAACAACGCCGGCATCCTCCGCGACCGCATGATCTTCAACATGAGCGAGGAGGAGTGGGACGCGGTCGTCAATACTCACCTCAAGGGCACGTTCGCGGTCACCCGTGCCGCCGCCCCCCACATGCGCGAGCAGAAGTGGGGACGCTTCATCAACATGACCTCGACCTCCGGCCTCGTCGGCAACGTCGGTCAGGCCAACTACGCCGCCGCCAAGCTCGGCATCGTCGGGCTCACGAAGGTGACCGCCCTCGACATGGCCCGCTACAATGTGACCGCCAACTGCATCTCGCCCTTCGCGTGGACCCGGATGATCGGGACCATTCCTCAAGAAACGGAAGCGCAGCGCGCCCGCGTCGACAAGATCAAGAAGCTGTCGCCCGCCCACATCGCGCCCATGGCGGCGTTCCTCGCCACCGAGGACGCCAAGGAGATCACGGGGCAGGTGTTCGGCGTGCGCGGCAAGGAGATCATGCTCTTCGGCGCCATGCGGCCGCTCATGCGCATCCACCACGCCGAAGGCTGGACGGTGGCGCGGCTGGCCGAGATGATTCCGGGCACCCTCCAGCATCACGTGGTGCCGCTGGAGACGTCGGGCCAGTACTTCAACTACGATCCGCTCGTCTAGACCGTCGCGCGAATTCGCTTGGCGCCGGCGCCGTCTCGTGTAGAATCGCGGGACTTGCACAGCGGATGATTCACATCCCGACCATCCCGATCGCGCGAGAAGCTCACCACCACGCCCTCACCCTCCTCGTCGCCGCCGCCCTTCTCGGAGCCGGCTGCTCCGAGGGACGCCTCGTGGTCCCGGTCAACATGAACCCGACCGCACTCGCGGTTCCCATCGACGGCCGCCACCTCAACACCCACGAAGCCGCCGTGCGCGGCATCTCCGCCCTTCTCGTGCGCGATCTCGGACTTCCCGTCCCGGACGAGGTGATGGTGTACGTCTACGACTCACGCGAGGTTTTCGAGCGGGGCCTCATCCACGACGCCCACATCGCGCCCGCGCGGGCCGCCGAGCTGAGCGATTTCGCCATGGGGGTGGGCAAGCGCCGCCAGCTCTTGCTCTACGACGCCACCGCCTCCCAGGGCGGACGCGAATGGCTGCGGCTCATCGCCCACGAGCTGACGCACGTGGCCCAGTTCGAGCTGGCGGGGGGCGAAGGCCGCGCCGAGCAGTGGCTGGCGGAGGGCATGGCGGAGTGGGTCGCCTTCACGGTCCTGGAGCGCCTGGGTCTCGACACCGTGAACGATCGCCGCGCCGTCGCGATGCGGAGCATCCGGCGCCAGGCGGCGTTCGCGGCGGGCCGCCTCGATCTCGATTCCCTCGGCACGCCGCGCGGGTTCACGGTGCGCCATCTCCGTGAGGGCTCGCTGGCGACCTACCGTCTCGCGTTCCTGATGGCGGACTACCTCATCGAGCGCGACGGCTTCCCGCGCATGGTCGACTACTTCCGCGCCTGCGCGCAGGTGCGTGACCGCCACGGCAACTTCACGGCCGCCTTCGGACAGACGCTCGCCGAGTTCGAGGCCGAGGTCACGGGTCACCTGACCACGCTCGTCAACTGACCGGTTGAGACGCGCCGCCTTCGTCCTTCTCCTCGCTGCCGCGGTGGGCGGTGGCGGCGCCGCCCACGGCGCCGATGGCTTCCTGATCGCCGCCGGCGACGTCACCGCCGCCTCCGCCGTCGTGTGGTTCCGTGCCCCCACGCCCGGCCCGGCCGCGGTGGAGGTGCGTACCGCCGCCGGCGACGTCGTCGCGCGGCGCGAGATCACGGCCACGCGCGGCGACGACCTCACCGCGCGCGTCGCCATCGCGGACCTCCATCCCGGCACGCGCTATCGCTACCGCGTGACGCAAGCAGGCGCGGGCGAGGACGGCGAGTTCGTGACGGCGCCCGCCGCCGACGTCGCCTCACCGGTGTCCTTCCTGTGGAGCGGCGACCTGGGCTCCGCGGGGTTCTGCCGGCGCGCGGACGGCGGATATCCGATCTTCGAGCCCATGGCGCGGGCGCGCGCGGACTTCTTCCTCTTCGTGGGCGATACCGTCTACGCGGATCACCGCTGCCGCGGGGAAGGGATGGCGCCCGGCGGCGACTTCGTGGCGACCACGCTTGCCGGCTATCGCGCGAAGCACCGATACAACCGGGCGGACCCCGGCGCGCGCGCGTTCTTCCGCACCACGTCGGTCTACGCCATCTGGGACGACCACGAGGTCCGCAACGACTTCGCGGGGCCGACGGAGCCGCTCATGCCGCTCGGGCGCCGTGCCTTCCTCGAGTACTGGCCGATCGCCGCCGACGCGGGCGATCCCGGCCGGCTCTACCGGAAGTTTCGGTGGGGCAAGCTGCTCGAGGTCTTCATCCTCGATACGCGACAGTACCGGAGCCCGAACACCGAGCTCGACGGCCCCGGCAAGACCATGCTGGGCGGCGCCCAGCGCCGGTGGCTGGTGGACGGCGTAACCGCGTCCACCGCCGTCTGGAAGGTGGTCGTGTCGTCGGTGCCGTTCTCGGTGCCCACGGGGCGCGCGGAGCAGCGTGACGGGTGGTCGAGCGCGAGCGTGTGGGGCCTCGGCGCCGAGAACGCCACCGGATTCGGCACCGAGCGCGACGCGATCCTGCGCGCGCTACGCGACCGGGGCGTCCGCAACCTCGTCATCCTGGCCGCCGACGTTCATCACGCCGAGCTCATCCGGCACCATCCCACGCCGGAGTTCTCGTTTCACGAGTTCATCGCGGGACCGCTCTCGGCGGCACCGGGCCGGCCGCGGGCCCTCGACGCCGCTCTCAACGGGCGGTCGCTGTTCGCGCGGGGCGGGATTCACAACTTCGGCCACGTCAGCATCGAGCCCGCGCACCTCACCGTGCGCATCGTCGACGCCGGCGGCACCACGCTGTTCACGCACACGACGGGACCGGAGTGAGCCGCTGCCGCCCGGACACCAGGAGGCCGACGGTGACGGCGAGGGCGGCGAAAGCGATGACGGTTCCCGCGAGCTCGGGGATGCCGGCACCGTAGCGAAGATCCACCACGGCGCGGGCCGCGGGCACGCGCACTTCGAGCTGTCCGAGCTCGCCGCGCCGGATCGCCAGCGGTCTGCCGCCGCTCTCGGCACGCCAGAGCGGGTAATACGCCAGGCGGGCGGAGACCCACGTGTCGGCGGTGCCCTCGAGCGCGACGCGCCAGACGCCGCGTCCCACGCGCGTGGGAACGTCGACGCCGGCAGTGGCGACGTAGAGCAGGAAGGGCGCGGGGGCGGGAGCGCGCGCGAAGCGCTTGCTCTCTTCGAGCGCACGCACTCGCGGACGATCGTCCTCCAGCGCCACCACCGCGCTCACGGCCAGTCGCCCCGCGTAGGCGTCGAGCGTCTCCGCATCCAGCGCCTCGAGGGCGCGGCCGAAGAGCGATTCACCGTCGAGCCGCTCCACGAGGCGGGTGATGGCGCCGGGACCGGCGTCGCCGCGATACAGGAACGCGGCCACCGGCGACGGGTGCGTGAACGTGCCGTTGACGATCTCGCGGCCGGCGCGCAACGGGGTGAGTGACGTGATGTGCGTGTGGGGCCGCCACCACTCCGTGCCGTAGACGAGCGGCACGCCGGAGCGTAGAAACAGGACGCGGCCGGCGGGCACGCTCGCCAGCGTCGTCCAGAGGTTGGTGAGGCGTAGCCCGCGCACGGTCTCGGTGTACGACGGCCACGCCCCGCGCGCCGGCCACAACATCGCCGTGGAGCCAGGCAGGGACAGAAGCGCGAGAGCGCCCACGGTGAGAAGGGCCGCCGTGCTCACCGTGAACGTGCGTGTGAAGCGGCCCAGAAGATCGCCGATGCCGACGCCGGCGGCGAGGACGAACGCGAGCCAGGCGCCATCGATGACACGGTCGGCGGGAAGCCAGCGCACGCCCACGGGCTCGAGGAGGGCGGCATCGCCGAGGACCACCAGCGCGCACGCCCACGGCCACCAGGCGAGGGCACGCGCGCGCGGTCCCGGCACGCGAAAGGCGATGAGCGCGAGCACCGCGAGCGCGAGCGGGAGCGGTCGGACGAACAGCGAGAGGGGCGGCAGCGCGCCCCACGCAAGCGCGCGTGTCTCGCCAAGGCGCGCGAGCAGCGGCAGGGTCCAGAAGGCGGTGAGGGCGGCGCCGAGCGCGAGGACGAGCACCGCCGCGCGGAGCCGGCGCGCGGAGAATCCCGGCACCGCCGCGCTCACCGCCACCAGCGCCGCCGCCGGCGGCAGATGCGCGGGATGGGTGACCGCGATGGCGGCCAGGATCGGCGTCGCCGCCCACGGCGTCGCCTCTCTCTGCGTGAGCCAGCGCGTGAGGGCGAGGAAGAGCAACGGCAGGAGCGCCCACGCCAGGCGCGCCGCCACCATCCCGATGTGGATGCCGCCTTCCACGCCGCTCGCCGTTTCCGCGGTGAGCGTCAGCACGATGAACGCGCCCGGCAGCGCGCGCCAGCCGTCGCCGAGCACGCGGGCGAGCGTCACGTATGCGGTCACGCCGGGGGCGAGCCATGTCACCCACACCATGAGCATGTAGGCGCCGGAGACGTCGAGCGCGCGCAGCGAGAGGAGGTGCACGAGGGCGGCCGCGTACGCGAAGCCGGGCGGATAGAACTGGAGCTCGGGGTAGCCCGTCCACCAGCCGGCATTCCACGCCCACGGCGCGGCGCCGTTCTCGATCACGTGCCAGACGCGGTACAGCTGGCCGGGGTGATCGTCGAACACGAGCAGCGACGTTCCGAGCCCGGCGGCGCCGAAGGCGATGCCGTAGGCGAGGAGGACGAGGAGGGAGCCGCGCACGGGGGTGCATGATACGCCGCCGTCGCCCCAGCCCCGACTCGGGGCATCTCGATTGACTTCACGTTCAGTTGAACGTTAAATAATCGAAATGTCTGGCTGTCGGTGCTGTCCAACTCGGGGCTCAAATCCCCTACCGATGGAGACGCGTGCATGGAGAAGCTCAAAGGACTGAAGTGCCGCGAGTGCGGCCGGGCGTATCCCGCCTCCCCCGTCCACGTCTGCGAGTTCTGCTTCGGCCCCCTCGAGGTCGACTATCGCTACGACGTGCTCGCGCGTGTGGTGACCCGTCGCTCCATCGAAGCGGGCCCGCCCAGCATGTGGCGCTACAAGGACCTCTTGCCCATCGAGGGCGACGTCGCCGTCGGCCATGCGGTGGGGTTCACGCCGCTCGTCCGCGCGCGCAATCTCGCCGACGAGCTCGGCGTGGCGGAGGTCTACGTCAAGAACGACTCCGTGTGCCATCCGACGTGGTCGTTCAAGGACCGCGTGGTGTCGGTGGCGGTCACGAAGGCGCGCGAGTTCGGCTTCGACACCGTGGCCTGCGCCTCCACGGGCAATCTCGCCAACTCGGTGGCGGCGCACGCGGCGGAAGGGCGTCTCAAGTCCTACATCTTCATCCCCGCCGACCTCGAGCAGGGGAAGGTGCTGGCCACGCTGGTCTACAACCCCACGCTCGTGGCCGTGCACGGCACGTACGACGAGGTCAATCGCCTGTGCTCGGAGATCGCCGACAAGTACCACTGGGCCTTCGTGAACGTGAACTTCCGGCCGTTCTACTCGGAAGGCTCGAAGAGCTACGGCTTCGAGATCGTGGAGCAGCTCGGCTGGCGGACGCCCGCCCACATCGTGGTGCCGTGCGCGGGCGGCTCCCTCATCACGAAGATCTGGAAGGCGATCAAGGAGCTGAAGATGCTCGGCCTCATCGAGGGCGACGTGCGCACGCGCATGCACGCGGCGCAGGCGGCCGGCTGCGGCCCCATCGTCACCATGATCAAGAACGACTCCGACGTGCTGGTGCCCGTGCGTCCGGACACGATCGCGAAGTCGCTTGCCATCGGGAATCCCGCCGACGGGTACTACGCGTATCGAACGGTGAAGGACTCCGGCGGCTACGGCGCTCACGTCTCCGATGCGGAGATCATCGAGGGCATGCTGCTGCTCGCCCGCACGGAAGGCATCTTCACGGAGACCGCGGGCGGCGTCACCGTCGCCACCACCAAGAAGCTCATCGAGACCGGTGTCATCCCGCGCGACGAGTCCGTGGTGATCTGCATCACGGGCAACGGGCTCAAGACGCCGGACGCGCTCTACGACCGCCTGGAAACGGACGTCACCATTCGTCCCTCGCTGTCGGAATTCGACCGGGCTCTCGCCAACCTCAAATCGCAGACCACGTAGGGAGGACGCATGGCCGTGCTCGTCCGGGTTCCCACACCGCTCCGCTCCCTCACCAAGGGCAACGCCGAAGTGCAGGCGAAGGGCGATACCGTGGCCGACGTCGTGGAGGATCTCGACCGCCAGTTCCCCGGGCTCCGGGAGCGGCTCGTGGACGACACGGGTGAGCTGCGGCGGTTCATCAACGTCTACGTCAACGGCGAGGACATCCGGTTCCTCCAGGCGAAGACGACCACGCTCAAGGACGGTGACGAGGTGTCGATCGTGCCCGCCATCGCCGGAGGACGCTGAGGCCGGATGGCGATCATGAGCCGCATGCGCCTGCGCCTGACGTTCCCGCCTGCGCTGATCCAGGAACCGATCCTCTACCGTCTCGTGAAGGACTTCGACATCGTCATCAACATCCGTCGCGCCGACGTGAAGGCGGACTACGGCTGGGTGGCGCTGGAGCTGGAAGCGGACGAGGCCACGCTCGCGCGCGGCGTGGCGTGGCTCAAGGGGCGTGGGGTGCAGGTCGACCCGATCGAGCGCGACGTCATCCTTCCCTAGTCTCCGGCTTCAGCGCGGCGTGGAGCATGACCCACGGGCGGGGGCGGTGCCGCGGGCCCTGAACCGTGTCTTCTGGGGGTCAAACTGAGCCGCAGACCTTCATATCGTGGTCCCATCGAGAGCCGTACACGCGGCGTGGATAGCGTGTTCAGGGCCCGCGGCACCGCCCTCGCCCGTGCGCGCTTGCGTCACGGACGGCAACCGACGACAAGGCGAACGAGGTCGCAGGCGAGGGAAGGTGCGGTGCCGGTGTAAGCTCGCGGGCGGGGTGAGCTGACCATGATTTCGCGGCGCGTGCAGTCGTTCACGGAGTCGGTGATCCGTGAGATGACGCGGGTGGTGAACCAGACCGGGGGCGTCAATCTCGCCCAGGGCATGCCGAACTTCCCGCCGCCCCCCGAGCTGATCGAGGCGGCGCACCGCGCGCTCGACGGCGACTTCCACCAGTACGCGATCACGTGGGGGACGCCGCGTCTGCGCCGGGCCATCGCGGACAAGTACCGCGCGTTCTACGGCATGGAGGTCGATCCCGAGCGCGACGTCACCGTGTGCTGTGGGTCGACGGAGACAATGCTCTCCACCCTCCTCGCCGTCCTCAATCCGGGCGACCAGGTCATCGTCTTCGAGCCGTTCTACGAGAACTACGGGCCCGGGTGCGTCATCTCGGGTGCCGAGCCCGTGTTCGTCCCCCTGGAGCCGCCCGACTTCACGTTCGATCCGGAGCGCCTGGCGCGGGCGGTGACGCCGCGCACGCGCGCGATCATTTTCAACAGCCCGAACAATCCCACCGGCAAGGTGTTCTCGCGCGCCGAGCTCGGCATCATCGCGGATCTCTGCCTCCGCCACGACCTCCTCGCCATCACCGACGAGATCTACGAGCACATCGTGTTCGACGGCCTCGGCCATACGCCGATCGCCACGCTGCCGGGGATGGCGGAGCGCACGATCACGATCTCGGGCATCTCGAAGTCGTACTCGGTCACCGGCTGGCGCGTGGGCTATGCGGTGGCACCGGCCGCGATCACGCAGGGGATCCGCCGCGCTCACGACTTCGTGACGGTGGGCGCACCGCACCCGCTCCAGGAGGCGGCGGTGACCGCGCTCTCGCTGCCGGACTCGTACTACGTGTCGCTGCGCGAGGCCTACCAGGCGCGCCGCGATCTCCTTCTGGGGGCGGTGGAGCGGGCGGGATTCGTGGCGTGGACGCCGCGGGGTGCCTACTACATCCTCACCGACGTCGCTCACTTCATGAAGCGGTACCGCATCGACGACGACTACGCGTTCGCCATGTTCCTCATCAAGGAGATCGGCGTGGCCACCGTGCCGGGATCGTCCTTCTACGCGCATCCGGAGCTGGGGCGCACGAAGATCCGGTTCTGCTTTCCGAAGACCGACGACGTCCTGCGCCAGGCGGGAGAGCGACTGCAGAAGCTCCGCTCGTGACCGCGCGCGACGCCGCGCTCGCCATCTGGCGGTCGGCTATGGCCGCCGGCGACGTCGGCCCTCTCGTCGCCAACGCCCTCCACCTCGACGGGACCTTCTTGACGGCGGGCACCGCTCGCGTGGACCTGAGCGCGGTGGATCGCGTCCTCGTGCTCGGCTGCGGCAAGGCGGCGGCCGCGATGGCGAGAGCGGTGGAAGCGCGACTCGGCGACCGCATCGCGGCCGGTCTCGTCGTCGTGAAAGACGGCTACACGGTGCCCACGCGGCGGGTGGAGGTGATCGAGGCTGGCCATCCGGTGCCGGACGCCCGCGGCGAGCGCGCGGCGGCGCGGCTGCTCGAACTGGCGGCGACGACGGGCGCGCGCGATCTGGTGCTCTTCCTCGTGTCCGGCGGCGGCTCCGCGCTCACGCCGGCGCCGCCGCCACCGATCACGCTGGCCGAGAAGCAGGCGGTGACGCGCGCGCTGCTGGCGGCGGGAGCCACCATCGACGAGCTCAACGCCGTCCGCAAGCACCTCTCGCTGATCAAAGGTGGTCAGCTCGCGCGCGCGGCCGCTCCCGCCCCCGTGATCACGCTCGCGCTGTCCGACGTGGTCGGGGATCGCCTCGACGTCATCGCCTCCGGACCCACCGCGCCCGATCCCACCACGTTCGGCGACGCTCTCGACGTGCTGCGCAGGCGGGACTGTCTGGCGCAGACGCCCACCGCCGTGCGCGCGCGCCTCGACGCCGGCGCGCGGGGTCACGTCGCGGAAACGCCCAAGCCCGGCGATCCGCTCTTCGAGCATGTGAACCACGTGATCATCGGCACCAACGCCCTCGTCGCGGAGGCGGCGGTGGCGGAAGCGGAGCGAGTCGGCTATACGACGGAACTGCTCACGCGCGCGCTCACCGGTGAGGCGCGCGATGTGGCGCGCGAGCTCGTGGCCCGCGCGCGGCGGCTCGCCCCCCGCTCGTGTCTGGTCGCGGCGGGCGAGACGACCGTGACCGTGCGCGGGCGAGGCCGGGGCGGTCGCTGTCAGGAATTCGCCCTGGCGGCCGCGCTTGCGCTGAACCGCGACGATACGCTCACGATTCTCGCCGCCGGCACCGACGGCACCGATGGTCCGACCGATGCAGCGGGCGCGATCGTCGACGCCGGCACTGTTCGGCGTGGTTCTGCCGGCGGCGCCGATGCCGGCACCGCACTCGCGGACAACGACGCGTACAATTTCCTCCGCGCAAGCGGCGACCTGGTGGTCTCCGGGCCGACGAACACGAATCTCCTCGATGTGTATGTTCTACTTTCGGAAACCGTGTAAAGAGGTGCGGGGGCCATGCCCGTTCCGTGGGCGAAGCGCTCTAAGTGGCTGAAATCCGTCCCCTCACAGTTGGTTGACCACAGCGTTATCCACGCCCGGTACACAGCGGCCGTGGAAAACTCCGGTGCGAAAAGAGCGTGCTATTCTTCGATTCGTGTCTCGGGCCAACCTGATCGGAATGCTTCCCGCGGAGATGGAAGACCTCGCCGTCGAGCTCGGCGCCTCACGTTATCGTGGTCGCCAGCTCGCGACGTGGATCTACCGCAAGGGCGTGCTCGACCTCGACGCGATGACCGACCTTCCCAAAGATTTTCGCGCCGCCGTCGCCGAGCGCGCCGCCGCCGCGCTCCCGGAGATCGAGCGGGTGACGGCGTCGCAGGACGGCAGCCGGAAGATCGTGTTCGCCGTCGAGGGAGGACGTATCAGCGCCGTGCTGATGCCGGACGCCGACCGGCTCACGCTCTGTCTCTCCACGCAGGTCGGCTGCGGATTCGCGTGCGCGTTTTGCCTCACGGGGACGATGGGGCTCGAGCGCAATCTCTCCGCGGGCGAGATCGTGGGCCAGCTCCTCGCCGCCAACCGCCTCGCCGAGGGGGAGGGCCGCGTGACCCATCTCGTGTTCATGGGTATGGGCGAGCCGCTCGCCAACTACGCCGCGCTCGTCAAGGCGCTGCGCATCCTCACCGACGCGCGCCTCGGCGTCGGCTACTCGCCGCGGCGGATCACCGTCTCCACGGTGGGCCTCGTGGCCGGCATCGAAAGGCTCGGGCGCGAGAACCTCAAGATTAACCTCGCGATCTCGCTCCACGCCGCCACCGACGAGGTACGATCGCGGCTGATGCCGGTGAACCGATCCTGGAATCTCGAGGCGCTCATGGCGGCCGTGCGCGCGTATCCGCTCGCGCCACGGCAGCGGATCTTCTTCGAGTACGTGATGCTCGACGGCGTCAACGACAGCGCCGATGACGCGCGACGGCTGGCGCGCCTGCTGCGCGGAGTGCCCGCCAAGGTGAACCTGATCCCGTTCAACGACTGGGAGGGCGCCGAGTTCCGGCGGCCGCCGCTCGCGCAGATCCTCGCCTTCCAGGCCGTCCTTCTCGAGGCGGGAGTGACCACCACCGTGCGGTGGAGCAAGGGCGAGGACATCGGCGCCGCCTGCGGCCAGCTCCGCGAGGCAGTTCCCGCGTGAGCCGCACCGTCGCCTTCGCCACCCTCGGGTGCCGGCTGAACCAGGTCGACACGCAGGAGTTGCAAGGACGCCTGGAGGCGCGGGGATTCCGGACGGTGCCGTTCGAGGACCGGGCCGACGTCGTCGTCGTGAACACGTGCACGGTGACGGCGCGCGCGGACGTCTCCGACCGCCAGGCGATCCGCCGCGCCGTGCGCGTGAATCCGGACGCGCGGGTCGTGGTCACCGGCTGCTGGGCGCAGACGGACCCCACGGCGGCGGCGGCGCTGGCGGGTGTGGATCTGGTAATCGGCAACGGCGACAAGGACCGACTTCCCGATCTCCTCGAGGCGCTGCTCGCGGATCGCGAGCCGTCGCCGGAACGCGTGCACGTCGGGGACGTCGCGGCCCTCCGCGGCCTCGTGCCGGCGCCGCTCGCGCGCCGCAACGGCCGCTCCCGCGCGTTCCTCAAGATTCAAGACGGTTGCCGGCACCGCTGCGCGTTCTGCATCGTCCCCATCGCGCGCGGTGGTAGCCGAAGCCACGACCCCGGCGTGGTTCTCGAGCAGGCGCAGCGGTTGGTGGCGGCGGGGCATCCCGAGATCGTGCTCACCGGCGTCGACCTCGGTGACTACGGCGCCGATCGTGTCCCGCGCACCACGCTGGCGGCGCTCCTCGAGCGGCTCCTGGCAATTCCCGGCCTGCGCTGGCTGCGGCTCTCCTCGGTGTTGCCGGCGTACTTCACACCCGCGCTCCTCGAGGTCGTGACGGGATCGAAGGTCATCGCGCCGCATTTGCACATCCCGCTCCAGAGCGGGAGCGACGCAATCCTCCGAAAGATGCGGCGTCCGTACACCACGCGGATGTACCGCGCGCTCGTCGAGCGCTTGGCGGCCGCGATCCCACGACTGGGGCTCGGCACCGACCTCATCGCCGGCTTTCCGGGGGAGACGGAGAGCGACTTCTCGGCCACGGTCGCCCTCGTGGACGCGCTGCCGTTCTCGTATCTGCATACCTTCAGCTATTCCGCGCGGAAGGCCACGGAGGCGGCCAGCTTCCCCGACACGGTGGAGGCGCGGGTCATCCGGCGACGGAGCGCGCGCTTACGGGCCGCCGGCGCGCAGCTCAACCTCGCCTTCCGGTCTCGCCTCGTGGGCGAGGTGACGGAGGCGTTGGTGCTGGAGACGCGGGACCGGACGACGGGGCGGCTCCTGGCGCTCACGGGCAACTACGTCGAGGTGGCGGTCGACGGCCCCGACGCGATCATGGGGCGGCTGGCGAAGATCCGGATCACCGCCGCCGATGCCCGCGGCACCGAAGGCACGCTCGAACCGCAACGCGGAGCAGGGGAGGACAGGTGAGCGACGGCGTCATCGGCGTCATCGGAGGCAGCGGGCTCTACGAAATGGAGGGACTCGCCGACGTCCGCTGGCGGCGCGTGCGCACGCCGTTCGGCGACCCCTCCGACGAGTACTGCACGGGGACGTTCGAGGGCCGCCGCGTGGTGTTCCTGCCGCGCCACGGTCGCGGCCATCGCATCATGCCGAGCGAGCTGAACTTTCGCGCCAACGTGTGGGGCTTGAAGTCCCTCGGCGTCGAATGGGTGATCTCGATCTCGGCCGTCGGCAGCATGCAGGAGCGGATCCGCCCGCTCGACCTCGTCATCCCCGACCAGTTCTTCGACGCCACCAAGCGACGCGTGTCCTCGTTCTTCGGCGACGGCATCGTCGCCCACGTGGGCATGGCCGATCCCGTGTGTGCGGACCTCGCGACCCAGCTCGAGAAGGCGGCCACCGCCACCGGCGCCACCGTGCACCGGGGCGGCACGTATGTCTGCATCGAGGGTCCCCAGTTCTCCACGAAGGCGGAGTCGCGCATCTACCGGAGCTGGGGTGTGGACGTGATCGGCATGACGAACATGCCGGAGGCCAAGCTCGCGCGCGAGGCCGAGCTCTGCTACGCCACGCTCGCGCTCGCGACCGACTACGACGTCTGGCACGAGACGCATGAGGCGGTGACGGTGGAGGCGGTGGTGCGAAATCTCCTCACCAACGTCGCTACCGCCAAGGACGTCCTGCGGCGGATGATTCCCGCCCTCGATCCGCGCCGCCACTGCGGGTGTGGCGAGCTACTGCGCGATGCCGTCATCACCAGCCCCGCGCGCTTCCCGCTCGCCACCCGGCGGCGCCTCGATCTCCTCCTCGGGAAGTACTTTCCGGTGGAGCGGCGCCGCCCGGGCCGGACACCAGCTCCCCGGAAGAGTCGGCGTGGCTGACCTGCTCGTCGTCGGCTCCGTCGCTCTCGACACCGTGCAGACGCCGTTCGGAAAAGCGGAGGAGGCGCTCGGGGGGTCTGCCACCTACTTCTCGTATGCGGCGAGCTTCTTCACGCGCGTGCACCTGGTCGCCACCGTGGGCGCGGATTTTCCCGCCGAGCACCTCCGCTTGCTCGAGGATCGCGGCGTGGATCTGGCCGGGCTCCAGCGCAGCGACGGGCTGACGTTCCGGTGGGTGGGAGAATACGGCTACGACCTGAATGAGGCCCGCACCCTCGACACCCAGCTCAACGTCTTCGCGCACTTCAAGCCGGTGCTGTCCGCCGCCCTCCGGCGCGTGCCGTTCTTGTTCCTGGCCAACATCGATCCCGAGCTGCAGCTCGACGTCCTGCGGCAGATGACGACGCGGCCACGGCTGGTGGCGCTCGACACCATGAACTTCTGGATCACCGGGAAGCGGGAGGCCCTCGGACGCGTGCTGCGCGAGGTCGACATCATCACCATCAACGACGCGGAGGCGCGCCAGCTGGCGGGGGAGCCGAATCTGATCCGGGCCGCGCGCGCCATCGCGGGTATGGGCCCGAAGATGGTGGTGGTGAAGCGCGGCGAGTACGGAGCGCTCCTCATGGCGCACGACACCTTCTTCGTCGTGCCTGCCTTTCCCCTCGAGTCCGTGTACGATCCTACTGGGGCCGGCGACACGTTCGCGGGCGGCTTCATGGGGTATCTCGCCGGCCGCGAGCTGTTCGACCGCGCCACCCTGCGGCGCGCGATGGTGAACGGCTCCGTGATGGCGTCGTTCACGGTCGAGGATTTCTCGCTGAACCGGCTCAAGCGGCTCAAGGACCAGGAGATCGAGGAGCGTTACGCGGCGTTCCAGGATCTCATCCGCCTGGAGGCATGAGGTGAGCGCGGCGAAGTACGATCGGTTGCTCGACGTCCTGCGCGGTCTCGACCGCGTGGTGGTGGCGTTCTCCGGAGGCGTGGACTCCACCTTGCTCGCGCGCGCGGCGCGGGACGCCGTGGGTGACCGCGCGTTGCTGGCCACCGCCGATTCCGAGACGTATCCCGCGCGCGAGCTGGCGGAGGCGTGCGAGCTGGCGGCGCTCATCGGTCTCCGCCACCGCGTGGTGCAAACGCGCGAGCTCGACAACCCGGACTACGCGCGCAATCCCGCCAACCGGTGCTTCTTCTGCAAGGAGGAGCTGTTCCGGACGCTCCAGCCGATCGCGGCTGCCGAGGGCGAAGCCGCCCTCGTCTACGGCGCCAACATGGACGACCTCGGCGATCACCGGCCCGGAATGGAGGCGGCGAGGCAACTCGGCGTCCGCGCTCCCCTGATCGAGGCCGAGCTGTGGAAGGCGGAGATCCGCGAGCTGTCACGAGCCCTCGGCTTGCCGACCTGGGACAAGCCATCGTTTGCGTGTCTCTCGTCGCGCTTCCAGTACGGCGATCGCATCACCGCCGAGAAGCTGCGCCAGGTGGACGCCGCCGAGGCCCTCGTGCGCTCCCTCGGCTTCCGGCAGTTCCGGGTTCGCCATCACGATCGCCTCGCGCGGCTCGAGCTGCCGAAGGAGGAGATGGCCCGGCTGTGGGAGGACGGCCGTCACGATGCGATCGTCCGCGGCCTCCGCAAGCTCGGCTACGTCTACGTCACCCTCGACCTCGCCGGCTTCCACTCCGGCAGTGCGAATCTATTATTGCCACGCGCGGCCGCGGGGCGGGACAACGGATCGCAGGCATGACCAGGGAGGCGCTGCAGCGACTGCTCGAGGAGGTGAGCGCGGGGCGCGTGGCCGTCGACGTCGCCCTGGCGCGGTTGCGCGCACTGCCGTTCGAGGATCTCGGATTCGCGAAGGTGGACACGCACCGCGCGCTCCGCGGCGGCGCCCCGGAAGCGGTGTTCTGCGAGGGCAAGACCGCGGAGCAGGTGGTGGCGATCGTCGGCCGTCTCGCCGTCCATCACACCAACGTCGTGGCGACGCGTGCCGACCGCGGGGTGGCGGAGGCGGTGGGGGCCGCCCACCTCTCGTACACGTATAGCGCCAAAGCCCGGGTTCTCGTGGTGAACCCCGCGCCCACTGACGAGGTCGGGCTGATCGCGGTGGTGGCCGCCGGCACCGCCGACTTGCCGGTGGCGGAAGAAGCGGCGCTGGTGGCGCAGGCGCTCGGCAATCGCGTGGAGCGACTCTATGACTGCGGCGTGGCCGGTCTCCACCGGCTCCTCGCGGTCAGCGACGTCTTGCGGGACGCGAACGCGATCGTGGCCGTGGCGGGGATGGAAGGCGCTCTGCCGAGCGTGGTGGCAGGGCTCGTCGACCGACCGGTGATCGCGGTGCCGACGAGCGTTGGCTACGGGACGTCGTTCGGCGGACTGGCCGCGCTCCTCGCCATGCTGAACTCCTGCGCTCCCGGCATCTCGGTCGTGAACATCGACAACGGCTACGGCGCCGCGCACCAGGCGAGCCAGATAAACCACCTCGTCGCCAAGATCCGCTAGCGCCGTGGCGCCGATTGTCTACTTCGACTGCCCGAGCGGCGCCGCCGGCGACATGATCCTCGGCGCGCTCGTCGACGCCGGGGTCTCCCTCGACGCCCTCCGGCGCGAGCTGCGGAACCTTCCCCTCGAGGGCTGGGACCTGCGCGCGCGCGAGGTGCGGAAGGGAGCCTTCCGCGCCACCAAGGTCGAGGTCGAGATCGATCCCGCGCCTCATCGTCATCACCGCGCCCTCCCGGAGATCCTCTCCATCCTGGACGCGGCCGCCCTGCCGGCGCCCGTGAAGGCACGCGCGACGCAGATCTTCACGCGCCTCGCCGACGCGGAGGCGCGCGTCCACGGTCGCACTCGCGACACCGTCGAATTCCACGACGTGGGCGCGGTGGACGCCATCATCGACATCACGGGAAGCGTGGTCGCCCTCTCTCTCCTCGGCGTCACCGAGGTGCATGCCTCCGCGCTTCCGATCGGTGGGGGGATGGTGGCGGGCGCGCACGGGCGCATGCCGGTGCCGGCGCCGGGGACGGCGGAGCTGCTGCGAGGGTTTCCGCTCGTGGACACCGGCGTGCGCGCGGAGCTCGTGACACCGACGGGGGCGGCGATCCTCTCCACGCTCGCGACGGCGCCCGGCCGCATGCCTCCGATGACGGTGAGCGCGATCGGCTACGGCGCGGGGACGATGGACCTCCCGGACACGCCGAACGTCCTCCGAGCATTCGTGGGCGAGCGGGCGCACGCGACCGGCGCCGACACGGTGACGCAGCTCGAGGCGACCATCGACGACATGTCGCCCCAGCTCTACGAGCCGGTCCTGGAGCGGCTCTTCGAGGCGGGCGCGCTCGACGTGTTCCTCACTCCCGTCATCATGAAGCACGGCCGTCCCGGCATCGTGGTCACGGCGCTGTGCGCGCCGGCCGCGGTGACGGCGCTCGCCCACGCCCTCTTCGCGGAGTCCACCACCATCGGCGTGCGCTGGTCGACGCGGGAGCGCGCCGTGCTGCCGCGCGAGATCGTCACGCTCACCACGATCTACGGCCCGGTGCCGTGCAAGGTGTCGCGGCTCGATGGGCGCGTGGTCACGGCCACGCCGGAGTTCGCCGACGTGCGGCGTCTCGCCGCCGTCAAGTCGGTGCCGGTCAAATTCGTGCTGGAGGCGGCACGCGCGGAGGCGCGGCGGCTGCTGGACGACTGAAAATTCACCGCGGGCGTCCTGACGCGATGTCCGACACATCCGTCAGCTCCCCGACAGCGGGGGAGTCGTAATTGACAGACGTCAGGGGCGTTCGTTTTACAACCCCGCGCACCGGCGCGGCTTTCACGTGCGCGCCACATTTTGGAACGGCCCTTGCGTCCCCAGGAGGGCATGGAGCCCACTGCCGAGATGTTCACCAAGCCTCAGGAGGCGCGGATCGTGGTGCAGGAGATGTGGGTGCTGTCGCTCCTTCGCCGCATCGCGGCGGCGGCGATCATTCTCGCAGCCCTCACCGGCCTCGCGGCCATCGCGTTCGCCGGTAGCGCCCGTGTCACGGAGACGGTCGTCACATCGCGGGGCGATTCCGCCACGCGATAAGCGTTTCCTCGTAGAAGGCGGCGCGCGCGCCCGCGACGTTTGGTCCCCTCCGGTGGCACATCCGTTGCTCCGATTGAAAGGACCGGCCGCGGTCGCGTCCCGCCGCCGGGTCATGCCATGACGTCGGTTTTCGCGCCGCACGAACCGTATCGGCAACGAGCTTTCGCGCTCACTCCCGACCCCGCGTTTCTCTACCTCGCGCAGAGTCATCGCGCGGCCCTCGAGGCCCTCCGTGCGGGCGTCGACGAGGGCGCCGCCTTCATGGTGCTCACGGGCGAGGTTGGAACGGGAAAGACCACCATCCTGCGCGCGCTGTGCGCGGGCTTGCCGGAGACGGTGACGACGGCGTTCGTCGGCAACCCCGCCCTGTCGTTCGCCGACATCCTCTACACGCTGCTGGCCGAGGTCGGGCACCAGCCGGCCTCGATGCGGAAGGCGGACCTCCTCGCCGACTTCGCCAAGTTCCTGGTGACCGAGCACGGCCGAGGACGCACGGTTCTCGTCATCGTGGACGAAGCGCAGCATCTCAGCGCGCCCGTGGTCCAGGATCTCCTGATGCTCTCGGACCTCGAAGGCGATGCCTCCAGGCTCGTTCACTTCCTGCTCGCCGGACAGCCGGAGCTGACCGCGATGCTGCAGCGGCCGGAGGTGCACCAGCTCCAGCGCCGGATCACCGTGCGGACGACCCTCCGTCCGCTCACGCGTCCGGAGACGGCCGCCTACATCGCTCATCGCTTGCGCTCGGCGCGGGTGTCGAGCGCGTGCCGGTTCACCACGGACGCGGTGGATCGGATCTTCGAGCTCTCCGAAGGCATCCCGCGCATGATCAATCACATCTGTCAGTCCGCGCTGGAGGCCGGCCATCGCGCGGGGACGTCCGTGATCGCCGCCGACACGGTGGATCTCGGCTCGCCGCACCTGGTCGAGCGGGAGGGCGGCATCTCGCGCCTGATCCCGCGCCGGCGTGTGCGGACGCTCGTTCGAGTGGCGGAAGTCACGGTCCTCGCGATCCTCGTGACGATCCTCGGTCTCGCCCTCGCCTTCGTTCCCCGCAGCATGCCGTAGCCGCGCCTGGAGGAGACGCCGGCGCGCGCGATAGGACGCGCGCCAGGGCCGTTGACAGGCCCCGACTCAAGTCTTACGCTCTGACGCCACGAGGGGGGCCGCCCGGCTTCTTCCTCGATGCTGCCCACGGAGGACACCCGTGAAACTGCCGGTCACCGTCACCATCAACGGCCAGACGCACAAACACGAGGTTGAGCCCCGCTTGCTCCTGGTGCACTACATCCGGGAGACGATCGGGCTGACGGGGACGCACGTGGGCTGCGACACCAGCCAGTGCGGCGCGTGTACGATCCTCATGAACGGCCAAGCGGTGAAGGCGTGCAACGTCTTCGCCGTGCAGGCGGACGGCGCCAACATCACCACCATCGAGGGGCTCGCCAAGAACGGCGACCTCCATCCCATCCAGCAGGGCTTCTGGGAGAAGCACGGGTTGCAGTGTGGCTTCTGCACCCCCGGGATGATCATGGCGTCGTATCAGCTCCTCGAGCGATATCCGAACCCGTCCGAGGAGCAGATCCGCCATCAGCTCGAGGGCAACCTGTGCCGCTGCACGGGCTACCACAACATCGTGAAGGCAATCCAGTGGGCCGCCGAACACCCGGCCCAGAAGTGAGAGCGCGCCATGGCGACCGGCACTGAACGTCTGTTCGGCAAGGCGATCAAGCGGCGCGAGGATCCGCGGTTCATCACGGGCCGCGGACAGTACGTGGACGACGTCAAGCTGCCCGGCATGACGTACGCGGCGTTCGTGCGGAGCCCGCACGCGCACGCGCGCCTCCAGCGGATCGACGCCACTCGCGCCAAGGCGAGCCCGGGCGTGATCGCCGTCTACAGCGGTCAGGACGTGCAGGTGGGCGGCTTGCCGTGCGGCTGGATGCTTCCGGACATCAAGGTGCCGACGCGGCCCGTGTTCGCGTCCGGGAAAGTCCGCTACGTCGGTGAGCCCGTCGCCATGGTGGTCGCCGACAGCCCTTACGCGGCGCGCGACGCCGCGGAGGCGGTGAGCGTGGACTACGAGCCACTCCTGGCCGTGAGCGACGGCAAGCGCGCGCACGCGCAGGGCGCGCCCCAGCTCTTCGATGAGATCCCCAACAACCGGTCCTTCTACTGGACGATCGGCGACAAGGCCGCCACCGAGACCGCGTTCAAGGCCGCCGCCACCGTGGTCCAGCAGCCGATCCTCAACCAGCGCCTGATCCCGAACGCGATGGAGCCGCGCGCCTGCGTGGCGTCGTTCTCGCAGGGCACCGGCGAGCTGACGCTGTGGGTGACGTCCCAGAACCCGCACGTTCACCGGCTGCTCATGGCGGCCTTCGTCCTCGGCATCCCGGAGACGAAGATGCGCGTGATCGCCCCCGACGTCGGGGGTGGCTTCGGGTCGAAGATCTTCGTCTACAACGAGGAGGTCATCGCGTGCTGGGCGTCGAAGACGCTCGGGCGGCCCGTGAAGTGGACGGCCGACCGGCGCGAGAGCTTCATGAACGACGCCCACGGGCGCGACCACGTCACCGAGGCCGCCATGGCGTTCGACAAGAGCGGCATGGTGACGGGCCTTCGTGTGAGCACGTACGCCAACCTCGGCGCCTACCTCTCGACGTTCGCGCCGCTGATCCCGTCGTTCCTCTACGGGCCGCTGCTGTCCGGTGTCTACAAGCTCCCCAACATCTTCTGCGAGGTGTGGGGAATGCTGACCAATACCGCGCCCGTCGACGCCTATCGCGGGGCAGGGCGGCCGGAGGCCACGTTCCTCCTCGAGCGGCTCATGGACCGCGCCGCGCGCGAGCTCAAGCAGGATCCCGCCGAGGTGCGGCGGCGCAACCTGATTCCGAAGTTCACGGGCGGCACGCCCTACCAGACGCCGGTCGCCTTCGCCTACGACAGCGGCGACTACGAGCCCGCCCTCAATCGCGCGCTCGAGATGTCGGGCTACGCCGCCGTGCGCAAGGAACAGGAGGTGGCGCGCCGCAACCATCGCTACATCGGGGTGGGCGTGACCACGTACATCGAGGCGTGCGGTCCGGCGCCGTCGGCGGTGGCGGGGTCGCTGGGAGCCGGCGCCGGGCTCTGGGAGTCGGGCGCGGTCCGCGTCCATCCCACGGGTGCCATCACCGTCTTCACGGGCTCGCACTCGCACGGGCAAGGCCACGAGACCACGTTCGCGCAGCTCGTGGCGGACGAGCTCGGGATCCCGATGGAGCAGGTAGAGATCGTGCACGGCGACACCGCCCAGATCCCGTTCGGCATGGGCTCCTACGGCAGCCGTTCCGCCTGCGTGGGCGGCAGCGCGATCGTGAAGTCGGTCGAGAAGGTCAAGGAGAAGGGACGCAAGATCGCCGCCCACCTGCTCGAGGCCAGCGAGAAGGACCTCGACTACGCCGACGGCAAGTGGTCCGTGAAAGGCGCGCCCGACAAGTCCAAGGCCTGGGGCGAAGTCGCGCTCATGGCCTATCTCGCGCACAACATCCCGGCGGGGATGGAGCCCGGGCTGGAGGCCACGACGTTCTACGATCCGAGCAACTTCACGTTCCCGTTCGGTGCCCACGTGGCGGTGGTGGACGTCGACGTCGACACCGGCGCCGTGAAGCTGCTCAAGTACGTGGCTGTCGACGACGTGGGCAAGGTCATCAACCCCATGATCGTGGACGGGATGGTTCACGGCGGGATCGCGCAGGGCGTGGGGCAGGCGCTGTGGGAGCACGGGGTCTACGACCCCGACGGCCAGCTCCTCACCGGCTCCATGATGGACTACGCGCTACCGAAGGCGGACCAGCTCCCGAGCTACGACACCGACCGCACGGTGACGCCGAGCCCGGTGAACCCGATCGGGGTGAAGGGCGCGGGGGAAACAGGCACGATCGCGTCGACGCCGACCGTCGTGAATGCCGTCCTCGACGCGCTGTCGCCGTTCGGCGTGACTCACATCGACATGCCGCTCACCGCCGAGAAGATCTGGAAGGCCGTGGCGGCCGCCAGGAAATAGAGGAGGGCACCATGTACCCCGCCGCATTCGAGTACCACGCGCCCGGCAGCGTGCAGGAAGCCCTGGGCTTGCTCGGCAAGCTCAAGGACGACGCCAAGCTCCTCGCCGGCGGCCACAGCCTCATTCCCATGATGAAGCTGCGCCTCGCGCAGCCGAAGCACCTCATCGACCTCCGCAAGATCAAGACGCTGGCCGGCATCAAGGAGGAGGGCGGGGCGCTCGTCATCGGGGCCATGACCACGCACTATCAGATGGAGTCGTCGAAGCTCGTGAAGGAGCGCATTCCGGTGCTGTCGGAGGTGGGCGCGCTCGTGGGCGACCCCCAGGTGCGTAACCTCGGGACCATCGGCGGCTCCCTCGCGCACGCCGATCCCGCTGCCGACTGGCCGGCCTCCATCATCGCGCTCGGCGCCGAGTTCGTGTGCGAGGGCGCCAAGGGCCGGCGCACGGTGAAGGTGGACGACTGGTTCCAGGGCCTGATGTCGACGGCGGTCCGCGAGGACGAGATCCTCGTCGAGATCAAGGTGCCGATCCCGGCCAAGGGGACGGGCGCGGCCTACATGAAGTTCCCGCATCCGGCGTCACGGTTCGCGGTGGTCGGCGTGGCGGCGGCCCTCTCCGTGGACGGGGGCGGCACCTGCACGAAGGCCGGCGTGGGCGTCACCGGCGCCGGGACGAAGGCGGTGCGCGCCAAGGGCGTCGAAGCCGGGCTCACCGGCAAGCACCTCGATCAGGCCACGATCGAGGCGGCGGCCGCCAAGGCGGCGGACGGCGTCGACGTGCAGGCGGACCTCCAGGGTTCCGTCGAGTACAAGTCGCATCTCTGTCGAGTCTTCGCGCGGCGGGCGATCGAAGCAGCGTTGAAGCGCGCGCGCTCCTGAGCATCGTGACGCCGGGAGGGGGAGGGAGGGAGGCCTCCGCTCTCGCTCCCGGCGTCGTCCCCTTGTCGCCTCCGGTCGTGTCTTCTCTCATCGGGGTTCGTGTGCACGCCACGCGGCGCGGGATTCTTGCGCATGCTGCGCGGCGCGTCGACCGGCGCGTGCCGGCGAGCCGACGCGACCCGTGATCGCGGGGATCGTGCTCGCGGCGGGACTGGCGCGTCGCATGGGACGACAGAAGCTCCTCCTCGATCTGCGCGGCAAGGCGGTGCTGCGATGGAGCGTCGAGCGCGTGCTTCCGCACGTGGAGGACGTCGTGGTGGTGACGGGCGCCGATGACACCGCGGTGCGCGAGGCCCTCGCCGGTCTCGCCGTGCGCTTCGCCGTCAACCCGCGACCCCAGGACGGGCAAGGATCGTCGATCGCCGTCGGCGTGGCCGCCCTCAAGCCGTGGACGCGCGCGGTGCTGATTGCGCTCGGCGATCAGCCTCGACTGCCTGCCTCCGTGGTGCCCGCGCTGCTCGACGCGTTTCACGAGGACAGGAAGGCGATCGTGGCGCCGGTGTACCGCGGCGTGCAGGGCACTCCCGTGCTCTTCGCGCTCGACGTCTTCCCGGAACTGCGCGCGCTCACCGGCGACGGCGGCGCGCGGGCGGTCGTGAACGCGAATCCGGGGCGGGTGACGCGCGTTGCCATCGACGCCCCCATGCCGCCCGACGTGGACACGCCCGAGGACTACGCGCGCCTTCATGTAGAATGAAGACCCGTGCGTGAGGAGATCCGGCAGCTCCAGCAATTGATGGAAGACGCGCAGTACGTCACCGATGCGCCCGTCGCCACCTCCGTTCACCTCGCCATGCGGCTCCGGAAGCCACTCCTGATCGAAGGCCACGCCGGCGTCGGGAAGACCGAGGTGGCGAAGGTGATGGCGCGGATGCTGGGGACCAACCTGATCCGCCTCCAGTGCTACGAAGGTCTCGATGCCGCCGCCGCCCTCTACGAGTGGAACTACCAGAAGCAGCTTCTGCACATCAAGCTCGCGGAGCAGGCGGGCGGCAGCGTCGCCGAGCGCGAGCACGAGATCTTCTCGGAGCCGTTCCTGCTGCGCCGCCCGCTACTGCAAGCAATCACGCAACCGCTAAAAGCGCCGGTGCTGCTCGTCGACGAAGTCGACAGGTCAGATGAAGAATTCGAGGCCTTCATGCTCGAAATCTTCGCGGACTGGCAGGTGACGATTCCCGAGATCGGGACGATCAAGGCCACGCATCCGCCCCACGTCATCCTCACCTCGAACCGGACGCGCGAGCTGAGCGACGCGCTTCGCCGGCGCTGTCTCTACCTCTGGATCGACTACCCGACCTTCGAGAAGGAAGTCCGCATCGTGGAGCGCAAGGTCCCCGGCATCGACGCGCGGCTCGCGCGCGAGGTCGCGCGGTTCATGGAGAGCCTCCGGCGCGTGCGCCTGGCGAAGGTGCCCGGGGTGGCGGAGACGCTCGACTGGGCGCAGGCGCTCGCCGGCCTCCACGCCGACCATCTCGACGAGGCGCTCGTGGCAGAGACGCTCGGGTGCGTCCTCAAGGACGCCGACGACATCAAGCGCTTCCGCGCCGAGGTCGCGAAGGGAGGGCTGGCGCCCTTCCTTCCCGCGCAGACCTAGTGCAGCCGCGCCGCCTGTCCGCGGCCGTCGTGCGGTTCGCGACGCTGCTGCGGCGGCACGGCCTTCCCGTCTCGCTCTTCCACGTCACCGACGCCGTACGCGCGCTCGAGCATCTCGATCTCGCTGACCGCGACGAGGTCTACCTCGGCCTGCGGGCCGTGTTCGTGACGCGGCCGGAGGACGTGCCCACCTTCGACAGCTGCTTCGAGGCGTTCTGGCGCGTGGCTCCCGATCCCGAGGCCGGCATTCCGGGACTCATGTCGCTGGCGCCAGCGGAGGAGTCGGCGCCGCTGGTGAGCGGCGGCGGGCAGAAGCGGGAGACGCTCGCGCTCGATGCGTGGGGTGGCGACGAGGAAGAAGCGCAGAGCGAGCCCCTCGGCGTGCCCGGCGTCTCCGATCGCGAATCGCTGTCCGGTCAGGACTTCGCGACGTTCACCGCCGACCAGCTCGACGAGGTGTTCCGGCTCACGATCCAGATCGCGCGCCGGCTCGCGCGGCGCCTGAGCCGCCGGCGCCGTCCCGTGCGGCGGGGCGGCCGCGTCGATCTGCGCCGCACGCTCCGCGCCAACCTCACCCGCGGCGACCTCATCGACCTCCGCTATCGCGAGCGCAAGCGGCGGAAGGCGCGTCTCGTGCTGCTCTGCGACGTCTCCGGATCGATGGACCTCTACAGCCGATTCCTGCTCCAGTTCCTGTTCGCGCTGCAGTCGGTGTTCGGGCGGGTGGAGACCTTCACGTTCTCGACCCGGCTCACGCGCATCACGGAGCATCTGAAGTCGCGCTCGTATCGCGCCGTCCTCCGCCGCCTCACCGAGGTCCGCGACTGGTCGGGCGGGACCCGCATCGGAGAATCGCTCGCGCAGTTCAACCGCGAGTGGCCGTCGCTGGTCGACCGGCGCACGATCGTGATCGTCCTCTCCGACGGCTGGGACACCGGCGAGCCCGAGCTCCTCACCGCCGAGCTGCTCCGGATCAAGCGGCGCGCCGGGCGCGTGATCTGGCTGAACCCGCTCCTCGGCAATCCGTCCTACGAGCCGCTCACGCGCGGGATGGCGGCGGCGCTGCCGCTCGTCGATCACTTCGCGTCCGCACACAACCTGTCCGCGCTCCGCGATCTCGCCGGCAAGCTGACGCTCTGATTGGCAGCGCGGAGTATCCAGTTCGAAATCGGCAGCGACGCCGCCGTCATGCGGAGCGACGTGTGAATCCGCACGAAAACCGCCGCCTCGAGACGGGCTGCAGTGTCCTTTTCCCGCGCCGGAGCGTATCATTGGGGACCGTGGCCGAACTCTTCGAACACATTGACCAATTACGACGCGCTCCCGGCAAGGTGGCCGTCGCCACCCTCGTGAACACGCGCGGCACCACGCCCCGCAAGGAAGGCGCGAAGATGCTGGTCGGCGAGGATGGAGCCGTGCTCGGCTCCGTCACCATCGGCGGCTGCGTGGACGCCCAGGTCATCGAGGAATCGGCGGACGTCCTCCAGACGATGCGCCCGCGCCTGCTCGAGCTCGATCTCGGCGACGAGGAAGCATGGGAGATCGGGCTCACGTGTGGCGGCACCATCGAGGTCTTCGTGGAGCCGCTCGCCCTCGGCCGGACCGACGACGCCGCGGCCGCCCTGTATGAGCGGGTGCGCGCGCACGCCGCGCGGGGCGGTCGAGGCGCCATTGTCACGCGCCTGGATGACCACGTGGGCGCCAAGGTGCTCGTGCTCGACGACGGCGCCGTCGAGGGGACGCTCGGTGAGTCGCGCCTCGACGCCGCTTTCGTGCGAGAGGCGCGCAGCGCCATCGAGACCGGCGCCTCGCGCACGCTGCTCCTCGAAAAGGCCCGCGCGTTCGTCGAAGTGTACGCGCCCCCCGCGTTGCTCGTGGTGGTCGGCGCCACCCATGTCGCCATGCCGCTCACGGCGCTCGCGCGGACGCTCGGGTACCGTACGGTGGTCGTCGACGCGCGCCCGCGCTTCGCCACCCGGGACCGGTTTCCCGACGTGGACGAGCTGCGGGTCGGCATTCCGTCCGAGCTCGTGCGCGACTATCCGCTCACCCCGGCCGCCGCGCTCGTGCTGGTCGCTCACGACTACAAGTACGATCTGCCCGTGCTCCGTCACGCCCTCGCCAGCGATGCGGGCTACGTGGGGATGCTCGGCTCGTCCCGCCGCGGGGCCACGATCTTGAAGATGCTCGCCGACGACGGCGTGGCGGAGGCGGCGCTGAAGCGCGTGCGCGTCCCCATCGGCCTCGACCTCGGCGCCCGCAGTGCGCCCGAGATCGCGCTCGCCGTTCTCGCCGAGATCCAGCTCGTGCGCGGCGGCGGCACCGGCCAGCCGATGAGCGCGCGGGTCGGGAGCGCGACGCGATGATCGTGAGCGTCCCGCGATGAAGGGGATGCGATGAAGGCGATCGCGGCGCGCCGGCCCGACACCACGGTGGACGTGCTCGTGGACCGGGTGCTCTGTCACGACGTGCGCGACGCCGCGGGCAAGGTGGCGGTGCCGAAGGGCGCTCGTCTCGATCGGGCGTCGGCGGCGGCCGTCCTGGCCGCGCCCTGGGACGAGATCCACGTCCTCGAGGTGGAAGAAGGCGATCTGCACGAGGAGGATGCGGGCCGCCGTCTCGCCGACGCGGTGGGAGGCGCGGGCGTCCAGGTGAAGGGCTACACGGGCGGCCAGTGGACGCTGGCGGCCGCCGGTCGCGGGCTCCTCGATGTTCATCGCGCTGCGCTCGCCGAGGTGAATGCGCACGAGGGAATTTCCGTGTTCACGCTCTTCGACGGGCAACCCGTGGAGGCCGGTGAGGTGGTGGCGCGAGCGAAGGTGACGCCGCTCGTGATCGCGGAGCCGACGCTGCTCGCCGTGGAGAAGACGGCACGCGCGGCACAGGGCCTGATCGTTGTGCGGCCGTTCCGGCCGGCGACGGTGGGCGTCGTGGCGCGCGAGAGCCTCGATGCCCGCCAGCGCGCCCGCTTCGAGTCGGCGCTCGGCGAGAAGATCGACTGGTTCGGATCGCGGCTGTTGCCGTTGCGCTTCACGGGTGGCTCGGCGCGGGCAGTGGCGGACGAGCTCGCGGCGCTGCGCGGGGAAGGCGCCGACCTCTTGATCGTGGCCGGCGCCAGCGCGCTCGATCCGCTTGATCCAGTGTTCGGCGCCCTCACCCTCGTGGGCGCCACCATGGAACGGCACGGGGCGCCCGCGCATCCCGGCAGCTTGCTGTGGCTGGCGCGCTGGGATGGCCGTCCCGTGCTCGGCATGCCCACGTGCGGAATGTTTTCGCAGGCGACGACGTTCGATCTGGTCCTGCCCCGCCTCCTCGCCGGAGAGGCGGTGGGCAACGCCGAGATCGCGGGGCTCGGCCACGGGGGCCTGCTCTCCCGGGCGGTGGCGTATCGCTTCCCGCCGTACCGGGCCAACGCCGTGCGCGGCGAGCTCGAATGACCGACGTGGCCGTCGGTCCCCGCGCCCTCTACAGCGACGTGATCCGCGAACGTTGGCGGCGGCCGCGCTTCCGGGGTGAGCTCGTGGGAGCGGACGCCGTGGCCGAAGACGTGAACCCGCTCTGCGGGGACCGTGTCCGCGTGCAGCTCGCCTTCACGGACGGGCGCATCGAGACGGCGCGCTTCGCCGGCGACTCCTGCGCGATCTGCACGGCATCGGCGGACGTGGTGATGGAGCTGGCGAGCGGCCGCGAGCGCGGGGCGGCCGGCGCGCTCACGGCGGCCGACGTCCTCGACGTGCTCAAAGCCGACGTGCGTCCCACGCGCATGCGCTGCGTGACGCTGCCCCTCTCGGTGCTGGCGGCAGCGCTCGCGGGAGAAGGAAGACGATGACGCTCGACGAGCAGACGCGCGGCGACTTTCCGATCCTGGAGCGCGTCGTCAACGGGCGGCCGCTCGTCTACCTCGACTCCGCCGCCTCCAGCCAGAAGCCGCGCGCGGTGATGGAAGCGATGACGCGGTACTACGAGCGCACCCACGCCAACGTCCATCGCTCCATCCACACGCTCGGCGAGGAAGCGACCGAGCTCTACGAGGCCGCGCGCGACAGCGTGCAGCGCTTCATCGGGGCGGGGAGCCGCGAGGAGATCGTGTTCACGCGCGGGACGACGGATGGTCTCAACCTGCTCGCATCCGCGCTCGGGCGCACGCTCACCGCCGGCGACGAGATCCTGATCACCGAGCTCGAGCATCACTCGAACATCGTGCCCTGGCAGATGGCGGCCCGAGAACGCGGCGCCGTCGTGAGAGCCGTGCCCGTCACGGCCGACGGCCGTCTCGATCTCGCCGCCTTCGAGCGGCTCCTCGCCCCCCGCACCCGGATCGTCGCTTTCGCCCACGTCTCGAACGTGCTCGGTACCATCCTGCCCGTGGCCGACATCGCCGCGCGGGCGCGCCGGGTAGGGGCGGTGACGGTGGTGGACGGGGCTCAAGCGGCGCCTCATCTCCAGCTCGATATGTCTCGACTGGGATGCGACTTCTACGTCTTCTCGGCGCACAAGATGCTCGGTCCCACCGGCATCGGCGTCCTCTACGGGCGCCAGGCCCTCCTCGAGGCCCTGGAGCCGACGCGGGGCGGGGGCGAGATGATCAAGGAAGTCTGGATCGACCGCGCCCAGTGGAACGATCTGCCGTGGCGATTCGAGCCCGGCACTCCACCCATCGCGGAAGCGGTCGGCCTCACCGCCGCCATCGAATATCTGGAGAAGCTCGGCATGGATCGGGTCGCCGAGCACGAGCGTGAGCTGACGCGGCAGGCGCTCGCGGAGCTCGGATCGCTACCGGGAGTCCGGGTGTGCGGGCCGCCGGCGGAGGAGCGGGGGGCGGTGGTGGCGTTCACGGTCGAAGGTCTCCATCCCCACGACGTCGCCGCCTTCCTCGACGCGGAGGGCATCGCCGTGCGCGCCGGCCATCACTGCGCGCAGCCGCTCATGCGATGTCTGGGCGTCGTCGGCACCGCCCGCGCCAGCTTCTCGGTCTTCAACTCCGCCGAGGAAATCACCCTGCTGGCGCGCGCGGTGGGTGCCCTCCGTCACGCCCTCTGATGCAGCCGCGCGACCCGTTCGTCTCCCCGCGCTTCGGCCAGGTGGCGACGTTCATGCTGCTGCCATGGGCGCCGTCGCCGGCAGATCTGGACGTGGCGCTGCTCGGCGTGCCGTACGACGGGGGCACCTCGTATCGCACGGGGGCACGCTTCGGCCCGCGCGCGGTGCGCGAGCAGTCCTCGATCATCCGGTCCTGGCATCCCGTGCTCAAGGTGCATCCGTTCCAGCGGCTGCGGGTGGCGGACTGCGGCGACGTGGACGTGGTGCCGATCTCCATCGAGCGCACGTACGACAAGATCACGGCGCGCGTGGACGAGATCGTGAACGCGGGCGCCACGCCCCTCTGCGTGGGCGGCGATCACTCGATCTCGCTCCCGATCCTTCGATCGGTGGCGCGGCGGCACGGACGCGTGGGACTCGTCCACTTCGACGCTCATCCGGACACCTGGGACGAGTACTTCGGCTCCAAGTTCTTCCACGGCACGCCGTTTCGCCGCGCCGTCGAGGAAGGGCTCATCGATCCCCGGCGGATGATCCAGGTCGGCATCCGCGGCTCGCTCTACGGCGACGAGGATTTCGCGTTCCACGACCAGCACGGCATCGAGGTGATCCGCATCGAGGCCGTGAAGGAGCAGGGCGTGGCGGCGGCGGCGCAACGGCTGGCGCGGCTCGCGGGCGGACCCGTGTACTGCTCGTTCGACATCGACGCCGTCGATCCCGCCTACGCGCCCGCCACCGGTACTCCCGAAGTGGGCGGGCTCACGTCCTACGAGGCCCTCGCCCTCGTGCGCGCGCTCGCCGGGCTCACGCTCGTCGGCGCCGACATCGTGGAGGTGGCGCCGCCGTACGACGGTCCCGGGCAGGTGACCTCGCTCCTCGCCGCCAACTTGATGTTCGAGCTCGTCTGCCTCTTCGCGCTCCAGCGATGATGCGGCGGCTCGCCGTTCTCGTCGGCGGCGCCTCCCTCGCGCTCGCGGGCGTGGCGGCGGCGGCCCCGGCGCCGGTGTCGAAGATCGACATCGAGGGCGTGATCAGCCCCGTCACCGTGCGGCTCGTCGGCACCGCTCTCGACCGCGCCCAGGCCGAGAAGGCACAAGCCCTCATCATCCAGCTCGACACCCCGGGCGGGCTCGAGCGCTCCATGCGCGCCATCGCCCAGCGGATGCTCAACGCCGAGATTCCGGTCATCGTCTACGTCGCTCCCACCGGCGCGCGGGCGGCGTCGGCGGGCGTGTTCATCACGATGGCGGCGCACGTGGCGGCCATGGCGCCCGCCACCAACATCGGGGCCGCTCACCCGGTCGCCGTGAGCGGCAACATGGACAAGGAGATGTCGAAGAAGGCGGAGAACGACGCCGCCGCCTTCGTGCGCACGATCGCCACTGAGCGCGGCCGCAACGCGGAGTGGGCGGAGAAGGCCGTCCGAGAGTCGGTGTCGGTCACGGAGCGGGAGGCGGTGCGCCTCCACGTGGTCGACCTCGTCGCGGACTCGGTGCCGGATCTCCTCGCCAAGGTCGACGGCCGCGAGGTGAAGACGGTGAAGGGGACCATCCGGCTCGCCACGCGGGAGGCGGCGGTGGCGCCGATCGAGATCGGCTTCCGGGACCGCTTCCTGAACGTGATCTCCGACCCCAACGTCGCCTACGTCCTCATGATGCTCGGAATGCTCGGGCTCTTCTTCGAGCTGTCGAACCCGGGCGTGGTCCTTCCCGGCGTGGTGGGAGGGATCTCGCTGATCCTCGCCTTCTTCGCCTTCCAGAGCCTTCCCATCAACTGGGCGGGGCTGCTGCTGATCCTGTTCGGCATCGTGCTCTTCGTGGCCGAGATCAAGGTCGTCAGCCACGGCGTTCTCGCCGTAGGCGGCATGGTCTCGCTCGCGCTCGGATCGATCATGCTCTTCGATGCTCCCGAGCTCGGCTTCCGCCTCTCGTGGACGCTGATCGCGTTCATGGTGGCGGTCACGGCCGTCCTGTTCCTCGGGGTGGTGGCGGCGGGCGTGCGCGCGCTCGGCCGCCGGCCCACCACGGGCGCGGCCGGCCTCGTGGGGCAGACGGCAGTGGCGCGGGAGACGCTCGCGCCCGCGGGGCAGGTCATGGTGCAAGGAGAAATCTGGCAAGCGGTGGCGGACGGCGGCGTGGTGGCGGCGGGAACACCGGTGCGGGTGGTCGGCATCGACGGTCTCACGCTGAGGGTGGTCAAGGCCGGCGGCACGGGAGGTGAGTCATGATCAACATCGATTCGCTGCTGATCGTCGCGGGCGCGATCGCGCTTCTCTTCTTCGTCGGCTCCTGCGTCCGCACGCTCCGCGAGTACGAGCGCGCGGTGGTGTTCCGCCTGGGGCGGAGCGCGCGCGCCATCCTCAATCCCGGTGGCCACGGCAACGGGCCGGGGCTGATCCTGCTCCTGCCCATCATCGACAAGATGGTGAAGGTGAGCTTGCAGACGGTCGCGCTCGACGTGCCGCCCCAGGACGTCATCACCCGCGACAACGTGTCGATCAAGGTGAGCGCGGTCATCTACTTCCGCGTCATCGATCCCGAGAAGGCGATCGTGGCCGTCCAGGATTACCTCTACGCCACCTCGCAGATCGCGCAGACCACGCTCCGCAGCGTGCTCGGACAGGTGGAGCTGGACGACCTCCTCTCCGCGCGCGACAAGATCAACCAGACGTTGCAGCGGATCATCGACGAGCACACGGAGCCGTGGGGCATCAAGGTCGCGACGGTGGAGGTGAAGCAGATCGACCTGCCTCAGGACATGCAGCGCGCGATGGCGAAGCAGGCGGAGGCGGAGCGCGAGCGCCGCGCCAAGGTCATCAACGCCGACGGTGAGTATCAGGCGGCGGCCAAGCTCTCCGAGGCAGCGGAAGTCCTCACGCGCCATCCGGTGGCGGTCCAGCTTCGCTTCTTGCAGACGATGCGCGAGGTGGCGTCGGAGCGCAACACGACGACGTTCTTTCCGATCCCGATCGATCTCTTCGGCCCGCTCCTGGGCGCTCTCGGCGAGCGAAAGGACGGCCACCGCGCCTGAAGAATTGTGAGCGGCGCGCGCGGCATGTAGAATACCCGCGCGTTTTTCGGTGCGGGGGCATAGCTCAGTTGGGAGAGCGCGGCGTTCGCAACGCCGAGGTCAGGGGTTCGAATCCCCTTGCCTCCACCATCCTCCCCGGGCGCCGGCGGTGCTACGTCGAGGGCGGCGGCTGCAGGAGGGCGAGGAGCCCGCTGCTGTCGAGCTGACCGAAGCCCGCCTTGCGCGCGGCCGCATAGAGCGTCCACGCCGCGCGCACCACCGCCGCTTCCGATCCCGCGCCCTGCGCCAGATCCAGCGCGAGCCCGAGATCCTTGAAGGCGAGGTCGACGAAGAACCCGGGGCGATAGTCGCGCGCGATCAGCGCGGGCAGCTTGCGCTCCAGGATGAAGCTGGCGCCGCTGCTCTTGCCGATCACGTCGCCCACCGTCTGGCGCGGAATGCCGAGGCGATCCGCGAGGGCCATCGCCTCGCACAGCACGGCCTGGTTGGTGAGGGCCACGCTGTTGTTGAGGAGCTTCAGGATGTTGCCCTTGCCGACCTCGCCCAGGTAGAAGAGATTCGTGCCCATGGCGCGGAACAGCGGCTCGTACGGCGCCACCGTCTCCGCGCGGGCGCCGATCATGATCGCGAGCGTGCCCGCCTGCGCCCCGCTCACGCTGCCGCTCACGGGCGCGTCGATGAGCTGAACGCCGCGCTCGGCGGCGCGGGCGGCGACGCGCCGCGTGCTCTCCGGGCTCACCGTGCTCAGATCGAAGATCACGTCGCCGGCGCGGGCGCCGTCCACGAGCCCGCTGCGCGCCGCCGTGCCGAGCACGACCGCTTCCACGGCGGCCTCGTTGGGGAGGCTCAGGAAGACCACACGGACAGCGCGTGCCAGCGTGACGAGACCGGACGCGCGCGACGCGCCCAGGCGCTCGAGCGGTCGGGTGGCGTCGGCACGCGTGTCGTAGACGGTGAGCTGATGCCCCGCCTTGAGGATGTTGAGTGCCATGGGATAACCCATGTTGCCGGTGCCGACGAAGCCGACGTCCATGCTCAGGCTTTCGCTTTGGCGGTGGGGCGCGGGCACGCCTTGTGATACCAGGTCGACCCCAGCTTGATGTGGTTACCGTTCTTCCGGATCCGCTGCTTGCACTTCGGACAGGTTCCCATGACACCTCCTCTCACATCGCCCGGCACGGAGTAGCGCGCGGGCGGCACCGCCCGCGGCGTCGGCGGCCGAGTCGAGCGCGTATTATAGCAACGGCGAGGAGGGCGCCCGTGAGCGACTGTGTCTTCTGTCGGATCGTGACGCGGGAGAACCCCGCCGACATCGAGTACGAGGACGACGACGTCCTCGCCTTCCGCGACATCTACCCGAAGGCGCCCATTCACGTTCTCATCGTTCCCAAGCGCCACATCGCTTCTGTCGCCCACCTCGCGCCCGGCGACGCCGAGCTCATGGGGCGTTGCCTGCTCGCGGCGCGCGCCATCGGAGAGGCGAAGGGGCTCGGCGAGCGCGGCTATCGCATCAGCCTCAACACGGGACCGGAAGGCGGACAGATCGTTTACCACGTGCATTTCCACTTCACGGCGGGACGGCGCACGGGCGCGCCGCGGTAGCTCAGCCGGTCGCCTTCGCCTCCAGGGGCAGACCGGCATTCGTCCAGCTCCCGAGACCGCCCTTCAGGATTCGCACGTCGCGGAAGCCGAGGCGTCGGAGCTGCTGCGCCACACGGGCGCTCGTGTCTTCGTCGCGTCAGGTGCAGTACGCGACGACCGTCCGGTCCGTTTCCACCGGGAGGCGGGTGACACCGCTCTCGAGCTCCTGGGCGGTGATGTGCACCGCGTTCGGGATGCGCACGGGACTCTTGGCGTAGGTGGCGGCGTCGCGGGCGTCGAGAATCATCGGAGGGCTGGACGCGCTCTCGATGAGCCGCGCCACTTCCGACGGCGCGATGCGGTATCGATTCCGCTGCCAGCGTCGTCCCCACATCCCCCCGTAGATGGCGAGGCTCGCGACCGTGATCACGCTGGCGACGAGCGCCCACGGGAAGGGGCGCGGCGGCGGGTTCTTGAGCTTCTCGCTGTTCTCGGCGGTGAGGCGGCGCACGTCCGGAAGCTCGGGCAAGAGGCGGTTGGCCTCGGTCAGGTGCCGGCCCGCCGCCGCGTAGTCTCCGTCGAAGAACTCGGCGAGGGCGGCGTACCAGGCGGCGTTGAAGCGGCTCGGTCCTCCTTTGTCGGCGTCGGTGCCGGCCACGAACTCCTTCACGGCCGCGGACGGGATGACGAAGTTGAAGCCCTGGACCTCGCGCTCGGCGTCGGTGCTGGAGACGAAGGTGAGAACGCCCACCACGTCGCCAGCGGAATTCACGGCGGGGCCGCCGCTGTTGCCCGTCGTGGAGGACGCGTCCGTCTGGATCACGGTCTGGTTGGCGACGTCCTGCTTGAAGCCGGAGACGGCGCCGTTGGTGACGGTGGCCTCGACCTTCGCCGACGCGTTCAGCAGCTCGTGCGTGAGCACGACGTCGGGGAAACCGATGATGTGCAGGCGGTCGCCGATCTGGAGGCGACTGGAGTCGGCGAGTCGCAGCACCGGCATGTCGGATGCCTCGAGGCGGAGGAGAGCGAGGTCGCGTCCCGACATGCCGGTGTCCACCGGGGGGCTGGACTTCACGACGCTCGCCGAGAGCCGGATGCCGTTGGAGAGAATCACGAACAGCGACGGCTGGAGCGTGACGCGCGCGCGCGCGGCGACGGCGGGAAGGGTCCGCCCACACAGCGCGCGCACGGCCTTGTCCGCCTGATCGTCACGGAGCGATGCCGGTGGCTGCTGCGCCGGCGCCACCACGTGGCCGTTGGTGATGAGCCAGCCGTCGGCGGCAATGAACCATCCCGTGCCCGTCTCCCGCACCGGAGCGGGCGACGTCGTCTGCGTGCGACCGTCGCCGCAGTCGAGAGTCACCTCGGAGCCGACCTCGGAGACGACCATGGCCACGGCCGGCTTCGCGCGCAGCAGCGCCTCCTGGAGCGAAGGCTCTCGCGCGGCGGCGGCGACGGGTAGCAACGCAACCGGGACGAGAAGGAGGGCGACGAAGGCGAAGGGCCGGAACATCACCGGCATTCTAAACCGTGGTGCGGACAAGCAGAAGGCTCCAGGGGGTCAACCCTGGAGCCTTCGGTGATGCGTCGTTACCGGCCGCGCTTACTTCAGCACGGAGATGGCGAGTTCCGCCTTCTCCTTGGCGGTCTTGTTGTCGCCCGCCTTGCACGCGGCTTCAGCTTCCTTGATGAGCGAGGAAGCCTTGTTCATGCTGCTGCCGCTCACCGGGGAGCCGGCGGCGGAACGGGAAGCGTCCTGAGAGCGCGGAGCTTCCTGAGACTGCGCCCGCGGCGCCTCCTGCGACTGAGCACGCGGGGCCTCCTGCGACTGCGCCCGCGGAGCTTCCTGCGACTGGGCCCGCGGAGCTTCCTGAGACTGCGCCCGCGGGGCTTCCTGCGACTGGGCCCGCGGAGCTTCCTGCGACTGCGCCCGCGGAGCCTGCTGCGTCTGCGCCCGCGGCGCCTCCTGCGACTGGGCCCGCGGGGCTTCCTGCGACTGCGCCCGCGGAGCTTCCGTGGACGGCGTACGGGCACCGGCGAGCGACCGCGGCGCCTGAACCTCCGGCGTCGAAGTGCGCGCCGAGCTCGACCGCTTGCTCAGCATCTCCTTGGCCTGCGTCACCTCAGGCGGGCACGCCGTCTGCGCGTAGCCCGTCAAGGGAAGCGCTGCGAGCACTGCGACGCTCATGACCGCTGCGAAAAGCTTCCTCATTTTGTCCCCTCGCTGATTGAAGTTGGTATACGGACCGTTGGCCGCTGTCGCGGGCCTCGGCCTGCCGCTCCACCCCATCGTGGCCGGTCGTGCCCACGTCGTGTCGCTTGTATCAGGGGCAAGCCGGGTGCCAAGGGCCGCCGTCGGCAAAAACGCCTTACTTCCATGAGGTTGAGCGCGGCGCCTCCGCCGCGGCGTGGGCGTTGTGCCCGGCGCTTTCTCGGGGTCCGGAACGGCATTCTGCCCTGTTCCCCGGCGCTGATCGGCCCCTTCCTCTCTCCTACGACGCCCGGCGACCGCGAAAAGTTTCATGTGATACGCTCACCCGCCGTGATGTTCCGCGCGGCGCCGCTGGCGCCTGTCCTTCTCCTCCTCGTCGCCCTTCACGGCTGTAGCAGCGCACGCTCCACGCCCGCGCTCCGCCCCGCGTCGATGCCCACGCGCCACGTGCTGGCGAACGGCGTGCGCGTCGTCGTGCAGGAGCAGCGCGCGAGCTCCGTGGTCGCCCTTCAGCTCTGGGTCGCCGCCGGTGGCCGCGACGAGGCGCCGTCCGAGCTGGGCCTCGCGCACTATCTCGAGCACATGGTCTTCAAGGGGACGTCGACGCGGCCGCTGGGCGCCATCGATCGCGAGGTGGAAAGCGTAGGCGGCCGCATCAACGCGGCCACGTCGCTCGACTACACCTACTACCACATGCTCGTCCCGGTGGCGCGCGCGGCGGCGGGGATCGACATTCTGGCGGACGTCGCCGTGAACGCGAGCCTCGACGCGGGAGCGCTCGAGCGCGAGAAGCTCGTCGTGCTGGAAGAGATGCGACGCGCCGACGACAATCCCGGGCTGTCGCTCCTGCGAAGGCTCTACACGCTCGTGTTCGACGGACATCCGTACGGCCGCCCCGTGATCGGAACGCCCGACCTCGTGCGCGGTCTCACGCGCGAGGGATTGGCGGGCTTCTATCGTCGTCACTACACCCCGCGCGCATTCACGCTGGTGGTGGTGGGTCCGGTGACGCCGGCGGAGGTCGTGAGCGCCGCCACCCACGCGTTCAGCTTCATCCCCCGCGGCGGAACCGATCGCCTGCCGGTGGCGCCGGCGCCGCCGGCGGCGTGGCGGACGGTGGAGGTGACGCGGCCGGGAGCGCACGCGTATCTCGCCCTCGGATGGACGGCCCCCCGGTTGGATCACGTCGACACGCCGGCGATGGACCTCCTGGTGACGATCCTCGGCCAGATGCCGTCGTCGCGGTTGCCGCGCTCGTTGCGCGACCGGCTTTCCCTCGTGAACTCGATCAGCAGCGGATATTCGCCCCTCGAGGCGGGCGGCATCGTGAGCGTGAGCGCGCAGGTGGAAGCGGGGACGCTCGCGCGCGCGGAAGCCGAGATCCTCGCCGAGATCCGGCGCGTGCAGACCGAGGGCGTCACCGACGCCGAGCTCCGACGCGCGATCACCCACGAGGAGGCGGATTACGAGTTCTCCTACGAGACGGCGGAAGGCCGGGCGCGTCGTCTGGGGCGGGCGGAGACGATGTGGCGGGTGGAGGACGAGCTGGCCTACGTGAATCGGCTGCGGGCGGTGACGCGCGAGCAGATCCGCGCCGCCGCCCGGCGCTACCTCGACCTCCAACGTTACGCGCGGGTCGCGTTCGTGCCCGGGCCTCGGCCGTGAAGCGCCGCGACGTGCTGCGAGGCGCGGTGGGAGCCGCCGCCGCGCTCGTGGCGCCGGCCGCGTGGGGGCAGACGCGCGACACGGCGCCCACGCCGGCGACGGCGCCCACGGTGACGCGCCAGGTGCTCCCGAACGGCGTGACGCTGCTCGTGCGCGAGAACGGCGCCGCCGGCGTGGTGGCGGCGACGCTCCATCTCGTGGGCGGCGCTAGCGACGATCGGCGCGAGCAGGCCGGCATCACCAACTTTCTGCAACGTGCGATGCTGCGCGGAACCACGCGTCGCTCGGCGGCGGAGCTCCTGGACGCGATGGCAGACATCGGCGGCACGCTCGAGACCGCTGCCGACGTCGATTACGCCGAGCTGCGGGGGGCGGCGCTCGCGCGCCACTGGGAGCGGCTCCTCGATCTGCTGGCCGAGGTTGCGCGCGCGCCCGCTCTCGCCCCCGAGGAAGTGGAGCGCGTGCGCCGGCTCGTGATCAGCGAGGTCCACACGCGGGCCGACAATCCCTCCCAGTTCGCCCTCGACGCCATGCTCGCCGAACTCTACGGCGCCCATCCCTACGGCCTCCCTCCCCTCGGGCTCGCGGAGGCGGTGGAGCGGATCTCGCGTGACGACCTCGCCGCCCGCTACCGTACGGCCTATCGGCCGTCGGCGATGGTGCTCGCGGTGAGCGGCCGCGTGCCGGGCGCCGCTGTGGTGAGACGCGCGAGCCGTCTCTTCGGCGATCTCACGACGCCCGACGTCGGCGGTGGCCGATCCGTCCCGGGAACGGCGCGGGCGGGCGAACCCCGCACGGAAAGCGTGGCACCGCGCCATCAGATCGAGCGGCCGGGGCAGCAGGCGCAGGTGCTGGTGGGCGCCGTCGGTCCGGGCATCGCCGACGCGGACTATGCCGCGGTGAAGGTGCTCAGCGTCCTGCTCGGCGGGGGCCTGGGCGGGCGGCTGTTCATCGAGCTGCGCGAGAAGCGGGGCCTCGCGTACTCGGTGGGCGTCGTCAATCCGTCGCGTCGCGCCGGCGGCTACCTGATCGCCCACATCGGGACGGAAGCGCGCAACGCGCCCGCCGCCGAGGCGGGGCTCTTGCGCGAGCTGGAACGCGTGCGCGGGGAGGACGTGACGGAGGGCGAGCTCGCCCGCGCCAAGGCGTATCTCCTGGGAACGCTCGCGATGGACCGTCGCACGAACGCGCGCGAGGCGTGGTATCTCGCGTTCTTCGAGGGAGCGGGCGTCGGCTGGGATTTCCCCGAGCGGTACGCGCGGGCGGCGGAAGCCGTCACCATCGACGACGTCCGCCGCGTGGCGGCGCGCTACCTGGCCACGCCTCGCACCGTCGTGCTCCTGCCGCTCGGGCATCGCTGATGCTGCCCCTCAAGGACGACGTTCCGAGCCAGAGCATCCCCTTCGTCACCGTCACCATCATCACGCTCAACGTCGTCGTGTTCCTCTATCAGCTCTCGCTCCAGATCGGCGGCGACGCCGCGGCCGCGCAGGCGGGCGAGCAGTTCGTGCGCGAGTTCGGCGCCGTGCCGTGCCGGCTCACCGGCACCTGCCTCACCGACGACTTTCCGCCGCCCATGATCACGATCTTCACCTCGATGTTCCTGCACGGCGGGCTCTTCCACATCGGCGGCAACATGCTCTACCTCTGGATATTCGGCAACAACGTGGAGGACACGCTGGGACACTTCCGCTTCCTCGGCTTCTACCTGCTCGCGGGGCTGGCGGCGGCGCTGGCGCAGACGCTCGTGGGTCCGCGCTCCGAGGTCCCGATGATCGGCGCCAGCGGCGCGATCTCCGGCGTGCTCGGCGCCTACCTCCTCTTGTTCCCCTATGCCACGGTCCTCACGCTCATCACGTTCGGGTTCTTCATCCGCTTCGTTCACGTGCCCGCGATCATCGTGCTCGGATTCTGGGTGGTGGTGCAGTTTCTCAACGGTCTCCTCGCGTACGGCGGCCTCATGCGGCACGGCGCGGGCGGGGGCGTCGCCTGGTTCGCGCACATCGGCGGCTTCCTGGCCGGCCTCGCGCTCGTCTTTCTCCTGCGGCCGCGGCGGCCCGTACGCCTATAATTCATGGGTATGACGGCCCGGATCAGGATCGACCGACTGCTCGCGGAACGGGGACTCGTGGACAGCCGGGAGCGCGCGGCACGGCGCATCATGGCCGGCGAAGTGCTCGTGGACGGCCAGCGCGTGGACAAGGTGGCGGCCCTCGTCAGCCCCACCGCCTACGTGGAGCTGGTGGGGCGTTCGCCCTATGTGAGCCGAGGGGGCGACAAGCTCGCGCATGCCCTCCAGCACTTCGGCGTGGACGTGCGGGGACGCATCGCCATCGACGTGGGCGCGTCCACGGGCGGCTTCACCGACTGCCTCCTCCAGAAGGGTGCGGCGCGCGTCTACGCCGTCGACGTGGGGACGGCCCAGCTCGACGCCCGCCTCCGCAGCGACCCGCGCGTCGTCGTCATGGAGCAGACGAACGCGCGCTCGCTGGACCCGCGTCTCTTCGGCGACCAGCCGTCGGTGGCCGTCATCGACGTCGCGTTCATCTCGCTGGAGAAAATCCTCCCCGCCGCGTTCGCCGTGCTGGCGCCGCGCGGGGAGACCATCGCGCTCGTGAAGCCGCAGTTCGAGGTCGGCCGGGGCGCGGTGGGGAAGGGCGGCGTGGTGCGCGATCCCTCGCAGCATCGCGCGGTGGTGGCCCGCCTCGCGCGGTACTCGATCCTCCGCGGCTGGCACGTCCTCGGCGTCACCGCCTCGCCGCTCCGCGGCCCCAAGGGCAACCGCGAGTTCTTCCTCCATCTCTCGAGCCACGGCCGCACCGCCGGCAACCTGGAAAGCCTGATCGACCGGAGCGTCGAGGCGCTCGCGTAGCCTCCGCGGAGCGGGCGGTGAAGCGCATCGGGATCGTGGCCAAGCGTGACGCCCGGGAGGCGTCCGCCGCCGTCAGCCGCCTCGTGGAGTGGCTCCGGACCCGACGGCTGCCCGTCGTGGTCGACAAGGACACCGCCCAGCTCCTGCCCGGCACCGACGTCGTCGCCGTCACCCGTGAGGACTTGGCCGCCCAGGTCGACGTGCTCATCGTGCTCGGCGGTGACGGCACGCTGCTGTCGGCGGCGCGCGCGGTCGGCGATCTCGACGTGCCGATCTTCGGCGTGAACCTCGGCGACCTCGGTTTCCTCACCGCCACCACCCTCGACGAGATGTTGCCGGCGCTGGAGGCGCTCCTGGCCGGGCGCATGGCCATCGAGGAGCGCATGATGCTGGCGGCGCGGGTGCGGCGGCACGGGGAATGGCTTCGAGAGCACGTCGCCCTCAACGACGTCGTCATCATGAAGTCGGCGATGAGCCGCATCATCAATCTCGCCGTCTCCGTCGAGGGCCAGCATGCGACGGCGTACCGGGCGGATGGCCTCATCATCTCCACCCCAACCGGATCCACCGCCTACAATCTGTCCGCGGGCGGACCGATCCTGTTTCCGGTGATGGATGCCATCGTGCTCACGCCCGTCTGCTCGCACACGCTGACGAACCGGCCCATCGTTCTCCCCAGCGCGTTGCGGGTGGAGGTGACGCTGCTGGCGGACCAGCAGGTGATGGTGACGCTCGACGGCCAGGTCGGCGTCGATCTCGTGGAACACGACGTGGTCGAGATCCGGCAAGCGGCGCCGCGCATCCGCCTCGTCCGCTTTCCCAACAAGGACTTCTTCTCTGTCCTCCGCACCAAGCTCAAGTGGGGCGAACGCTGAGGAGTATCGGAGGCGATACCGCTTGAGGGCGGAGGCCGGCGTGCCCTAGCATGCCGGCGATGCTGCGCGAGCTTCGCATCCGGAACTTCGCGGTGGTGGAGAGCGCCACCGTTCCCTTCGAGCCCGGTCTCAACGTCCTCACCGGCGAAACCGGCGCCGGCAAGTCGATCCTCCTCGACGCCCTGCTCCTCCTCCGCGGCGTCCGCGCCCAGACCGACGTCATCCGCGCCGATGCCGAGACCGCCACCGTCGAAGCCGTGTTCGAGGTGGCGCCGGCGAGCGCGGCGGCGACGGTGGTGGAGGAGGCGGGACTGGCGCTCGATGACGGCCTCCTCGTCGTGCGGCGGGAGCTGGCGCGGAACGGCCGTCACCGCGCCTTCGTCAGCGACTCACCGGTGACGGTCGGCCTCCTCGAGCGACTGGGCGATCACCTCGTGGAAGTGCACGGGCAGCACGAGCATCAGCGGCTCCTGGAACCCGCGCGCCAGCTCGATCTGCTCGATCGCTTCGCGGGCGCGGAGGACGACCGTGAGCGGGTGGCGGAGCTGCACGGGAAGTTCCGGGAGGCGGCGGCGGCGGTGGAGCGCACGCGCGGGGCGGAGCGCGATCGCGCGCAACGGGAAGATCTCCTCCGACTACAGATCAACGAGCTCGATGCCGCGCGCCTGCGCCCCGGCGAGGAAGACGAGCTGCGCGGCGAGCGCCGGCGTCTTCAGCACGCCGAGCGGTTCACGACCGGGCTCGCGGAAGTCACCGCACTCCTGGACGAGGACGACGCGTCCGCGCGGAGCCGCATCGACCGCGCCGCCCGCGTCCTCGCCGACCTCGCGCGGCTGGATCCGCCCTTCGGGGCGGCCGCGGAGCCCCTGGAGGCCGCGCGTGCTCACCTCGAGGAATGTCTCAGCATCGCGCGCCGGCTGCGGGAGCAGATCACGTTCGAGCCGGGACGCCGGGAGGCGATCGACGAGCGGCTGGACGCGCTCGCGCGCCTCAAGCGGAAGTACGGCGACAGCGAGGCGGCCATGCTGAAGTTCCGGGAGGAGGCGGCGGCGGAGCTGCGCCGTCTCGAGCGCCACGACGAGGTGCTGGCGGCGGAGGAGCGCGTCCACGCCCAGCTCGGCGCCGAGCTCGGCGCCGCCGCCCTCGCCCTCAGCGAGCGACGGCAGGCGGCGGCGGGGCGGCTGGGGCCGCGTGTCCAGCGCGAGCTGCGTGCGCTCGGGATGGAGCGCGCGGTATTCGCGGTGGCCATCGAGCGCGGCGAGGCCGCCTCCGCGCGCGGTCTGGACCGCGTGGAGTTTCGCCTGGCCGCCAACGCCGGCGACGCCCCCGCCTCGCTGGCGCGGGTGGCGTCCGGTGGCGAGCTGTCCCGCACGATGCTCGCGCTCACCGCCGTCCTCGCCGCCCGCGACGGCGTCCCGACGCTGGTCTTCGACGAGGTCGATGCCGGCATCGGCGGCGGCATCGCGGGCGTGGTCGGCGACAAGCTCGCGCAGGCGGCCGACGGTCGTCAGGTCCTCTGCGTCACCCATCTGGCCCCCATCGCCGCCCGCGCCCGCCATCACCTGCGCGTGAGCAAGAGCGTGCGCGGCGGTCGCACGCGCGCCGCCGTCGTCCCCCTCGCGGGTGGCGAGCGCTTGACCGAGATCGGGAGGATGCTGGGCGGCGATCCGCCGAGCGAGGCCGCCCTCCGCCACGCACGCGAGCTGCTGGCGGCGACGCGGGCGCGGTCAGGGAAGGGGCCCGCGTGAACGCGGCCTGTATAATGAAGCGGACATGATCGACGCCGTCCTCAAGAAGATCTTCGGCACCAAGCACGAGCGCGACATCAAACGCATGACGCCGACGGTGGCCGCCATCAACGCGCTGGAGCCGTCGGTGCAGGCGCTGAGCGACGAGGCGCTCCGCGCCAAGACCGAGGAGTTCCGCCGCCGCCTCGCCGAGGGCATCGACGTCGAGGAGCTGCTTGCCGAGGCGTTCGCGGTGTGCCGGGAGACGGCGCGGCGTCGGGTCGGGATGCGGCACTTCGACGTTCAGCTCATCGGCGGCATGGTCCTCCACGGGGGGACGATCGCGGAGATGGCGACGGGCGAGGGCAAGACGCTGGTGGCCACGCTCCCTGCCTACCTCAACGCGCTGCGCGGCAAGGGCGTCCACATCGTCACCGTGAACGACTATCTCGCCAAGCGCGACGCGCAGTGGATGGGGCCCATCTATCAGGCGCTCGGCCTGGCCGTGGGCGTGATCCAGCACGAGGCGTCGTTCCTCTACGACCCCGATTACGTGACGCCGGACATCCGGATGACGGCGCTCCGGCCCTGCACGCGCCGCGAGGCGTACCTCGCCGACGTGACGTACGGCACCAACAACGAGTTCGGCTTCGACTACCTGCGCGACAACATGCGCTTCGCCCTCGAGGAGCTGGTGCAGCGCGAGCTCCATTACGCGATCGTGGACGAGGTCGACTCGATCCTCGTCGACGAGGCGCGCACGCCGCTGATCATCTCCGGCCCCGCCGAGGAGTCGACCGAGCTGTACCACCGCATCGATCGCATCATCCCCAAGCTCAAGCGCGCCGCCACCATCGTCGAGGGCAAGCTCTCCGAGGTGGAGGCGGAGAAGGTCGGCGACTACATCGTCGACGAGAAGTCGAAGGCGGTGGCGCTCACGGAGCAGGGGGTGGCGAGCTGCGAGCGTCTCCTCGGCGTCGAGAATCTCTACGACCCCCAGCACATCACCATCCTCCACCACGTGAACCAGGCGCTGCGCGCGCACGCGCTCTACCGGCGCGACGTCGAGTACGTGGTGAAGGAAGGCCAGATCCTCATCGTAGACGAGTTCACGGGCCGGCTCATGCCGGGCCGGCGGTGGTCGGATGGCCTCCACCAGGCGGTGGAAGCGAAAGAGGGCGTGCGGATCGAGCGCGAGAACCAGACGCTCGCCACCATCACCTTCCAGAACTATTTCCGGATGTATTCGAAGCTGGCGGGCATGACGGGCACGGCGGAGACGGAGGCGGAGGAGTTCGCGAAGATCTACAAGCTCGGCGTGACCGTCATCCCCACCAACCGGCCCCTCGTGCGCGTCAACCAGCCCGACGTCGTCTACAAGACGGAGCGCGAGAAGTTCAACGCGGTGGTGGAGGACATCATCACCCGCAACCAGACCGGCCAGCCCGTGCTGGTGGGCACCGTCTCCATCGAAAAGTCCGAGCAGCTCTCCAAGCTCTTGAAGAAGCGCGGCATCAAGCACGAGGTGCTCAACGCCAAGTATCACGAGCGCGAGGCGGAGATCGTCGCGCAGGCGGGCCGCGAGGGCGTGGTGACGATCGCCACCAACATGGCCGGGCGCGGCACCGACATCCTCCTCGGCGGCAATCCCGACTTCCTCTCCAAGGAGATCTTGAGGAAGCACGGGCTCGATCCCGCTCTTGCTCCCGCCGAGGCGCGCGGGTCCGCCCTCGAGGAGGCGAAGCGCACCACGGACCCCGAGCACGAGCGCGTGGTGGAGCACGGCGGTTTGCACATCGTCGGCACCGAGCGCCACGAGGCACGCCGCGTGGACAACCAGCTCCGCGGCCGCTCCGGCCGCCAGGGCGATCCCGGCTCGTCGCGCTTCTATCTCTCGCTCGAGGACGATCTCCTCCGCATCTTCGGCTCCCAGCGCATCCAGAAGATCATGGAGCGCCTCGGGATGGAGGAAGGGGAGCCGATCGAGCACAAGCTGGTCACGCGCGCCATCGCCACCGCCCAGAAGCGGGTGGAGACGCACAACTACGAGATCAGGAAGCACCTGCTCGAGTACGACGACGTCATGAACAAGCAGCGCGAGATCATCTACGGGATGCGGCGCCAGATCCTCGACGGCGAGAGCCAGGCCGACACCATCGCGGAGTGGATCGAGGACCTCGCGATGGCGACCCTCGACAGCCACGCCGCCCCCGGCACCCACGCCGAGGACTGGGACATGGTCGCCCTCGGGGAGGCGCTCTTCCAGCTCTTCGACGTGCGCATCCCGCCCGCGCGCTTCATGGACGTCGCGTCACGCGATGGACTCGAGGAGCTGGTGATCCCGGCCGTGAAGGAGCGCTACGCCGAGCGGGAGCGCGAGCTGTCGCCGGAGCTGCTGCGCGCCCTCGAGCGTCACGAGATGCTGATCGTGATCGATCACCAGTGGAAGGACCACCTCCTGTCCATCGACCACCTCAAGGAAGGCATCGGCCTCCGCGGGTACGGCCAGCGCGATCCGCTCACGGAGTACAAGAAGGAAGCGTTCGATCTCTTCCAGGACATGGTGGAGCGCGTGAAGGCGGCGGTGGTGGAGCGGCTCTTCAAGGTGCAGCTCGTCCGCGAGGGCGCGCCCGTCCAGGTTCCCACGATCACGGCGCGGGCGATCCCGACCACGGAATCGCGCGGGGAATCGCCGATCGAGAACCGTCGCCACGCCGCCGCGGCCGCGCCCACCCCGCGCACCGCCACCGGAGAGAAGGTCGGCCGCAACGATCCCTGTCCGTGCGGCTCCGGCAAGAAGTACAAGAAGTGCTGCTACCTGAAGCAGGGAGGCTGAGGCCTCCGTCCCGTCACGCCGAGTAGGGCCCTTCCTCGTCCAGATCCCGATCGAGTCGGTCGACGTCGCTCATGATCGCGCGCAACTCGCGGGCCTGCGTGACCTCGAAGGCGAGATCGAGCTGCTTCCGGGCGGCGTCGATCTGCTCCATGGTGACCACGCGTTTGTCGACGAGCACCATCACGAGCGCGTGCATTTCGGTGGCGAGTCGGTCCAGCACGTGCCCGTAGCGCCGACCGAGGCTATTGACGACCTCCGTGATGAACTGCTCCTGCTCCGGGGTGAACTCGCTCACGCCTCCCTCGCGCCCTCCTGTGAGTGCTAAGCGCGTGCCACCGAGGGCGCCGAGCCCGTCGCCCCGAGGGCGGTGAGTCCGAGATCTAGGGCCCTCGCGACGCCTCCCCCACCACTCGTAGGGCCTTTTTTCTTGGGGGCATCGGAGGGCGCGTGCTAGAAACTCCCATGCGTCTGGATTCCATCTCTCTGCACGGCTTCAAGTCCTTCGCCGAAAAGGCCGTGGTGAAGGTGCTTCCCGGCATCACCGGCATCGTCGGTCCCAACGGGTGCGGCAAGTCCAACATCAGCGAGGCCGTGCGGTGGGCGCTCGGCGAGCAGAGTGCGAAATCGCTGCGCGGACAGCGGATGGAAGACCTGATCTTCCACGGCTCCGCCTCCCGCAAGGCGGTCGGGCTCGCCGAGGTTGAGCTGCTTTTCACCAACGACGGGACGCTCTCGGTGCCATGGAGCGAGATCGCGGTGAGCCGCCGGCTCTACCGCACGGGCGAGAGCGAGTACCTCGTCAACAAGTCGCAGACACGGCTGCGCGACATCCTGGACCTCTTCGCCGGCACCGGCGCCAACCCGCGCGCCTACTCCGTGATGGACCAGGACAAGCTGAACCACGTCCTCACCGCGAAGCCCCACGAGCGCCGCGTCTTCATCGAGGAGGCGGCCGGGATCGCGCGCTACAAGCAGCAGCGCACGGAGACCCAGGGCAAGCTCGAGGGCACGCGCCAGAACCTCGCGCGCGTCAAGGACGTGATGGACGAGGTGAAGCGGCAGCTCGGATCGCTCGAGCGCCAGGCCAAGAAGGCGCAGCAGTACAAGACGGTGCAGGCGGAGAAACGCGCGCTCGCGCTCGCCCTCGTCGCCGCCGACTACGCGGCGCTCACCGCGGAGGCGGAGGCGCTGGCGGCCCAGCGGTCGCGCCTGCGCGACGGCGAAGAGCTGCTCCGCACGCGCGTGAGCCAGCTCGGTGCGCGCGAGGCCACCCAGCGGGAGACGATCCAGGCCAGCGAGCACGCGCTCTCCGACCTGCGCCAGGCCGTGCAGAAGGTGCAGGGCGAGCTGGAACGACTCCTCGAGCGCCGCGAGCAGATGGGCGTCCAGATGCGCGAGCTCGCGGAAGAAGCGGTGCGCCTGGATGAGGACATCCGGATCAGCGGAGAGCGGCTGAGCACCATCGTCGGTGAGCGCGCCGCCGCGCGTCTCGGTCTGAGCGATGCCGAGGTCTTGCTGGGCGAGCGCGGGCGCGCGGTGGCGGAGCTCGAGGCCACCGTGGAACGCCACCGTGGTGGCCTCGCGGCCGAGCGCGATCGCCTGGAGGCGCAGCGTTACGAGCAGGTTCGCATCGCGGCCGAGCGCACCGACCTCATGCGCGAGGCGGGGCAGCTCCGCGAGCGGCACGCGCAGCTCGGACGCCGCGCCGAACGCCTCGCCGTGGAGCTCGCGGAAGCGGAGACGGAGGCCCGTCGCCTCTCCATCGATCGGGCGGCGCTGGAGACCGCGCGCGAGCGGGCCATGGCCGATCTCGCGTCGCTCGCCGACGAGCGCGCGCGGCTCACGAGCCTGCTCGACGAGCGCACGGGGGCTCTGCGCGAGGCCGAGCGGCAGCTCGCGGAAAACCGCGTGGCGCTCGCCGGCCGCCGCTCGAGCCTGGAGGCCCTCCGCGAGTTGGAGCACGCGCGCGAAGGCTACGGCGGCGGCGTCCGCGCCGTGTTCTCGGAAGCGGGACGGCGCGTGCTCGACGGTGTGGTGGGCACGGTGGCGGACCTGCTCGACGTCCCCCACGGGCTCGAGCGCGCCGTGGAGGCGGTGCTCGGCGAACGGCTGCAATGGGTGGTCGTGGAGCGCTTCGAGCACGCCCGCCGCGCCGTCGCGTACCTCCAGACGGAGAGCGCCGGCGCCGCCACCTTCCTGCCCGTGGAGACGTTGCCGGCGCCGCTCGCCACGGTGCCGGAGGACAACGGCGCGCACTGGGCCGCGCGCAGCGTCTCCGCCGAGCCGGAAAACCTCGTCCACTATCTCCTCGCGCGCGTCGCCGTCGTGGACCACCTCGACCAGGCGGAAGCGCTCTGGCGCAAGAACGGCGTGGTGGCCACCTACGTCACGCCCGCCGGCGAGGTGCTGGGGCCGACGGGTCGGTTGCGCGGCGGCGACGACGGCAACGGAGGCGTGGCCGCCGAGCACTCGCTGCTCGGCCGCAAGCGCCAGGTGCGCGAGCTCGAGGCCGACGTGGAGCGGTTGGTGGCCGGCGTTCAAGCTCACGAGACCACGGTCACGGAGTTGTCGGCGGAGGTGGCGACGCTGGGCGCGCGCCTCGGCGCCGTCGATCGATCGATCCAGGGCCGCGAAACCGACCGCCTCACGGGAGAGAAAGACCTCGAGCAGTCCGTGCGCGAGCACGAGCGTGTCCTGCGCCACCAGCAGACGGTGCAGCTCGAGGCGGGGCAGGTGAGCCGCGAGGTGGAGGAGACGACGGCCACCCTGGAGCGGCTCGACCGTCACATCGCGGCCGCGCGCGACGCGGAGACCGCCCACGAGAACATGATGGTGGCGGGCCGGGAGGCGATCGCCGCCGCGCAGGCGCGCGAGATCGAGCTGGTGGCAGAGCTGGGCGCCTGCCGGGTGGAAGTGGCCTCGCTCGCGGAGCGGGTGGATGCGCTCCACCGCGAGCTGGCGCGCCTCGAGGAGATCGACGCTGACCTTACCGAGCGGCTGGCGCAGGCGCGGACGCGCCAGGCGCAGCTCGCCGAACGCAGCGTGTGGCTGGTGGCCGAGCGCGAGCGGACCGACGACGCCGCCCTCGAGGTGGCGAGCGAGCGCGACCGTCTGGAGAACGACGCGCGCATCGCGGGCGAGCGCCATCAAGAGCTCGTCGACGAGCTGCGGCGCCTGGAGACGGACATGCGCGCGGCCGAAGGGGAGCTGTCGCGCCTGATGAGCGCGGTGCACGAGACCGACCTCCGCGCCACCGAGGGGCGCGTGCGCCGCGAGGAGCTGGCGCTGGAGGCGCGCCGCGCCCACGGCGTCGATGAGACGGCGCTGATCGCCCATCACGACCCCGCGCGGGATTTGTCGGCCGCGCGCGAGCGCGTGGTCGAGCTGGAAGCCAAGCTGGAGGCCATCGGCGCCGTGAACCTCGTCGCCGACGAGGAATATCGGGAGCTCGACGAGCGGCTCACGTTCCTGCGCGCGCAATACGAGGACCTCACGGCGTCCATCAAGGACCTCGAGAAGGCGCTGCGCGGGATGACGCGCACGGCACAGGATCGATTCACTCAGGCCTTCGAGGAGATCAACGGCCACTTCCAGTCGATCTTCGGCCGCCTCTTCGAGGGAGGGCGCGCCGAGCTCCGGCTGGTGGAAGCCGAGGAAGGCGGGGACCCGCTCGACACCGGTGTGGACCTCATGGCCCAGCCGCGCGGCAAGCGGCTCCAGTCGGTGACCCTGATGTCGGGTGGGGAGCGGGCGCTCACCGGCCTCGCCTTGCTCTTCGCCATCTTCTATTTCCGTCCGAGCCCCTTCTGCGTGCTCGACGAGGTGGACGCGCCCCTCGACGACGCCAACATCCATCGTTTCCTTCGCGTCCTGCGAGAGCTCACGAGCCAGACCCAGTTCCTGGTCATCACCCACAACCGGAAGACGATGGAATCGGCGGACGTCCTCTACGGCGTCACCATGGAGGAACCCGGGCTCTCCAAGCTCGTCTCCGTGCGCCTCGACGTCTAGCAAAGGTGTGAAAACGGAGGGGGCATAAGCTAGACTCGAAATCGGTGTCGGCAATGTCCCCCGTGGGTTCGTATCTCCGCGAGCTGCGCCAACAGCGCGGCCTCTCCCTCGACGAAATGGCCCGCTCCACCCGCGTCGCCTCTCGCTACCTGGAGGCGCTCGAGAACGACGACTTCCGTGCCCTTCCCGCGCCCGTCTTCACGCGCGGGTTCATTCGCGCCTATTGCCAGGTCCTCCGCGAGTCTCCCGACGAGGCCCTCCGGCGCTTCGGGGCGGGGACGGGCGGCGCGGTGGCAGCGCCCGGGCCCGCCGCAACGGCGAGCACGGTTGCCGAGGCCATCCCCTCATTGACGACGACGGCCGCTCCCACCCGCAGCGACGCCCGCGGACGCGGTCCGATTCTCGTCAGCTTCGTGCTCCTGGTGGTGCTCGGAGTGGCCCTTTTCGCCGTCACGCTCGCCTTGCAGAAAGGGCGCGAGCGCGGTGGAGACCGTCGCATGGCCGGAGCGAGCGCGCCGCCCGCGGTGACCGATCCCGCTCCGCTGGAGCCGGTGGAGGTGCAAGGACCGGTTCGCCCGGCGCCGTCTCCCGCGGAGACACGGCCGGCACCGTCCGCCGCTTCCGAGGCGCGGCCCCGGCCCGCCGTGACCCCCTCGCCGGCGACGGGGGCCAGCCCCGGTCCCTCCCTGGTCGGCGCCGTCGGCGCCACGCATCGATTGGTGGCGCGTACGAGCGAGCTGACGTGGATTCGCGTACGGACCGAGGACGGTCGCATGACGGAGGAGAACGTCCCCCCCGGCCAGATCCGCGAGTGGGTCTCGAACGGTCGTTTCACCCTGACCGTCGGCAACGCCGGCGGTGTCGCCCTGGAGCTGAACGGCCGCGCCTTGCCACCCCTGGGCGCGAGCGGCGAGGTCATCGAGCGCCTGGTCCTGCCCGCGGACCCGCGGTGAAGTTTTTCTCGGGTCTGACCGACCGTCTCCGCGAGGGGCTGCGGAAATCGCAGGAGTACCTCTCGGGCGAGCTCGCGTCCATCCTGGAGCCCGATCGCCCCATCGACGAATCGCTCTACGAAGAGCTCGAGGAGCTCCTCATCGCCGCCGATCTCGGCGCGCCCCTCGCCGCCGACTTCACGAACCGCGCGCGCGAGGAGGTCATGTTCGGCACCGTGACCCGCGCCGACCAGCTGCGCCCGCTCTTCCGGCGCTTCCTCGTGGACATCCTGACGCCCGCCGCCGTCCCCCTCGATCTCGCGCACCGGCCGGCCGTTCTCCTGATGCTTGGCGTGAACGGCTCCGGCAAGACGACCACGTGCGCGAAGCTGGCGGCCTCGCTCAAGGGCGACGATCGGCGCGTGCTGCTCGCCGCCGCCGACACCTTCCGCGCGGCCGCCATCGAGCAGCTCCAGACGTGGGGCGATCGCATCGGCGTGGACGTCGTCAAGCAGTCGGCGGGGTCGGACCCGGCGGCGGTCGTGTTCGACGCCTTGAAGGCTGCCACCGCGCGCGAGGTCGACGCCCTCATCATCGACACCGCCGGCCGGCTGCACACGAAAACCAACTTGATGGACGAGCTGGCCAAGCTGAAGCGCGTGGTGGAGCGTCAGGTCCCGGGCGCGCCCCACGAGTCGCTGATGGTCCTCGACGCTCCCACCGGCCAGAACGGGTTCGCCCAGGCGCGCATGTTCCACGAGGCGATCGGACTCAGCGGCGTCTGCCTCACCAAGCTCGACGGCACCGCGCGGGGCGGCATCGTCGTCCGCATCGTGCGCGAGCTGCGCGTTCCCGTGAAGCTGATCGGCGTGGGAGAGCGCGTCGACGATCTGCAGCTGTTCGATCCCGCCCGTTTCGTCGACGCCCTCGTCCCCGCTGCCTGATGGACGCGGACGTTGGCTTCATGCGGCGCGCCCTCGAGCTCGCCGAGCACGCGCGCGGCCTGACGTCGCCGAATCCGATGGTGGGCGCGCTGGTGGTGCGCGACGGCGTCGTGGTGGGGGAGGGGTTCCACGCGCGCGCGGGGGCCCCGCACGCGGAGGCGGTGGCGCTCGCCGACGCGGGCGGCGCCGCGCGGGGCGCGACGCTCTACGTCACGCTGGAGCCGTGCGTTCACCAGGGCCGCACGCCACCCTGCGCGCCGGCGGTGGTGGCGGCGGGCATCCGGCGCGTCGTCGTGGCCACGGGCGATCCCAATCCGCTGGTGGCGGGACGTGGTCTGGACGTCCTGCGCGCAGCGCGGATCGAAGTGAGCACGGGCGTGCTCGAGGTCGAGGCGCGGGCGCAGAACCGCGTCTTCCTCACCGCCATCGAGGCCGGGCGCCCCCACGTGACGCTGAAGGCGGCCCTCACGCTCGACGGCAAGATCGCGGATGGGCGCGGTGGCTCGCGCTGGATCACGGGCGACCTCGCCCGCCGCGAAGCACATCGATTGCGGAGCGAAGCGGACGCCATCGTGGTTGGCATCGGCACCGTGCTCCAGGACGATCCGCAGCTCACCGTCCGTCTCGATCGGCCCTGGCCCCGCGAGCCTTACCGGATCGTGCTCGACTCCACGGCGCGGACGCCACCCGACGCGCGCGTGATCCACGCCGGTACGCCGGCGCGCGCGCTGATCGCTGTTGGAGAATCGGCGCCGGCGGCGCAGCGCGAGCGTTTGCAGGCGGCGGGCGCCACCGTGGTGCAGTGTCCGACCCGCGACGGCCGCGTCGACGTCGTCGGTCTGCTCCTCCATCTGTTCGCGCAGGACGTGCGGGCGGTCCTGGTCGAGGGCGGCGCCGCCGTCCACGGCGCGTTCCTGGACGCGGGCGTCGTCGATCGCGTGGCTTTCTTCATTGCGCCGCTGCTGCTCGGCGGCCGTCAAGCGCCGTCGGCGGTGGCCGGCGCCGGGCGCGACCTGAAGGGCGCCGTGCGGCTGCACGAGGTCACGATGCGAACGTTCGGCGACGACGTTCTCGTCGAGGGCGACGTGCGGCGTTCGTGACGTGAGGCGGCCCTAGTGTTCACCGGGATCGTGGAGGAGATCGGCGTGGTGCGGCGCCGCACGGGCGGGGGCGCGATCGCGCGGCTCGAGATCGAGGCCGCCGTCACGCTCGAAGGAAGCGGCGTCGGCGCCAGCGTGGCCGTGAACGGGGTCTGCCTCACGGTGGTCGAGTGCGGTCCCCGGATGTTCGCGTTCGACGTGGGCCCGGAGACGCTCGCGACCACGACGCTCGGAACGCTCGGGCCCGGCAGCCGCGTCAACCTCGAGCGGCCCCTGCGCTTCGGGGGGGCGCTCGCCGGTCATCTGGTGCTGGGTCACGTGGATGGGGTGGCGACCGTAGCGGCCGTAACTTGTGTAGAATCGACCGCGCGGGTCCGGATCGCGCTCCCGCGGCGCGACCTCGAGCCCCTCCTGATCCCGAAAGGGTCGGTGGCCGTGGACGGCGTGAGCCTCACGGTGGCGGCCCTCGGCGAGGGATCGTTCGAGGTGATGGTCATCCCGCACACACGGGCGGTGACGACGCTCGGCGACGCGAAGGCCGGGCAGGCGGTGAACATCGAGATGGACGTGATCGGGAAATACCTGATGCGGTCGCTGAGCTTGCGGGCGCAGCCGTGACCTTCGCCAGCATCGACGAAGGCATCGAGGAGATCCGCGCGGGGCGGATCCTCATCGTGGTCGACGACGAGGACCGCGAGAACGAGGGCGACCTCGTCATGGCCGCCGACCTCGCGACGCCGGAAGCCGTCAACTTCATGGCCAAGCACGGTCGCGGGCTGATCTGCGCCCCCATGACCGGTGAGCGCCTCGACGAGCTGAAGATCGCGATGATGGTGGCCGACAACACGGCGCCCATGGGCACCGCCTTCACCGCCACCGTCGACGCCTTGCGGGGCGTGACCACGGGCACGTCCGCCTACGACCGCGCCGTCACCATCCGCACCCTCGTCGACCCCGCCACCCGTCCCGACGACCTCGCGCGCCCCGGCCACATCTTCCCCCTGCGCGCAATGCCGGGCGGCGTGCTACGTCGCGCCGGCCACACCGAGGCCGCCGTCGATCTCGCGCGGCTGGCCGGGCGGTATCCCGCCGGCGTCATCTGCGAAGTCCTGGACGATGACGGCGGCATGGCGCGGCTGCCGGAGCTGACGGCCATGGCGGAGCGGTACGGCTTCAAGATGATCACGATCAAGGACCTGATCGAGTACCGGACCCGCAAGGAGCGGCTCGTCCGTCGCGTCGCCACCACCCGGCTCCCCACCGAGTTCGGCGAGTTCACGGCCATCGCGTACGAGACGACGGTGGATCCGCGCGTCCCCGTCGCCCTCACCATGGGCGCCATCGCGGGGGAAACGCCCGTGCTCGTCCGCATGCACTCGGAATGTCTGACCGGCGACGTGTTTCACTCGCGGCGCTGCGACTGCGGCGTGCAGCTCGAGACCGCGCTCAGGATCATCGCCGAAGAGGGCAGGGGCGTCTTCGTGTACCTCCGCCAGGAAGGACGCGGCATCGGGCTCCTGAACAAGATGCGCGCGTACGAGCTCCAGGATCAGGGCAAGGATACGGTGGAGGCGAACGAGGCGCTCGGGTTCAAGCCCGACGCCCGCGACTACGGCATCGGCGCCCAGATCCTCGTCGATCTCGGCGTGAAAAATCTGAGGTTGCTCACGAACAACCCGAAGAAGCGTGTGGGCCTCGAGGCCTACGGCCTGCACTTCGTGGAGCGGGTCCCCATCGAGATTCCCGCCAACGACTCGAACCGGAAGTACCTCAGCACCAAGCGGGACAAGCTGGGCCACCTGCTGTCTTCGCTTCCCGACTGAGTCGTGGCCGGCCGCGCCCCCCGCCCGGGGACCTCGACGCTGCGCGCGGGCCGCGCCGCCGCCCGCCGGCGGCGTTTCGCGATCGTGGCCGCGCGCTTCAACGAAGCGATCACCACCCGACTCGTGGAGGGCGCGCAGCACGTCTTCGCCTCCGCCAAGATCCCGGCCGGCGCCGTCGAGGTCCACTGGGTGCCGGGATCCTTCGAGCTGCCGCAGGCCGCCGCCCATCTTGCCGCCACCGGTCGCTACGCCGGCATCGTCTGCGTGGGCGTGGTGATCCGCGGTGAGACGCCGCACTTCGAGCACGTGGCGCGGGAGGCGGCGGCGGGCATCCGCCACGTCGCCGTCACCACGGGCGTGCCCGCCACCTACGGTGTCATCACCGCTCTCACCGAGGAGCAGGCGTGGGATCGCGCGGGCGGCAAGGTGGGCAACCGCGGCGAAGAAGCGGCGACGGCGGCGCTGGAGATGGCCGGGTTCGTGCAGCGCGTGCGGAGCCATGGGTCGGCGTAGAAAGTCGCGCGAGGTCGCGCTCCAGTTCCTGTATCAGCTCGACCTCGGCGGGGACCACGATCCCGCTCCGCACGAGGCGGAGTTCTGGGCGCGCTACCCCGCCGACGAGGAGACGCGCGCGTTCGCCGAGACGCTCGTGCGCGGGACGAAGGGCAATCAGGCGAAGATCGACGCCCTCATCGTGCAGGTCACCGAGCACTGGGATCTCGAGCGCATGGCGGTGGTGGACCGCAACATCCTTCGCCTCGCGGTGTACGAGCTCCTGTGGAGCGCGGAGGTTCCGCCCAAGGTGGCGATCAACGAGGCCATCGAGATCGCGAAGAAGTTCGGAACCCAGGACTCGAGCCGGTTCATCAACGGCATCCTCGATCGCGTCCACAAAGAGCTGCGCCCGGCATCCTGAGGGCGCGATGCGCTACGCCGTCCTCTCGGACGTCCACGGCAACCTGGAGGCGCTCGAGGCCGTCCTCGCCGACGCCGCCGCTCACGCCGACGCGGTGGTGTGCCTGGGGGACGTGGTCGGATACGGAGCCGATCCCATACCGTGCGTGGAGCGCCTCGCCGAGCGCGCGCAGGCGGTGGTGGCCGGCAACCACGAGCATGGCGTGACGGGACAGATGAGCCTGGCGTGGTTCAACCAGTACGCGCGGGCCGCCGCCGAGTGGACGCGCGAGCAGCTCGACGACGACCACCGGGACTGGCTGGCAGCCCTCCCGCTCACCGCGAGCGTCGGGGACGCCACCCTCGTGCACGCGTCGCCCCGTCACCCCGAGGAGTGGGACTATCTCGTTTCCGCGGAGGACGGGTACGCTGCTTTCGACGCCTTCGAGACGCGCGTCTGCTTCGTGGGGCATTCGCATCTGCCGGGCGTGTGGTCGCTCGGCTCCGCGGGGCGCGAGCACGAAGGCGGCAACGTCGACGTCACCCTCGAAGCGGGGCGCCGCTATCTCGTGAACGTGGGCAGCGTGGGACAGCCGCGCGACCGGGACGTGCGAGCCGCCTACGCGGTGTGGGACGCCGACGGCCGTCGGATCCAGATCCGCCGCGTGGCGTACGACGTGAACGTGGCCCGCGCCAAGATCGCCGCCGCCGGGCTCCCGAGGTTTCTTGCCGACCGTCTCGCCGCCGGCGCCTGACCACGGTCGCAGGCGCGCCCTTCTCGGCGACGCCCTCATTGCCAGCACCGCCGGTCTCGCGCTCGGTCTCGCGTTTCCCCGCTTCGACTGGGATGCCCTGGCGTGGGTGGCGCTGGCCCCGCTCTTCGTCACCGCCGTCACGCGGCGCCCGCGGGCCGCCTTCGGATGGGGATGGCTGGCCGGGCTCGTCTTCTTCGCCTTCCTGCTCCGCTGGCTGAACTTCACGTTCTCCGTCTACAGCAGCATCCCGTGGCCGCTGACGCTAGGACCGACCCTCGCCCTCGCCGGATACTGCGCCCTCTACTTCGGGCTGGTGGCGGCGGCGATGTCGTGGGTGAGCGCTCGGCGCTCGCCGACGTGGGCCCTGGCGGCGGCGCCGTTCTTCTGGGTGGCCGCGGAGTGGGTGCGCGGTCATCTCATGGAAGGCTTTCCGTGGGGCAGCCTCGGCTACAGCCAGTATCTTCGCTTGACCGTGATCCAGGTGGCGGAGCTGGGCGGCATCCACGCCGTCTCGTTCCTGATCGCGCTCGTCAATGCGACCGTGGCCGGGCTCGTCGTGCTGCCGTGGCGCCGCGCCGCCGCCGCGCTCGTCGTCGCGGTCGCCGTCGTCACCGGCTGTCTCCTGTTCGGAATGGCCCGTCTCGGCGTGCCCGCCCGTGCCGGTGAGGTGCGGATCGCGGTCATGCAGCCGTCGATCGAACAGCCCCTCAAGTGGGACGACAAGCAGATCTCGACCACGCTCGCCATCTACATGGCGCTCACCCGGCGCGCCGCCCACGAGCACCCCGATCTCCTCGTGTGGCCGGAGACGGCGTCGCCCACGATCCTGACGCGCGACGAGGGTCTGCTGAACACGCTCACGTACGTGGCGGACACGACCGGCATGCCGCTCCTGGTCGGCTCCGTGGACGGCGACGACGCGCGTGGCTATCGCAACACGGCGTTCCTCGTCACCGGAAAAGGCATTGCGGGCCGGTATGATAAGATGCACTTGGTTCCGTTTGGAGAGTACGTGCCGCTGTCGGGAGTGATCGGTTTCGTGAAGAGCTGGGCCGAGTTCATCTCCGAGCTGGAGCCCGGCTCGGCTCCCGTCGTCTTCCCGGGTCCGCCAGCCCCGTTCGGTGCCGTCATCTGTTACGAAGGCATTTTCCCCGACCTCTATCGGAAGTTCGTGAAGAGTGGGGCGCGATTGATGATCAACATGACGAACGACGCGTGGTTCGGGCGCACGAGCGGTCCCGCCCAGCACCTCGCGATGTATCCGCTGCGCGCGGTCGAGCACAGGACGGCCGTCGTCCGTGCCGCCAACACCGGGATCTCCGCCTTCATCGCGCCCTCGGGTCGGATCGTGCGCTGGATGCGGCTCTTCGAGCGCGGCACGATGATCGAGTCGTTGCCGCTCCGGAGCGGCGAAACCCTCTACACCCGCGTGGGCGACTGGGTCGCGTGGCTGTCGTTCGCGGTCGCCGCCGCCGCTCTCGGCGCCGCCGCCACCGCCCGGCGGAGGCCGGCGTGATCGGCGATTTCAAGCGCGACGCGACCGAGCTCGGCCGCCGCGTGGACGAGCTCCGGGGGCATCTTTGACATCCTGGGCAAGGAAAAGCGCCTGGCCGCGATCGACGCCGAGATGGGCGCGCCCGCCTTCTGGGAGGACAACCGCCGCGCCCAGGAGCTGATCCGCGAACGCACCGACCTCGCGCGCACGGTGACCCGCGTCAAGGAGCTGGTAACGCGCGCGGAGGAGCTGCCCGTGATGCTGGAGCTGGCGGCGGAGGCGGGGGACGGCTCCCTCGACGCCGAGATCGCGGACGGTATCGAGCGGCTCCGACGCGATCTCGACGAGTTCGAGCTGAAGGTCATGCTGTCGGGCTCGCACGACGTCAAGGCCGCCATCCTCTCCATCCATCCCGGCGCGGGCGGGACCGAATCGCAGGACTGGGCACAGATGCTGATGCGGATGTACCTGCGATGGTGCGAGCGGGCCGGCTTCAAGGCGGAAGTAGTCGACCTCCTTCCCGGCGAAGAAGCGGGCATCAAGTCCGCCACCATCGAGGTCACGGGCGAGTACGCCTATGGCTATCTCCGCGGCGAGACCGGGGTGCACCGGCTCGTGCGCATCTCCCCCTTCGATGCCTCCCGCCGCCGCCAGACGAGCTTTGCGTCGGTGGCGGTGGTGCCGGAGGTCGACGACGTCGAGGTGACGGTCCGTGACGACGAGATCCGCGTCGACGTCTTTCGGTCGTCCGGTCCCGGCGGCCAGGGCGTGAACACGGCGGATTCGGCGGTGCGCATCACGCACCTGCCCACCAACATCGTCGTGCAGTGCCAGAACGAGCGCTCGCAGCTCCGCAACCGTGACACCGCCATGCGCATCCTCAAGGCGCGGCTCTTCGAGATCGCGGAGAAGAAGCAGCGTGACGAGCTCGCGGAGCTGGCGGGGCAGAAGAAGGAGATCGCGTTCGGCAGCCAGATCCGCTCCTACACGTTCCATCCCTACCAGCTCATCAAGGACCATCGCACCGGGCTCGAGGTGGGCAACGTGGAGGCGGTGATGGACGGCGAGCTGGACGCGTTCATCAAGGCGTACCTCCTGTGGTCGCGGGGGCGCGAAGCGTGAGCCGCGGCTTGCCGTTCGAGCTGTTCCTCGGCGTGCGCTACCTGCGCGCGCGCGGCCAGCGCGCCACCCTCTCGCTGTTCGTGTGGATCGGCGTGGGGGGCGTGTTCCTCGGCGTGGCCGCCCTCATCGTCGTGCTGGCGGTGATGACCGGCTTCCAGGACGGGATCCGCGACAAGATCATCTCCGCCAACCCGCACCTGCTCGTCTTCCAGAACGGCGGTCAGGGGATTGCGAACGCGGGCGCGCTCGCCGAGCGCGTGAAGACCGTGGACGGCGTGCGATCGGCGACACCATTCGTCCTCCAGCAAGTGCTGTTCAGCGCCGAGGGCGGCGGCGCGCACGGCGGGCTCCTGCGCGGCATCGACCTCGCGGCGGCGCCCGTGCTGCGCGACATCCAGAGCCAGGTCCGGAGCGGGAGCGTGGAGCCGGTGGCCGGCGGCGAAGCGGCCATCCTGCTCGGCGCCGAGCTCGCACGGCTGCTGGGCGTGGTCACCGGCGACACCATCACCGTCATCTCTCCAAAGGGGGCGATCACGGCCGTCGGGATGGTGCCGAAGATGCGCCGCTACACGGTGGCGGGGACGATCGAGGTCGGGATGTACGAGTTCGACGCTTCCATCGCCTACACGAGCCTGCCCACCGCGCAGGAGTTCGCGGGGCTCACGGGCGCGAGCGGGATCGAGGTGAAGCTCGACGACCCCTTCGACGCCAAGCGGGTGGGCCGCGCGGTGACGCGCTTGCTCGGCTTCCAGTACTGGGCGCGGGACTGGATGGACATGAACCGCAACCTGTTCGCGGCGCTCCAGCTCGAGAAGCTCGCGCTGTTCGTGATCGTGACCATCATCGTGCTGGTGGCGGCCTTCGCGATCATCGGGCATCTGGTCCTCCTCGTCGCGGAGAAGCGCAAGGAGATCGGGATCTTGAAATCGATCGGGGCCTCCGCGTCCAGCATCACCGCCATCTTCTTCACGGTGGGGATGACGATCGGGGTGGTGGGGACGGTGGCGGGGAGCGCGGTGGGGCTGGCCTTGATCTGGATCCAGAACACCTACAAGATCATCCGGCTCGCGGGCGACGTCTACCAGATCGACTACCTCCCGATGAAGCTGAGCCACGGCGACTTCATCCTCGTCGTCAGCGCCACCCTCGCCATCTCCTTCCTCGCCACGATCTTCCCGGCTCGCCGCGCTGGCAGCCTGGCGCCCGTGGATGTGCTCCGCTATGAGTGACGGCGTCAGCAGCGGCAACCCCGCCCCGACCAACGGCGCTCCCGCCCGCGCGGACGCGACGCGCGCATCGCAGGGGGCGGCGGGCACACCATCTGGCCCGACGGGCGGCGAGCCGCCGCTGATCGCGGGCGAGGAGCTGGAGAAGGAGTACCGCACGGGGCCCGAGGTCATCCGCGTCTTGCGCGGCGCCAGCGTCGTCGTCCGCGCCGCGGAGGTGGTCGCGCTCGTGGGCGCGTCCGGCGTCGGCAAATCGACGCTGCTCTATCTTCTCGGCGCTCTCGACCGGCCTTCGGGCGGGCGCGTGCTCTACCGCGGCGAGGATCTCTTCACCCGTCCCGAGACCGGACTGGCGCGGTTCCGGCGCCAGGAAATCGGCTTCGTCTTCCAGTTCTACAATCTGCTCGGCGAGATGTCCGCGCTCGAGAACGCGATGGTGCCCGCCCTCCTCGCGCGCAAGTCGACGCGCGAATCGCGCGCGCTGGCGGCGGAAGCGCTGGCCGAGGTCGGACTCGCCGATCGCATGCACCACCGGCCGGGGGAGTTGTCGGGCGGCGAGCAGCAGCGCGTGGCGATCGCGCGCGCGCTCCTGAACGGGCCGCGCCTGATCCTCGCCGACGAGCCGACGGGCAATCTCGATCCGAAGACGAGCGCGGTCATCTATGACCTGTTCCTCCGCGTGCAGGCCGAACGGGGGATCGCGTTCCTGATCGCCACCCACAACCCGGATCTGGCGCGGAAGGCGGACCGGGGGTACCGTCTATTGGAGGGAAAGGCGCGCGAGGTCCGCGAGGACGAGTGAAAGGGCCGGCGCGGATGGCCGAAGATTCGCATATAGGATACGCAGCGTTGGCGCTCGTGAATGAAAACGCTAGCGGCCCCCCAGGGGCTGGGCTATACTGAGGTCGACTAACTAGCTGCCGGCGCAAACAAAAACGGTCGCGGGAGTTCCCTGAGAGGGGTGGGGATCACCAGTGTTTGAACGATTCACCGAACGAGCGCGGCGGGTCATCATCCTTGCACGCGAAGAGGCGGGACGGTTCCGTCACGACTTCGTCGGTACCGAGCACGTGCTGCTCGGGCTCATCCGCGACGGCGAAGGCATCGCCACCGCCGTGCTGCAACGTCTCGGGCTTCGTCTCGAGACCGTGAAGGCGGAAGTCGAGCGCGCGCTCGCCGGTTTCCCGAAGACGCTCACGTTCGGTGAAGTGCCGTTCACTCCCCAGGCCAAGCGCGTCCTCGAGCTGTCGATCGAAGAGGCGCGCCAGCTCGGCCACAACTACATCGGCACCGAGCATCTTCTCCTCGGCCTCATGAAGGAAGGTCAGTCAATCGCCGCCAAGATCCTCGAGTCACTCGGCGCCCGTCTCGACGAAGTGCGTCAGGAGACGCTCGCGCTGCTCGGCGATCAGTACTATCCGCGCCCCAAGAAGCGCTCGCAGACGCCGGTCCTCGACGAGTTCGCGCGCGACCTCACCCAGCTCGCGCGGGAGAGCAAGCTCGATCCCGTCATCGGCCGCGAGCAGGAGATCGAGCGCGTCATCCAGATCCTCGCCCGCCGCACCAAGAACAACCCGGTGCTGATCGGCGAGCCCGGGGTGGGGAAGACGGCCATCGTGGAAGGGCTGGCGCAGAAGATCATCAGCCACGACGTGCCGGACGTCCTCGTCAACAAGCGCCTCCTCCAGCTCGACCTCGGCGCCCTCGTGGCCGGCACCAAGTACCGCGGCCAGTTCGAGGAGCGGCTGAAGGCGGTCATGAAGGAGATTCGCCAGTCTGAGAACGTCGTTCTCTTCCTGGATGAGCTCCATACCCTCATCGGGGCGGGCGCGGCGGAAGGCGCCATCGACGCCTCGAACATGCTGAAGCCGGCCCTGTCCCGCGGCGAGATCCAGACCATCGGCGCTACCACCCTCGACGAGTACCGGAAGTACATCGAGAAGGACGGCGCCCTCGAGCGGCGCTTCCAGCCGGTCATCGTCAAGGCGCCGTCGGTTCCGGAGGCCATCGAAATCATCCGCGGCCTCCGCCACAAGTACGAGGCGCATCACCGCGTGAAGATCACCGAACAGGCGATCAACGCGGCGGTCACCCTCGCCGACCGGTACATCACCGACCGGCAGCTCCCCGACAAGGCGATCGACGTCATCGACGAGGCGTCCTCGCGCACGCGCCTCATGGCCCTCACGCCCCCGCCCGAGATCAAGGAGCTCGAGAAGGAGCTGGAGCGGGTGATCCGCGAGAAGGACATGTACCTGGAGGCGCAGGAGTTCGAGAAAGCCGCCTCTCTGCGCGAGAAGGAAAAGATCCTCCGCGCCCGCGAAGAGGAGATGAAGCGGGAGTGGGAGAAGAACAAGGGCAAGGGGACGCAGTCGGTGGGCGAGGAGGACATCGAGTTCATCGTCTCCCGCTGGACCGGCATCCCGCTCGCCAAGCTGGAGGAGAAGGAGTCCGCCAAGCTCGCCCGCATGGAGGAGGCGCTCCACGGCCGGATCATCGGTCAGGAGGACGCCGTGAAAGCGGTGTCGCGCGCCATCCGCCGCTCGCGGGCCGGGCTCAAGGACGCCAAGCGCCCCGTCGGATCCTTCATCTTCCTCGGTCCCACCGGCGTCGGGAAGACCGAGCTCGCGCGCGCGCTCGCCGAGTATCTGTTCGGCGACGAGAACGCGCTCATCCGCGTCGACATGTCCGAGTACATGGAGAAGTTCTCGGTGTCCCGGCTCCTGGGCGCTCCTCCCGGCTACGTGGGCTACGAAGAGGGTGGCTTCCTCACCGAGAAGGTGCGGCGGCGCCCGTACTCGGTGGTCCTGTTCGACGAAATCGAGAAGGCCCATCCCGACGTCTTCAACATGATGTTGCAGGTGCTCGACGACGGTCGGCTCACGGACTCCCTGGGCCACGTGGTGGACTTCAAGAACACGATCCTCATCATGACGTCGAACCTCGGCACCAGCCTCATCGGCAAGCGCATCTCTCCCGGCTTCCTCCAGGAGTCGGACGAGGCGTCCTACGAGAAGATGAAGGACCGCGTGATGGAGGAGCTGAAGCGCGGCTTCCGCCCGGAGTTCATCAACCGCATCGACGACATCATCGTGTTCCATGCGCTGTCGATCGATCACATCAAGGAGATCATCCGGTTGATGATCGAACGCATCAACAAGCAGCTGGTGGAGAAGGGCATCGAGCTCGTCCTCACCGCCGCCGCGGAGTTGGCCCTCGTCGAGAAGGGCTACGATCCCACGTACGGCGCGCGCCAACTGCGGCGCACGATCCAGAAGCACATCGAGGACCCGCTGGCCGAGGCCATCGTCCGCGGCCAGGTTCCAGAAAGCGCACGCATCGAGGTCGACATCGATGGAGGGAACTTCGTCTTCCGCGAGGCGCAAGGCGTCGCGGAACCCTCCCTCGAGCTTGCCGAGCGCTAGCCCTCTGGCGGATCGAGCCTATCCTCGGTGATGCGCGGCCGGCGCCTGCGCATGCCGGCGCTTGCCGCGCTGGTGTTCGCACTGCTCGGAGGACGGGCGGTCGTCGCCCAGCAGCAGCAGCAACAGCCCCCGATTCAGATCAAGGACGTCACCGTGGAGGGGAATCGCCGCGTGCAGGAGGCGGTGATCCTCGGCCGCGTCCAGAGCAAGCCGGGAGCGACCTTCATACCGAGCGCCGTCTCCGAGGACGTGCGCTCGATCTTCCAGCTCGGGTTTTTCGACGACGTCCAGGTCCGCGTGGAGGATTTCGAGGGCGGCATCCGGCTGACCTTCGTGGTGTCGGAGCGACCGTTCGTGCGCGACGTCGACTTCACCGGGAACAAGAAGGTGTCCACCGCCACCCTCCAGGAGAAAGTCGACGTCAAGCTCGGCAGCGTCTACAACCCGGTGGACATCCAACGCGCCGTCGAGACGCTCAAGAACCACTACGAGGAGGAAGGCTACTTCGAGGTTCAGATCTCGCCGGAGGCGGAGAAGTTCCCCGACGGGGACGTGCGCGTCGTCTTCCACATCAACGAAGGCCGCCGGATCACCATCGACCGCATCGTCTTCCGGGGCAACATCGGCCTCACCCCGCGTCAGCTCAAGGCCGTCATGGCCACCCAGGAACGCCAGTACTACATCCTGCGCGGCACCATCCAGCGCCAGCGCCTGGACGAGAACATCGATCGCATCCTCGCCCTCTACGGCGACCACGGCTACATCCAGGCCCGCGTGGAGAGCCAGGAGGTGACGGTGGACCGCGACAAGGCGCGCGCCATCATCACCATCACCGTCGTGGAAGGGCCCCAGTACACGGTGGGCGAGGTGAAGGCGACGGGGGTCAACCTCGTCCCCGAGACCGAGATCCAGCGTCAATTCCTGCTGAAGTCCGGCGAGGTCTTCTCGCGCACGAAGCTCCGCGACACCATCAAGAACCTCACCGATCTCTACAGCACCATCGGCCGCGCGTCCGTCGACATCAACCCCCGCACGCAGCAGTCACCGACCGCGCCCATTCTCCACGTCACCCTCGACATCAACGAGGGTCCCGAGGTCTACGTGGAGCGGATCAACATCTCAGGGAACCTCCGCAGCGAGGACAAGATCCTGCGCCGCGAGGTGCCCATGGTCGAGGGCGATCTCTTCACGCTCCAGAAGATGCAGCGGGCCCGGCAGCGGCTCATCAACCTCGGCTACTTCGACAAGGTCGACGTCACGACCGCCCCCGGCGCCGATCGCACCAAGATCATCGTCAACGTGGAGGTCACCGAGAAACCCACCGGTCTCTTCAGCATCGGCGGCGGCTTCTCGTCGGTGGACGGCTTCGTGGGCACCATCGACCTCTCCCAGCGCAACTTCCTGGGGCGCGGCTGGGAGCTGACGCTGCGATTGCGCGGCGGCGCCCAGACCCAGCAGGGGATCATCAGCTTCACGGAACCATGGCTCTTCGACCGTCCGATTTCGGCCGGCTTCGACCTCTTCGACACCACCCGCAAGTACACGGACTACGACTACGAGACGGTCGGTGGCCAGCTCCGCATGAGCCGCCCCTTCCTCGAGTACTGGCGCTGGAACCTTGTTTATCGCCTCACCAGGGACCGGATCAGTGGTCTCTCCGACTCCGCCAGCCCCGAGCTGAAGGCGGAAGAGGGCACACGCATCACCTCGCTCGTCTCGGCCGGCGTCACCCGCGACAGCCGCGACAACATCACCGCCCCCACGAAGGGCGGCCAGTTCTTGATGACGGTGGACGTGGCAGGCCTGGGCGGCGACACGCACTTCCTGAAGACCGTCAGCTCCGTGACCTACTTCAAGCCGATCTGGTTCAACCACATCCTGTCCGGCCGGGCCGAGATCGGCTACGGCTTCGGCTTCGGGAAAGAGGAGTTTCCCCTCTTCGAGCGCTTCTACCTGGGCGGACCGAATACGCTGCGCGGCTTCAAGTTTCGAACGGTCTCGCCCGAGGACGAGTTTGGCAACCGGACGGGCGGGACCACGGAGCTCCTCGGGAACATCGAGTACATCGTCCCCATGCCGTTCAACATCCGGCTCGCCGCCTTCTTCGACATCGGGAACGTGTATGGGTTCAGGACACCGTTCGATCCCACCGACCTCCGAACGTCCGGGGGGGCCGGGGTCCGGTGGCTCTCACCATTCGGGCCGATCCGGGTAGACTATGGCATCAACCTCGACCGCCGGAAGAACGAGAGCTTCGGGGAATTCCAGTTTTCGGTCGGGTCCCCTTTCTAGGAGGAGTTGCATGACGAAGCGGCTGATCTCTTGGATCATCGCGGCCGGCGTCGCCTTGCCCGCGGGCGTGTCGGCCCAGACCCCGGCTCCGACACCGGCCCCGACCCCGGCGCCGCCGGTCTCGGCACCGGCGCCGGCGGCGCCCGGAGCCCCGGGCGCTTCGAAGATCGGCTTCGTGGACGTGCAACGCGTCCTCGCGCGCTCGGCGGCGGGGGTGGCCGCGCGGGAGCAGCTCGAGCGGGACAAGGCCACGATGCAGAAGGAGATGGACGGCAAGCGGCAGGAGCTCGACAAGCTGCGCGAAGAGCTGGAGAAGAAGGGCCCGCTCATGACGGCGGACGCGCGGAGAGAGAAGCAAGACACCTTCGAGCGCAAGCGTCGCGACGCCGCCCGCCTCGCCGACGACTTCCAGAAGGAGCTGGAGAAGAAAGAGCAGGGACTCCTGCAGCGCGTGCTCCAGGACCTCTCCGGCGTCATCGAGCGCGTCTGCAAGCAGCGTGGCTACTTCCTGGTCGTGGAGCGACGCGGCGCGAGCGTGCTGTACGCGGCGGCGGAAGCGGATCTCACCGACGAGGTGATCCGCGCTTACGATCAGGAGACTGGCCCCAAGGGGAAGAAGTAGCGCCGATGGGGGGACGGACGAGCTTTACCCTCGGCCGCCTCGCCGAGGCCCTGGGGGCGACGCTGGATCGTGATCCCGGCAAGACGGTGAGCGGCGTCGCTCCCCTCGAGACGGCCACCGCGGACGACATCTCGTTCGTCACCGATCCGCGCTACCGCGCGGCCGCGCTCGCTTCCCGGGCCGGTGCCTTCGTGGTGGGCGAACCGATTCCGGATCTCCCCGCGCCCGCCCTCCGCTGCCCGGCCCCCCGCCACGCCCTCATCGATCTGCTCGGGCTCTTCTTTCCGCCCTCGCCCGTGGTGCCGGGTGTTCACGCCTCCGCGGTGATTGCAAAGGATGCGGCCGTCGACGACACCGCTTCCGTGGGCGCGCTCGCGGTGATCGAGGCGGGCGCCGTCATCGGCGCCCGCGTCCGCGTTCATCCGCTCGTCTACGTGGGCGCCGGCACGCGCGTCGGGGACGATAGCGTCCTTTATCCCCACGTGGTGCTCCGCGAGGGCGTCAGGCTGGGGCGCCGCGTGATCGTGCACGCGGGGACCGTGATCGGCGCCGACGGATTCGGCTACGCCTTCGACGGCACCGCCCATCGCAAGGTGCCCCAGGTGGGAGGCGTGATCATCGAGGACGACGTGGAGATCGGCGCCAACTCCGCCATCGATCGCGCGACGCTCGGCGACACGATCGTGCGCCGCGGAACGAAGATCGACAACCTCGTCCAGATCGGGCACAACGTCGATGTCGGCGAGGCCGCCATCCTCGCCGGCCAGGTGGGCATCGCCGGTTCGGCCCGTGTGGGCGCGGGCGCCGTGCTGGCGGGACAGGTGGGTGTCGCCGACCATGTGACGATCGGCGACCGCGTCGTCGTGGGCGCCCAGGCCGGCGTCGCACGCGACGTGGACGCGGGCGGGAAGGTCATCGGGTCCCCGGCCCGACCGATGACGCAGTTCAAGCGCATCTGGATCGCGGAAGGGCACTTGCCGGAGCTGGTGCGACGGCTTCACGCGATGGAGCGCCGCCTGGCCGAGCTGGAGGCGCAGCTCGGCGCTCCCAGGGGCGGCAACGGCGATGGCTGACACGAAGATCCATCCGAGCGCGCTCGTCGATCCCGCCGCGCGGCTTGGGTCCGGCGTCGCCATCGGGCCCTTCTCGATCGTCGGCCCCGAAGTCACGCTCGGCGACGGCGTCGTCGTCGCCGCCCACGCCATTCTCGAGGGCCCGGTGGTGATCGGTGCCGGCGCCTCCATCGGACCCGGCAGCGTGCTGGGCGGACTCCCGCAAGACCTGAAATTCAAGCCGGGGACGGTGTCGGGCGTGCGCGTGGGCGCGCGCACGGTCCTCCGCGAGTACGTCACCGTCCACCGCGCCAGCACTCCCGATGCCTGGACGGAGATCGGCGAGGACTGCCTGATCATGGGGATGGCCCACGTCGCGCACGACTGCCGTGTCGGCAACGGCGTGATCATCATCAACTACGCGGGGCTCACCGGTCACTGTGAGATCGGCGACCGTGCCACCGTGGGCGGGCTCACCGGCCTCGTCCCGTTCGCGCGCGTGGGAGAGTACGCGTACCTGGGCGGGGGCTCCAAGGTCAACCACGACGTGCCGCCATACACGATGGTGGACGGCAGTCCCGCTACCGCCCGCGCCATCAACGTGGTCGGGCTGCGTCGCGGCGGCATGCCGCCCGCGGACCGCCGCGTGCTGCGCGACGCCTATCGGCTGCTCTACCGGAGCGGGCTCACGCCGCCGGCCGCCCTCGAGCGCGTGCGCAAGGAGCTGCCGGCCACGGAACCCGTGAAGCGCCTCGTGGAATTCGTGGAGGCGTCCCGCAAAGGCATCTGCCCGCCGGCGGGAGGATGGCGAACGCCGGTGGACGACGACGACGACGGCGGCGAGGACGAGGAGGAGAGTTGATGACGGGAGAGCGACGGCTGCGGGCAGGCCTGGTGGGGGCCGGACACATGGGCCAGTACCACGCGCGCGTGTACGCGGAGCTGTGGGACGTGGACTTCGTGGGCGTGGTGGACGTCGATCTGGAGCGCGCGGCCACCGTGGCCGCCCAGTACGACACGCTCGCCTTCCAGGACCATCGCGATCTCCTGGACAAGGTCGACATCGTGAGCGTCGTCGTCCCGACCGAGCAGCACTTCAAGGTGACGCGCGACCTCCTGGAGGCGGGCGTGGGCGTGCTCGTGGAAAAGCCGATGACGCCCACGCTGGAGGAGGCGCGCGAGCTGTTCGCGCTCGCCCGCCGCACGGGGGCGGTGCTCCACGTCGGTCACGTGGAGCGCTTCAACGGCGCCGTTCAGGAGCTGAAGAAGATCGTGGAGAACCCGATCTTGATCGAGTCCCGGCGCCTCGGCCCGTTCACCCCGCGCGTGCAGAAGGACACGGTGGTCATGGATCTCATGATCCACGACATCGACATCGTGCTGAACCTCGTGGACTCGCCGCCGCGGAAGATCAACGCCTTCGGCGCCTGCGCGGTGACGGACTTGGCCGACGTCGCCAACGTGCAGATCGCGTTCGAGTCGGGCGCCATCGCCACCATCACCGCCAGCCGCGCCACCGAGGAGAAGATCCGCACCCTGGCCATCACGCAGCCGGGCGCGTACGTCATCCTCGATTACCTCGTGCAGGACATCCAGATCCACCGCCGGGCCGCGCAGGAGTGGACGCCGAACCGGGACGCCATCCGCTACCGGCAGGCGTCGTTCGTCGAGCACCTCTTCGTCCACAAGGACAATCCGCTCAAGCTCGAGATCATTCACCTGATCCGGGCGGTGGAGCAGGCGGCGGCGGGGCTCGAGGTGGATCTCGCGGAAGGCGAGAACCTCCGCTCCCTCGCCATGGCCATCGAGCTCGAGCGAATGATCCGGGACGGCCGCAGCGAGGTCGTGTTCCCTCGCGACATGCCGTGGAGCGTTCCCTCGCGCTGATCTGCGGCGCGGGGAAGCTACCCGCCCGCATGGCGGCGGAGGCGACGCGCCAAGGCTGGCGCGTCGTGGCGTTCACCTTCGGCGACGCGGGCGGCGTGAGCGCCCACGCCGAGCGCGTGGTCCCGAGCCGCGTCACCGAGCTGACGCCGATCCTCTCCACGCTCCGCGAGGAGCGCGTGTCGGCCGCCGTCTTTTCCGGGAAGTTCTCCGTGGGCGACATCGTGCGCGACGTGCCGAGCGACGCCGACGGCACCGCGCGCGCCGTCGCCGCGCAGGCCGGCTCGTTTCTCGACGTCGATCTCGCGAGCGCCGCCCACGGTCTCCTTCGAGGCATGGGCATCGAGGTGCTCGATCCCCGGCCGTTTCTCGGCGAGTGGCTCCCGGCCGCGGGATGCTGGACGGCACGGGCGCCCACGGAAGCGGAGTGGGCCGACGTGCGCCGGGGACTGGTGGTGGCGCGCATGCTCGCCGACGCCCACGTCGGCCAGACGGTGATCGTGAAGCGCGGGGTGGTGGTGGCCGTGGAGACGGTGGAGGGGACCACCGACGCCATCCGGCGCGGGGCGCGCCAGGGCGGCCCCGATACCGTGATCGTGAAGGCGGTGGCGCGAGATCACGACTATCGCTTCGACACGCCCGCCATCGGCCCCGAGACGTTGAGAACGGCGGCGGAGGGCAGGACGGCGGTGGTGGCGATCGAGGCCGGCCGGGTGATGCTCGTCGAGCGCGAGACGACCCTGCGTCTCGCCGACGCCGCCTCCATCGCGCTCGTGAGCGTGGATGGCGACGCCCGCTGACAGCGTCGCCGGTGGGCCGTCCATCATGATCGTGGCGGGAGAGGCATCGGGCGACCTGCACGGGGCCACGCTCTCGGCGGCGCTGCGCGCGCAGGCGCCGGGCTGCCACCTCTTCGGCATGGGCGGCCGGCGCATGGCGAGCGCGGGCGTCGAGCTGCTCGCCGACGTGACGGCGGCCGCCGTCGTCGGTCACACCGAAGCCATCGGCCGCTTGCCCGCGCTCTACCGCACGTATCGCCGGCTTCGGGACGCCATCGCCGGCGCGCGGCGTCCGGCCGCGCTCGTGCTCATCGACTTTCCGGAGTTCAACTTCCGGCTGGCGCGCGTGGCCCGGCGGGCGGGCGTGCCCGTCGTCTATTTCATCCCGCCCCAGCTCTGGGCGTGGCGGCGCGGTCGACTGAAGACGATGCGCGAGTGGGCGTCGCTGGTGATCGCGGTGTTCCCGTTCGAGGTCCCGCTCTATCGCGAGGCGGGAATCCCCGTGGCGTACGTCGGTCATCCTCTCCTCGACGCCGTCGCCGACGCCCCGTCCCGCAAGGATGCCCGCCGCCGTCTCGGCCTCGAGGGCGACGCCCCCGTCATCGGGCTCTTGCCGGGAAGCCGCCCGCAAGAGATCGAGACGCTGCTGCCGGTGATGGTGGACGCGGTGGCGCGGATCGGCGCCGCCCGTCCCGACGCGCGCTTCGTCCTCGGCGTCGCCGCCAGCGTGCGCGCCGACGACGTGGAGCGGCGGCTCGGTCGCGCGACACCCGTGCGCGTCTCGCGCGAGGGCGCGCCCGCCGTCATTCGCGCCGCCGACGTGCTGCTCGTCACCTCGGGCACGGTCACGCTGGAAGCGGCCCTGCTGGGGACGCCGATGGTGGTCTGCTACCGCATGTCGCGCGTCAGCTCCATCATCACGCGCCTGCTCATCCGCATTCCGTGGTTCAGCCTCGTCAACATCGTCCTCGGGCGCACGGTCGTTCCAGAGCTGTTCCAGGACAATGCGAACGGCGAGCGCCTGGCCGCCGAAGCCCTCGCGCTCCTCGGCGACGCCGGCGTCGCCCAGCGGGAGGCGTTCGCGGAGATGGCCGGACATCTCGGCGAGCCCGGTGTCGGCGGCCGCGCCGCGCGCCTCGTGCTCGCCACCGCCGGCGCCACGCCGTGAGCGCGCGCACCGCGTTCGTCGCCGCCGTCGGTCCGCCGCTCGCCGCCCACGGCGTGCGCCTCCTCGGCGCCACGCTCCGCTTGCAAGTCGCCGGCACGGACGGCGTGAGCGCGGCGTGGCGCGCGCGCCGGTCCGTGATCTACGCCGTCTGGCATGGCCGCATCCTCATGGTGCCGTGGGCCAATGCGCGGCTGCGGGCGAAGCTGGGGGCGCGGGCGCCGCGCGTGCTCGCGAGCCGTTCCCGCGACGGCGAGCTGGTGGCGCGGTGGGTGACGCGCTTCGGCCTCGGCGTCGTGCGCGGGTCGTCCTCGCGGGGAGGCGCCACCGCGCTGCGCCTCCTGGCGGCGGCCGTGCGCGCGGGGGAGGACGTCGCCATCGTTCCCGATGGCCCTCGCGGTCCGCGTGGCCACGTGCAGCCGGGAACGGTGGCGCTGGCGGCGCTGACGGGCGCACCCATCGTGCCCGTCGCCTTCGCCGCGCGCCCCGCCCGCCGTCTCTCAAGCTGGGACGAGTTCCTGGTGCCCCTGCCGTTCGCCCGCGCCGCGCTCGTCTTCGGCCCGCTCGTGGAGATCAAGCGCGACGCCGACCGCGAGCGCGCGCGGGTGGGAATCGAGCAAGCGCTCGTCGACGTCACCGCCGCCGCCGACCGGTTGGTGACGTCGTGATCTACGGTCTCTACACGGCGGCCTTCGCGGGCGCGCTCACCGCGTATGCGCCGGTGGCGGTGGGGCGACGTCTCACGCGCGGCGTGCCCCTCAACGTGCGCGCTCGCTTCGGCTATGGTCATCCGGCGGCCTCGCGCACGCGCGCGGGCTGGGTGCACGCGGTGTCGGTGGGGGAGACGATCGCGGCGGCGCCGATCGTGGAGGGCCTCCGCCGTCTCTATCCCGAGCTGCCGCTGGTGGTGACGACGGTCACGGAGACGGGCGCGCGCATCGCGCGCGAGCGCTTCGCGGGCGTCGCCGCCCACCGATTCTTTCCGCTCGACCTGCCGGGAGCGGCCCGCCGCGCCGCCGATTCCATCAATCCCGCGTTTCTCATCTGCATGGAGACGGAGCTGTGGCCAAACATGCTTCGCCTCCTCGCCGCGCGTGGCGTCCCGGTGATGATCGCCAACGGCCGACTCTCCGACCGCTCGTTCCGCCGCTACCGCCTGCTCGGGCGCTGGATGCGTCACGTCCTCGAGCACGTCCGCGTGTTCGGCATGCAATCGGCGGAGGACGCGCGGCGGGTCATCGCCCTCGGCGCTCACCCGGAGCGCGTGGTCGTGACCGGCAACGTGAAGAACGAAGCGCCGGCCGAGCCCCCCGGCGTGGCCGACCTCTGGCATCGCCTCCTCGGACTCCGCGCCGAGCAGCCGGTATGGGTGGCGGGCAGCACGCACAAAGGGGAAGAGGAGCTGGTGCTGCAGGCGCATCGCGCCGCCGCCGATCGTTTCCCGTCGCTCGCGCTCGTGCTGGCGCCGCGCCATCCCGAGCGCGTGGGGGAAGTGATCGCGCTCGTGCGCGCGCGCGGATTCCCGGCCGTGCGGCGAAGCGAGCTGCCGGGCGGGAGCACGGCGGGCGCGGTGATCGTGCTCGATACGGTGGGTGAGCTGGCCCAGCTCTACGCCATCGCTCACGTCGTCTTCGTGGGCGGCAGCCTCGTCCCCGCCGGCGGCCACAACGTGCTGGAGCCGGCGCTCCGGCACAAGCCCGTGCTCTTCGGTCCGCACGCCACGAATTTTCGAGAGGCGGCCGCCCTCGTCACCGCCGGCGGCGGCGGCCTCGTGGTGGCCGACGGCGACGCGCTCGCGCGCGAGCTCGTGCGGTTGCTCGGCGACGCGCCCCTCCGCGCGCAGATGGGAGCGGCCGGCTACGAAGCCGTCGCCGCCCGCCACGGCGCCGTCCGGGAAACGCTCGCTCTCGTGACTCGCTTCCTCGCCCCCACGGAGACGACGTGAGCCGCCCCGGAACCGCCCTTCGTCTCGCCCGCGCGTGGGAAAGCGGTCGCTCGCCGGGACCACGGCCGCTCCTGGCCGTGCTTTCCGGCGCCTATCGAGGTCTCGTCGGCGCCCGTCACTGGCTGTACGATCGCCGTCTTCTTCGATCTCGTGCGCTCCGCTGCCCCGTGGTGTCGGTGGGCAATCTCACGATCGGTGGTACCGGAAAAACGCCGGCGGTGGAGCTTGCCGTCCGCACGCTGGCCGACCTCGGCTATCGCTCGGCGGTGGTGAGCCGCGGCTACCGGCGGAAGTCGACCGGGATCCAGGTGGTGGCGGACACCGCGTCGATCCGCCTCGAGCCGGAGGACGCCGGCGACGAGCCGTTCTTGCTCGCGCGACGGCTCCCGGGCGTGCCCGTCGTGGTCGGCGCCAACCGCTACGACGCCGCCAGCGTCGCCGTGGAGCGCTTCGGCGCCACCGCCATCGTGCTCGACGACGGATTCCAGCACCGGACGCTTCGCAAGGATCTCGAGATCGTCATGGCGCGCGCGCGCCGACCGTGGGGTAACGGGCGTCTCCTGCCTTCGGGACCTCTTCGCGAACCGCTGGCGGCGCTCGCGCGCGCGCATCTCATCGTCGCCACCGGCGCCGCCGATGCCGGCGACGCCGCCGAGGTCGAAGAGGCGGTACGGCGCTACGCGCCCGGGCGCCCGGTCCTCGCCGCGCGCTACGCCGCCGTCGAATGCTGGGAAGCGGCTCGCCTTGCTCCGGTGGCGTTGTCGGCATTGCGCGGAGCGCGCGTGGCCGCCTTCGCGGGCATCGCCTCCCCCGGGGCCCTGCGGGCGACGCTCGAGGATCTGGGGGCGGCGGTGGCGCGGCTCACCGCGTTCAACGACCATCACTGGTACTCGGCGACGGATCTCCAGGCCCTCGACACCCGCGCGGGCGAGCTCGACGTCGACGCCCTCGTCACCACCGAGAAGGACTGGGTGCGGCTGCGGCGACTGCCGCCCACGCGCCGCCCCCTGTACGCCCTCAGCATCAAGCTGGAACTGCTCGGCGGTGAGGCCGAGTGGCGCGCGGCCTTCGAGGCGGCATGCCCGCGACGGTGATCGTGCGTCTGCCCAACTGGCTCGGCGACACCGTGATGGCGCTGCCCGCGGTGCGCGCGCTGCGCACGGGACTTCCGGAGGCGCGGCTCGTGCTGGCGGGGCCGTGGGCCCCGCTGCTGACGCGGCAGGGTGTCGCCGACGTGCTGGTGGCATATCCGCGCTCGTGGAGCGGCCGCCTCCGCACCGCGGACACGGTGCGCCGCTTCGGCGGCGACACCGCCGTCCTCTTGCCGAACTCGGTGGAGGCGGCGGCGGCGGCGTGGTACTGGGGCGCGCGCCGGCGCATCGGGTTCGCGGTCGGTGGCCGCTCGCCGCTGCTCACGGAGAGGGTGCCGCTGCCGTCGCCGCGCCTGCATCAGATCGACGAGTACCTGCTGCTGGCGGCGCGCGCCGGCGTGGCCGTGGACGATCGCACGCCGCGCTTGCTCGC
>DASXSB010000012.1:0-2189 GCA_036506275.1 Candidatus Methylomirabilota bacterium | reverse complement strand
GTCCTGAAGGAGCTGCTGCCGCTGCTTCACCGCGAGGCGCCCACCGTCACCGGCAAGAGCATCGCCGAGAACGTGGCCGACGCCAAGAACCACAACCCGGACGTGATTCGCTCGCTCCCGATGCCGATCTCCGGCGAAGGCGGCACCGTCATTCTCAAGGGCAATCTCTGCCCCGACGGCGCCGTGCTCAAGCAATCCGCGGCGTCGCCACACCTCATGACGCATCGGGGCCGGGCCGTGGTGTTCGAGGACCACGCCGACCTGCACCGACGGATCGACGACGACGCGCTGGCGGTCGACGAGACGTCCATCCTCGTGCTCAAGCACGTCGGCCCCAAGGGCGCGCCGGGGATGCCCGAGTGGGGTGCGGCTCCGATCCCGACGCGTCTGCTGCGCAAGGGCGTGAAGGACATGGTGCGCATCTCCGACGCGCGGATGAGCGGGACGTCCTATGGCACCGTCGTGCTGCACGTCGCGCCGGAGTCCGCGGTGGGCGGCCCGCTGGCGCTCGTGCGCGACGGCGACGAGATCGAGCTGAACGTCCCCAGCCGGACGCTGACCCTACGGGTCGGCGACGAGGAGCTGGGCCGTCGGCGCGCGGCGTGGAAGCCGCGCTCGCCACACTTCGATCGCGGTTACGGGCGGATGTTCCTCGACCACGTGCTGCAGGCGCACGAGGGCTGCGACTTCGACTTCCTGCGCGGCCGCACGCCGGTCCGGGCGGAGGACACGGCGGGCCCGTCGCATGCCTGAGCGGCGCGCCGCCCCCGATCCCCGTCCCGTCACGAGGCCGGGCCCGCGCTACCGGGCTCGTGAAGCGCCAGCGTCGGCACCGGCGCCTTGCGAATCAGCCGCTGGGCCACGCCGGGCGAGAGCGCGCTACGGAGAGCTCCGCGATGCGAGCTCACGAGCGCGATGAGGTCGGCCTCGAAGGCCTCCGCCTCGACCAGGATCTCCTCGACCGGATCGCCGAAGCGAACCACGCTGTCGACGGGAATGCCGTGCAGATCATGCTCGACGCGGTGCAGGTCATCGAGCGCCTCGGCCGTCAGACGCGCCATCTCCTGATCCGCATACGCGATCGTGCGTCCGTAGCTACCGACCACTCGCTCCGGAACCGGGGAGACACGAACGAGACGGATCGCCGCTCCACTGTGACGGGCGAACGGCGCGACCACGGGAACGATCGCCTCACTGCCCTCGTGCGCATCGATCGGAACCAGGATCCGCTTCGCCATGGTGATCATCCTCCAGGTTTGCGACGCGGATACCGGCTCCGGGGATTCCCGGAGAAACTCGCGGTCCCGGAATCCCCCGGCGGCCCGCGAGCATCGACATAGTGTTCAACTTTCTCGAAGAGGAGGTCAGGGCGTGCTTCGCGGATTCTTGATGAGTCTCTTCTTCCTCGTCGTGCTCGCGCTGGGTACGCTCGAAGTCGTCGCGTCCCACAGCGTGCGCGCGTCGGAGCCGATGCGGAACGCCGCCGTGCTGCCGACGTGGTGCTGGCGATAGCTGCCTCCGGGTCGGCAGATTCCTTCCGCGGGAGACGGCTGCCTAGTACGCGGGCAGTTTGCCTCCCCCCGCTGTCTTCCGCACGACACCGACCTCTTCCGCCGCCTTCGCCGCGAGGTGACGGCTGTCGCTGGCGAGCGTGACGAACTGGTAGCCCGCGGCGATCATCTTCACCGCGTACGCCGCGGTGGCGTTGTGGATGCCCGCGACGACGCCGTGCCGCTTGCACGCTTCCACGATCTGCTGCTGGGCCTCCACCACCGGCGCATCCGTCTGATCGAGACGCGGCTTGCAGCCCAGGGCCAAGCTGAGGTCGGCGGGGCCGACGTAGACGGCGTCCACGCCGTCGACGCTCAGGATCTCGTCCAGGTTCTTCAGCGCCTCCGCCGTCTCGATCATCGGCATCACGACGAGATCGGCGTTGGCGTGATCGATGTAATCGGTCCCGGCGTAGATCGAGGCGCGGACCGGCCCGAAGCTGCGATACCCGCGGGGCGGATACTTGCACGCGCGGACGAGGGCCTCGGCCTCCGCCCGCGTGTTGATCATGGGGCAGATCACGCCGTAGACGCCGGCGTCGAGAGACTTCATCAGGATGGCGGGGTCGTTCCACGGCACGCGCGCCAGCGGGATCACCGGTGTCGTCGAGATGGCCTGGAGCATGGTCACCGCCACCT
>DASXSB010000011.1:0-61674 GCA_036506275.1 Candidatus Methylomirabilota bacterium | reverse complement strand
CGGGGTCATGACCAACGACACCCTGCTGTCGGTGCCGCTCTTCGTCTTCATGGGTTACATCATGGAGCGGGCGGCCCTCGTCGATCGGATGTTCCACAGCGTGCAGCTCGCGTTCCGCCGCGTGCCCGCCTCCCTCGCCGTCACGACGCTCCTCGTGTGCGCGTTCTGGGGCATCGCGTCCGGCATCGTGGGGGCGGTGGTGGTGCTGATGGGCGTCATCGCCATGGGGCCGATGCTGAAGGCGGGCTACGACGTGCGGCTCGCCTCCGGCGCCATCACCGCCGGCGGCACGCTCGGCATCCTCATCCCGCCCTCCGTGATGCTCATCGTGTACGCGGCGGTGGCGGGCCAGTCGATCGTGAAGCTGTACGCCGCCGCCATGCTGCCGGGCTTCTTCCTGACGTTCCTTTACCTCGTCTACATCCTTGGGTGGGCGATCATCAATCCGAGGATCGCCCCCAAGCTGCCACCGGACCAGTATCGGATCGCGGTGCCGGAGTGGATGCGCGCGCTCGAGCGCGGCCGCTCGCGGAGCGTGGTGCCGGGCCTCCTCGCCGCTGCCGTGCGGCCCGCCGTCGTGGCGGGCGGCGCCGGCTATCGCGCCATCGTCCAGAACGTGCTCGCGCTCTCCGTACCGGTGCTGCTGACCGTGGGCACCTTCGGTCTCACCTGGTGGTACGTCGTCGTCTACAACGCCCCCGAGGTGACGTCGGCGGCGACGACAGCGCCACCGGCGGCGACCGCTCTCGCCCCCGCGGTGACGCCGTCCGCGGCGACGCCGCCGGCGGAGCAAGGGCCGCAGGAAGTGGGCGCCGCCGGCGATCCCGCCACGGAATCGGAGGCCAAGAGCGAGGGCCCGGTGGAGGTGACGTCGTTCCGACAGCAGGCGACGTCGGGGGCGGGCAAGGTCCCCGCGCACTTCTACGCGTGGTTCTGGGGGCTGGGCGCGTTCTGCAGCGCGTTGCTCCTCCTCTATTTCTGGCGGATGGACGCCGAGCAGATGCAGATCTTGAAGGAGCTCATCGTGTCCGTGGTGCCGCTCGGCGTCCTCACCGTGGTGGTGCTCGCCGTCATCCTGTTCGGCATCAGCACCGCCACCGAGTCGGCGGCCATCGGCGCCCTCGGCGCCATGTACCTGGCGGTGATGGCGCGCTACGCGAAGCCGGTGTGGTGGTGGAGCCTCGTCGGATTCGTCCTCGGTGTCGCGCTCGGCTGGTACGAGGGCGAGGACTACATGTCGCTGCTGGTGGCGGGGTCCATCTCGGGAACGCTGCTGGGCACGGTGGTGCCCGGGCTCTGGTACCTCCGGAGCTCGCCGGCGCTGCGGAAGAACATGAAGGAGGCGACCTTCCTCACCGCGAAGACCACGGCCATGGTGTGCTGGCTCTTCGTCGGCTCCGCGCTCTTCTCGGCGGTGTTCGCGCTCCACGGCGGGCAGTCGCTCATCGAGCGCTGGGTGCTCTCGATGAACCTGTCCCCGCTCGGCTTCCAGTTCACGGCCCAGCTCATCATCTTCCTGCTCGGCTGGCCGCTGGAGTGGACGGAGATCATCGTCATCTTCTGTCCGATCTTCATCCCGCTCCTCACCCACTTCCAGATCGATCCCATCCTGTTCGGGACGATGGTGGCGGTGAATCTCCAGGCCGCCTTCCTGTCACCACCGGTGGCGATGTCGGCGTTCTACCTGAAAGGCGTGTCCCCCAAGCACGTCACGCTCAACCAGATCTTCGCCGGCATGATGCCGTACATGATCATCGTCTGCATCTGCCTCTTGTTCATGTACATATGGCCGGGGATGACGCTGTGGCTGCCGGAGTTTCTCTACGGAAAGTAGACTCGGAGGGGGACTGCGTCCCCCTTCCGACGGTCGTCGCGCGCCTTGCGGCACGCGACTCCCTGCCTCCCCCCTCGAACAGGATTGCGCGGGCGGAGCCCGCGCTCGGAGTGGCGAGATTCCGGCGGAGCTTGCTCGAGCGGCGAGCAGCGCGCGCTGGGAGCGGCGGGTTTCGCATGAGGTTGAGTCGTGGATTGACGGGAGTGTTGATTCGGGGCACTAATCGGACGCGCGAGATCAGCGAGCGTGACGAGTCGACGCGGACGGAGTGAATGACTGATGGATCGGAGCAAGCTCAACTGGTTGTCGGCGGTGGAGGGGGCGCGGCTAATCCGCGAGGGGGCGGTGAGCGCCGAGGAATTGATGAAGGCGTGCCTCGACCGCGTGCGAGAAGTCGACGGACGGATCGAGGCGTGGGCGTTCCTCGATCCCGACTACGCGCTCGCGCAGGCGCGCGCGGCGGATGAGCTCCGGCTCTCCGGCGCCCCCATCGGGCCGCTGCACGGGGTGCCGGTCGGGATCAAGGACATCATGGACACCGCCGACATGCCCACCGAGAACGGCTCTCCCATCCATGCCGGCCGCACCCCCTCGCGTGATGCGGCGGTGGTGGCGACGTTGCGCGGCGCCGGCGCCGTCCCCATGGGCAAGACGGTCACCACCGAGTTCGCCACCCGCACGCCGTCCAAGACGCGTAACCCGCACGATCCCGACCATACGCCCGGCGGCTCCTCCAGCGGATCGGCGGCAGCGGTGGCGTCCGGCATGGTGCCGCTCGCGCTCGGGAGCCAGACGGCCGGCTCCACCATCCGTCCCGCGGCCTACTGCGGCGTCTACGGCTTCAAGCCCACGCACGGGCTCATTTCGCGGCGCGGGATGTTCATGCTGTCGCGCACGCTGGATCACGTGGGGATGTTCGGGCGCTCGCTCGACGACATCGCGCTCCTCGCGCAGACGCTCATGGGGTACGACGAGCGCGATCCCGACACGCGCCCGCGCGCGCGGATCCCCTTCGTCGAGATCGCGGCCGAGGAGCCGCCGCTGCCGCCGATGTTCGCCTTCGTGAAGACGCCGCACTGGGAGCGCGCTGACACCGACACCAAGGAAGCATTCGCCGAGCTTCAGCAATACCTCGGCGACCGCGTGGAGGAAGTCGAGCTGGTACCGTCGGCGATGGAGGCGTGGGAGGACCATCGCACGATCATGCAGGCGGAGATGGCGGGGAACCTGGCGCGAGAGTGGGAGCACGCGCGCGATCTGCTGTCCCCCGCGTTGCGCGCGCAGATCGAGAGCGGCCGCGAGGTGCGGGCCCTCGCCTACCAGCAGGCGGTGGCGCGCCGGCGGGCGATGTACGAGGGCTTCGCGGAGTTGTTCATGCAGCGCTACGACGCCATCATCACGCCCGCCGCTCACGGCACGGCGCCCAAAGGCCTCGCGTCAACCGGCGATCCCGCGTTCTGCGCACTGTGGACGCTGTGCGGGATACCCGCCCTCAGCGTGCCGCTGCTCCAGGGCACGAACGGTCTCCCGCTCGGCGTCCAGCTCGTCGGGGCGCGCGACGCCGATGCGCGCCTGCTCCGGACCGCGCGCTGGCTGGTGGAGCGCGTCGCCGCCCACTGAGCCGCGGACGGAGCGGCCCCCCACGCGCGCGCTCGAATCGGGACGCGGCCGGTAGTAGAATCCGTCCACCATCGACCGCAGAGTGAACCACCCCCCAGAGGAGGACGAAGCCATGCCCCTCTACGAGTACTTCTGCGAGAAATGTCAGCGTGAAGTGACGGTTCCGATGTCGATCAGTGAGCATGAGAAAGGCGGCGTCGCCTGCCCGGGCTGCGGGGGTCGCGATCTCCGCCCGCTGGTGGGCTCGTTCTTTTCCAAGACGTCACGCAAATCCTGAGGAGGCCGAATGAGATTGGAAGGCAAGCGGATCGCGATCCTGGCCGAGAACATGTATCAGGAGATGGAGCTCTGGGTGCCCTACTACCGTCTGCGCGAAGAGGGCGCCGAGGTGAAGGTGGTGGGCGCCGGCGGCGCCAAGACGTACACGTCGAAGCATGGCTATCCCGTGAACGTGGACGTTCAGGCGGATCAGGTGAGCGCGGTCGAGTTCGACGCGGTGGTCGTGCCCGGCGGCTACGCGCCGGACATGATGCGCAGACACGAGGCGATGGTGCGCCTCGTGCGCGAGGCCGCCCAGAACGGCAAGGTGGTGGCCGCCATCTGCCACGCGGGATGGATGCTCGTGTCGGCTGGTATCCTCAAAGGCCGGCAGGCTACCTCGTTCTTCTCGATCAAGGACGATCTGATCGCGGCCGGCGCGGACTGGCGCGATGCCGAGGTGGTCGTCGACGGCAACCTCATCACGTCGCGCAAGCCCGACGATCTTCCGGCGTTTTGCCGGGCGATCATCTCCGCGCTCGGCAAGGCCTAGGTCCTACGGGCGCCAACGGTCATCGGAGGGGGTGCGACGCGCCCCCTCCGAGCCCGACCGCTCGCGCGCCCCGCGCGTCCGCGCGTCCGCCGGCGAGCCATCCGAGATAGAGGACGGCCGCCGACAGCACGACGAGCACGGCGACTCCCACCACGCGCGAGAGCACCGACAGTACGGCGAGCGTGCCGCTCGACAGTCCGGCAAAGGCGAGGCCCACCACCGGTAAGACCGGCGCTCCGCAACCCATTACGCTGCACGGTCCCGTCGACAGAGAGACCATGCTCGCCACCGCCGCGAATGCGCCGCCGCTGCGCCCGGCCGTGGCCGGCGCCGAGCGAGCGCGTGGTGTCAGCACCAGCGCCACGTAGAGACCGATGAGGATGGCGGTGGCGGTGAAGCGAAGCGCGTCCATGGTGTCGACCGCAAAGCCCCACTCCGGCGCCCCGTAGTCGCCGTCGGCGGACACCCAGAACAACGCGAGCCGGGACAGGAAGGAGATCTTGTCGCCGACGGGGGCGCTCGAGGTCAGGAACTGGGGCAAGGTCCTCAGCCACGGGTTGACGGCCGCGTAGGTCCACGGCTTTCGCGTCACGGAGAGGACGAGGGGTGGAAGGATCACCTGGAGGACCAGGGCGGCCGCGATGACGGTGAGGACGAGCCACGGACGGGCACGCGCGGCGCTCACGATCCCGCGCCAGGTCCTCACCATGCGGAGGGTCCTCGCGTGCCCACGACGGCTCGATTATAGCGTTTGGGATCGCGCCGGGGGCGGCCCGGGCTTTTGACACGTTCCGAGCGGCGTGCTATAAACTTCCCGCACTTGAAGGTTTTTCACGCTCACGCCCACCACGTCATGGAGGACCCGCCTATGGTCGAAGTGAACCGTCGTGACTTCCTGAACGGCCTCGGTGTGACCGTCGGCGCCGCTCTGGCGTCCACTGCAGGCAGCCTGCCCATCATCGGCGTCGCCCATGCGCAGGAGAAGCCGAAGGGGAACATTCCCGATACGCCCTTCAAGATCGGGCACATGACCTTCTTCACGGGACCGGCGGCGGTCCTCGGCGAACCGATGCACAAGGGCCAGCTTCTGGCAGCGGAAGAGATCAACGCCCAGGGCGGTCTCCTCGGCAAGCGCAAGATCGAGATCCTCAAGGCGGACGAGGCCGCCGGCACCGACGCCAACGTCAAGGAGCTGCGCCGCCTCAAGCTGTCCGAGAAGATCGACTTCTTCTGCGGCATCACCTCCAGCGGCAACACGCCCGCACTGGGACCGGTTGCCGAGGACCTGAAAGTCCTGACCATCTTCGTGGACGGCTGCACGGACTTCCTCTTCGACAAGGCGGTCCCGAACCCGCACTACATCTTCCGCATCACCAACATGCAGTCCGCGGACGGCGTCACGGGCGCGGTGGCGGCGGCGATGACGTGGCCGAAGACCAAGCGCATCGCCCACATCCATCCCGACTACTCGTACGGCCGCAACGCGTTCGACCACTTCACGATCGTCATGAAGAAGATGCTTCCCAATGCGGAGAACGTGTCCGAGGGATGGCCGAAGCTCGGCACCACCGACTTCAGCTCCCACATCACGAAGGCGATCGCCTCCAAGCCCGACCTCCTCGCCGTCTCCGTGTGGGGCGGTGACTACGTCGCGTTCTACAAGCAGGCGCTGCGCTACGGGATGTTCGACAAGATGCACGTGGCGAGCATGATCGCGTTCGGAGTGGCCCCGCACGCCATCGGCAAGGATCATCCGGAGGGCATCATCGCGGGTGTGCACTCGAACTACCACTTCACGTTCCCGGGCGGTGACAAGTGGCCGCTCAACAAGACGTTCGTGGAGAAGTACCACAAGCGCTTCAACGAGTACCCGAACTTCCAGGCGGAGGGCGGCTACTCGGCCACCTACATGCTGAAGACCGCCATCGAGAAGGCGAACCACCTCGCGGGCGGCTGGCCTGAGGACGACGCGATCATCAGCATGCTCGAGGGCATGATGATGGCGGGGCCGGCCGGCTACGTCTACATCCGCCCCGACAACCACCAGGGCTACAAGGATGCCGTCACCGGATTCAGCAAGAACGTGGCGGAATATCCGTTCCCGATCCTCGACCCCGATCGCATCATCACGATTCCGATCCGCAACATCACGGCGCCTCCCGGCTGGCCGAAGGGAGACCCGACGTCGACGTTCACCTGGATCGACAAGACCTGGCCCAAGGCCAAGGCATAGCGGTCGCGGGGGACGGGCGGGTCTCTCGACCCCGCTCGTCCCCCGCCGTCTTTCGTGCGCATCGCGCTTCTCCTCATCGTGCTCCTGGGTGCGCTCGCGTCCGGCGTGGCCGACGCCGGTCATGAGATCTCGTTCTATCCGTCGTTCTATCCGCAAGAGATCAAGGTGGAATTCGTGACGCCGGACGCGGCGGCGGCGCGCCTCCGGAAGCCGTCGCTGCACGCCTACGTCGGTGCTGACCCGTTCCGCGGCGGTCCGCTTCCCGCACACGTCGCCGCGGCGGAGTCGCTCGGGAGCTACGTGGTGCTCACCTTCAACCGAGGGGCCGGCGACGCCGCCGTACGGTGCGCGGCCGGTGCGCGCGTGCTCGCCGCCCTCTCCACGCCGCGCCCGGGCTACACGTTCCACCCGTATCCGGTCACGCCGTATCACGACGACTACCTCGCCCATGCCGATCTCGCCGACGCGGCGCGACGGAAAGCGGGGACAGCGGGCAGCGGCGGCGCTGCCCTGCGCGTGCGCGCGCGGGGACCGTGGGCGGATGCGCTCCGCGCGGCGGGCGTGCGCGTGGTGGAGGCGGAAGGCGATGCCACGCTCGAAGAGCTCGATGCGCGTGACATCGGCCCCGCGCGCATGACGAGCCTGAACGGCTGGCGGGGGCCGTCGTGGATCAAGGAGGGATGGTTCCAGGCCTACCGCCTCTACGCCTCCGCGATCACGGACGGTGAGACCCAGCGCGCGGTTGACGACGCGTTCGAGCGCCGCGTGCACGGACGCTACGCGAGCACGACGGAGCGCGTGAACGTCGAGCGACGGCTGGTCTCTTCGCTCACGCGCGGCTGCGAGCGCGTGAGCGTGGGCTACACGCCGCGCCGGGAGGTCTTCAGCGTCGAGTACTCGGAGGGCGTCGAGAACGTGGCGTACGACGCCCAGAGCGGCCTCGGCTCCGCGATCTTCCTGCGCACGGTCAAGCTCAAGGACTTTCCGTGGAACGGCTGGCTTCGCGTGGGGACGGAGCGACGGCCGCTCGCCGCGTGGAACCCGATCGCCGGCTTCACCGACGACAGTGGGCGGCTCATCTGGGCCGCCGTCGGCGATGCCGCCCTCCTCCCCGCGCCGCAGAACGGAAGCTGGCTGCCCAATCGGGTGCGGCCCGGGGCGCCGCAGACGACGACGGACGTACCAGCCGACGCGCTCGCCCCTGATCCCGCCACGGGCGTCCTGCGGCCGGTGCCGGCGGGCGCGAAGGCCGAGATCAAGATCGTCTATCGGGTGCTCGCCTCGCGCTTCCATCACGGGCCGAAGATGGGCGGCGCCGACATCCTGCACGCGTATGGCTTTCCGTATCGCTGGGGCCGCCGCGGCGCCTCGACCTATGATCCCGAGGTCGATCGCGCCACGGCGGCGTTGCGCGAGGCGCTCGTCGCGGTGCGGGTGGTAAAGGTCGACACCGAGGTCCGGGACCTGGGCGAGGTGCAGGTCGCCTACGACATCCCCGAGGTCGAGGTCTACCTGGGCGGCGGCGTCCCCGCCGACGCCGCGGTCGCGATGGCGCCCCCGTGGACGGCCATTCCGTGGGAGCTGACGGCGCTCATGGAGACGGCCGTCGCGCGCGGGATCGCCGCGTTCTCGGAAACAGAAGCGAAGCGGCGCGGCGTGCCGTGGCTCGACCTCGCGCGGGACGCGCGGGTGAAGGACCGTCTGGCGTCGCTGCTGGCGGAGTTCGAGCGCACGACGTACGTCCCGCCCGCCTTGCGCGGCGTCGTCAAGGTCGAGCAGGTGCGCGAGCGATGGGCGGCGTTGCGGCGCTTCTATCGGACGCACGGTCATCTGCTCGTCGCGAACGGCCCCTACCAGCTCGGGACGTGGACACCGGAGGCCGTGGTGCTGGCCGTCTTCCGCGACCTCAGCTATCCGCTCGGGGTGGGAAGCTACGATCGCTACCCGTTCCCGCGCCGGGCCTACGTGACGCGCGCGGAGCGGCGGGGCGATCGGCTGGAGCTCGACGCCGACGTCGAGCGCGTGGCCAAGTTCGAACGCTCGCACACGATCGTGCGGGAGCCGTTCCGGCCGCAGCCCGCCGGGGAGACCCTGCGGGAGCCGACGCCGGTCGCGCACTACGCGGTCGTGGACGGGCAGGGGACGGTCGCGCTCACCGGGGTCTCGGAGATGCTCGACGGTGCGCGCGTGGTGATCGATCTCGGCGGCAAGCTCGCGCCGGGGGAGTACCGTGTCCTCACCGCTCTCGTCCTCGACGAGAACGTCGTGAATGCGGACGTGAAAGTCATCCCGTTCCGAGTGGGGCCCTGATGGACTTCGTGCCCATCCATCTCCTGAACGCCCTGCTCTACGCCTCCGTCCTCTTCCTCATCGCGGGCGGCCTCAGCCTGATCTACGGCGTCATGCGCATCGTGAACCTGGCCCACGGCAACCTGTACGCGTTCGGCGCCTACGTCACGGCGTGGACGGTGGGGCTGGCGGGCGCAGGCGCCCCCACGGCGGTGCTGTACGTGTTGCTGCCCGCGGGCGCGCTGGCGGCGGCGGCGGTGGGCGCGTTCCTGGAGCCGACGCTCTTGCGCCCGTTCTACAAGCGGGCCGAGGAGTACCAGCTCCTGGTGACGTTCGGGCTCCTGATGATTCTCGAGGACGTCATGCGCTTCTTGTGGGGACCGTATCCGCTGTCGGCGAGCGCTCTGTGGGAAAATCTCGGCAGCGTCTCCATCAACGGCAACCCGTACCCGAACTACAACTTGCTGGTGATCGGGGTGGGCGCGGCCGCCGCCGCCTTTCTGTGGGCGTTCATCTATCGGACGAAGTTCGGCGTCGTCCTCCGCGCCACCTCGCAGAACATGCGCATGGCGTCCGCGCTCGGCGTGAACGTCAACCGGATCTACGTGGAAGCCTTCACGCTCGGCTGCTTCATGGCGGGGCTGGGCGGCGCCATCATCGTGCCGAGCCAGTCCGCCGTGCTCGGCATGGGCGTGGACGCGCTCGTGCTCGCCTTCATCGTGGTCGTCATCGGTGGCCTCGGAAGCCTGGAGGGCGCGCTGGTGGGAGCGCTCATCGTGGGGTTCGTGCGCGAGGCCGGCATCGCGTTGTTCCCCGAGATCGAGCTGGCCGTCCTCTATCTCATCGCCGCCATCGTGCTCCTCGTACGGCCGGCGGGGCTCTTCGGCCGCGCATGAGAGAGGGTATGGCGATGTCGAGGCGCACCCCGGCTTCGCCGGGGTGCGTCCGAGCGTTGGGGGTCTGGGGGCCATTTCGGGGCCCCCAGCAAGAACATTGAGCACGGTGGCGGTGCCGCTTCCCCGCCGTTCCGCCCGCGTCACCGCCGCCATGTACGCGGTGCCGCTCGCGATCGCCCTGCTCCTGGTGCCACTGGTGGCGGGCGAGTACCAGACGATTCTCCTCGCCTACGGTCTCGTGATGGCCATCGCCGCCCTCGGCTTCAACCTGCTCCTCGGCTACACGGGACTGCTCTCCTTTGGCCACTCCGCGTACTTCGGCGTGGGCGCCTACTCGGTGGCGCTGATGGTGAAGTACCTCGGCACCGCCTCCATGGAGCTGTTCCTCCTCGGCGCCGTCGCGGGCTCCGTCCTCATCACGGCCCTGTTCGGGACCGTCTGCGTGCGCTACACGCGGATCTTCTTCGGCATCCTCACCCTCGCCCTCTCCCAGGTGCTGTGGAGCCTCGCCTTCAAGTTCTTCTGGGTCACGGGCGGCACCGATGGGCTCCGCGTGCCCACGCCCACGCTGCTCGGGATCGCCACCGGCAAGGGCGACAAGATCGCGTTCCTCGCCCACGCCTACTACTACTACGTGCTCGTGATCTTCTTCGCCTGCGTCGCCCTCATGTGGGTGATCGTGAACTCGCCCTTCGGCAAGGCGCTCCAGGCCATCCGCGACAACGAGGTGCGCGCGGAGTTCGTGGGCATCCAGGTGTGGCGCTATCGCTGGGTCGCCTTCCTGGTGTCGGGTGTGTTCACGGGGCTGGCGGGGGCGCTGTGGGTGCCCCTGAACGGTCTCACCACGCCCGACGTCCTCTACTGGCAGTTCTCAGGCGAGATCGTGTTCATGACCGTGCTCGGCGGCTTCCGGTCCTTCGGTGGCCCCATCATCGGAGCCGTCGTCTTCAATTACTTGAAGACCTTTGCCGTCGGCTACACCGTCTACTGGCAGCTCTTCCTGGGTGTCGTCCTCGTGGTCCTCGTGCTGTCGCTGCCCACCGGCATCGTGGGGACGGCGGGCCGGTTGCTCTCACGCTGGAGGCGGAGCGAGTGAGCCTGCTCGAGACGAAGAGCCTCGTGAAGTACTTCGGGGACACGCACGCCGTCGATCACGTCGACTTCACGGTGAAGGAGCGCGAGGTCCTCGCCCTCATCGGCTCCAACGGCGCCGGCAAGACGACGCTCGTGAACCTCATCAGCGGGCTCCTGCGGGCGGACGAGGGCCACATCTTCTTCCGGGGCGCGGACGTCACCGCCCAGTCCGTTCACGAACGCATCCGAGCGGGGGTCGCCCGCAGCTTTCAGCTCGTGAACCTCTTCGATCAGCTCACCGCCGTCGACAACGTCGCCCTCTCGATCTTCGCCCGCGACGGCAAGACCCGAAAGCTGATGGCGCTCGCCGACGCCGATCAGGCGGTCTGGCAGGAGGCATACGAGGTCTTGCACACGTTCGGCCTCCAGCCGAAGGCACGCGTGCTGGCGGGCGGTCTCTCCCAGGGCGAGCGGAAGCTGCTCGACGTGGCGGTGGCGTACGCGCTCCGACCGAAGCTGCTCTTCCTCGACGAGCCCACGAGCGGTGTCAGCACGCGCGAGAAGGCGCCCATCATGGACATCATCACCTCGGTGGTGCGGTCGGAAGGCATCTCGGCCGCCATCATCGAGCACGACATGGACGTCGTCTTCAACTACTCGGACCGCATCGTGGCCATGCACCAGGGGACGATCCTCGCCGACGGCACCCCCGCCGAGATCCGGGCCAACGAGTTGGTGACCACCACCCTCATCGGGACGGCAACGCGATGACGGCGGTGTCCGCGGCGCCCGTCACCGCCGGCACGCTCGCGGTGGAAGCGATCGACACGTTCCGCGGCCCCGCCCAGATCCTGCGCGGCGTCTCGCTGTCGGTGGGAGCGGCGGAGGCGGTGTGTCTCGTGGGCCGCAACGGCGCCGGGAAGACCACCACCATCGACAGCATCATGGGACTTCTCCCTCTCCGCGGGGGCCGTATCGTGCTCGGCGGCCGCGACATCTCGCGCTTGCCCGCCTACGAGCGCGCGCGGCTCGGCATCGGCTACGCGCCCGAAGACTGCGGCATCTTTCCCGACCTCACGGTCGCCGAGAACTTCGAAGTGACGACGTGGCTGGCGGCGCCGGCCCCGGCGCGGCCCGGGGGGGCGGGCGGCGAGGGCGACGCCTTCGCGGTGTTCCCCGAGGTGCGCGGCTTCCTGAAGCGACGCGGACTCTTCCTGAGCGGCGGCCAGAAGAAGATGGTCGCGATCACGCGCGCCATGACGCTCGCGCCCTCCATCCTGCTCCTCGACGAGCCGTTCGAGGGACTGGCGCCGGTGGTCGTCACGCGCTTCATCGACGCCGTGCGCGCGATCAAGGCGATGGGCATCTCCATCCTGATCGCGGAGTCCAACCTCGTGAACGCCGCCCGCGTCGCCGATCGCCTCTACGCCATCGATCGCGGGGAGATCATCTTCCAGGGCCGCCCCGCCGACGTGTTCGGCAACGAGACCGTCATGAAAACGATTCGCGGGTGAGGCGATGATCGTCCTCGGGATCTCCGACACCCACTGCGCGACGGCGGCCGTCCTCCACAACGGCAAGATCGTGGCGTGCGCGTCGGAGGAGCGCTTCTCCCGGCTCAAGAACGACGCCGGCTACCCGCGACGGGCGGTGGAGGCGCTCCTGCGCGACCTGTCCCTCGCGCCCACCGACATCGACCTCGTCGTGCTCGCGGGCGCCCACGCCGCCGCCCGCGAATGGATGAACCGCCTCCTCCACGACGAGGCCTACCACCGCCAGTACTACGGCGTCGCGCTCACCGCCGACCGCCGTCACCGGCTGGAGCGACGGGCGCGCAAGCTCGGTGCTCGTCTCGGCCTCGCGCGCCGCGCCCGCGGCAAGTACGGCCTCTCCGACGCGGAGCGCCTCTCCGAGGTGAGCGAGCATCTCGGCGTGGGGTGCGAGCGCATCGTCACCGTCGATCACCATACCTGTCATGCCGCCGCCGCCTATTACGGCTCCCCCTTCGAAGGCGCGCGCGCCCTCGTCCTCACCAATGACAATTCCGGCGACGGTCTCTGCGCCACCGCCTCCACCGGCGACGGCGACCGGCTCCGCCGTCACGAGGCGACGCCGACGGGCCCGGGCTCCCTCGGCTCGTTCTACTCGCTCGTGACCGTGCTCCTCGGCATGAAGGCGGGCGAGCACGAGTACAAGGTGATGGGCCTCGCCCGCTACGCATCGGAGGCGGCGACGGCGCGCGCGGCCGCCGCCTTCCGCGAGGTCTTCGACTTCGTGGACGACACGCCGTGCCGGTTCGAATGGAAGCGCCGGGGATCGCGTTACCGGACACTCCTGGAGGCCACCCTCGGCCTGCGCTTCGACGCCATCGCCGGCGGCGCCCAGCGCGTCCTCGAGGAGAGCCTCGTCGAGTGGTCCGCGCTCATGCACGCTCGCCACGGGGGCGACCGGCTGGCGGTGGGCGGCGGTGTCTTCATGAACGTTCGCGCCAACGCGCTCGTCGCGGGGCAGGACTGGGTGCGGGAATTCTTCGCGTTCCCGTCCTGCGGCGACGAGTCCAACGCCGTCGGCGCCGCCTACCTCGGCTACCTCCGGCTCTGCGCCGACCGCGGCGTCGCCCCCGCCCCCCAGCCGTTCGGTCCCGCGTACCTCGGTCCCGCCATCGCGGATGCGGACGTGGAGGCGCTCCTGCGCGCGGGCGACCTCGCCCGCCGTCACGACGTCACCGAGCCCGCCTGCATGGAGGCGCGGATCGCCGAGCTGCTGGCACAGGGCGCCGTGGTCGCCCGCTGCGCAGGCCGGATGGAGTTCGGCGCGCGCGCGCTCGGCAATCGCTCGATCCTCGCCCATCCCACCGATCGCGGCGCCGTCTCCCTGATCAACACCATGATCAAGAACCGCGATTTCTGGATGCCGTTCGCGCCCACCATCCTGCGCGAGCGCGCGGACGACTACCTGGAGAACCCCGGCTCGTTCTCCTCGCCCTACATGATGCTGACGTTTCCCACCGCGCCCGAGCATCGGGAGGAGATCGCGGCCGCCATCCATCCTCACGACGGCAGCGCCCGTGCGCAGATCCTCGAGGAGGCGTGGAATCCGGAATACCACCGCCTGATCCGGGAGTTCGAGCGGCGTACGGGCGTGGGCGCCGTGCTCAACACCTCGTTCAATCTGCACGGCGAGCCGCTCGTCTGCTCCGCCGAGGACGCGGTGAGCACGTTCGAGCGGTCCGGCCTGCCGCATCTGGCCCTGGGGCGCTGGCTCATCAGCAAGCGCGACGCGGTGCCGCCGCGGGCGTCGTGCGGTAAACTGGGGCAAATGATCGCCGCGCGCTTGATCTTCATCCTCGTCTTCGCCGTCGCTTTCGACGCCGGCACCCCCCTCGCGCCCCCGGTCGCGGCGGCGGTGGAATGGGACGAGGAGGAGGAAGCCACCAGCGCCAAGCACGAGCGCAAGCCCGCGCGCCCGCCCACCGAGGCGCGGCCGGCGCGTGTCGCGCCGGCGACGCCGGCGGCCCCGCGGGTGGCCCGCGTCCGGGCCTCCTCCACGCCCGTGTGGTCGGTTCTCCTCGCGCGCGCGCACCCACCCGCGCCCACGCTCTCCGCTTCCGCCGAAGACCACTAGTCCCGTCATCGCGTCCTTCTCCTGAGTGCGCACCGCCATGGGGGCGGTGCGCGTTCGTGCACCTGTCTCCACGGAGAACACGTGATGACACCGAACCGCTATTACGGGCTGGCGGTCGCCGTCGCCCTCATCGTCGTCGGGAAGGCGCTCGTCGCCTTCGTGACGTTTCTGACGCGGTAGGAGGCGCCATGGACTCGGAGTTCTGGGGCCGCCTCCTCTCGATCGTGCTCATCGACCTCATGCTCGCGGGCGACAACGCCCTCGTCATCGCCCTCGCCGTGCGCACGCTACCGCCGCGGGCGCGACTGTGGGGGCGGGTGTTCGGAACGGCGGGGGCGGTGGTGCTGCGCCTCGTCTTCATCACGCTCACCACGCTGCTGTTGCGCGTTCCGTTCGTGCAGCTCGTGGGCGGTGTCCTCCTCGTCGGCATCGCCCTGAAGCTCGTCCGTCCCCAGGCGAGCAGCGTCCACAACGTGCGGGAGGGGACGTCGCTCGGTCAGGCCATCTGGATCATCATCGCCGCCGACGCCGTCATGAGCCTCGACAACGTCCTCGGCGTGGCCGGCGCCGCCCGTGGCGATCTGCGCCTGGTCGTCTTCGGCATCGCGTTGTCGCTGCCGTTGGTCGTGTGGGGGAGCGGCCTTCTCGCCACCCTCATGAACCGCTGGCCGTGGATCATCTGGGTCGGCGGCGGCGTGCTGGGCTGGGTGGCGGGAGAGATGATCGCGGGCGACGCCGCCGTCGCGCGCGCGGTCGCCGGCACCGGCGTGCTGGTGGCGGTGCCCTACGTCCTGGCCGCCGTGCTGCTCGGCCTCGGCTGGTGGTGGGCGCGCGTGGCGGTGCCGGCGCGCGCCCCGGCGGCGCCGGTCAGTAGCCCCGCCGGCGGTCCACGACGTGTCGAAGGGGTCGACCTCTGAGAAAGCGCGCGAGGTTGTCCGCGAAAATGGGCGCGATCTCCGCCGGCGTGCTCGGACCCGCGATGTGCGGAGTGACCACGACGTTGTCGAGGCCCCACAGGGGATGCGCGGGCGGGAGCGGTTCTTCCGCGAAGACGTCGAGGATCGCGCCCGCGATGCGCCGGCTTCGGAGCGCCGCCACCAGCGCGTCCTCGTCCACCACCGCGCCTCGCGCCACGTTGACGAGCCACGCCGACGGCCGCATCGCCGCCAGCTCGTCACTCCCCAAGAGCGCGCGCGTGGCCGGCGTGAGAGGCACCGTCACCGTCACCAGATCCGCCTCCGCGAGCGCGCGCGCGAGGGCGCGCGCCGGGTAGACGCGCGCGACGCCGCGCACCGGACGCGCCGATCGGCTCACGCCGATCACGCGCAGCCCGAGCGCGCGCCCGGCCTGCGCCACCGCGCGTCCGATCTCGCCGAGGCCCACCACCAGCATCGTCTTCCCGGCGAGCCGCTCGGGAATGACGTCGCCGCGCCAGCGCCGCGCCCGCTGGGCGTCGCGATAGACGTCCATCCGCTGCGTGACCCACAGCAACCAGCCGACGACGTACTCCGCCATCCAGGGACCGAAGACGCCGGGCGCGCGCGTGACGACCACTCCTCGCGACAGCGAAGGCACGAGCGCCCATTCCACGCCCGCGCCCATCGCCTGGAGCCAGCGGAGACGGGGCGCGCGCGCGTAGAGGGGGGCGGGAAACCGCCACGCGTAGACGACGTCGGCGTCCGTGATGGCCTTCGCCGCCTCCGTTTCGGAGTCGCACACCCGCACGTGAACGGCGGCATCGGCGGGGACGAGGGCCGCGTACGCCGCCGATTCATCGGGATGGTAGACGAGGACGGTGACGGAACCGCGCGCGCGCGCCACGTCACCCGGCGCGGGCGAGGACCGCGTCCTCGGCGGCGAAGTCGACGTGACGGCGGTCGAGGCCTTCGCGCACGTACCACTCGAATGTCTGCGCGAGACCGGCCGGCAGCGTGTATCGCGGTCGCACGCCGAGCTGGGCGCGCACCTTCGTCGTCGTGTAGACGGCGTGACAATCGTAGGCGAGATTCTGGCCGAAGGCGGCGGAGGCGGGGGCGGGGACGAGCGTGAGGGGCCGCTTCACGACGTCGGCGATCAGCTCCACAAAGCCGACCTGGGTGATCGCGTCCTCGCCGGTGACGTTGTACGCCTGCCCGAACGCGGCCGGCACCCCGAGCATGGCCACGATGGCGTCCGCGAGATCCTCCACGTGCCCGAACTGTCGGAGCCACCCGCCCCCGCCGGGGACGAGAACGGGCCGACCACGCACGAGGCGGTCGAAGAAGAACGTCTCGTTGTTGCGCGTGTTGAGGGGACCGTAGACGTGGGTCGGCCGCACGATGGTGACGGGGAGCCCGCGCGCGCGGTGACGGGCGAAGAGTGCGTCTTCGCCCGCGATCTTGTTGCGCGCGTACTCCCCCCAGTAAAGCGTGCGCGGCGTGGCCTCGTCGAAGGGAATCGGAAGGCCGTGGTCGTAGACGCGCCCGGTGGAGATGAATACGGCGTGGCCGACGCGCCCGTCGAGGGCGTCGAGGAGCGCCTCGACGTCGGCGCCGGTGGTGGGCGCGTAGGTGACGTCGACGAGCGCGTCCACCCGTTCTCCCGCGAGCGCGCGGCGGAGGGCGCCGTGGTCGAGCCGGTCGGCGGCGATCGTGCGGACGCCGGCGGGCACGCGCTCGGGCCGCCGCCCGCGGTTGAGGACGGTCACGCGATGGCGGTCGCGACGCAGCGCCTCCACGAGGCGAAGGCTGATGAACTCCGTGCCGCCGACGACGAGCACGTCCACGTCAGCCGATGGAGACGGCCACGCAGGTGGTGGTGCGAGTGACGCCGTCGATGACGCCGATCTCGTCGGTCACGAGACGGCCGATCTCGTCCAGCGTGGGCCCTTCCACCACCGCGATGAAGTCGTACGGTCCGGTGACCGCATCCACGGTGGCGACGTCCGACGTGCTGAACTTCGCGAGCGCCTTCTTCACCGCTTTCGCCTTGCCCGCGGAGGTCTCGATGAGCACGTATGCCTTCATGCCCCGCCGTGCTGCCTTCGCCATGTCAGGTCCTCCTCATGCCGTGGGCGCGCGCCGGCGAGCGTCGTCACCGACGCCGCGCCCGCCGTCAGCGCACGGGCGCGGCCAGAAACCGGTTGAGCGTGGACTTGAACGTCGTCGGCGTCTCCACGAAGCGCGTGCCTTTGACGTCGACGCGTGTCCCGCGCTCCTCGAGATGGTTGGCGGGATCGAAGCGAACCGTGATGCTGCTCGCGCGCTCGCCGAGCCGGACCGTGAGCGACTCGCCCAGACTCTCGTCGGCGAGCCGGACGACCACCACGTAGAAGCCCGTGGTGTCGGTGGTCCCGGCGTAGGCGAGCCCGGTCTTGTCGCGCACGACCTGGATGGCGGCGGCCGCCACCGGCTTGCCCGCGGTGTCGGTCACGTAGCCGAGCACGACGTAGCGAAACTCCGGCGCGTGCTCGGCGCCGGCGAGGGCCGCCGTGAGCACCAGGAACGCGAAGAGGCCGGCTCCGGCGCGCATGACGCCGGCCAGTCTACAACATCCGCGCCTCGAGATATTTCCGCAGCAGCGTGCGGTGGCAGCGCCGCTCGTCGGCGCATCCGCACAGGAGCGTGACCGTTCCTGTGCGCGCGAGGTCGAGCACCCGCGCCACGTCCGCCTGCGCTTCCGGGCGCTGGAGCCCGGCCAGGTAGCGCGGGCGGTACCCGGCCCAGTCGATCTTGCCGTCCAGGAACGCGCGCAGGAGCGTCGGCACGGGACCGAGCTCGCGGAGCCAGTGATCGACGCGCTCCTTGCGGATCCCGCGCGGCCACAGCCGCATGATCAGCACGCGCACGCCGTCGTCGTCCACCGTCGGCGCGTAGATCCGCTTCGTGCGGAACGGGCTCGTGGCGGTGGCGCGGCGCCGGCTGCCGGTGGGCGTGCTCGGCGTCGCGCGTGGTCGTGACTGAGGCCGGCGTCGCGGTCGTGCCGCCGGCCGCGGTCGTGCCGAAGGTCGGCGTCGTGGTCGAGCCGCACGGCGGCGCATCGCGGGGCTAAGCGCCGCCGAAAGCCTGGAGGATTATCGAGAGCCAGATCCACGTCATCGCGCGTTCCGGTTCGGAACGGCCCCGCGCGTCATCGGCGCCCGAGGACGCGGCCGGTGGGCTCCCACACGAGCCGCGGGCCGTCCACGGCGAAGCCGCAGGGGGCGAGGGCGTCGCGCGCCTCGCTCTCGACGGCGGGGGCGCCCTCCCACGTCGCGACCTCGAGGCGGCGCAGCGGCCGGAACGGCAACGGCCGCTCCCCGAGCGCCTGGAGCGCACGCACCGCGCCCGCGAAATCGGCCGCCTCCCAGCCCGCAAGCGGCGTGAGGTCGCGGCCGTCGCCCTCGACCGCCAGCACCGGACGCCCGGCGCGGAAGACGAGCCACGTCCCCGGTGTCCGCGCGGGGGTGACGCGGACACCGTCGCGCCGCGCGAGCGCGAACACGCGTCCCCACAGATTCGCGGGGTCGAGCGCGTTCACGACGACGTGCGGCTCGGCCCGCCGCCCGCCGGCGCCGAGATCATCGGCCGCGTCCTCCAGCGCGTATTGCTCTCCCGAGAGTCCTTCCACGAAGTAGCCGCGCAAGATCTCGCCCGCGTATTCCAGGCGCGCGAGGGCGTGGCGCAGGCGCGACCACTCGCCCTGCGCGAGCTCGCGCGACACGACGCCGTAGCGGGCGAGGAGCAGGCGCGCGCGCGCTTCCGCGCGCTCGTCGGGCCCGATCGGCTCCTCGTCCGGGAGCGCGCTCCAGCGCCCGACCACGGGCACGGTCCCGACAGGCCCCCGGCTTTGACCGAGGCGGCGACGGCGTGCGGCCGGCCCCGCGGTGGCGCCAGGGCCGGCGGCGCCGGCGAGCACGGCGCTGAACGTGTCCGGCGTGACGAGGCCCGCGCGGAAGAGCTCCCACAGCGCGGCGAGCGTGCGCGCCTCGTCGAGACCGCTGCCGCGCGCGAGCTCGCGCGCGAACGAGGCGCCGCGAAGCTGGAGATGCAGGAGCACGTTCTTGGTCGCGTCGTCGATGGCGGGCGGTGTCGGCGGCCGCTCGCGGAGCCAGCCGATGTTCTCGCGCAGCGCCACGCCGACACGCGGCATCCCGGCCCGGTCCGCGACGCCGAACACCGTCCACACGATCTCGCCGGAAAGCCCGAGCCGATCGAGCCATTCGCGTTCGTAGCTCTCCACGCGGGCGGCGAGGAGGTCACTCTCCCACACGCGCACGGGGACGTCTTCGCCCTGCAGCAGCTCGAGGGCGGCCAGCACGCCGGGCGGTCCCACCAGACGATGGTCGGGATGCAGGTGATGGCGGCGCAGGAGCGATGCCGAGAGCTGTTCCGGCGCGGCGAGTGGTCGCGGCGCCCGCCGGGCGCGGAGCTGACGCCGCTGGAGCATGTCGAGCACGGCCACGTGCACGTATTGGGGCTCCGCCACGTCGGCGACGAAGAGCCCATGACGGAGAATGCCGCGCGCGGTGAGACGCCCGAGCACCTCGGTCACCGGTGCCGGCGGCAACCCGTAGCGCGCGGCGAGCGCGGTCACCGTGAGCGGCCCCGAAGACTTCAGCACGCGCAGCGCCACCTGCTCGAAGCCGGCGTCGGAGGCGAGCCGCTCGTACAGGGGGCGATCGGTGGCGGCGATCCACGCCCGGCGTCCGCTCGCGAACGTCACCGTGATCACGCGCCCCTCCGCCTCCAACGACGTAATGAGCGGATCGGGGTCGCCGAGGGCGCGCGCCGAGATCTCCCCGCGCGTGAGGTCGCCGAGCTCGTCGAGCATGGCGGCGAGCTCGTTGGCGTCGCGGGCGCGCCGGCTCTCTTCCGTCCGCTGGAGCGCGGATTCCACGGCGGCCACGATCTCGGCGGAGAAGGGGCCGGCCGCCGGCGTCCACGCCTTTCGCATGGACACCGCGTCGGCGCGGCGCTCCTCGGCGTGGCCGGCGTCGAGATAGGCCCAGTCCCAGGCAAGGAGCAGCGGATAGACGAAGGGCGACGGCAGCGGACTGTCGACGTGGCGGGTGCGGATCTCCGCGTCGTGGAGGCGCTCCAGGAGCCGCTTGAGCCGCGGCACGTCGAGGGCGTCGTGGAAGCACTCGCGCAACGTCTCCGCCACCACCGGGAACTCGGCGAGGCCGCCCACCGCCTCCATGAGCGCGTCCGCCTTCAGGCGCTGGAGATAGGCGGGTGTGCGTCCGCCGCCCTGCATGCGCGGGATGAAGAGCGATCGCACCGCGCAGTGGCGGAAGCGCGTGGTGAAGAGCGGAGAACCGATGAGCGCGCGGCCGAGCAGGGTGTCGAGCTCCTCGGGATCGACCAGGGTCACCAGTCGTTCGGGCGCGGGCGGGATCTGGCCGGGCGCGAACGAAAGCAGCACGCCGTCGTCGACGTGGCTCGCCTCCGCGATGAGGCCGAAGACGCGGCGCACTTTCTCCCGGAGCGCCATGCCCCAGGCGCCGTTGATGCGCATGCCGAACACGGAGTGGATCATCGCGTGCCGGCCGCCCATCTCGTCGGAGAACGACTCCACCACGATGTGCTCGTGGTCGGGCACGCCGTCCAGCACCTCCGCCGCCTTCGTCAGCCATGCTTCCATCGCCGCCGCCGCCCGCGCGTCGAGGCCGAGCGCCTCCTGCGCCCACTCGTCGAACCCGGGCATGCCCACGCGGGCGGCGGCGAGGCGGCGCACGCGGCCGACGGCGACGCCGAGATCCCACGACCGCGAGGGATGCTCGCCCTTCCAGAACGGAATGGTGGGCGAGCTACCCTGCGCGTCCTCGACGAGGACGCGATCGGCGCGGACCTTCACGATCTTCCACGCGTGCGAGCCGAGCAGGAAAACGTCGCCGGGGAGGCTTTCCGTGACGAACTCCTCGTCGAGCGTGCCCACCTTGAGGTCGGTATCGGCCACGAAGACGTCGAAGAGGCCGGCGTCGGGGATGGTGCCGCCTGACGTGAGGGCGAGGAAGCGCGCGCCCCGCCGGGCGTGGAGGCGGTCGTTGACACGGTCCCACAGGATGCGCGGGGCGGCGCCCCGCACGTCCGCGGGTAGCGGCTCGGCGAGCGAGCGCACCACGGCCAGGAAATCGTCGCGGGACAGCGCGCGGTAGGGCGTCGCGCGCGTGAAGCGCGCGTGGAGCGTGTCGACGTCGAGCGACTCCGCCGCCACCGCCGCCACGATCTGCTGGGCGAGGACGTCGAGGGGAGCGTCCGGCACGGCGATGCGGTCGAGCGTGCGCGCGCGGATGCAATCCACGACGGCGGCCGCCTCTACCAGTTCCTCGCCCTTGGTCACCACGATGCGGCCCTTGGACACGCGCGTGAGGAGGTGCCCCGCGCGACCGACGCGCTGGAGCGCCGCCGCCACCGTGCGCGGCGACTGGAGCTGGATGACGAGGTCGATGGCGCCCACGTCGATGCCCAGCTCGAGCGACGACGTCGCCACCAGCGCTTTCAGCTCGCCCTTCTTCAGGCGGTCCTCGGCGTCGAGACGAGCGCGCCGCGAGAGCGATCCGTGGTGAGCGGCCACGCGGCCGTCGTGGAGGCGGTCGTCCAGATCGCGGGCGAGGCGCTCGGCGGCGCGCCGACTCTGCGCGAACACGAGCGTGCTCCGGTGGGCGGCCACCATCTCCGTGATGGCCTGGAGGGTGGCGTCCCACACGGTCTCGCTCGACGCGGTGAGGAAGTCGTCGACGGGCGCCACGACGCGGAGGTCGAGCTGGCGCGCGAAGCCGGCATCGACGGCCACGGCCTCGCGGGCGCCGGTGCCGGTGAGGAAGGCGAGGGCGTCCCCGACGGGACTCACCGTGGCCGAGCACCCGATACGCTGCGGGACGTTTGTAGCGGGGATGTTCGTAGCGGGGGCCGCGTGCCCGGGGCCACCGAGGGTGGGCTGAGTCCCGGTGGTTTGTGGGTTTGTTGTAACGGCGGCCAGGCGCTCCAGCGTGAGGGCGAGGTGGGCGCCACGCTTGGTCGCCATGAGGGCGTGGACCTCGTCCACGATCACGAACCGTGTGCTCGCGAGGGCCGGGCGGAAGCGCTGACTGGTGAGGAGGATGTACAGCGACTCCGGCGTCGTGATCAGGATGTGGGGTGGCCGGCGGGTCATGGCCTGTCGCGCCGGAGCCAGCGTGTCGCCCGTGCGCACGGCCACGCGCACCTCCGGCAACGTGAGCCCGCGCGCGACGGCGGCGGCCCGGATGCCGGCGAGCGGCTCACGCAGGTTCTTCTCGATGTCGTTGCTGAGGGCGCGCAGCGGGGACACGTACACGACGTGCACGCGATCGTCGAGACGTCCATCGAGGGCGAGACGGTGGAGATGGTCGAGCGCCCACAGGAACGCGGCGAGCGTCTTGCCGGAGCCGGTGGGCGCGACGATCAGCGTGTCGCGGCCGGAGGCGATGGCCTCCCATCCCTCGCGCTGGGGCCGAGTTGCCTCACCGAACGTCGATTCGAACCAGTCGCGGACGAACGGAAGAAACTCGGGCACGTTACTCCGGAAGCGTGGGCGGTAGCGCGATGTCGGGCGCCACCACGCCCGTGAGCGACCACCTCATTGCCTGGACTCTAGGAGGGCACCGTGTCGGTGTCAAGAAACGCGCCGGGTCGTGGGAGGCCACGGCCCGGCGCGCGCCGGAGCTACTTGTCCTTGATCGCGGCCTGGACCTTCTTGGCCATGTCGGGCGGGATGGAGTTCATTCCGTGCGCCTTCTTGGCGTGCTCGGCGCCCTTGGACATCACCTCGTTCACATCCTTGCCTTCGATCACGGCATTACAGCCCGGCATCAGATCTCCGCAACGGAGCTGCTTCATACGTCGACCTTCCTTTCGGCCCGTTGGGTTCGGGCACATCCAGACCGTAGGCGCCACTGCGTGCCGCTGTCAACCCGTGAGCGTCCGTGCGCCGCCGCGCGACGCTCGGCGGTTCCGCGGCTTTCGTCCTACAATTCTTGCCGTGAAGATCGTCAGCGTCGGCGGCGGCCCCGCCGGCCTCTACCTCGCCATCCTCATGAAGAAGGCGGATCCCGCCACGGATGTCCTCGTCGTGGAGCGCAACCGCTCCGACGACACGTTCGGGTTCGGCGTCGTCTTCTCCGACGCCACTCTCGAGAACTTCGCCGACGCCGATCGCGAGAGCTACGAGGCAATCACGGCTGCCCTCGCGCACTGGGACGACATCGACATCCACTACCAGGGACAGGTGCTCACCTCCACCGGCCACGGCTTCTCCGGACTTTCGCGGCAGGTTCTGCTCGACCTCCTGCGCCGCCGCGGCGCCGAGCTCGGCGTGCGCTTCGACTGGGAGACCGAGGTCACCGACCTCGCGGCCTACGCCGACGCCGATCTGATCCTCGGGGCCGACGGCGTCAACAGCTTCGTGCGGGCGCGCCAGGCCGAGCACTTCGAGCCCGAGATCGACTGGCGGCCGAACAAGTTCGTGTGGCTCGGCACCACCTTTCCGTTCTCGGCGTTCACGTTCCTCTTCAAGAACGATGCGCACGGTCTCTGGCGCGTCCACGCCTATCGCTACGACGCGGGCCACTCCACGTTCATCCTCGAGTGCAGGGAGCAGACGTGGCGCCGGGCCGGCCTCGACGCCGCCGGGGAAGACGACACCGTCGCCTTCACGGAGCGGCTGTTCGCGCGCGAGTTGCAGGGACATCCGATTCTCAAGAACCGCTCCCTCTGGCGGAGCTTTCCCACCGTGCGCAATCGACACTGGTATCACGGCAACGTGGTGCTCATCGGCGATGCCGCCCACACCGCCCACTTCTCCGTCGGCTCGGGGACGAAGCTCGCCATGGAGGACGCCATCGCGCTCGCGGGCGCGCTGCGCCGGCACCGCGGCGTGGAGGCGGCACTGGCCGCCTACGAGGAAGAGCGCCGGCTGGCGGTGGAAGCGACCCAGCGCGCAGCGCAGGTGAGCCTCGAATGGTTCGAGGAGACCGAGCGCTACTACGGGCGCCTCGAGCCCGTGCAGTTCGCGTTCAGCCTGCTCACGCGGAGCTTGCGCGTGACCCACGAAAATCTAAAAGCGCGCGACGCCAAGCTCGTGGAGACGGTGGATCGCTGGGTGGCGGCGAAAGCGGCTGAGCAGAGCGGGGTGACGGTGGCGGCGGCGCCGCCGCCGCCCATGTTCACGCCCTTCCGGCTCCGCGGACTCGTGCTCGCCAACCGGGTCGTGGTCTCCCCGATGTGCCAGTACTCCGCGGACGATGGAACGCCGAACGACTGGCACCTCGTGCACCTGGGCAGCCGCGCCGTCGGCGGCGCCGGCCTCGTGGTGGCGGAGATGACCGACGTCAGCCGGGAGGCGCGTATCAGTCCCGGCTGCACGGGGATGTACAAGCCCGAGCACGTGCCGGCGTGGGCGCGCATCGTCGATTTCGTCCACCGCCACAGCCCGGCCCGGATCTGCCTCCAGCTCGCCCACGCCGGACGCAAGGGCTCGACGCGCCGGCTGTGGGAAGGCATCGACGAGCCGCTTCCCGACGGCAACTGGCCCATCGTGTCGGCCTCGCCGCTGCCGTACTTCGAGCACAGCCAGACGCCGCGCGAGATGGACCGCCACGACATGGGCCGCGTGCGCGACGATTTCGTACGCGCCGCCCGCATGGCGAACGACGCCGGCTTCGACATGCTCGAGCTGCACTGTGGCCACGGCTATCTCCTCGCCAGCTTCATCTCGCCCCTGACCAATCGGAGGACGGACGAGTACGGCGGCGACGTCGGACGGCGGCTGCGTTTCCCGCTCGAGGTCTTCGACGCCGTGCGCGCGGCGTGGCCCGCCGACAAGCCGATGTCCGTCCGCATCTCCGCTCACGACTGGGTGGAGGGCGGCCTGCGGCCGGAGGAGGCGGTGCAGGTGGCGGCCGCTCTCAAGGCGCACGGCTGCGACATCGTCGACGTCTCGAGCGGCCAGACGGCGCCGGAAGCCCGGCCGGCCTACGGTCGCCTCTACCAGACGCCCTTCAGCGATCGCATCCGTCACGAGGCCGGCATCCCCACCATGACCGTGGGCGGCATCTCGTCGTATGCCGACGTCAACTCCATCGTCGCCGCCGGGCGCGCCGACCTCTGCGTCCTCGCGCGCGCGCATCTCTACGATCCCTACTGGACGCGCCACGCCGCCTACGAGCAAGGCTACGAGCTCCCGTGGCCGGATCAGTACGTGTCGCTCCGCACCTTCACGCCTCGGCTGCGCTGATGCTGGCCACGCGCGGGCGCCCTCCCTCCGCTCGGATGCGCGTCGCCGCGCGCGGCCGCCGCTCCGCCGGCCTTCGCATTCGCCCCGCCACGATGCGCGACGCGCGCATCGTGTTCGACCTCGTGCGCGGGCTCGCCGAGTACGAGCGTCTCGCCCACGAGATGACGGCGACGCCGGCGCGGCTGCGCCGGCACGGCTTCGGACGCCGCCGCTACTTCGAGACGCTGCTCTGCACGCGCGGGGGCACGCCCGTCGGCTTCGCGCTCTACTACTTCACGTACTCGACGTTCGTGGGCCGGCCCACGCTTTACCTGGAGGATCTCTTCGTCGTGCCGGCGGAGCGCGGACGGGGGGCGGGGCGCGCGCTCCTTCGCGCCCTCGCGCGCATCGCGCTCCGTCGGGGCTGCGGGCGCATGGAGTGGACGGTGCTCGACTGGAATCGCCCCTCGATCCGTTTCTACGAAGCGCTGGGGGCGCGGCTTCGCAAGGAGTGGGTGCTCACGCGTCTGACCGGCCCCGCGCTGCGGCGGCTGGCGCGCGCGTCCTCCGTCACCCGGGCTCGGGAGGCTCCCAGGACGGGGCGCTGAGCCGGCGCTTGCCGTCGCCGGTCAACGGCACCGAGGCGTCGCCGGCATCGAATTGACGGTCCCACAGCTTGCACGTCACCTGTTTGTGGCGCTGGTCGAGCCCCTCGCAATAGTTGGTGAACTCGCAGCGGCGCACGAGGTGGCCATAGCCGAGGCGGATCTTCCGGAACCAGTCGGGATCGGCGAGCGTCTGGCGCGCGGCGGCCACGATGTCCGCCTCCCCGCGGGCGAGGATCGCCTCCGCCTGCTCGAAGCCGAAGATGCCGCCGCTGGTCACCACCGGAGTCGGATGCCCGGCCGCGCGCACGGCGGCGCGGATGGCGGCCGCGAGCGGCACGTTGCGGCCGAAGGGTCCGCGCGTGTCCGACATCACGGTCGGCATGCACTCGTATCCCGACTCCCCCGTGTACGGGTAGACCGCTTCGCCGATCTTCGGCTGGCGGGCGTCCTCGAAGCGGCCGCCCTTCGAGATCGACAGGTAATCGGCGCCGGCCGCCGCGAACTGCACGCCGAACCACACCGCGTCCTCGAGGTCGCTGCCGCCCGCGATGACCTCGTCGCCCAGATACCGGACGCCGACCACGACGTCCTCGCCCACGCGCGCGCGCACGGCGCGCAGCACCTCCAGCGGCAAGCGAGCGCGGTTCGCGCGCGTTCCCCCGTAGGCGTCGTCGCGCACGTTCAGGCGCGAGAGGAACGACGCCATCGTGTAGGCGTGGGCGTAGTGCAGCTCGACCCCGTCGAAGCCGGCGTCGCGGGCGCGGCGCGCGGCCGCCGCGAACAGCTCGGGCAACACGTGCGGCAGCGCGCGGATGTGGGGGAGCTGCGTGTCCCACACGCGCTCGCGGTAGCCGTAATCGAGCGCTTCCAGCTCGCGGGGGTTGAGCACGGATTCGACGAGGGCGCGGGAGCCGGCGAGGAGACGCTCGCGCACGGCCGGCTCCGGTGCCGCGAGCCACGTCTCGTCGTTGTCGGCGCGAGCGAGGCGGCCGCACAGATCGTCGTCGACGGCGAGATGGCGGCGGAAGTAGGTGGCGGGCTCCGGCCGCCGACGCACGGTGAGGAAGTCGAGGACCTGGATGAAGAGACGCGTGTGGCCGTCGCTGTTGGCGCGCACGACCTCGACGAGCCGGCGGAGCCCGGGCAGGAAGCGATCGTCGCCGATGCGGAGGAGGGGGCCGCTCGGGATGTCGCGGATGCCGGTCGCTTCCACCACCAGCACGCCCGGCCGCCCGCGCGCGAACCGCGCGTACCAATCGAGGACCTCCGCGGTGACGAAGCCGTCCTCGGTGGCGCGCCACGGAACCATGGCCGGCACCCACGTGCGCTGCTCCGCCACCAGACGCGGCCCCAGGCGGACGGGGGAGAACCACCGCGCGCGCTCGGCCTCCGCGCGCGTGGGCCAGCGTGTGGGCGGCACGCGATGACGGATCTTCACGAGAGGACGGCGAAGCCCTCGACCTCGATGAGACAGCCGTCGTCGGCGTCGTAGAGGTCTCGCACCCCGATCATCGTCATCGCCGGAAAATGCTTGCCGAAGTAGTCGCGGTACACGTGGCCGATCTCACGCGCGCGCTTCTTGTAGTCGTCCACGTCCATCACGTAGAGCGTGAGCTTGACGACGTCCGTGAAGGTGCCGCCCGCCGCGTCCAGGACCGCCTTCCAGTTCTCGCACACCTGGCGGAACTGGGCGACGAGGTCACCCTTGCCGACGACGGCGCCGTTCTTGTCGCGCGCGACCTGGCCCGCCACGAACAGCAGCCGGCCGCCGCGCGCCTCGTACGCGTGCGAGTAGCCGACGGGCTTCATGACCGTGGGCGGATTGAGAGGACGAATCTCAGGACTCATGACTGCCTCCCGGAGATGACGACGAGCCGTCGAGCACGAGGGTGTCACCGTTGGTCGCGTCGTCGTCGAGGAGCCTCACCGCCAGCGCCGCCACCTCGGCGGGCTGGATCAGCCGGCGGCCCGGGTTGACGCTCGCCATCGCCGCCACCGCCTCCTCGAACGACTTGCCGGTGCGGGCAGCGATGTTGCGCGCCCCGTTCCACACCATGTCGGTGGCGACGTAGCCCGGGCACAGCGCGTTGACGGTCACCCCCTTGCCGGCGACCTCGGTGGCGAGCGCGCGCGTGAACCCGACGAGCGCGTGCTTCGAGGCGGTGTAGGCGGTGACGTAGGGCGCGCCGTAGAGGCCGGCCAGCGACGCCACGTTGATGACGCGGCCCCAGCCGCGCGCGAGCATGCCCGGCAGCACGGCGCGGGTGACGAGATAGGGACCGGTGACGTTCACGGCGAAGTGCCGCTCCCACAGCGCGGCATCGGTCTTGGCGAACGGCGCCGACTCCGCGATACCGGCGTTGTTGACGAGGACGTCGACGGGGCCGAGGGTGTCCGCGACCTCGCTCACCGCTGCCGCCACCGCTGCCGGCGCCGTGACGTCGAGAGCGAGCGCGAGCGCCTTCACGCCGAGCGCGCGCGCGGCGGCGGCGGTCGCCTCCACCTGCGCGCGCGTCCGCGCCCCCACCGCCAGCGCGCAGCCGCGGCCGGCGAGCGCGAGCGCGATCTCGCGGCCGATCCCGCGCCCGCCGCCGGTGACGAGCGCCACGCGGGTCATGGGCTCTGCGCGCAGAAGAGGAAGAAGAGCGGGCGATCGGTGGCGGTCGGCATGGCGCCGGGGCCGGCATCGCTCAAGCAGCGCACGGTCGTCGGCGTCTGGACGCGCGAGGGAGGTGCGCTGGAACAGCCGACGAGGACGACGCCGGCCAGCAGCAGGACGGAAGCGGTGAGCGCGTTCATGGCGGTCATTCTATCGTGCGCGGGGTATATATAGGCTCGCGCCATGGCTCGCACGTTCGCCCCGTGCACGCTCGCGCAGGCGGTGTCACGGCTGCAGCCGGGCATGCGCGTGCTGGTGCCGCCCGGCTGCGGCGAGCCCGTCGCGCTCGTGGGCGAAGTCTGCCGCCAGGCCGAGCGTCTGCGCGACCTCACGCTCGTGGGCGGTCTCCACCTCGGCGACTTTCCCTTCGCGCGACCGGAGACGGCCGCGCTGCGGCTCGCCACCTGGCACATGTCGCCGCGACTCGATGACGCCCGACGGCGCGGGCGGGTCGACTTCGTGCCGATCCGCTATTTCGACGTCGTGCGGGAGCTCGGGCGGGGCGGGACGCTGGCGCCCGACGCCGTGCTCGTTCATTGCTCGCGTCCCGACGCGCGGGGCTACGTGAGCCTCGGGGTGGCGGTGGGGGTGACGCTCTCCGCCGCCCGCAGCGCGCCCCTCGTGATCGCGCAGGTGAACCCCAACATGCCGGTCGCGCGCGGCAACGCGTTCCTCCCCACGAGCCGCATCGACGCCGCGGTCGAGGTCGACGAGCCGCTGTTGCCCTATCCGTCGCCGGCGCCGGGCGACGTGGAGCGCGCCATCGGGCGTCACGTGGCCGACCTCGTTCCCGACGGCGCCACCGTGCAGGTGGGCGTGGGTGCCATTCCGCAGGCGGTTCTGGAATCGCTCGCGAATCACCGCGACCTCGCGTTGCATTCGCTGCTCGTCGATGCCGCCGTCGGCCTCGTCGAGCGCGGGGTGGTGACGGGCGCGCGCAAGACGATTCACCGTGGCCGTCTCGACATCGCGGAGGCGATGGGAACGCGCCGTTTGTTCGACTTCCTGCACGAGAACGCGCTCGTCAGCATGGACTCCTCGGCGTTCGTGCACGATCCTGACGTGGTGGCGCAGATCGACGGCTTCTGCTCGATCAACTCCGCCCTCGAGGTCGACCTCACAGGCCAGGTGAACGCGGAGACGCTCGGCGACCGTCAGGTCGCCGGCATCGGCGGACAGTTCGACTTCGTGCTGGGGGCCTCGCGCTCACGCGGCGGAGCGTCCATCATCGCGCTGCCGTCCACGGGACGGGAGGGGACGGTCTCGCGCATCGTCGCGCGCCTGCCGGCGGGGGCGGGGGTGACCACGCCGCGGTTTCTCGCCGACTGGATCGTGACCGAGCACGGTGCGGTGCGGCTACGGGGACGGGGGGGGCGGGAACGGGCCGCAGCGCTCATCGCCCTGGCCCACCCGCGATTCCGGGGCGACCTCGAGGAAAGTCTCAGCGCCTAGCGGCGTCGATCTTCTCGAAGATCTCCTCGTTCTCGGGAAAGCGATACGTCGTCTGATTCGAGTAGACGGTGGTGCCGTCGATGTCGACTTCGAAAATCCCGCCCACGCCCTCTTTCAGGCGTGGCGTGATGCCGTATTTGTCCTTGATTGCGGCCTGCAGACTGGAGGCCTGGGGGAGATAGTTTCACTCCCCGCAGTACAGGATCTGGATGTCCATGAAAGTCCCTCCTCCCTTGGAATCCACGGATATGGTAACACGCACGATTACGATGACGGCGGCAGGGTCCACGGATTCGAGCGCGCGCCCAGCACCCCGACTCGCCCACATCGACACCGACCCCGGCCTCGACGATGCGCTGGCGCTCCTCTTCGGCTGGAACTCGCCCGAGCTGGCCGTCGTCGGCGTGACCACGGTGGCCGGCAACGTCGGCGTGGAGGCCGCCACCACGAATCTGTTGCGCCTGCTGGCAGCGCGGGCACCGAAGCCTCCGCCGGAGATCGGCATGGGCGCGGGGGCGCCGCTCGGACGGCGACGCCTGGTCACCGCCACCGACTATCACGGCGGTGACGGGCTCGGCGACCAGCTCGACTGGCCACCCGTCGACATCGGCACCGTTCGCCGGGACGGCGTCCAGCTCCTGGTGGAGACGGCCCGGCGCCACGGTCCCGCGCTCACCTTGATCGCGCTCGGTCCGCTCACGAACCTGGCCCTCGCGCTCGCCGCCGATCCGGCCACCATCCGGGCGGTGGGCCGGCTGGTGGTGATGGGCGGGGCCGTGGACGTGCCCGGCAACGTCACCGCGGACGCGGAGTTCAACATTCACGTGGATCCAGAGGCAGCGCGGTCTATCTTCGTGTCGGGCTTGATGGTCGACCTCGTGCCTCTCGACGCCACGCGCCGCGCCGCCTTGACGCGGCCGCGGCTCGCGGGGGCGCTCGCCGACACCGCCGACGCGCTGGCCGAGCGCGTGGCGCGGTTCACCGAGCGCGGCTTCACGGTGGAGGCGGCGACGGGGGTCCCGACCATGTTCCTCCACGACCCGCTCGCGGTCGCGGTCGCGTTCCACGATTTCGTGCGGTGGGAGCCCGCGCGTGTCGAGGTCGGCGCGGCGGGGGAGACGCGGCGGGTCGCCGGCCGCCCGAACTGCCGTGTCGCGCACCTGGTCGACCCCGACGCGTTCATCGAGCTCTTCCTCTCTCGCCTGTGCCGCGCGTCCTCGTAGTCGGCTCCGCCAACGTCGACTTCACGGTCGCCGTCGCACGCCTGCCGCGCCCGGGCGAGACCGTGAGCGGTGGGACGCTGCTCGTCAATCATGGGGGTAAGGGAGCCAACCAGGCGGTGGCGGCGCGGCGGCTGGGAGGCGACGTCGCCTTCGTCGCGTGCGTGGGCGACGACGACGCCGGCGTCGCCGTGCGCGCCGCCCTCGCGCGGGAGGGAATCGACGTGGCGGGCGTCACCGTCAGCAGCACCACCGCCACCGGCACCGCGCTCATCGTCGTCGACGCCGAGGGCCGTAACCAGATCGCGGTGGCACCGGGCGCCAATCACGCCCTCGCCGTCGACGACGTCGAGCGCGCGAACTTCGCGGGCGCGGCGGTGGTCGTGTGCCAGCTCGAAACGCCGGTGGCCTCCGTGCGCCGGGTGCTGGAGACGGCTCGACGTCACGGCGCCCGTACGCTCCTGAATCCGGCGCCCGTTCCCGCCGCGCACGTCGACCTGTGGCCGCTCGTGGATTACCTGACGCCGAACGCGGGCGAGGCCGAACGCTTCACGGGCGTCGCCGTCGGCGATCGCGCGACCGCCACCGTCGCCGCCGCCCGGTTCCGCGAATGGGGCGTGGGCACGGTGATCGTGACGCTCGGTGAGGACGGCGCGCTCGCGTCCGGGCCGGCGGGCGTGATGCACATGCCGGGCTTCGCGGTGACGGCGGTGGACACGACGGCGGCCGGCGACGCCTTCAACGGAGCATTGGCGCTCGCGCTCGCCGAACGTCGACCGCTCGCGGAGGGCTTGCGCTTCGCGAACGCCGCCGCCGCCCTCGCGTGCACGCGCCGGGGCGCGCAGGCGTCGCTGCCCGGGCGCGTCGAGGTGGAGGCGCTACTCGCACGATAACGTCGAGCTCGACTACGTCTGCGAAGCTCGCTCGCAGTCACGGATAACATGCCTCGGTCAAATTTGACTCATGACAAAGACCCTCTTACGGTAAAACGCCACGGCGAGAGACCAGGCCTGGGGCCGAGGGCGAGACAGTCCCAAGGGATTCGAGGGAGAGGGCCATGACGACGCGCGTAGGGATCGTTGGAGATTTCGACGCGGGGAACCACACGCATCAGGCGACGAACGAGGGGCTCGGGCACACCGGCATCGATTATGAGTGGGTATCGACGACCGAGATTCGCCCAGACCGACCCGAGGAACGGCTCGACCGCTACGGTGGAATCTTTATCGCGCCCTCGAGCCCTTACCGCAGCATGGAGGGCGCCCTCGCCGCCATCCGATTCGCCCGTGAGCGCGGGGTCCCGCTCGTCGGCACCTGAGGTGGCTTTCAGCACGCGATCATCGAGTTCGCGCGCAACGTCCTCGGGATCGAGGACGCGGACCACGCCGAGACGAACCCGGAGGCGCCCCGTCTGGCCATCACGCCGCTTGCCTGCTCACTCGTCGGGCAGTCGCACGCGGTGATGCTCGTCGCCGGAACGCAGGCGGCAACTCTCTATAACGCTGACAACGCGGTGGAAGACTACTGGTGTAATTACGGGGTGAACCCAGAGTATGTGAAGTCACTGACGCAGGCGGGCCTCACCATCAGCGGCGTAGGTGAGGATGGCGAGATGCGAATCGTGGAGCTGACTGGTCATGCCTTCTACGTCGCGACGCTGTTCTTGCCACAGAAGCGTTCGATGCCGGGACGGCCGCATCCGGTGCTGGCCGGCTTCGCCACCGCAGTGACCGACGGCGGAGGTCGACGGTCCGCCTGATCGATGCCTCTCGGAATGCGACGTTATCAGCGCTACGGGCTTGTGTCGTGCGCGCAGAGAGCGCTCAGCGGAGCGCGCGCGCCTTGAGCTGGACGACGTGGGCGAGGGCTTCTTCGACGCGCGCGGGATCGAGGTCGCCGGACGCGAGCGCGCGTCGCACCGCGCGCAGCACGATGTCCGACGCGGAGCGCCCGTCCGCGAGCCGGTCCTCGGCGATGAGGAGGACGTCGACGCCCGCCTTCAGCGCGAGCATGGCGGCCGCCTCCAGGCCGTACTCCTGCTGGATGGCGCCCATGCGGAGATCGTCGCTGACCACGGGACCGTTCCAGCCGAGGTCGTCGCGGAGAAGCCCGGTCACGGTGGCGCGCGAGAGCGTGGCCGGATAGCGGGGATCGAGGGCACGGTTGAAGACGTGGGCGGTCATGATGCTGTCGACCATGCCGTCCGCGATGAGCGTACGGTAGGGCGCCAGCTCCAGGTCGCGCCGCGCGGTGTCCGTCACGTCCACGAAGCCGAGGTGGGAGTCCTCGTAGCTCCCGCCGTGACCAGGGAAGTGCTTGAGGGCGGTGAGAAGCCCTTCCTCGCGCATGCCGCGCACGTAGGCGCGCGCGTGGTCGGAGACGAGCAGCGAATCGGCGCCGAAGCTCCGTCCCGTCCCCACGATGACGGGATTGGCGGGGTTGTAGCCGACGTCGACCACGGGGGCCAGGTTCCAGTTGATGCCGGCGTCGCGCAGCATGCGGCCGATGCGGCGCGCCTCCAGCTCCGTCAGCGTGACGTCGTTGCGCTCGCCGAGCTCCTCGTGTGAGAGGGTGACGCCGTAGCCGGCGCTCGGACCGAGGCGCATCACGCGGCCGCCTTCGGCGTCGACGGCGATGAGGGGCGGCGTGGCGTCGCACTTCGCGGCCGCGTCCTGGATCGCGCGCGTGAGCGCGGCGACCTGCTCGACGCCGGTGACGTTGCGTCCGAACAGGAGCACGCCGCCCACGCGCGTGGTGCAGAGCAGGCGCGTCATCTCCGCGTTGTCGGCGGTACCCGTCCCGCCGAATCCCACGAGGAGAAGCTGGGCGAGGCGGCCGTCGAGGGCGGCGACGCGAGCGGGGTCGGGCGGCGTGGACGTTGCGCAGGCAGCGACGACGAGCACGGCCGCGCTCAGCAGGAGGCGGCCCGAGAGGTCAGCGCCCACGAACGGCGTCGACGAGCCTCCGCACGCGCGCGGGATCGACGGGATTGAGCACGCGGCCGTCGCGCTTGAGCGACGTGCCCACGATGAGGGCGTCGGCGACGGACAGCAGCTCGCCCGCGGTTTCGACGGTGACGCCGCTGCCGACGAGGAGCGGGGTGTCGGGGACGGCGCTCCGCACCCGCTTCACGTCCGCGATCGGCGTCATCTCGCCCGTGGCCTTGCCGGACACCACGACGGCGTCGGCGAGGCCCCGATGCACGAGGTCGCGCGCCTCCTGCTCCAGCTCCACGGGCGCTACCGGCACCGCGTGCTTGCCCTGGACGTCGGCGAAGATCTTGACGTCGGCGTCGAGGAGGCGGCGGTCGCGCAGGAGATCGTGCGCCGCCGACTGCACGAGGCCCTGATCGGCGACGACGGCGCCGGCGTGGACGTTGACGCGGATGAAGCGGGCGCCGACGGCGGTGGCCACCGCGAGGGCGGCGCGCCCGTCGTTCTTGAGCACGTTCACGCCGAGCGCGATGTTGGGGAGAGCGCGCCGGATCTCGCGCGCCACCACGGCCATGGCGGCAACGGTGGCGGCGGCCACGCGGCCGCGCGCGAAGGGCACGTCGCCGTAGTTCTCCATGAGGAGGGCGTCGAAGCCGCCGTCGGCGAGAGCGAGCGCATCGGCGAGGGCGGCGTCCACGACGCGATCCATGGAGCCATCCCAGCGAGGACTGCCCGGCAGGGGCCGGAGATGCACCATGCCGACGAGCGAGCGGGCGAGTCGCATCGGCGGCCGGATTGTAACACGCGGATGGGTGAGGCATAGTGACGTGAGCGCCTCATGCGAACTCCGCGCGTCTTCTTCGGCTGGTGGGTGACCGTGGCCTTCGCCGTGATGGTCTTCTTGTCTACCGGCGTGCGCTTCACGGTGGGGCCGTTCCTGAAGCCCATGGTCTCGGAGCTCGGCCTCGACCGCGCCAGCTTCTCGCTCGTCATCGCGCTGAGCCTCTTCCTCTACGGGGCCTTCATGCCGTTCGTGGGACGCCTCGTCGACCGCTGGGGCGCGCGCCCGGTGACGATGGGCGGCGCCCTCGTGCTCGGTCTCTCCCTCGCCGGCACCGGACTCGTCACGCGCCTCTGGCATCTCTACGTGATCTACGGGGTGTGCGTCGCCCTCGGCCTCGCCGCCACCGGCCACGTCGTGGGCTCGGCGGTGGTGTCGCGCTGGTTCACGCGCCGGCGCGGGACGGCCCTCTCGATGCTGGGGGGCGCGTCGATGGCGGGGATGAGCTTGCTCGTGCCCATCACGATGTCGCTCATTCTCGCCCTCGGCTGGCGCGCGACGTACGCCGTGCTCGGCGCCGCCGTCGTCGTCATCATCATGCCGCTCGCGATCTGGATCGTGCGCGAATCGCCGGAGGCGATCGGTCTCACCCAGGATGGTCTGCCGCCCGATCCCGCCTTCGCCGGTTCCGCGCGCTATGAGCGCACGGACGTGGCGGCGGCGGTGCAGACGCCGTCGTTCTGGCAGCTCGCGGGCGGGCTCTTCACGTGCGGGTTCTCGATGAGCCTGCTCTCCGCCCACGGCGTGCCCATGCTGACCGACCACGGCTTCGCGCCCATGCTGGCGTCGTGGACGCTGGCGGTGCTCGGCGGCAGCAGCGTGGCCTTCGCGATGGTGCTGGGTGCGCTCTCCGATCGCTTCGGTCGGCGTCCGGTGCTGGCGTGGCTCTACGGGACGCGCGCGCTGCTCTTCGTCGTCCTCTTCTCCGTGCGCGACAATCCTGCGTTGCTGCTCCTCGTGGCCGCCCTCGGCGGCGCCAGCATGTCGGGCAGCCTCGCCATGACGTCCGCGCTCACGGCGGAGATCTTCGGGCGCTTCTCGGTGGGGTCCGTGTTCGGGACGATCTTCTTCATCCACCAGGCGGGGGCCGCCATCGGCTCCTGGCTCGGTGGCTTCCTGTTCGAGACCACGCACGGCTACGGCGCCGCCTTCACGACGGCGGCGATCATTCTCTGTCTGGCCACCATCCTGAGCCTGACCATCGACGAGCGGGCGCCGATGCCGCGGCTGTCGCCCGTGGCCGGCGGTCGGTAGCGCGACTCACCGCACGACGCGGCCCACCTTCCGGAGGACGTCATGGGATATCAGACGCTGTTGTTGGACCGCGCGGATGCCGTCACCACCATCGTGCTCAACCGGCCGGAGGCGCGCAACGCGCTCGACATGACGATGCGCACCGAGCTGGTGGCCGTCCTCGACGAGATCGAGGCCGACGACACGACGCGCGTGGTGATCCTCACCGGCGCCGACGGTCATTTCTGCGCGGGCGGTGACGTGAAGCTGATGCGGGAGCGCCGGCAGACGGCGGCGGAGGGGCGCGCGCGGGTGGAAGCGCTCAACAAGATGGTGCTCCGCCTCGTTCACTTCCCGCGTCCGACCATCGCCATGGTGGACGGCTACGCGGTGGGGGCGGGCTCCAACCTGGCGCTCTGCTGCGATCTCATCGTCGCCTCCGACCGCGCGAAGTTCGGGGAGCTGTTCTGGAAGATCGGGCTCGCTCCCGACGGCGGCGGGACGTGGCTCCTCCCGCGCCTGGTCGGGATGGCGCACGCGAAGGAGCTCATCTTCACCGCCGACGTCATCGACGCCGCCCGCGCCCTCGCCATCGGCCTCGTGAATCGCGTGGTGCCGGTGGCCGAGCTCGCCCCCACCACGCGGGCGCTCGCGGAGAAGATCGCGGCGGGGCCGCCCGCGGTGTTGAAGCTCGCCAAGCACATGGTCAACGCGGCCGCCGCCAGCGACCTCGCGGCCGCCCTCGATCGCGAAGCCTATTCGCAGGCGCTCGCCATCGCGGGCGAGGACCACCAGGAGGGATTGCGCGCGTTCTTCGAAAAGCGGGCGCCGCGCTTCACCGGCCAGTGACGGTCACGACGAGCTGGGCCGTGCGCGCGCTCCTCGTCGGCGTCCTCGCCTTCGCCGCCTGCGCCAGCGTGGCGCCCGACGGCGGTGGCCTCAGCGATCAGGAGCGCTGTGCGCGCGACGGTGGCCGCTGGCGGGGCGACTTTTGCGAGCGCGGCGGCGGCGGCGGTTACTGAGGGCGCGGCGGCCGCGCCCTCGTTCGCGCGTCGGGTTACTGAGATGACCCCGGCGGTGCCGACGACGGTGGCGACGACGGCGGGACCGAGGACGGCTCCGGCGGCGGCGGTGGCGGCGGAAGGATCGTGGGCTGCCGCGGCGCTCTTCGGATCGATTCCTCCAGGCTCGGCGTGGCGCGCTTCATCTCTTCCGTGATGCGGGCGGCGTCGACGGCGGTGCCGATCACGCGCGGCGTGATCAGGATGAGCAGCTCGGTCTTGGTGATGGTCACCGCCTTCGCCCCGAAGAGATACCCGAGGAGCGGGATGTTCTTGAGCCACGGGATACCCCGGTCCTCGTTGGACTTCCGGTCCTTGATGAGCCCACCCAGCACCAGCGTCTGATTGTTCAGGAGCACCACCGACGTCTCCGCCTCGCGCTTGATGATGCGCCGGGATCCGGTGGGCGGCTCCGAGGCCCCGATGTCGTTCACCTCTTGCTTAACGTCGAGGGCGACCGTGCCGCGCTCGCCGATGCGGGGGGTGACGGTGAGGATCACGCCCGCGTCGCGATACTCCACCGATTGCGTCCCGATGACGGCGGTGGTGGCGGTGGAGGTGGGCGTGGTGGTGCCCCCGATAGGAACCTGCTGGCTGGTGACGATCGGGATCGAGTCGGACACGTTGATGACGGCCTTCTTGTTCTCCGAGGTCAGCACGTGCGGGCTCGACAGCACGTTCACGCGATTCTCGGCGGCGAGGACGTTCAGCATCGCGAAGAACTTGTCGGCCGCGAACGCCATCGCGGTGAGGCCGCCCGCCGGCAGCAGGAGGGTGGTCGCGGGCGGGATGCGCGTCGACGGCGCCTGGATCTGCGGCGTATCCGGATTGATGGACTGCTGGGCGAGCCGGAAGCTACCTTCCTTGAGCGCCCAGTCCACGCCGAGCCGGGTGTCGTCGGTGAGCGTGATCTCCGTCACCAGCACCTCGATGAGCACCTGACGCGGCATCCGATCGAGCTGCTTGATCGTGCCTTCGATCTCCGTCCAGTTCCGCGGATACGTGGTCACGATCACCGCGTTCGTCGTCTCGTCGGCGATGAAGCGCACCTGGCCTTCGAGAAGACTGGCGTCGGCGGCGCCGCCCGTGGGTGCTCCGGGCGCCACCGTGGGCGGAGGCGGCGGCGGCGTCGGGGGCTCGCCGGGACGGCGTGTCGTCGGCGTGGTGGACGCGGTGGTGACGGTGTCGCGACCGGCGTAGATCGAGTTCAGCGTGGCCGCGAGGTCCTTGGCCTTCGCGTTTTCCGCGTAGTAGATGAAGACGCGACGGCCGCCGTAGATGTTGACGTCGAGCTGCGCGATGAGCCGCTTGATCGTCTCCAGCTCGTTCCGCCGCGCGTGCACGATGAGCGAGTTCGACCGTCGCTCCGGGATGATCAACGGCTGCCGATCGGTTCCCGAGTCCGCCGAGGGCGCACCGGGCGCGGTGGGCACGGTGCCGCCGCCCGTGGGCGGCACGCGCGGCACCGGCGGCACTCCGGGCGCGCCGGGCGGGCCGGCGGCGCCGGTGCGGACGCGGCCCGTCGTGAAGAGCTGATTCAGGATCGTCGCGAGATCGGCGGCGTCCGCGAAGCGGACGGGGATGATCGAGAGCTCTTCGAGCGCGACCTCGACGTCCACGAGCCGCACGATGTCGAGGAGACGGCGGATGTTGGACGCCGCGTCCGTGATCATGAGCACGTTGGTCTCGCGATGCGCGATGAGCGTCCCCCGCGCCGAGATCAACGGCCGCAGCAACGTGGAGAGGTCGTTCACGGAGGCGAACTTGACGGGCACGATCTGGGTGACGATCTCGTCCGTCGTGCGGGCGGGATCGGCCTGATTGCCGACGATGGTGGGCACCGCCCGCTCGCGCGCGCCTTCGATGCGCACGATCTTGTAGAGGTTGCCGGACTTCACGGCCGTGAAGCCGTGCAGCTCCAGGATGGCGAGGAGGACGCCGAAGACATCTTCTTGAGGTATGCGTCCCGCCGTCTGCACGGTGACCTTGCCGCGGACGTCCGGCGAGAGCACGTAGTTGAAGCCGACGATCTCGCTCGCGGCGTGGATAACGGTCTCGATGTCCGCGTTGTCGAAGTTGAGGACGACGAAGCGGCCACGCTGACCGGCCGCCACCGGTGGCACGGTGGGCGGGGGCATGGCCGGTGTCGGGGTTTGCGCGCGCGGCGCCGGAGTCGGCTCCGGCGCGACCTCCGGCCGCGGGCCGATGGAGACCGGTGGCAGGGACGGAGTCGGCGCCTCCGCCGCAGGCGGGGCGGGCGGCGGCGTGGGAGTCGGTGCGGCTACGGGCGGGGCGGGTGCGGGCGCCTGCGCGGCGGGGTGCGGCGTCGCGCAGCCCGCCACCAGCGTGAGGACGACGGCGGCCGCGATCGCCTTGCTGGCGTGCTTAGCGCTGCGCATCGTCCCCGGCGCCCGGCGTCCCGCCCTGTGGCATGCGACGCAGAAGATTCGGGAGAGGCCGTCGCGTCGACGCGGCCGGATCGGGAGCTTGCTGTCCGACCGCGCCCGGCGTCGGCATCGGCTGCGGAATGTACGGAGCGCCCGGTTGTGGGATCGCCTGTCCCGGCATCGCGCCCGCCGGTGGCGGAGGCTGAATGGGGACCACGCCGCCCACGGCAGGAGCGGGCGCGACCGGCGCCGGCCGTGGCCGCGTCGGATCGTGAAGCTGAACGTTGACGTTGCCATCGGGACGGGCGAGCACGACGTGATCGGCGGCGATGGACTGGACGGTGCCGCCTCCAACGTTGTCGCCGACCCGGTAGCCGGCCACCCGCTTGGTGGTCGGATCCTCCAGATACGCGACGGGCGCGCCGTCGCGCAGGATCACCCCGAACAGGTTCGGCCGCGGCGCGTTCATCGGCGCGTTGGCGATGGAGGGCTGCGTGGCCGCCTCGCTGCGGGTCGGGCTGAACAGGTTGCGCGACGCCACCGCCGCGTACGCGGCCGCGGGAGGACGAATCCCCGCCTGGATCGGGTTGACCGCGGCCGCCGGCGCGGGCGCGCGCGCGGCCAGCGGACGCGGGCGGGGCGCGGTCACCTGACGCACGATGTAGCCGAGCAAGAGAACGGACGCCACCGCGAAGGCAGCGTTCAGCGCAAGAAGAGGCTTCGGCATCATATGCATTTATCTTTATGTCTTTGTCTTTCCGATGTAGCCCGAGAGCGTCAGTGTTGCGAGCAGCTCTTTCGGTGAACTGACGTTGACTACTCTGATCTTCAAGTCCTGGATGGTCAAGAATTTAGGAGCGGCGTCGAGGCGGGCCAGGAGATCGACGAGCTGGCGGATCTCTCCCGATACCGCGATCTCGATGGGAATCTCCAGGAGCTCCCCCCGTTCCACGGGGGGCAGGATGCGCTCGCTCCGGATCTCGGTGGTGGCCTGGGCCGCCATCGACTTCGCGATGTTCTGGAGCTCGGAGGCCGCCACCGCCGGCGTTCCGGCCTGGAGGAGGCGCGTGGAGAGGGCGTCGATGCGAGCGTTCACCGCCTGCAGCTCGGCGCCGATCGTGTCCCGCCGGGCGAGGAGGTCACGGCGGCGGGCGAACATCTGCTCGCGGGCGGGGATCAGCTCGTCCTCGGCCCGGTTGCGGTCGCGAATGGGCTGGATCACGAACTCCCAGGCGAACACGATGGCGAGGACGATGGCGGCGAGGCCGATCAGGTTCCGCTCGCGGCGTGAGAGGTGACCGATCATCGGAGCTCACCGCGGGGGGCCGGGGGCATCGGACGGTTGGCGCCAGGCGCCGGGCCGGGCGGCAGACCAGGCGCCGGCGCGCCCGGCGTCGGGGTAGCCGGCGTCGTTGCTCCGAGCGCCGGCCGCGAAGGTGCGACGGCGCCGCCAGGCGCGGCGCCACCTAAGGCCGGGGCACCCGGTGGCGGGCCCAGCGCGGGGCCGCCGGGTGCGACCGCGGGACCACCGAGGGTGGGGCCTCCGCCCGCCGGCGGAGGCCCGAAGGGCGGCGGCATCGCCACCGCCGCGCTTCCCCCGAGGGTCGAGTCCGAAGCAGCGGTCGGCGTCTCCCACGCAGCCCGGATACGGAACTGCTCACGGTCGCGGCCGCGCGTGACGGGCGATGCGAACTCCACTCGCGCGAACCGCGGTGAGTTCTCGAGGACGGGGATCAGCGCGCTCGCGGCCGCCGCCTGCCCGGTCAGCTCGATGCCTTTGTTGTCGAGCGACACCGTCGTGAGCCAGGCGTCGCCCGGCAGGAGGTCGGTCAGGTCCCGCAGCACGGGGAGGGGACGGATGGCGGTGGCCTCGAGCGACTCGATCATCGCCACCAGGCGCCGCTTGGCCTCGAGCTCACCGAGCACCTTCTCGACGCCGCGGACGTCCGGCGCCATGCGCGTGATGTCGGCGTTGAGGGCGGCCAGATGCCGGCGGGCGCGATAGCCCGGAGCGAGCAAAGCGATCACGGCGAGCAGGATCATGAACCCGGCCATGCCGAGAGTTATGAGCTGAGGTCGCGTAAGCCGGCGCGGTCTCAGCGCATCCGGGATGAGGTCGAGCGGACGCACGCCTCGCCCGGCCGCCACCGCGATGGCGAGCATGGAGGCGCCGGATGTCTCCTCGGCGCCGGCGAGAAGCTTGCGCGCGCGCTGGGTGTACGGCGGCTCCGTCACCGGCGCCGCCAGCTCGTGCAACGGCGTGATCGTGTTCTTGATCGGGGGTCCGCCGTCGCCGGAGACCCATACCGCGTCACACCCGCGCCAGCGTGTGACCGTGAAGCTCTTCCGGATCTCGTCGGTGACCCGGCTCTCGTCGGTGGTGGGCACGCTGCGGCTCAGCACGATCGATCCCCCGCCGATGAAGATCAGGTCGGTGGCGTCCGTCGTCCGGTGCGTCCACACGATGTGCTTGCCCGTCGGCACGCGCGCCAGTCCGACCAGATCGTGGGCGGCGAGCGTCACCGATACCGGGCGCAAGCGCGCCTCCTCGACGAGACGGACCGCGCTGTCCACGATGCGGCGATCGGCGGCGGCCACGAGCACGCGGCGCCCGGTCGCCAGTCCCGCGTCGCCGTTCACCGGCAGCGGCAGGAAATCGAAGGGCGCGTCCTCGGCGGGGAAGGGCAGGTGGCGCTCGAGCTCGAACTTCACCATGTCGCGCAGCACGCCGGCCACGGGAGGCAGCTCGATCGGCTTCACGGTGACCGATCCGCGCGGGAGTCCGATGGCGACCGTGCGTGCCTTCAAGCGGCGGGCGTCGAGCTCCGCGCGAAGCGTGGCCCCCGGCTGATCGGCGTCTACGACGAAGGTCTCAACCCCGTGACGTCCGAGCGCGGCTGCCACCAGGCGGTCGCCGCTGAGGACGACCCCTAGGCTCGGTGAAGACAGTTGCACCCGGAAAGAGTAAGGCAATGTGGCACGGATGGCAAACTTAGCGGACGCCGGACCAATCGAGGTAGGTCATGGCTCCCGACCCGGCGGCCGCACGCTTCTGAACGATGGCGGTGACCCGAGCGCGGCTCTGGCCATCGATAAGGCCTTCCGCCTCGATCCGAAAGGTCCGGCTCGCCGTCACCAAGCCGCGACCGGAAAAGCGAGGTGGCGTTTGTAGGTACGGCCCGTCGCGGCGAGTTTGGATGACCTCCGCGATCTCGGCGTCGGAGAGACCGAGCGCGCGCAGGACGATCGGTGGCGCCGTGTTGATGTTCACCTGGCCCGGCGTCTTCACGGTGACCAGCTCGGCGAGGCCGGGCCGTCCCTCGGCGCCGGCGTAGAGAGCCTTGGTCACGCCCTTGATCTGGAGCAACTCGGACACCGACTCGAGGTTCGCGTTCCGGGAGCGGTAGGGCACCGGCAGCTTGAGATAGGTGTCCTCGCTCTCGGCGCCGCTCAGGCGGTGCTCCTCGTTGGGGTCACGCCAGTCCTGGACGGAATCGACGATGGTGTCGCGATCCGCCTTTTCGACGCCGAGGGCCTGGAGGAGCCGATCGAGCCGATCGGGCGGTGAGGTGTTCACGTTGAGGCGGCCTTCCTCGTCCGAGATTCGGTACGAGAACGTGCCCGGACCGAGCGCGACTTCCTTGCGGGAGACCGGATGCAGCAGCAGGCGGTCCCGGCTATAGAACGTGAGCTCCGACTCGTTGACGAGGCCGACGTACGCGACGTCGCCCACGATTTCCCGGATCGCCTGCTCCACGCCGGCCTCCGCGAGGTGACCGGCGATCAGATTTTCCTTGTAAGCACGGACGGCCGAGGCCTCGAGCCTCATGGAGTACGCGAACTCGGCGCCGACGACCCCGATGATCGCGAGCACGAGGAGGACGGCGACGAGCGCGAAGCCCCGTTCGGTCATTGCTGGGTTCCCGTCGCCTTGAGGGCGACCGTCAGCGCAGGCAGCGTCCCGGCGCCGCTCCCTTCGACGGGCGTGACCGTGACGCGAACGGCGACCGGCAGCCCGCGCTCGGCTTCGGCGTCCCACGTCTCGCGCCACGCGCCGGAGTCGTCCAGATACTTGAAGTCGACCGAGGCGAGCTCCGGATCACGCAGCACCACCTTGGCCTCGGTGAACGGGCTCCAGTTGGGCAGCGCCCGCTCGCGGAGCGTGAGTCCGGGCTCGTCACCCGTCTCGACCTCGATCGCGAGCGCCGTGAAGGCAATGGGGGCGCCGAGCGGCACGGGCGGCGCCTGCGTGACGAATTCGAGGCGGGTCGACGTGCCCTTGAAGAGCAGCACGGACTCCGGGGCCTCGCTGCGCGTGCCGCGATACGGGTAGGCGGCGCCGATCGCGCGGGCCACGATGAGGGCGACGCCACGCGCGTGCTGGTGGGCCTCCGCCCGGTCCTCGCCCTTCTGCCAGGCGGCGAGGGCGACGCGGAGGCCGCCGAACGCGATGGCGAGGAGAGCGCCCACGATCGCGAGGGCGATGAGAAGCTCGACGAGCGTGAACCCGCGTTGACGGGCGTCTCTCACCGGCGCGTCCCCGGGATCTGCGTCGGCCCGGTCGCGGGCACCGTGCGCAAGGTGGCGACCTCGACGTGGCGGCGCTCGTCCCAGCGCACGGTCACGGCGATCTCGTACACGCGCCATGCCACCATCTGCCCGAGGGGCGCGAGGTCGGGGGTCTCCACGATGCGGACCGTGCGCTCCCACGCGTAGGGCCCCTCGGTTCCCTCCTCGTGGCCCTCCGCCGGCACCACCACCTCGCGCGCCTTCTCGTCGGCGACGAGCACCGCGCGCTGGTGATCGCCCGACAGCTTCAAGAGGCGCAGGCCCTGCGCGAAGCCCTGGATGGACGCCACGATGGCGAGGCTCAGGATGGCGAGCGCGACGAGCACCTCGAGCAGCGTGAACCCGGCGTCGCGAGATCGGCGGGTGGCGGTGCTCATTCGCGCGCCGTCCGCACACGGCCCGTCACGGTATCGACGGTGACGCGGTAGGCGACCGTCCCCGACGTGAGCCGGAAGTCGCCGCCGTTCGAGATCCCCTGAGGCTCGAAGCGCACGGTGAGCGCGGGCGGCGGCGACGCCTCCACCCCGAGCCCTTCGGGAAGCGCGCGCGACTCTCGCACCTCGTCCTCACCGGTCGTGATGGACATCCGCCGTGCCTGGGGGTCGATGACGACGGCGTGCGATCGTCCGGTCGTGATCGCCCGCTCGCGGGCATGGCGAAGCACGGCCGAGAAGCCCGCCACCTCCGCGCGCGCCCGCAAGCCGGCCGCGCTCCGACCGATGGCAGGGGCGGTGAGGCCGACGGCGAGCGCCAGCACGAAGAGCGTGACGATCAGCTCGAGAAGGGTGAAGCCCCGGGACGTTACTTTGCGCCGCTCTCCCACGAAGTGATGTCCGCGTTCTCGCCCTCGCCGCCCGGCGCGCCATCCGCGCCCTCTGACCAGAGGTCGTATTCGCTGTTCTGTCCCGGGCAACAGCGATACTTGTAGGCGTTCCCCCACGGATCCTTCGGCACCGCCTTCTTCAGATACGGACCGTTCCAGTTGTTCACGTTGGGATTGCGCATGAGCGCGTCGAGGCCTTGCGCCCCCGTCGGGTAGCTGCCCACGTCGAGCCGGTACTGATCGAGGCCGGCGCCGAGCAGCTCGATCTGCGCGCGCGCCGCCGCTTGCTTCGACTGCCCCACGCGGCCCCACAGTCGGGGACCGACCAGCCCCACCAGCAGGCCGAGCACGATGATGACCACGAGCAGCTCGACGAGGGTGAAGCCGCGCTGATCGCGCAGGCGCCGGAATCTCATAGGGGAAGCTCGTTGATCGAGAAGATGGCGAGGAGCATGGCGACCACGATGAAGGCCACGATCACGCCCATGCCGAGGATGATCGCCGGCTCGAGGAGCCCGATCACGCGCTTCAGCTCCGAGCGCACCTCGGTCTCGAAGGTGTCGGCGACCTTCAGCAGCATCTCTTCCAGGCGGCCCGTCTCCTCGCCCACGCGCACCATGTGGGTGGCGAGGGAGGGGAAGGAGGCGTGCTCCTGCATCCCCGCCGCCACCGTGCCGCCGCGCTTCACGCTGTCCGAGAGCCGCGCCACCGCGCGCCCCACGAACTGATTGCTCATCATGTCGCCCACCACGGCGAGCGCGCCCAGCACGGGGACGCCGGATTTGAGCATGGTGCCCAGCGTGCGCGCGAATCGCGCCGTCTCGATCTTCCACGAGAGCCGGCCCACGATGGGCAGCCGTAGCAGGGTGCGGTCCCACGCGAGGCGCCCTTCCGCGGTGCCCGTCCACAGCCGCCAGCCGAGGACGGCGCCGAGCACGAGGATGGCGCCCGCCCACCAGTACGATCGCGCCACGCTGCTCACCATGAGGAGGATCTGCGTGGGCAGCGGAATCGTCTGGCCGAGGTCGTTGAAGATCACCGCGAAGCGCGGGATCACGAAGGTGAGCAGGAACACGATGGCGCCCGCGCCCACGAACGTGATGACGAGCGGGTACGCGAGCGCCGAGAGGACGGCGTCCGTGAAGGCGGCGCGCGATTCCAGGAACTCCGCGAGACGGCGCAGGCTCACCTCCAGCACGCCGCCCTTCTCGCCCGAGCGCACCATGTTGATGTAGAGCCGGGAGAACGGCCGCGGATGGTGCTTGGCGAGGGCGTCGCTGAGCGAGGCGCCGCTCCGCACGGAACGGAGGAGGTCGGCGACGATGACCTTCACGCGCGCGTTGGGCGCGAGCTCTTCGAGGATCGCGAGGGCGCGGTCGAGCGGCATGCCCGCCTCGAAGAGGGTGGCGAGCTGCTGGGTGAGGGCGAGGAGGTCGCGCTGGCGGATGCGCGAGGACCCGAGGAGATTCGTCCACGGCACGCGCCCGGTCTGGGCGGCGACCTGGATCGGGTAGTAGGCCTCCTTGTGCAGCCGCTCGACGACCGCCCGCGCGTCCGCCGCCTCCATGACCCCGTCGATCGTCTGGCCGCGCCGGTCCGCGGCGCGATAGGTGAAGACGGGCATCCGGTCAGGCGTCTTCCTGCGTGACCCGCAATATTTCCTCGATGGTAGTCATGCCTTCGCGGGCGCGCTGCCAGCCATCGAGACGGAGTGTGGTCATCCCCTCCTCGATGGCGTGACGGCGGATCTCGCGGCTCGACGCGCGGCGCAGCATGAGGCTGCGAACCTCTTCTGTGATGACGAACAGCTCGTAGATCCCGCTGCGGCCGCGGTAGCCGGTGCGGCGGCACTCCTGGCAGCCGGCGCCGCGATAGAGCCGCGTGACGCCGTCGGCCTCGATGCCGAGGGCTTCGAGGTCGGCGGCGGAGGGAACATCGGGTACGCGGCAGGCGCCGCAGATCCGGCGCACGAGCCGCTGCGCGAGCACGCCCTCCAGCACCGACGACAGGAGATAGGGCTCCACGCCCATGTCTTGCAGTCGCGTGATGGCGGCGGGGGCGTCGTTGGTGTGGAGCGTCGAGAACACGAGATGTCCGGTGAGGGCGGCCTGGATCGCGATCTCGGCGGTTTCCAGATCGCGGATCTCGCCGACGAGGATGACGTCCGGATCCTGACGCACGATGTGGCGAAGCCCGGTGGCGAAGGTGAGGCCGATCTTCGGCTTCACCGGGATCTGGTTCACGCCCTTGAGCTGGTACTCGACGGGATCCTCGACGGTGATGATCTTGCGGTCCGGCGAGTTGATCTTGTCGAGGGCGCCGTAGAGCGTGGTGGTCTTGCCGGAGCCGGTGGGCCCCGTGACGAGGACGATCCCGTGCGGGCGCTTGATGAGGTGCTCGAAGCGGTGCAGGGTGTCGGCGGGAAAGCCGAGCTTCTCCAGGGGCAAGAACACGCTCGAGCGCTGGAGCAGGCGCATCACGATGGATTCGCCGTGCACGGTGGGCATGGTGGAGACGCGGATATCGATGCGCTGGCCGTGGAGGGTGACGCGGATGCGTCCGTCCTGCGGCAGGCGCCGCTCCGCGATGTTCATCTCGGCCATGATCTTGATGCGCGAGGTGACGGCGGCCTGGAGCCGGCGCGGCGGCGCTTCCTGATCGTAGAGGATGCCGTCCACGCGATAGCGGATGCGCAGCGTGTCCTCGAAGGGCTCGATGTGGATGTCGGAGGCTTCGGCGGCGATGGCGTTCTCCACGAGGAGGTTCACGAGGCGCACCACCGGCGCCTCGAACGCCATGTCGCGCAGGTGATTGACGTCCTCGTCGCCGTCGGGCCCGCGGTCCTCCTCCATTCCTTCCACGATCCGCTGCAGGGGGGTGGCGGCGCCGTCGTACGTGCGGTCGATCGCTTCCGTGATGGCGTCGGCGGGACTGACGACGATCTTCACGTCGAGGCCCGTCACTTGGCGGAGGTCGTCGGCGATGACGGGGTTGAGCGGGTCGGCGGTGGCCACCACCAGCGTCTGGCCTTCCACCGACACCGGACACACCGTGTATTGACGGAGGTACTTCGGCGAGACGTTCTTCAGCACCGGCAGCGGTGACGGAAGCTCGCCGCGGAAGAGATAGGGCAGGTTGTGCTGGAGCGCGAGCGCTTTCAGCACGTCGTCGCGCGAGACGGCGCCGAGCGCGATGAGGGCCTCGCCGAGCTGCTCGCCGGTGGTCTGCGTGCGCGTGAGCGCCTGCTTCACCATGTCCGGCGTGGTGAGACCTTCTTGAACGAGTAGCTCGCCGATGAGCCGAGAGGACGTCTCGGTGACCATGCTATGCTCCGGCCAATGTTAGCACAGCTATCGCTGGCGGCCGTCGCTGCTGCCGCGGATGTGGCCGGCGCCATGATCGTAACGCGCGCACATAAAAACCGCGGGGCCCCCCTCCGCTACTTCGTGGCGGCGGGGGCGGGGTTCATGCTCGCGGCCGCCTTCGTGCGCATGCTGCCGGAGACGACGCACGTCCCCCACGCGTTCCTCTTCGTGCTCGTCGGATACTTCGGAGTCCATCTCTTCGAGCACACGGTGGCGCCGCACTTCCACTTCGGCGAGGAGATCCACGGCGACGCCCTCCTGCGGCCGTCGGCGGGGTACCTCGCCGTCTTCGGCCTCGGCGTCCACACCGTCTTCGACGGCGTCGCCATCGCCGCCGGTTTCATGATCTCTCCCAGCCTCGGCGCCATCCTCTTCATCGCCGTGCTCCTGCACAAGGTTCCTGAAGGGTTTACGGTGGCGTCGATCATGCTCGCCGCCGGACGGTCGCCGACGACGGCGCTGGGGGCGGCGGCGACGCTGGGGGCGTTGACGCTGCTGGGGGCGATCGGCACCACCGCGCTCGCCGCGCAGTACGTGGGCATGGCACTCGCGCTCTCGGCGGGAGTGACGATCTACGTGGCGGCGTCCGATCTCATTCCCGAGGTCAATCGCGAGGGCGGTCCCGCTCTCGGATGGACGGTGTTCGGCGGATTGCTGCTGTTCGGCGCCGCCGATTGGCTGCTCGCGGGCTTCGGCGTCCCCGAGCACTGATGCTATCCTGCGCGCGATGACGGGGCGCGCCGCGCTCGTGCTCCACGGCCCCAATCTCAATCTGCTCGGCACGCGCGAACCGACCGTCTATGGTCGGCTTTCCCTCGCCGAGGTGGATCGGCGCATCCGTGCGCACGCGCGGATCCGTCATCTCAAGGTCGAGTGCCGGCAGTCGAACATCGAGGGGCAGCTCATCGACTGGCTGCAGGCCGCTCAGAAGGAAGGCTTCTTCGGCATCGTCTTCAACCCCGGCGCCTTCACCCATTATTCCGTTGCCCTCCGCGATGCGGTGGCCGGCATCCGGCTGCCCGTGGTGGAGGTCCATCTCTCCAACGTCCACGGCCGCGAGGAGTTTCGTCAGCATTCCGTGATCGCCGCCGTCGCGCGCGGGCAGATCTCCGGGTTCGGGCCCGATAGCTATCTCCTCGGCCTCGACGCGTTGCTGTCGCTCGGACGCTCCCGAAACGGTCGATCTTCCGTGCGCGAGTCCGCCCGGCGCCCGGCGCCGTGAATCGGCCCCGCGATCCCCGCGTCTAAGCGGTTGGGCGCGGGGTGAGCGGCAACCACCCCGTGGACATCGACGACCGCACCCTCGTCGAGCGTTGTCAGGCTGGAGACCTCACGGCCTTCGAGCCGCTCGTGGAAAAGTACCGGCAGCGCGTGTGGCGGCTCGCGCACAACGTCTTGAGGGACCGCGAGGAGGCATGGGACGTCGCCCAGGAAGCCTTCATCCGAGCCTATCAGGCGCTGCCGGGGTTCCGCGGACAGTCGGCGTTCTATACGTGGCTGTTCCGGATCGTGATGAACGTGGCCGCCGATCGCGCACGCGCCCGCGCGGCGCGCGGCCGAGCGTTCGGCACCGAGCGCGTGCCGGAGGAGGATTGGGATCGTGCGATGGCCGATACGAGCACGATGGCGCCCGACGCCGCCGCCGCCCGCACCGAGGAGCGCGCACGCATCCAGAGGGCGCTCGATACTTTGCCGGAGCATCACCGGACGATTATCATGTTGAGCGATCTCGAAGGGTTGTCGTACCGGGAGATCGCCGAGGTATTGAGTATTCCGATGGGCACGGTCATGTCGCGTCTACATAACGCGCGCAAGCGGCTCCGCGACGCGCTGGGGCCGCTTCTCGCGGTGGTCCTCGCCCTCGTCGCGCTCTTCGCCCCCCTCGCCTACGGCCAGCAGGTGGTGCGGTTCGGGGCGCGGGTCCTGCTTGCCAGCGATGGGCCGCCCCCCCCGAGCGTGCGCGTGGCGCCCGCCGTCCCCGACGAGAGGCTCGAGCAGTTCCTCCCCAAGCTCCGCCAGCTTTTCCGGTATCGCGAGTACACGTCGCTCGAGCGCTACCGCGCGGAGGTGCCGCTCGGCTCCACCCAGCGCTGGGCGGTTCCCGGCGACCGTCAGCTGGAGGTCACGCCGGAGGGGCTGGCGGAGAGGACGGTGCGGCTGCGGGTCCGCCTCGCGCGCAACGGGGTCACCGAGGTCACCACCCACATCCAGGCCTCGCCCGGGAGCCCGGCCGTGATCGGAGGGCCGCGGCACGCGGACGGCGTGCTCATCATCATCGTGTGGGCGAACCCCAACCCCGACCGCTGACGGGACGCACGCGAAGGAGACGCCACCGTGGCCGAGGGTGAGGAGCGGTACTGGAAGGAACGCGCCCGCATCGAGCAAGGCCACGTCAAGTACCGCGACAAGCTCCGCGCCGAAGGCAAGCTGTTCGTCCGCGATCGCCTGAAGCTGCTCCTCGATCCCGGCACCGAGTTCGAAGAGGACTGGCTGTTCGCGCGTGCGCAGGAGGCCGACACCCCCGCCGACGGCGTCGTGACCGGCGTGGGGACGGTGGGCGGGCGTCCGGTGTGCGTGATGGCCAACGACTACACCGTGAAGGCCGGCTCCTGGGGCGAGAAGACGATCCAGAAGATCGTGCGCATCCAGGAGAAGGCGGCGCGCCTCCAAATCCCGCTCGTCTACCTCGTGGACGCCGCGGGCGGACGCATCTCCGAGCAGATCCGTATCTTCCCCGGCCGCTTCCACGCGGGGCGGATCTTCTACAACGAGGTCCAGCTCTCGGGCGTGGTGCCGCAGGTGTGCATCCTTTTTGGCCCCTCCCCGGCGGGCTCCGCGTACCTGCCCGCGCTCACCGATGTCGTCATCATGGTGGACGGCAAGGCATCGCTCTACGTCGGCAGCCCGCGCATGGTCGAGATGGCGATCGGAGAGAAGACGACGCTCGAGGAGCTGGGCGGCGCCCGCATGCACTGCACGGTGTCGGGATGCGGCGACGTGCTCGCCGGCTCCGACGAGGAAGCGATCGAGCTGGCCAAGCGCTATCTCGCGTACATGCCGCCGTCGCATCGTGAGCGGCCGCCCGAGCGCGAGGCGGCGGAACCGAAGCCGGGCCGCGCGATCGAGGAGATCGTGCCGTACGACCAGCGCAAGTACTTCGACATGTACGAGGTCATCGATCGCGTCATCGACGCCGGCTCCTGGTTCGAGATCAAGCGCATGTTCGCGGCCGAGATCATCGTGGGTCTGGCGCGCATCGGCGGGCGGGCGGTGGGGATCGTCGCCAATCAGCCGAAGGTGAAGGGCGGCGTGCTGTTCGTCGATTCGTCCGACAAGGCCGCCCGCTTCATCTGGCTCTGCAACGCGTACAACATCCCGCTCGTCTATCTCGCCGACGTGGCCGGTTTCATGGTGGGGACCAAGGTGGAGCGCGAGGGCATCATCCGCCACGGGGCCAAGATGATCTTCGCCACCTCGCAAGCGACGGTGCCGAAGATCTCCGTCATCGTCCGCAAGTGCTACGGGGCGGGACTCTACGCGATGTGCGGCCCCGCCTTCGAGCCGGACGCTACCGTGTCGCTGCCGCAGGGCCAGATCGCGATCATGGGCCCCGAGCCCGCCGTGAACGCGGTCTACTACAACAAGATCATGGAGCTGCCCGAGAGCGAGCGCGCGGCCTACGTGAAGAAGAAGCGCGACGAGTACGCGGAGGACGTCGACGTCTACAAGCTCGCCTCCGAGATGGTCGTGGACGACATCGTTCCCGGCGGCGCCCTGCGCGGCGAGCTCGTGAAGCGCCTCGCCTACGCCGCCACCAAGGTCCACGACTTCCCACCTCGCCGCAACGGCGTCTATCCGGTGTAGCCGCGAGCGTCCCCACGGCGTCGCTCGAGAAATGAAGCGGCCGGGAATGGCGCGCGGGCCACTCCCGGCCGCGAAGGCGCGTGGACGGCCGCCTACGGGATGAAGTTCAGCGTCTCCGGCAGCGGCGGCACGATCGGGGTCTCGAACACCTGGGTCGTGGGGTTCAGGCCGAGACTGTTCAGCACCGCCGCCAACAAGCCGAGACTGTCCGGATCGATCACGATGGGCCCGCCCAGGACGAACTCCGTCGCGAAGAACGTCGCGATCTGCTGCTGGGCCTCGAGGGCGATGGCGCTGGTGACGGGGTTGATCGTCGTACCCGTCACGAAGTTCGTCAAGAACGTGTGCGGGTTCTTCGGAATCGGGTTCGGGGGCGGGGTGGCCGCGAACACGCCGAACGCGATGTCGTTTCGAAAGAACGTCGCGCGGTCGGCGAGATCACCGGCGCGCAGGATGGCCGTCGCCGTCGGGTTCGGCACCGTCTGGTCGCCCTTGGCAAACTGGATGATGACCTGCTTGGCCGGCACCCCGGGGAGCGGCGCGCTTCGGAGATGCGGCGCATAGGCGACGGGGTTGCCCGCCTGCGACACCCATTCCGTGTTCTCGATGACGGTCTGGATCGCGAGGGCGCCCGGGAAGGTCGCCGCCAGCGGCGGCTGATCACGCAGCGGGATCTGCTCGTTGAAGTTGAAGACGGTGAGCGTCGGCGAGATTACCGTGGGCGGCAGGTTGTCGAGCGCGGGAACGCGGAAGTGGAGGGCCGCGCCGACGAGCGGTCGGAACACGGGACTCAGGCGCGCGATCTCGATGATGGCGCCGCCCGGCACGTTGGGAACGCCGAGCCGGACGCTCGGCTCCACGCCGAGGAACATGACGCCGTAGATCCCGCCGAAGGATTGCCCGAAATAATAGATGCGAGAGCCGTCGAGGCCAGGGATCCCACCGGTTTCGATCACGCGCGTGAGCTGCATCAGGTCGACGACGGTCTGACGAAGACCATCGCGACTGCTGATGATGTCGCGCGGCGGCACCGCGCTGCTGCCCTCCGTGCTGTCGATCACGTTGTTGCCGTTCTGGTCGATCCCCCGCCCTCCCGCCAGGAACGTGACGGGGCCGCCGTTGGCAGCGCTGCGGATCACGGTGAGGGTGCTGGCGGCCCCGCGCCCGTGTCCGACCACGTTGATGGCGATGGTGGCGATGCCGTTGGCGGCAAGCGTGGACGCCACCACGAACGGGCTGTTGTCCTTGCTGTCGCCGAAGCCGTGGCCGAAGATCGCGACGGGCCAGCCGAGCGCGGGCGGGGTGCCGGCGGGAAGGAACAAGTTGAAGTAGACGTCGTTGAGCGACTGCACCACGGGCGTGCCCGTGCGCGTTCCCACGGCGGGGATGAACTTGGTGCCCGTCTCGTAGTCCGGCGAGGAATATTTCCCGAAGGCGACGGCACCGACGGGCGGGACGACGCCACCCGGCGGTACCACTTGCAGGAAGGAGAAGGGGGCGGGGGCCACCGTGAGCGCTCCCCCCACGTTGATCTGCTGGTTGCGCGCGATGCCCGTCACCGTCGACACCGGGAAGATCGTGGTGGAGCCGCCGGGGCCGAGATCGAATCGCGCCGCCGCCGGTTTGTTTCCCTTGATCTGATCGCGGATCTTCTCGAGGACGGCGGTGGTGCTCTGCGTCGTGAAGACGCTGAGGGCGACCACGTGCTGCCGCGCGGCCCCGGACGCCGCCAGCGCGTCGAGGAGCGCCTTGCGGTACTCCTTCAAATCCTTGTCGTGCGTCTGGCCGAAGTTGAGGTCATGACGGAAGCGGGCGAATGCGCCCACCTCGACGGGATCGCCGACGGCGTCGCGGATGCCGTCGGTCACCACGAGGGCATAGCGCGTGTGCTGGTTCAAGAACTCGTCGGACTCCACGTGCACGGTATTCGTCGCGGGATCCCACACCACCTGGTTGATCCCCACGATCTTTCCGCCGGGCGCGCCGCCCGCGAGCGTGCTCCCGAGCGAGATCAAGAAGACCGTGTCGCTCGTCACCGTCGCGGGATCGATGGGACCACTGAACGGAATCGACAGCCGCGTCTGGTTGTTGAAGCCGTCGAGCTCGTTGATGACTGCGATGTCGTTGCAATCCGACGGGTGCGTTGCGCAGTTCGGCAGCGGTAAGTTCACGCGCCGGCCCGTGTTCTGCGTGCCGTCGGGAACCGTGAAATGGTCGCTCGGGAACGGCGCGGCGGCGGGCGAGTCGATGTCGAAGAGCGCCTGCACGCCGGCCGCGAACGTGGACACGGGCGCGAGCACGATGGTGAGGAGAACGAACAGTACGGGGAGGGAGCGGGGCATCGATCGACTCCTTTCTGGCCATGGAGACGACAACAACCCTGCGTTGCGCGACGCCGCCGGACGCGCACGGAGCGTCCCTTCGGCGGCCCCGACCACTAGCACCGTCCGCGCGCATGGTCAACTGTCGCTATCCCGACACCGCACCGCGAACCGGCCGCCTAGTGCACAGCGCGTCTCGCCACCGCAAGCACTGGGGTGGTCCGTGATGCTTCGTGGGCGCCGGCAAAGTCTGGTAACGTCTGCCCCATGCCTCCACATTCGCTCGGGTCGCTGACGATTTCGTTCGGGCTGGTCGCCATTCCCGTCCGGCTCTATTCGGCGACGGCGTCTCAGAACGTCGCCTTCAACCTGCTTCATGCGAAGTGCGGCTCCCGCATCCGGCAGCAGAACCTCTGTCCCGAGTGCAACGTGGTCGTCGAGCGCTCCGAGCTCGTGCGGGGATACGAGCATTCGAAGAACCAGTACGTTCGCATCACCGACGAGGAGCTGAAGGGACTGGAGGGTGAGGCGTCGAGCGCCATCGACATCGCGGAGTTCGTCCCGCTCGCCGACGTCGATCCCATCTATTTCGAGAAGTCGTACTATCTCGGGCCCGACAAGGGCGGCGAGAAGCCGTACCGTCTCCTCGCCGACGCCATGGCGCAAGGGGAGCGGGTGGCGCTCGCCAAGGTCGTCATGCGCGGCAAGGAGAGCCTGGTCCTCATCCGCCCCGCCCAGGGCGGGCTCATGCTGCACACGATGTTCTTCGCGGACGAGGTGCGGAACTTCGGCGAGATCGACAAGGGGCAGTCCGTGAAGACGACCGACGCCGAGCTGAAGCTCGCCGGCCAGCTCATCGAGGGCCTGTCGGAGGGCGAGTTCAAGCCCGACCGTTATCACGACGAATACCGGCAGCGCGTGCTCGAGTTCCTCGAGAGCAAGGTCGAGGGCAAGGAGGCGGCCGCCGCCGGTCCCCGCGCGCCGCGCGCCCAGGTCGTCGATCTCATGGACGCGCTTCGACAGAGCCTCGCCAAGCGTCCGGCCACGCCGCGCAAGCCGGCAGCGAAGGCGGGGAAGGCGGCGGAAGCCGCGCCCGCGCGCGCGGTGGCGCGCAAGGCGCAGGGCGGGAAGAAGTAGCGGCTAGTAGCGCTTGCCCGAGTACTGGCCGACGTACTCGAGGATCTTCTTGCCGGTGCGGTCGATGAGCTCGTTCAGGTCCGGCTTCCCGTTCTTGCCCTTCTTCGCGTAGATCGACGACGTGTTGATGATGACGTACTTCGCGCCCCCGCGCTCTTTCACGGCCGCGAACCGCTCCGCCTCGAAGTCGTCGTCGGGGGCGAGCAGGTACGGGTTGTACCAGGACTCGTTCTTGAGGGTGCCGATCTCCTCCGGATAGATGGTCGCGCCCGGCGCCACCATGAACTCGCCCTTCTTGAGGACGGCGATCGCCTCCGCGGTGGAGAGCTCCTGCACGTAGGGGCTGGTGTCGTCGCGGCGGAGAAGCACGATCAGCTTGATGGGCGTTCCGTAGTTCATGGGCGAGATGTCGGCGGGATTGATGAGCACGCGCGAGTTCGGGATCTTGTTGTAGACGCGCCGTCCGTTCTCGAGGGGGACGTTCTCGGCCGGGCAGCGCTCGAAGATCTCGTACTGCCGTCGCATCACGGGATCGACGGTGACGAGCTTCGGATCGTCGCCGTTCTCGGGATTGTCCTTCACCACGTTCGAGCGCACGTAGATGTAGCGCTCGGCCGGGTTCGCCCAGAACTGGTCACCCTTCTGCTGGATGTACACCCAGTCGTCGGAATTGATGCTGCCGTGCTGGGCGAGCCAGTTCGTGTACGTCGACTTGCCGGTCCCGGTGGGCGCGATGACGACGACGCCGACCTTGTCGATCTCGACGGCGGCGCCGTGGCAGGAGTGGATCTTGAAATCGGCGAGGCCGACGCCGGCCGCCCCCAGCGCCCACGACTTGCACTGCCCGTAGTAATCGGTGTTGTGGAACACGATCTGGCGGTTCTCGGGGCAGAAGTAGGCGGCGGAGGTCGGCATCAGCTCGCGGCGCACCTCGACCTTGCGGAGATCTCGCGTGGGATCGAGGGCGGCGCGAATCGTGATGAAGTTCTTCCCCAGGCGCTCCTGGACCTCCGTGAGGTCGCCCAGGTACCAGTTCTGGCCCCAGAAGTTCGCGAGGTGCGTCGAGTTCGTGCGGAGGTGGACGGGCATCCCGCTGATGAGCGCGACCAGGTCGTGCACGCGCTCGCTGCGGGCGAACAGCTCCTCCGCCTCGTCGGTGAGGCGGGTGATCTCATCCGTGGAGGTCTTCTTGTTGTTGGTGGGTGTACGGGCGGTGACGACGGTGTGCCACGTGTATCGGGAGGGCTCGATCGAGCGCGAGGGATCGGCGGGGTCCATGTACGCGCGCGGGTTCGGTACCTGCTTGAAGGCCCCCCGGCCATCGTTGAACACGACTGGAATCTGATATCCGCTTGGCATAGCGCCTCCGCGTCGCGTGCGAGGTGATTGGGCCGGGTGGGTTGCGATCGGCTCCTTTATCGAGCCTACGCAGGCGGACGGGCGGGCGTCAAGCGCAACATGCTAGCATGCGCCGCGTGAACGGGCTCCTACGGGCGGCACGATATCTCACGATCGTGCCGCTCCCGGGCGGATCGGGCGCCCCTCTCACGGGCCTCGGAGCGGCGGCGCCGTGGTTCCCCGTCATCGGTCTCCTCATCGGCATCCTCCTCGTCGCCGTGGATCGCCTCACAACTCGCCTGTTTCCGGTGCTCCTGTCGGCGCTTCTTACGGTCACGGCGTGGAAGCTCCTCACCGGCGGCCTCCACCTCGACGGCCTCGCCGATTGCCTCGACGGCCTCCTCGGGCGCGACTCCGGGCATCGGCTCGCGATCATGCGCGACAGCCGGATCGGCGCTTTCGGCGCCATCGGGCTCATCCTTTTCCTGCTCCTCGAGCTGGCGGCGGTGGCGGAGCTGCCGAGCCCCGCTCGCTGGGAGACCTTGCTCGCCGCGCCCGCCATCGCGCGCGCAGCGCCCCCACTCCTGGCGCGGCTCTTTCCGAGCGCCCGCACGGAGGGAATGGGTGTCGTGTTCGGGCGCGACGTGGCCGCGTGGGCGCCCGCCGTCGCGCTGCTCCTCGCGCTCGCAACAGCGGTGGCGTCGCTCGGCGTGGCGGGGGTGGTGGCGACCGCGGTGGCGACGCTCGCCGCCGTCGCGCTCGGGCGGTTCTTCACCACGCGGCTCGGCGGCACCACCGGGGATGTGCTGGGGGCGGCGGTGGAGATGGCCGAGCTTTCGGTGTTGCTCACGGTCTCGGCGTGGGTTCACACTCGCGTCTGAAACGCGGGTGGCGACGGCGATGCTATAATCCGCGCGTCGCGAAACCGCCCTTCAGCCAGCGCCCGCGGGAGGTACATCATGAGAAACATCCTCGATCCCTTCGCGCTCGCGCGTGCGTGGCAACGGGCGGGTGAGACGGGGCCTCCCGTCGATCTCTACGAGACGGCCGAGACCGTCATCGTCCGCATGGCGGTGCCGGGCGCCGACGGCGCGTCGCTGTCGCTCACGATCGCAGAAGACACCGTGACGCTCACCGGAGAGACGGGCGGTCCCGGCAACAAGTGGGGCGACCGCACGGTGGTCCACTGGCAGGAAATTCCCTACGGGCACTTCGAGCGGACGGTGCCGCTTCCCACCACCGTGAACAAGAACGCGGCCAAAGCTCAGTTCAAGAACGGCGTGCTCGACATCGTGCTGCCGAAGCAAGCGCCGGCGGGCACGCGCACCGTTCACATCAACATCACCTGAGGAAGCCTTCCGAGTTGATCTGGTGGCCGAGCACCTTGATGTCGCCTCCGCTCAGCGGCCGGTAGAGCACGAGCGTCTCCGTAGCGGGATAGCGCGCGTACGTCACCCGATACTGGAGCTGATAGAAGGTCCCGGCGGCGCCGGTGCCCACGTTCTTCTGCACGTTCCACGTCTGGAGCTGGAATTCTCGAAGGTCCCCGAGGCGTGACGAGACCGTCTTCAAGTTCTTGACCCAGTCGTCCTTCGGCGTCTTCTCGAAGAACCGCGGCGAGTAGAACGAGACCGCGCGCTCGTAGTCACCGTGCTGGAGCGAGCCGTAGAGCTGGCGCGCCACCGCGTCCGCATCGTCCTTGCCCGTGAGCATGTTGCACGCGGCGAGCATCCCCAGCGCGAGGGAGATGGCCGCCGCTCCCGAGACCAGCCGTCTCATGTCGCCTCCTTCCCTTGCGTTCGCCACCGACGACCGACGACGTCAGCGGCCGATGGGCCGGAGCCGTGCATCTGCGCCGAGCTTTCGGTCGAGGAACCGGCGCTCCTCCGCCAGCGCGGGGTTCAGGCGGACCGCCGTGTAGAGCTCGCGCACGGCCTCCGTCTCCTGGTCGAGCTTGAGGAGCACCCAGCCGAGGCGAGCGTGGCCGTCGGCGTCGTCCACGTTCAGCTCGACGGCCCGGCGAAACGCGCCCGCCGCCTCGTCCCAGCGCTGGAGCCGCTCCGCCGCCACGCCCAGGTTGAACTGCGCGCGGAAATGATCGGGGTTGGCGGCGACGGCTTGTCGCAGCCAGCCGATGGCCTTCTCGTTGGCGTTCTGGAGGAGATAGAGGCGACCGATGTTCTGGTACGGCCACGAGAACCGGGGATCGGCGGCGATGGCGCGCCGATAGACGCCCTCCGCTTCACCGTTCAACCGGTAGTGGTTCTGGAGGTTGTAGCCGACCACGTTGAGCGACTCCGCGAGCTTGGCGACGTCGTGGGCGGGCAGACGGTGACGCAGGAAGGCGGCGGTGGCGGTGCGGACGTCGGCGCTCCCGGAGTGCTGGATGCGGTCGAGGAGGACACGCCGGGCGAGTCGCGTGAGGCCTGCTTCCGTGAGCTCCTTTCCCACGTCGACCGCGCAGTCGGCGCGATCGGGCTGGAGGAGCATGGCGAGCAGTCCCGCCGTCTCCCGCGGCAGCCCCGCCTTGTGCGCGTCGCAGTAGTCCACGCCCTCCCGCACCCAGCCCTGGCTGCGCGCGATGCCGAGGGCACCCTCGCGCGTGCCCGCTTCCACGAGAATCCGGAACAGGTCCTGGGCGGCGTCGGGATGACTCTGGAAATCGATCACGCTCGTGCTCACGGCCACGCCCGTGCACGTCACCAGCGCGCGGGTGGGCTCGAAACAATCGGCCCAGGCCGTGCCGCCCGTGTTGATCGATTGCCGCACGCGGCGGGGGAAGGAGCTTCCGGCGCTGTCGGTGAGCGCGGCCACGGCGACGTCGAGCCGGCCCATGCGCGCGGCGAGGGCGCCCACGTAGTGCTGCGTGCGCGGTCCGGGGGCGAGGCGCGCCGCCGCCTGGTACGCCTCCAGCGCCTCACCGAAGTCGCCGAGCGCCTCCGACGCCTCGCCGCGTCCGAGATGGCCGGCGGGATCGGCGGGTGTCTCGGCGACGGCGGCCCGAAACCGACGCTGTGCTTCGCGGAGGTCGCCCTGAGCGAGGGCGCGGCGCCCTGCCTCGAGGGAGTTGGCGGCGCTCGCATGACCGACGGCACCGTGCACGAGCGCCACCGCCAGCACGAGCCGCCAGAGTGTGGGGGTCATTGTCGTCGTCCCGGGTGCGACGTGCGGAGCGCGCGGCGCGACCCGAGCCCGCGGCGCCGACTCCGCACCGCGTGCCGCTACAAACAATGTGCCAGGCCTCTCTCCGCGGAATGACACGCACTTGAGCGGTCTCGGGGGGGAACGGGATGCCAGGACGGCGCCGCTGCGCCCGCCAATGTCAGGCCGGCAGGCGCGTGTGGTTCAGAGGTCGCGGGGGCGGGGCGGAGCCGGTCGCCGAAAGGACGTCAGGGGCGCGTGAAGATGATCGCGCCCATGTACGACTCGGCCGTGGACTGCGTGTCGTTCGAGTCGATGCTGATCGAGACGGCGCCCGGATCATCAGGGGGCTCGCCGTAGACCTTCCGGTAGTCCTCGGCGATGTTGCGACGCTCCGTCATCCACTTGCCGACGTCGGCGGTGCCGGAGCGCACGACCACGTACGTCACCGCTCCCGTTTTCTCGCTCTTCACCACGGTCCCCGCGGGCGCCGTCGTGTCCCAGACGTAGCCGATGATCCGGGAACGCACGCTCTCGGGGAATCGTGGCCACACCACGTAGATCTGCCCGGCCTGGTCGTCGGTGGCCTTGCTGCGGGAGTCGCCGCCCTTCGGAAGCGTGACCATGCGCCAGCGCCACTCGAGCACCGGCGTTTCCTTCAGGCGCACCTTGCCCTTGATGTCCTTCACGATGGTGGAGCTTTCGTCGACGCTCTTGAGGTGCAGCGCCCTCTTGCCGTCGATCTCGACCACGGCGAAGTCGTACGTCGCCTTGCCCCAGTTCTGCGTCTTCCAGTCCCCGGGGACACCCTTCGTGCCCACGGCGTACTTCGACCAGTCTTCGATCACGACTTGATCGGCGGCGAGCACGGTGGCCGCTAGCAGCAGGGCCGCCATCGCCGTCGACACGAGCGCAGAGGGGATCAGCGCCGACGGGCGCGACCGGCGCCGGTGGAAGCTCAGTGGCAAGAGCATGGTGTCTTTCCCGGGCGGCGGCAAGCCCGCCCCGAGTCCTATGATACCGTCCGGACGTGCGGCGCGAGGAGGAGACGCTCCGGCTCGATAAATGGCTGTGGGCGGCGCGTGTCTTCAAGACGCGCACCCTCGCCGCCGCCGCCTGCGACGGGGGCAAGGTGCACGTCAACGAGC
>DASXSB010000010.1:0-137358 GCA_036506275.1 Candidatus Methylomirabilota bacterium | reverse complement strand
CTTCGTCTGCAACGTGAAGAAGGGGGTGGTGTAGTCATGGCCCGCACGCTCGCGATGTTCACGGACACGTCACTCTGCATCGGGTGTCGCGCCTGTCAGGTGGCGTGCAAGCAGTGGAACGAGCTGGGAATGGAGGTGCCGGAATGGACGGGCACCTACCAGAACCACGAGCACTTCTCGGACAAGACCTTCCGTCTCGTGCGGTTCGTCGAGGAGCCGAAGCCGAACGGCGATCTCGCCTGGCTCCTCATGTCCGACGTCTGCAAGCACTGCGCCCAGGCCGGCTGCCTCGACGCCTGCCCCACCGGCGCCATCTATCGCACCGAGTTCGGCACCGTCAACATCAACCAGGACACGTGCAACGGATGCCGCTACTGCGTGTCGTCGTGCCCGTTCGGCGTCGTGAGCTTCAATCACGACACGGGGACCGCCCGCAAGTGCACGTTCTGTGACGACCGCATCCACAACGGGCTCGGGCCCGCCTGCGCCAAGGCGTGCCCCACGGAATCCATCCAGTTCGGGTTCCGCGACGAGCTCATGACGAAGGCGCAGAAGCGCGTGGAGACGCTGAAGACGATGGGCTTCAAGGAGGCTCAGCTCTACGGCGCCGACCAGAATGGATTCCTGGGCGGGCTCAACGCATTCTTCCTGCTGTTGTCGAAGCCTGCGACCTACAATTTACCGGCGGACCCCAAGCTGCCGCAGCGCAACATCGTCGTCGACTCCCTGCTGTCGATCGGGTCCGCCCTCGTGGTCGGCCTCGGCGCGCTGCTTGCCTTCCGCGAGCGCGGGCGGAACGGGGATGACCATGCTTAAGACCCCGGGCTGGGAGATGATGATCGTGCTGTACTTCTTCCTCGGTGGCATCGCGGGCGGAGCCTACTTCACCGCCGCCATCGCGGACAACTTCGGCAGCCTGCGTGACCGGCGCACGGCCACCGTCGGGTATCTCCTGTCGCTTCCGCTCGTGGCCGCCTGTGGTCTGCTCCTCATCGCCGACCTCGGCGTGCCTCTGCGGTTCCTCAACATGCTGCGCGTGCTCAAGTTCTCGGATCCGATGTCGCTCGGCGCCTGGGTGGTAGGCGCCTTCGGCATGTTCGCCTTCGTGTCGTCGGTCCTGAGCCTCTCCGGTACGGAGCGCGCGATCGCGCTGCGCCGGAAGGTGGGGCTGGTGGGCATGTTCTTCGGCTTCTTCCTCGCCAGCTACACGGGGGTGCTCCTCAGCAACACCGCGTTGCCGTTCTGGAGCCAGTCGCGGTTGATGGGCGCGCTCTTCCTCGCCTCCGGCGCGTCCACCGGCATGGCGGCCATCTCGCTCATCCTCTTCCTCATGGGCGGCGAAGGTCTCGGCAAGGTGAAGCGGGCCGATCGCTACTCGATGGTGATCGAGCTGATCATGCTGGCGGCCTTCATCGCGCTCCTCGGGTCCGCCGCCGATCCCATCGTGCGCGGCCACTTCGCGCCGCTGTTCTGGGGCGGGCTCGTGGTCGTGGGCCTCGTCATCCCGCTCTTGATCGATCTCGTCGCGCACCGGGTGAGGCCTCTCGGCGCCCTCGCGGCGCTGCTGGTCCTCACCGGCGGGTTCCTGCTGCGGTACGTGGTGCTGATGTCGATACAGGCGTGACGATGCCCGAGGCCCCGCTCGCCATCGTGGCGGCCATCCCGCCATGGTGAGCGTGCGGGGCCCGGCCCTCCGCGAGCAGTGGCGGGATCTCCTCGCTCGTCGCCCCTCCTTCCGGTCCAGCCTCGGCTTCTACGACGCGCTCATCGACGTGTGGGCGGCGGCCTCACCGTCGATCGCACCGCTGCGGTGGAAGGGCGCGGAATGCGCGGAGCACTGGGAGCGCGGCATTCCGCTCCTGGCGACGGCGCCGCCCGCGCTGACGGCGCGCGCGATGGAAGACGTCCTCGGCGCCGTCGTCGACCTCGTGTCGCCGGTGGTCCACGACGCCGGTCCCGCCCTGGAGCGTCTCGGTGAGGCATGGGATCGCGGCGCGGTCACTCCCGCCGACTTCTTTCCCGCGAAAGGCCAGGTCGGCAGCGCTGCGCTCGTGGAGAGCGTCGGGCTCGGCCGCGAGCTGGCGGCGTTTCTGGCCGCCGCGAGTCTCCCTCCGTTCCTGGAGACGTACTTCGCGGAGGTGCAGCCTCGACTCGAGGAGGGCACGTGGCAGCTCGGCGTCTGCCCCTTCTGCGGCGGCCCGCCCGCGTTCGGCGACATCGTCGAGAATGGCCAGCGGCGCCTCGCCTGTCACCTCTGCGGCGGCGCCTGGCCGTTCCCGCGGCTCCAGTGTCCGCTCTGCGGCACTCACGATTCACGCGACGCGGTGCGCCTGGACCCCGGCCCCGGCGAAGAGGGCTACGCGATCGTCGCGTGCAAGGCGTGCGGCGGCTATGTGAAGGAGCTCGACCGCCGGCTGCGCTGGAATGGCGGCGGGTCGCTCGTAGAGGACTGGGGCTCGCCGCACTTCGACGTCGCCGCGCGCGGCGCCGGCTACTGGCGACCCGTTCCCTCCCTCGTCGACGTGGCGCACGGAGGTGGCGCCGTCCACCGCTGACCCCCGTCGCCATATACGCATCGGAATTGTGGTAAACTGCGCTCGCCTGTTACTAGCCATGCATCCAGTCCTGCTCAACGTCGCGCTCGTCGGTTACATCTGCGCCACCGGCCTCGCGCTGGCGTACCTGATTCAGCGAGAGGAGCTGATCCACCGGCTCGGGGCGGCCGCGACCGTCGGGGCGTGGGCCTGCCACACCATCGCTCTCGTCGCGCTCGCCATGGAGTCCGCTCGTCCCCCCTTCGGCACGCTGCCGGGGGCGATCTCGGTGGCGGTGTGGGTGATCGTGCTCCTCGCCCTGTGGGCGGAGCGGCAGTATCAGCTCCGCGTCTTGCCCGCGTTCGTGTTACCGATCGTGGTCGTCCTCAGTCTCAAGTCGGTCACGGCGCGCCCCGGCCTCGACTCGATGGGTCCGACGCTCGGCGGCGCCTGGGTGTGGGTCCACATCGCGCTCGCGCTGATCGGGATCGCCGCTTTCGTCCTGAACTTCGCGGGCGCCATCATGTATCTGCTCCAGGAGCGGCAGCTCAAGGCCAAGCGGCCGGGCGCGTTCTACTACCGGTTGCCGGCGCTGGACACGCTCGACCGACTCTCCTATCGCACGCTCGCCCTCGGGTTTCCGTTTCTCACGACCGGTCTGATCCTGGGCGCGGTGTGGGCGCAGGTCGCGTGGGGCAGCGTCTTCACCACCGATCCCATGGCGATCTTCTCGCTGGTGGCGTGGATCATCTACGCCGGAACGCTGGCGGGCCGCGCCGCGGGCGGGTGGCACGGGCGCCGCGCCGCCTACTTCGCGGTCTTCGGGTTCCTCGCGCTCGTGCTGACCCTGGGCGCCGGCCTCTTCCTCCCCGGAAGGCACGGGTCCTGATGCCCCTCTTCGTGAGTGGTCTCAGTCACCGCACGGCCGCCGTCGACGTGCGCGAGCAGCTCGCGGTGGAGGACGACAAGCTCCGCGAGGTGCTGCACGACATCCAGGCCAGCGGCGCCCTCGCGGAGGCGGTGGTGCTCGCCACCTGCAACCGGGTCGAGGTCTACGGCGTGGCCGACGCGCCCGGCGAAGCGCGCGCGACCGCGTTTCGTCATCTCTGCCAGCAGCGGGGCGTGCGGCTCCCGGCGATCGAGCCCTACCTTTATACGCACCTCGGCACCGATGCCGTCCGTCACGCCTTCCGCGTCGCCTCCAGCCTCGATTCCATGCTGATCGGGGAGCCGCAGATCCTGGGGCAGGTGAAGGACGCCTTCGCGCTCGCGCGGTCGTGCGAGACGGTGGGACCGGTGCTGCACACGCTGTTCACGCAGGCGTTCGCCGTCGCCAAGAAGGTGCGGACGGAGACGGAGATCGCGCGCCACGCGGTGTCGGTGTCGTTCGCCGCCGTCGAGCTCGCCAAGAAGATCTTCGCGCAGCTCTCGGGGCGGGCGGTGTTGCTGGTGGGAGCGGGAAAGATGGGCGAGCTCGCCGCCCGCCATCTCGTGGAGCAGGGCGCCTTCCCCATCTACGTGGCAAACCGAACGTGGGCGCGTGCGCAGGACATGGCGCGCGCGCTCTCCGGCACGCCGGTGCCGTTCGACGAGCTGGTGACGGCCATGGCCGCCGTCGACATCGTCGTCACCTCCACGGGGGCGCCGGAGCCGCTCATCCACCGCGCGGCTGTGCAGCGGATCATGCACGAGCGCGGCGCGCGGCCGCTCTTCTTCATCGACATCGCGGTCCCGCGCGACGTGGAGGCGAGCGTCGACACCCTCGAGGACGTCTACTGCTACGACATCGACGATCTCCGCCAGGTCGTGGACGCCAACCTCCGGGAGCGATCGCGGGAGGCGCAGCGCGCCGATGTCCTCGTGGAGCGCGAGGTCGGGAAGTTCCTCGCGCGGCAGCGGGACGCCGACGTGATCCCCACCATCGTGTCGCTGCGGGAGCGCCTGGAGGCGATCCGCGTGACCGAGGTGCGCCGGACGCTGGCGCGGTTGCCCGACGCGTCGCCGGAGACGCGGCAGGCCATCGATGCTCTCTCCGCCGCCATCGTGAACAAGATCCTGCATTCACCCATCACCAAGCTCAAGGAGTCGTCGCGGGCGGGGACGGGCCGCTCGTGGACGGAGCTCGTGCACGAGCTGTTCGGGCTCGGGCGATCGACGTGATCCGCATCGGCACTCGCGGCAGCCCGCTCGCGCTCGCCCAGGCGGAGGTGGTGGCGGCGCCCCTGCGCGCGGCCGGCGTCCCCGTGACCATCGTTCCCATCCGCACCGAGGGCGATCGCTTGGCGGAGGCGCGCCTCGACCTCGTGGGCGGCAAAGGGCTGTTCGTGCGCGAGATCGAGGAGTGGCTGCTGCGCGGCGCCGTCGACGTCGCCGTTCACAGCCTCAAGGACCTGCCCGCCGTCACTCCCGACGGTCTCTGCCTGGCCGCGTTTCCCGCGCGCGAGGCGGCCCACGATGTCCTCGTCACCCGCGACGGCGGCGGCCTCGAGGATCTGCCCAAGGGCGCTGTCCTGGGGACGTCGAGCCCGCGGCGGCGGGCCATCGCCCTCGCCGTGCGCGACGACCTCGTCGTGGAGCCGCTGCGCGGCAACGTCGACACCCGACTCCGCAAGCTCGGCGCCGGGGTCTGCGACGCCATCATCGTGGCCGCGGCGGGGCTTCGTCGTCTCCATCTGACGCCCGCCCACGCGCAGCCGCTCGCCGTCGAGGTCTTCGTCCCCGCCGTCGGCCAGGGCACGCTCGCCATCGAGGTCCGCGCCGACGACCGCGCCACGCTCGACGCGATGGCGGCCCTCGATCACCCCGCCACCCGGCGCGCGGCGCTCGCCGAGCGCGCGTTCCTCCAGCGCCTCGGCGGGTCGTGCACGACGCCGCTCGCCGCCCACGCCACGCTCCCGACCGCGCACACGATCCGCATGGACGCCGTGGTGGCGAGCGAGGACGGACGTCGCGTCCTCCGCGCCGCCGAGACCGCCTCCGCGAGCGAGCCGGAGGCCCTCGGCCGTCGCGTGGCGGAGATGCTCCTCGCGCGGGGAGCGGCATCCGTGACCGCCCTCGCTCCGGGAGGGCGATGACGTGGCGCGTGTGAACCCGGTGCGCGACGAACGTCCGCTGCACGGCCGCACGATCGTGGTCACGCGCGCGGCCGCCCAGGCCCAGCGCTTCGTGGACCTCCTGGAGGCGGCGGGCGCCCGCGTGCTCGAAACGCCGACCATTGTCATCGAGGCGCCCCCGTCATGGGAGCCGCTCGACACCGCGCTCGCCGCCCTCGAGACCTTCGCGTGGGTGATCTTCACGAGCGTCAACGGCGTCGCGATGGTCGACCGCCGATTGGGCGGGCGGCGGCTCGGCTGGACAGCACTCGAGCGCGTGCGTGTGGCCGCCATCGGCCCCGCCACCGCCGATGCCCTCGCCGAGCACGGCGTGCGCGTCGCGGTCGTTCCCGGCGAGTACCGCGCGGAAGGGTTGATCGAGCGCCTGCGCGGGCACATCGCGGCCGGCGACCGCGTGCTCCTGCCCCGGGCGGCGCAGACGCGTGACGTGCTCGTGGGCGGCCTCAAGGCGCTGGGCGCGCTCGTGACGGAGGTCCCCGCCTACACCACGCGGCGCGAGGAGGCGGGCGCGGCTCGTTTGCGCGCGGCCCTGGCGGCGGGCGCCGTCGACGCCGTGACCTTCACGAGCTCGTCCACCGCGCGGAACTTCGCGGAGCTCCTGACGGACGCCGAGCGTCGCGCCTGGCTGTCGTCGGTGACGATCGCGTCCATCGGCCCCGTCACCGCCGCCACCGCCGCCGAGTACGGCCTCCTCACTCACGTCATGCCCGCCGAATACACGATCCCCGCGCTCGCGCGCGCCATCGCCCATCACTTCTCACGCGTGCCGCCGGCGGGGCGGCGCGGCAGAAGGAGCGAATGATGCCCCATCCTCTCTTCCGTCCGCGGCGCCTCCGCGAGAAGGCGCTCTTGCGCAAGCTCGTGCGCGAAACCACCCTCGCCGTCGACGACCTCGTCCATCCGCTGTTCGTCGTGCACGGGCGCGGCGTGCGGGACACGATCGCGTCCATGCCGGGGCAGGCGCGCCTGTCCGTGGACGAGCTGACGAAGGAGGCGAAGGACGTGGCCGGTATGGGCATCCCCGCCGTGCTGCTGTTCGGGGTGCCGCACGGCAAGGATCCCCGCGGAAGCGAAGCCTACGCCGACGACGGCATCGTGCAGCAAGCGGTGCGCGCGGTGAAGGACACCGTTCCCGATCTTCTCGTCATCACCGACGTCTGCCTGTGCCAGTACACGAGCCACGGGCACTGCGGGGTGGTGGAGGACGGCACCGTCCGGAACGATCCCACGCTCGAGCTAATCGCGCGCACGGCCGTGTCCCACGCGGAGGCGGGAGCGGACATGGTGGCGCCTTCGGACATGATGGACGGACGCGTGGCCGCCATCCGGGAAGCGCTCGACGAGGCGGCGTACGTGGAGACCCCGATCCTCGCCTATTCCGCGAAGTACGCCTCGAGCTTCTACGGACCGTTCCGGGACGCGGCGGAATCGGCGCCCCAGTTCGGGGATCGTCGCTCGTACCAGATGGACCCCGCGAACGCGGTGGAGGCCATGCGCGAGATCGCGCTCGACGTGGACGAGGGCGCCGACATCGTGATGGTGAAGCCGGCGCTGCCCTATCTGGACGTGATCTCCCGCGCGAAGGCGGAGTTCGGGCTGCCGCTGGCGGCCTATTCCGTCTCCGGCGAGTACGCCATGATCAAGGCGGCGGGGCGCCTCGGCTGGCTCGACGAGGAGCGCGCGATGATGGAAGCGCTCACCGCCATCCGGCGGGCCGGCGCCGACATCGTCATCACGTACTTCGCCAAGGACGCGGCGCGACTGCTCGAGCGAGGGCGCGGGCTCTGAGTCCCCGCGCGCGAGGCGCACGATCGTGAGAATCTCCGCCAAGGGCGAATACGCGATCAAGGCCGTGCTCGATCTCGCCCTGCACCGCCAGCGCGGGCTCGTCCCCATCCAGGAGATCGCCGCCCGTCAGTCGATTCCCCAGCGCTACCTGGAGCAGGTGCTGCTCTCGCTGAAGCGGGCGGGCCTCCTGACGTCGCGCCGCGGGTCGTCAGGGGGCTATCACCTGACGCGGGCGCCCGAGGACATCACGGTGGGCGCCGTCCTGCGTGCGGTGGAGGGCCGGAGCGCGCCCGTGGAGGCCCTGAACGGCAAGCGCAGCCCGGCCGGCAACGGCGAAGACCTCGTCGAGCTCTGGCGCGAGATCGGAGAGGCGGTGTCGCAGGTCATCGACCGGCTGACGTTCGGTGAGCTGGCCGCCCGCTCCGCGGAGCGTCGCAGCTCCGCGCGGCCCATGTACCACATCTAAGGAACGGGAAGGACGCGAACGAAGAAGGCGCCATGAAGATCGCCGACAGCGTGCTCGACCTCGTGGGTCGCACCCCGATGGTGCGGCTCCATCACATCCGCGATCCCCGCGGCGCCGCCGTCGTCGCCAAGGTGGAATCGCTCAACCCCGGCGGCAGCGTCAAGGATCGGATCGCGGTGGCGATGCTGGACGACGCCGAGCGTCGCGGTGCTCTCAAGCCCGGCGGCACCATCGTGGAGCCCACCAGCGGCAACACCGGTATCGGCCTCGCCATGGCGTCGGCCGTGAAGGGTTACCGGTTGATCCTCACCATGCCGGACGACATGAGCGTGGAGCGCCAGCGGTTGCTCGCGCGCTTCGGCGCCGAGATCCACCTCACGCCGGCCATCGAGGGGATGACGGGCGCCGTCCACGCCGCCACCGAGCTGCTGCGCGAGCACCCCGAGTACTTCATGCCGCAGCAGTTCCAAAATCCGGCCAATCCCGACGTGCACCGCCGCACCACCGCCCTCGAGATCCTGGACGCGGTGGACGGCCGCCTCGACGTGTTCGTGGCCGGCGTCGGCACCGGCGGCACCATCACGGGCGTGGGAGAAATCCTGAAAGCCAAGGTCCCGGGGGTGCGGGTGGTGGCGGTGGAACCCTCGCGCTCGCCCGTGCTGGGGGGCGGCAAGGCGCGGCCGCACGCGATCCAGGGCATCGGCGCGTCGTTCGTGCCCGGCGTGTTGAACCGGACCGTGATCGATCGCATCATCGCCGTGCGCGACGAGGATGCCGTCGCGTACTCGCGTCGGCTCGCGCGGGAAGAGGGGTTGCTGGTCGGGATCTCCGCGGGCGCGGCCGTGTTCGCGGCGTGCGCGGTCGCCGCCGAGCTCTCGTCGGATCAGCTCGTCGTCACCATCCTCCCCGATACGGGTGAGCGATACTTGAGTCTGGGCTAGAACCGGAGGAGCGTCATGGCTGTCACCGTCTACATCCCCACGCCGTTCCGGCGCGCGACCAACAACCGTGATCGCATCGAGGTGGCCGCCCCCAGCGTGGAGCGGCTTCTCGACGAGCTGGAAGGCTCGTATACGGGCCTCCGTGGTCTCGTGCGCAACGAGAGCGGCGAAGTCCACCATCACATCAACATCTACGTGAACAGCGAGGCCATCGAGAGCCTCGACGGGCTCGGCACCCCGCTCAAGGACGGGGACGAGGTCTCGATCATCCCCGCCCTCGCCGGCGGCGGACGGTGATCCTCACCCCGACCGAGCTCGCCGCCGTTCAGCGCCACGCCGTCGACGACTATCCGCGCGAGTCATGCGGGGTGATCGTGGCCCGCGGCGGCGAGCGCGCGCTGATCCGGTGTCGCAACGTGCAGGACGATCTCCACGCTCGCGATCCAGAGCGCCATCCTCGGGACGCGCGGACCGCCTACTACATCGATCCCGCCGATCTCCTCCGCATCGGTCGCCTGGAGGCGGACGGTTACGCGGTCGCCGTCATCTATCACTCCCACGTGGACGCCGGCGCCTATTTCTCAGAGACGGACCGGCGGCAAGCGCTCATGGGGGGCGAGCCCGCGTATCCGGGAGCGAGCTATGTGGTGACGTCGGTGGTGCAGGGACGCGTGGCGGCGGTGGCGGCGTTCCGGTGGGATCCCCACCGTCGCGAGTTCGCGCCCGTCGATCTCGGCCTTCCATCGTCGGAGACGTCGCTCCGGTGACGCCGCCGCCCGGCGCGAACTCACAGCGTCTGTTCGCCGCCGCCCAGCGCGTGATCCCCGGCGGCGTCAACAGCCCCGTGCGCGCCTTCCGCGGCGTGGGAGGGACGCCGTTCTTCGTGGCGCGCGCCGTCGGGAGCACGCTCTGGGACGTGGACGGGCGGCCCTACGTCGACTTCGTCGGCTCGTGGGGACCGCTGATCCTCGGTCACGCGGCGCCGGCGGTGGTGGAGGCGGTGGTGGAAGCGGCGGGGCGAGGCACGACCTACGGCGCCCCCACCGCCGGTGAGGTCGAGATGGCGGAGGCGATCACGGCCGCCTATCCGTCGATGGAGATGGTCAGGCTCGTTAGCTCGGGCACGGAGGCGGCGATGAGCGCCATCCGTCTGGCCCGCGGCGCCACCGGGCGCGACGTCCTCATCAAGTTCGACGGCTGTTACCACGGCCACGCCGACAGCCTTCTCGTGAAGGCGGGTTCCGGCGCCGCCACCCTTTCGATTCCCGACAGCCGAGGCGTGCCGCCCGCGCTGGCCGCCCTCACCGTGACCGTCGGCTTCAACGATCTCGACGGCGTCGCCGGCGCGTTTCGCGCGCACGCGGGGAACGTCGCCGCCGTCATCGTGGAGCCGGTGGCCGGCAACATGGGCGTGGTGCCGCCGGCGTCGGGATTCCTCCCGGGCTTGCGCGACCTCTGCACGCGGCACGGCGCGCTCCTGATCTTCGACGAGGTGATCACGGGCTTCCGCGTCGCGTACGGGGGCGCTCAGGCCCGTTACGGCGTGCGCCCCGACCTCACGTGCCTCGGCAAGATCATCGGCGGCGGTCTTCCCGTCGGCGCCTACGGCGGACGCGCGGACGTGCTCGCGCACGTGGCGCCGCTCGGTGGCGTCTATCAGGCCGGTACGCTCTCCGGCAATCCCCTCGCGGTGGCGGCGGGACTCGCCACCCTCAAGGCCCTCGCCGCCGGCGATCCCTATGCGCGGCTGGAGGCGCTCGGCGCCCGCGCCGAGGGAGGACTGCGCGAGGCGGCGCGGGCGGCCGGCGTCCCGCTCACCGTGAATCGAGTGGGCTCGATGCTGACCGCGTTTTTCTGCGAGGGCCCGGTCGCCAGCTACGCGGACGCCCGCCGCGCCGACACCGCGCGCTACGCGCGCTTCTTCCACGCGATGCTGGAGGGCGGGGTCTACGTCGCGCCCTCGCAGTTCGAGGCGGCGTTCGTCTCCCTCGCCCATTCCGATGCCGATCTCGACCGCGCCGCGAAGGCGGCGGCGGCCGCGATGGCGGCGGCGGTGGCGCCGTGAGCGCCGGGCGCGGCTTCGTGAGCGCGATGAGGTTGACTCCGTCTCGACGCTGCTGATAGGCTGCACCCGCATCTCCCGAATTCCCGCCGGAGGTCGTTTGACAGTCGATGAGAGCGAGGGTAGGTGTGGGCGCGCTGGGCGTCGTGCTCCTGGCCGTGCTCATCCTCATCGCTGCCGTCTCCTGGAGCCGCCGGCCCGCCGCCGCTAAGGCGTCGGCGCAGCCCATCGAATTCCCGCACAACGTGCACGTGCAGACCTACAAGATCGACTGCCAGTATTGTCATGCAGACGCGCGGCGCTCCGAGTACGCGGGACTGCCGTCCGTCACGCGCTGCATGGGGTGCCACCGGATCACGGCCGCCGATCGCCCCGAGATCAAGAAGCTCGCCGACTACATGGCGCGCGGCGAGCCCATTCCGTGGACGCGCGTGTTCAAGGTGCCGGACTTCACGTATTTCCCGCACAAGCCGCACGTGCGGGCGGGCGTGGCGTGTCAGACGTGTCACGGACCGGTGGAGACGATGACGACCGTCGCCGCCCGCACCGGGCCCCGGCTCGCCAACGATCTCCTGAATCTGGTCGGCGTGCGCACACCGGCACCGCCGCTCACGATGGGCTGGTGCGTGGAGTGCCACCGGCGCGAGAACGCGGCGCGCGGCACCCACGCCCCCCTCGACTGTGTCACCTGTCATCATTGAGGCGCGCGAGGCGATGAGGCCATGAACCGGCGCGATTTCTTCAAGGTCGTCACCACGAGCGGAGCCGCCGCCGCCATGAGCGGCTGCCACGAAGCGGCGGAGCGTCTGCTCCCGCACGTGGTGCCCAACGAGCAGCTCGTTCCGGGGGTGGCGTCGTGGTTTGCCACCGTGTGCCGGGAGTGTCCGGCCGGCTGCGGCGTGATCGCACGCAATCGGGAAGGGCGCGTGGTGAAGCTGGAGGGCAACCCCGACCACCCCGTGAACCAGGGCGCGCTCTGCATTCGCGGGCAGGCGGCGCTGCAAGGCCTCTACGCGCCCGATCGCTTCCCCGGGCCCCAGCGGCGCGACGGCGACACCTGGAAGCCGATCGCGTGGGACGACGGCGTGAAGCTCCTCACCGAGCGCGTGACGGCGCTGCGAGGGGCAGGGAAGGGTCGCGCCATCGCGCTCGTGTCCCAGCTCGAGAACGGGAGCGTGGGCACGTTCCTCGACCGCTGGACGCAGGCGCTCGGGGCACGGCCGCGGGTGACGTTCGAGCCGTTCGCGTACGAGGCGATCCGTGCCGCCAACCGCGTCACGTTCGGGCGCGACGCCATCCCGTACTACGCGATCGAAGAGGCGGAAGTGCTGCTTTCCTTCGGCGCGGATTTCATCGAGACGTGGCTCAGCAACGTCGGGTACGCACGGGCGTTCGCGCGCATGCACACATTTCGCGAGGGGCGCGCGGGCACGTTCATCCACGTGGAGCCGCGCCAGTCGCTCACCGCCTCCAATGCCGACGAGTGGCTGCGGAACGCCCCGGGGACGGAGGGACGTCTCGCCCTCGCCATCCTGAAAACCATGGTCGACGCCGGCCTCGCCGATCGTCGCTTCGCCGACGCGACGGCCGGGATCGATGTGCGAGCGGTGGCGACCGAGAGCGGCGTGGGCGTGGACGCCATCCGCCACGTGGCGGAGACGTTCGCGCGCGCCAAGCCCGGACTCGCCATCGGGGGCGGCATGGCCGTCACCGGACCCAACGCGACGGCCACGCTCACCGCCATCAATCTTCTCAACGCGGCTGCCGGCAACGTGGGCAAGACGGTTCGCTTCGGTCCCGACGCCGCCTACGGCAAGGTCACTCCCTACGCCGACGTGGCGAAGCTGGTGAGCGCGATGGCGGCGGGGGAGGTCGAGCTGTTGCTCCTCGGGCCGCGCGTGAATCCGGCCTTCACGCTGCCGGGGGGCATGAAGTTCGCGGACGCCGCGCGGAAGGTGCCGTTCGTGGTCAGCTTCGCCTACGAGCCCGACGAGACGACGGCGCTCGCCTCCCTCGTCCTTCCCGACGTGCACTGGCTCGAAAGCTGGGGCGACTACTCGCCGCGCGAGGGCGTCATCGGTCTCATGCAGCCGACGATGTCGCCCATCCGCGAGTCGCGGCCGATGACGGACGTGCTCCTGGCGGCGGGACGGACCGCGCTCGGCAGCGAAGAAGGCAAGGGCCCGCTTCCGTGGGCGAGCTTCGAACGGTACGTGCGGTCGGCGTGGGAACCGCTCGTCGGTCAGCAGTGGGAAGCGGCGTTGCGGCAGGGAGGCGTGTGGAAGGACGTGGCGGCGGCCACGGTCACCGCGCGCGTCGCTCCCGTCGAGGTGCCGGCGCCGAAGCTCGAGGGCGATGCCGGCGCGCCCGCGCTGCTCGCGTTCCCGTCGTTCCGGTTCTACGACGGGCGCGCGGGCAGCCGCTCGTGGCTCCACGAGACGCCGGACAGCATGACGCAGGCGGCCTGGGACGCTTGGGTCGAGATCCCGACGGCGATGGCGAAGTCGCTCGGCGTCAGGCGTGGCGACGTCGTGAAGCTGACCTCCCCCCACGGCACCGTGGAGCTGCCCGCCTACGTGTCGGAGTCGTTGCACCCGAACGCGGTGGCGGTGCCGCTCGGCCATCGTTACGCTCCCTATCACGTGCCGCGCTACGTCGCGGCACCCCCGACTTCGATGAACCCGGCCACTCTTCTCCCACCCACTCCAGAGGAGACCTCGGGCGGTCCCGTCTACCTCGGCGTGCGGGTGAGCGTGACGCGCACGGGCGCGCGGCGACCGCTCGCGGTCGTGCAGGCCACCCACGATCAGGACAGCCGCGAGATCGCGCGCCACGTCGATCTGCGCGCGGCCCGCGAGGAGGCGTTGCGGGGCCGCGTCAGCCACGACGCCCACCCGAGCATGTACGCGCCGCACCAGTACCCGGGCTACCGGTGGGGCATGGCCGTCGACGTCGATGCGTGCGTCGGGTGCCAGGCGTGCGTGGTGGCGTGTCAGGCCGAGAACAACGTCCCCATCGTGGGCAAGGCGCAGGAGGCGTACGGGCGCCAGGTGCAATGGCTGCGCGTGGAACGGTGGGCGGAGGGACGTGCCGACCATCCCATGAACATGCATCTGCCCATGTTCTGCCAGCACTGCGAGGTGGCGCCGTGCGAGCCGGTGTGCCCCGTGTTCGCCGCCTATCGCACCGAAGAAGGGCTGAACGGGCAGGTCTACAACCGGTGCGTGGGCACGCGCTACTGCGGGAACAACTGCCCGTATCACGTGCGCCGCTTCAACTGGTACAACTACGAATTCCCGTCCCCCCTCGAGATCCAGCTCAATCCGGACGTGGTGGTGCGGCAGCTGGGGGTGATGGAGAAGTGCACGATGTGCATCCAGCGCATCGTGGCCGGTAAGGATCGCGCCCGCGACGAGAAGCGCACCGTCCGCGACGGCGACATCCTGACCGCCTGCCAGCAGACGTGCCCCACCAGCGCCATCACCTTCGGCAACCTGAAAGACGAGGGGAGCGCCGTCGCCAAGCTCGCGCAGGCGCCCCGCGCCTACCACGTCCTCGACGAGCTGGGGACGCGGCCGTCGGTGACCTACCTCAAGAAAGTCGTGCGGGAGCACTCATGAGCGTCACCGCGTCGCCGCCGCCGCGCGTGGACACCCCGTCCGAGCCGACGTTCGCCGACGTCAACCGCGACGTGCTCCATACGCTCGCTCCGCCCAGCAGCCTCTACTTCTTCTGGATGTCCGTGGTGGCGCTCATCCTGATGGCGGGGATCCTGGCCTGGACGTGGCAGATCTGGATCGGAATGGGCGCGGCCGGGAAGCGCACGCCGCAGATGTGGGCGATGTACATCACGACCTTCGTGTTCTGGATCGGCATCGGACACGCGGGGACGCTCATCTCCGCCGTCCTCTATCTGTTCCGGGCGCGGTGGCGCACGTCGATCTACCGGGCGGCGGAGGCGATGACGATCTTCGCCGTGATGACGGCCGGGCTCTTCCCGCTCATCCACGCCGGCCGCATGTGGTTCGCGTACTTCCTCCTCCCGTACCCGAACCAGCGCTACCTGTGGCCGAACTTCCGGTCGCCGCTGGTGTGGGACGTGTTCGCGATCTCGACCTACCTCTCCATCAGCACGGTGTTCTTCATCATCGGTCTCGTGCCCGACATCGCCGCCCTCCGTGACGCCTCCGGGGGCTGGCGCCGCCGCATCTACGCGATGCTGGCGATGGGATGGGAGGGCGAGCACGCGCAGTGGCGTCACTACCGTCGCGCCTACGGCCTCCTCGCCGCCCTCGCCACCCCCCTCGTGCTCTCCGTGCACAGCGTGGTGTCGTGGGACTTCGCGATGGCGCTCGTCCCCGGCTGGCACTCGACGCTGTTCGCGCCCTTCTTCGTGGACGGCGCCATCTTCTCCGGCTTCGCGATGGTGGTGGTGCTCGTGCTGCCCATGCGCCATTTCTTCCGGCTCCATCCCTACATCCAGGACAAGCACCTGGACGCGATGGGGAGGCTGATCCTCGTCACCGGCCTCGTGCTCACCTACTTCTACGCGTGCGAGGCCTTCACGGCCTGGTACAGCGGTGATCACTTCGAGCGGGCGTCGCTCTTCTGGAAATCGACCAGCACCTACGCGTGGGCGATTTGGCTCATGTATTTCTGCAACTGCGTGTCGCCCCTCATCTTCTTCCGGAGGCGGATGCGCACGAGCCCGGTGGCGCTCTACGTGGTGTCCGTCCTCGTCCTCATCGGGATGTGGTTCGAGCGGTTCAACATCATCGTGCCTTCGCTCGCCCACGACTTCTATCCCTACACGTGGGGCATCTACGTCCCCACCATCACCGACACCACCATCATCATCGGCAGCTTCGCGTGGTTCTTCATCCTCTTCCTCGGCTTCATCAAGCTCATGCCCTCGCTCTCCATCGTTGAGGTCAAGGAGACCATTCCGCATCCGGTGAAGGACACGGCGCATGCCGGGCACCACTGAGACGATCCTGGGCGTGTTCGCCCACGTCGATACCACCGTGCGCGCGCTCGAGAACCTGCGCGCGAAGGGGTATCACGATCTGTCCGTGTACACGCCGGTGCCCGTGCACGAGATCGAGGACGTGCTCGAGCGCGACCGCCCCGTGAGCCCGGTGCGCCTCTTCACCCTCGTCGGCGGTCTCACCGGCACCGCCTCCGGCTTCCTGCTCACGATCTGGACGGCGATGCAGTGGAACCTCGTCACGGGCGGCAAGCCGGTGGCCTCCATCCCGCCCTTCGTGGTCATCGCCTTCGAGCTGACGATCCTCTTCGGCGGCCTCGCCACCGCCATCGGGATGATCCTCCTCGCCCGATTGCCGCGGCTCAAACCGAGCGCGACCTTCGACCCGCGGTTCACCAACGATCGCTTCGGCGTCGCCGTGCACTGTCCGCCCGATCGGGCCGCCTCCGTGCGGGAAATCCTGAGAGGGGCGGGAGCAGAGGAGGTACGTACGTGAAGTACGTCTTCATCCTCGTGCTCCTGCTCGTGGCGGGAGCGGGAGGCCTCATGGGGGCGGTGGTGGTCTGGCGGTGGAACCACAACATGACCGAGACCGCGAAGATCGTCCCCGGCGAGCGCATTTTTTCGATGCCGTCCGGGGTCGTCCCGCGCGACGGCACGCTTCTGTTGCCGAAGGAGCAGCGCGAGGAGGCGGCCAAGATCGCGAATCCCGTGCGCCGGTCGCAGGAGTCGGTGGCCATCGGCAAGGAGCGTTTCGCCACCTTCTGCGTGCCCTGTCACGGTCCGGAGGGCAAGGGCGGGCTGACGGGCCTGGTGGCGACGAAGTTCATCCCGCCGCCCGATCTCACCAACGCCGATCTCCAGAAGGCGCGCACGGACGGGTACTGGCACAGCTACATCGTGGCCGGCGGCGCCGTCATGCCGTCGTACGGCGAGGCGCTCTCCTCGCAGGAAGCCTGGCACATCGTGAACTATCTCCGCACGCTCGCTGCGCGATGAGGCCGTCATGACGGTCTTCTGGGGCCTGGTGGCAGTGGTGGGCGTCATCGCCTTCGCGCTCGGCGTCGGCTCCGCCGACGCCCCCCGCGTGTGGTCGATCTATCTCGTCAACGTGCTCTTCTGGTCGGGCCTCGCCGTCACCGGACCGGCCATCGCCGGCATGATGCAGTTGACGGAGGCGCGGTGGTCGCCGAGCGTGCGGCGGATCGCGCTCACCACCGCCGGCTTCCTGCCGGTCTCCTTCGTGCTCATCGCCTTGCTCTACGCCGGTCAGAGCGCGCTCTATTCGTGGGTCACCAATCCGGTCCCCGTGAAGGCGGTGTGGCTGAACGTCCCGTTCTTCTGGGCGCGCACGCTGGCGGGGGCGGCGGTGCTGTTCGGGGTCTGCTTCCTGTTCGCGCGCGCGCTCCTGCGCGACCCGATCCCGCCCGGGAGCGAGGTCGAGCGCGCCCGTCGCAACCGGCTCGCGACCATCCTGCTCATTCTCTGGGTGGTGGTGCTGTCGCTGTGGGGCTACGACCTCATCATGTCGCTCGACCCCGTGTGGTACAGCGGCCTCTTCGGCGGCTACTTCGTGGTGAGCACGCTCTACACGGGCTTCGCGCTCCTCTCGATTCTCACGATCCGCGCCAACGCCCGCGGCCTCGCCACCGTGCCGCCGGGGGCCGTGCAGGACGTGGCCAAGCTCCAGTTCGCGATGTCGATCATGTGGATGTACTTCTTCTGGTCGCAGTACCTCGTCATCTGGTACGGCAATGTTCCCGTGGAGACGCGCTTCTTCCTGCGCCGCTTCTTCGTCCAGCCCTGGCTCACGCTGGCGTGGGTCGTGTTCGTGGGGGGATGGCTCATCCCCTTCGCCTACCTCCTGAAGCGGCTCACGGGCCGACCTCCGCAGCGGCACGCGCCGCTGTTCGTGATCGCGCTCCTCGGGCTGGTCGCGATCTTCCTCGAACGCGTCCTCACGATCTTTCCGTCCGTGTCCACGACGGCGAGCCTGCCCCTCGGCATCCGGGACGTCGCCATTACGGCCGGCTTCTTCGCGCTGTTCGTCTTGAGCCGCCGCTGGTTCTTCACGCGCTTCAAGCCCGCCCTCAACCTCCCCCACGGCGGACACTGACCGTTCCGGCCCCGGCACCGGCGCCGGGTTCGCGGTAGAGTACCGGTGTGCTGACCGTCGAAGAAGCTCGAGCACGGATCCTGGCCCACGTGCGGCCGCTCGAAACCGAGCGCGTCGAGCTCCTGGCCGCCCTCGGTCGCGTGCTCGCCGAGACGGTGGTCTCCACCCGTGAGATCCCGCCGTGGGCGAACTCGTCGATGGACGGGTACGCCATCCGTTCCGAGGACACCGACGCCGCCACGTTACGCGTGGTGGGAAAGGTGGCGGCGGGCGCCATGCCCGACCGTCGCGTGGGACCCGGGGAAGCGATGCGGATCTTCACGGGGGCGCCGATGCCCGGCGGCGCCGACGCCGTGGTGCCCCAGGAAGACGTGGACGCCGACGAGGCGCGCATCGTGCTCAAGCGCGCCGTGAAGCCCGGCGACTACGTACGGAACGCCGGCGAAGACGTGCGCCCGGGCGACATCGTGCTCGAGCCCGGCCACCGCGTGGGCGCGGCCGAAATCGGATTGCTGGCGACGCTCGGACGTCCCCGCGTGGCCGTGCACCGGCGTCCGCGCGTCGCCATTCTCTCCACCGGCAACGAGCTCGCCGATCTCGGCACCGAGCCCGGTCCGGGAGCGATTCCGAACACGAACACGTACTCGCTGATGGCGCAGGTGCTGGAAGCGGGTGCCGAGCCCATGAATCTCGGGGTAGCGCGCGATCGCATGGACGAGGTGGAGGAGCGGCTGCGCTGGGGCGCGAGCGCGGACGTGCTGATCTCCTCCGCCGGCGTGTCGGTGGGTGAGCACGATGTGGTGAAGGACGCATTCACTCGGGTGGGGGCCGAGCTGCTTCTCTGGCGCGTCGCCATGCGGCCGGGCAAGCCGATCACGTTTGGTTCGTGGCAGGGGCGCTCTGTCTTCGGGCTGCCGGGAAACCCCGTGTCGGCGATGGTGACCTTCGAGCTGTTCGTGCGGCCGGCACTGCTGCGCCTGGCCGGCCATCGCGACCTCGATCGGCCGCGGATCCGCGCGCGCGCGGACGGGCGCATCGCGAATCCCGGCCGACGCCGCGGGTATCTCAGAGTCATGCTGCGCGCCGATGGACACGAGTACCGCGCGCGGCTGACGGGCGAGCAAGGCTCGGCCATTTTGCGTTCGATGGTGCTCGCGGACGGCCTCGCCGTCCTCGAAGGCGATACCACCGTCGAAGACGGAGAATACGTGGATGTCATAAAGTTGAAGTAGTTACAGCGATATCCATAATACTTATCTAGAAGTAGGGCTCACGACGCCCCGTTTTTTGACTTCGCTTTCGGCTGCGTGCTACGGTCGCTGCCAGCACCATGAGATTTCCCCTTCTCGGCGTGCTGTTCCTCGCCTTCGTCGCCACCGGCTGCGCCACTCGCAGCGCCCTCCGGCACGTGGAGGCCGACGTCGCGCAGTTGCGCGAGGACGCGGCGACGCTGCGGCAGGCGCGCGATGCCGCCGCCGACGAGGCGGCGCGCCTGCGAACGGAGCTGAGCACGGCGGAGGTGCGGATCGTCGAGCTGCAGGGAACGATCACCGACGCGCAGCAGCGCCTGGCGACGCTCACCGCGCGCGTGGACGCGGCGGAAACGGCGGCGCGGGACACCCGTGGGGCCGTGGACGCGCTGCGGATGGCGGCGCCGAGCCCGCCCGCGCGTCCCGTTGCGGACGAACGCGCGCCGCGGGAGACGGCGGCCGTGATGGGCCCCGCGGAGCGCGCCTACGCGGCCGCGCTCGCCACCTTCCGAGCGCGCGAGCATGGCCAGGCCGTTCTGGACTTCACCGACTTCATCGCCACCTATCCGCGTCATCCCCTCGCGGTGAACGCGCAGTATTGGATCGCGGAGGCGTACTACGCGCAGCGCGACTACCGGCAAGCGTCGCTCGAGTTCGGAAAGGTGCTGGACTACGGAGGACTGCAGGCGAAGGCGCCGGACGCGCTCGTGAAGATGGGTCTGTGCTACGCGAGCCTGCGCGACGGTCCGCGCGCGCAGCAGACGTGGCAGCGCGTCGTGCACGAGTATCCGCGGTCGGAGGCGGCGGGGACTGCGCGCGCGCTGCTGCACGGTAACGGCCGGCGCTAGCCGTATCGGTTCCGTCGCATTGATCGGCGCTGCCCGGCCGCTATACTGACGGCGCGTCGTCCCGCGACCGCACGATGAGCAGGCGTCTCACTTCGCGTGACCCGGACTATCCCGCCCTCCTCACGTCGGCGTCCGTCGTGCCCGACCTTTATATGGAAGGCACGCTCCACGCCGAGGATGCCCTCGCCGTCGCCATCGTCGGCTCCCGCGCCGCGACCGCGTACGGCACGCAGGCGGCGGAGGGATTGGCGGCCGATCTCGCCGCCCGCGGCGTCACCATCGTCAGCGGTCTCGCGCGCGGCATCGATACCGCCGCGCATCGGGGCGCGCTCGCCGCGGGCGGGCGCACGCTGGCCGTGCTCGGCAACGGCCTCGACGTCGTCTATCCACCCGAGAACCGCGACCTCGCGCGGGAGATCGTCGATCACGGCGCGCTCCTCTCGCAGTTCGCGCCGGGGACGCCGCCCTTGGCGTGGCATTTCCCGGCGCGGAACCGGGTCATGGCCGCGCTCGTTCTGGGCGTGGTGGTGGTGGAGGCGGCCGAGCGCAGCGGCGCGCTCATCACGGCGCGTCTGGCCGGCGAACTCGGGCGCGAAGTGTTTGCCGTTCCGGGCCGAATCACCTCGCCGTTGAGCGCCGGTCCCCACGAGCTCATTCAGGACGGTGCTAAACTGGTGAGGAATTGGACTGACGTCGTGCAAGAATTACCTGAACATGGGCGTCGCGCGGTCCGAGACGTGGCGACGCTGCCGGACGATGCGCGCGCGGTTCCCGTCGGAGACGATGCCGCACACGTGCTCGCGCACCTGAGCCCCGATGAGCCGCATCACATCGAGGACATCATCGCCCGGCGAGACGGAGACGCGGCCGGTGTCGCGGCCGCCCTCGTCGCGCTCGAGCTCGGCGGATGGGCCCGACAGCTCGCCGGACAGCGGTGGGTGGCGACGGGCGCGAGAGTGAGGAGAGCGTAGTGGCCAAGCGATCGCTGGTGATCGTCGAATCGCCGACGAAGGTGAAGACGATCCAGAAGTATCTGGACGGCAAGTACGTCGTCAAAGCGTCGATGGGACACGTGCGCGACCTCCCCAAGTCGCAGCTCGGCGTCGATCCCAAGAAGAACTTCAAGCCCAAGTACGTCGTCTCGCCCAGCAAGAAGAAGGTGCTCGACGAGCTGAAGAAGGCGGCCGAGAAGGCGGACGCCCTCTACGTCGCCACCGACCCCGACCGGGAAGGGGAGGCCATCGGCTGGCACCTCGCCCAGGAGCTGCCCGTCGACAAGAAGCGCATCTTCAGAATCACCTTCAACGAGATCACCGAGCGGGCCGTGCGCGCGGCCTTCACGCGTCCCGGCAAGATCGACGTGAAGAAGGTGGACGCGCAGCAGGCGCGGCGCGTCCTCGATCGCCTCGTCGGCTACAGCCTGTCTCCGCTCCTGTGGGAAAAGGTCCAGCGCGGTCTCTCCGCCGGTCGCGTGCAGTCGGTGGCGGTGCGTCTGATCGTCGACCGCGAGCGCGAGATCCAGGCCTTCGTCCCCGTCGAGTACTGGTCGCTCCACGCGAACCTGCATGGTCCCCGGCCGCCCGACTTCGAGGCGACGCTCAAGGAAGTCAACGGCGAGAAGGCCGCGCTCGCGGACGAGGCGGCCACCCGCGCCGTCATGGCCACGCTGGACGGCGCGCGCTTCGTCGTGCGATCGGTGACGCGCGGCGAGCGCAAGCGCAATCCGGCGCCGCCGTTCATCACGTCGACATTGCAGCAGGATGCCGGCCGCAAGCTCGGATTTTCCGCGAAGAAGACCATGACGCTCGCCCAGCAGCTCTACGAGGGCATCGACGTCGACGGCACCGGTCCCGTCGGCCTCATCACGTACATGCGGACCGACTCCGTGCAGGTCTCGCAGGACGCCCAGGCGGAGGCGCGGGAGTGGGTGGAGGCGCGGGTGGGAGCGGAGTATCTGCCCCCGACGCCACCGGTCTACAAGTCGCGCGGGCGCGCGCAGGAGGCGCACGAGGCGATCCGCCCCGCCGACGCCACCCGCGAGCCGCGCTCGCTGGCGCGTGCCCTCACCCGCGACCAGCTCGCCCTCTATCGCCTCATCTGGGAGCGCTTCCTCGCCAGCCAGATGCAGCCGGCCGTGTACGACACGGTGGGGGCGGACATCGAAGCGGGGCCGTGCCTGTTCCGCGCCCAGGGCCAGACCATGAAGTTCAAGGGCTTCACCGCGGTCTACGTGGAGAGCCGCGAAGAGAACGACAGCGCCCCCGACGACGAGGCGGAGAGCGCGATGCCGGCGCTGGAGGAGGGCGACGTCCTCGAGCTGCTCGGCCTCGATCCGCGCCAGCACTTCACGCAGCCGCCCCCCCGCTACACGGAGGCGTCGCTCGTGAAGGCGCTGGAGGAGCTCGGCATCGGTCGCCCGTCGACGTACGCCTCCATCCTCGGCACCATCATCAACGACCGCGGCTACGTACGGCGCGAGCGGCGCACGCTGTTCCCCACCGAGCTCGGCATGACGGTGACGGACAAGCTGAAGCCGTACTTCCCGGAGATCATGGACGTCGAGTTCACGGCCCAGATGGAAGACTCACTCGACAAGATCGAGGACGGCGACCGGAAGTGGGTCGACACCGTCAAGGAGTTCTACGACCGCTTCCAGCCCGACCTCAAGCGCGCCAAGAAGGAGATGCCGAACGAAAAGGCGGGCGAGAAGACGGACGAGGTGTGCCCCGAGTGCGGCGAGCCGCTGCTCGCGCGGCGCGGTCGCTTCGGCAAGTTCCTGGCGTGCTCCGCCTACCCGGACTGCAAGTACACGCGCAATCTCGATGGCGGCGCGCGGGCGGAAGACGAGCCCACGGACGAGATCTGCCCGACCTGCGGCAAGCCGATGGTGATCAAGCACGGCCGGTTCGGGAAGTTCATCGCCTGCTCCGGGTACCCCGAGTGCAAGACGACGAAACCGGTGACGCTCGGCATCGCCTGTCCCGAGCCCGGCTGCACGGGACAGCTCGTGCAGCGCCGATCGCGCCGCGGGCGTATCTTCTATGGATGCTCGGCGTATCCCGCGTGCAAGTTCGTGGTGTGGCAGCGGCCGGTCGCGGAGCCGTGCCCGAAGTGCGGCGCGACCTTCGTCACCGAGAAAAATACCCGCGGCCGGCATATCCGCGTCTGCGTCCGCGAGGGTTGCGACTTCCAGCGCGAGGTCGACGCCACCGTGGCATGACGGATCCGCTCGCGCAGTTTTTGAAGTATCTGTCCGTCGAGAAGGACGCCTCGCCTCACACCCTGCGCAGCTACCGAAGCGATCTCACGCAGTTCCAGGCGTTCGCGGCCGCCCGCGGCGCCCCCTCCATCGCGGACGTGGACGGCGCGCTCGTGCGTGCCTATCTCGCCCACCTGCACGGGCGCCGTCTCGAGCCCGCGTCCATCGCGCGCCAGCTCGCCTCCCTGCGGAGCTGGTGTCGCTTCCTCGTCCGCCGCGGTCTCCTCGCCCGCAACGTCGCCCGCGGCGTGCGATCGCCGCGGCTTCCGCGGCGGCTGCCGTCGTTCCTTCCCATCGACGAGACGGTGGCGCTGGTGTCCACGTCGCCCGCCGCCGAGCGCTGGCGCGAGCGCGATCTCGCCATCCTCGAGCTGCTCTACGCGAGCGGACTGCGCGTGTCCGAGCTGGTGGGACTCGACGTGGCCGACGTCGACCGTCGCGAGCGAACCGTGCGCGTGCTCGGCAAGGGGCGCAAGGAACGCATCGTGCCCTTCGGCGCGAAGGCGGACGCGGCCCTCGCCCGCCATCTGGCGCGACGCGGCGGCGAGAGGGGACCGCTTTTTCTCAACGCGCGGGGCACGCGGCTGGGCGCGCGCGGCGTGTACGCCGTCGTGCGCCGCGCGGCGCGCGCGGCTGGTCTCACGCGCCGGGTCAGTCCGCACACGTTGCGCCACACGTTCGCGACCCACCTCCTCGATGCGGGCGCCGACCTGCGCGCCATCCAGGAGTTCCTCGGCCACAGCCGGCTCTCCACCACGGAGCGCTACACGCACGTTGGTTCCGATCAGCTCATGCGCGTCTACGATGCCGCCCACCCGCGCGCGCGCGGCACGCCCGCCGCCGGTGATCCGGCGTGACGTCGCCCGTCATCCGGAGCACCACCGTCGTATCCGTCCGTGTCCGCGGTGGCGTCGCCGTCGGCGGCGACGGTCAGGTCTCCATCGGGCAGACGATCGTGAAGGCGGGGGCGAGGAAGGTGCGCAAGCTCTATCACGACCGGGTGCTCGCCGGCTTCGCGGGCGCCGCCGCCGACGCCTTCACGCTCTTCTCGCGCTTCGAGGCCAAGCTCGAGGAGTACCGCGGCAACCTTCCCCGCGCCGCCGTGGAGCTGGCGAAGGACTGGCGCACCGACCGCATCCTGCGCCGGCTGGAGGCGTTGCTGGCGGTCGTCGACCGCGAGCACTCGTTCCTCGTTTCCGGCACCGGCGACGTGATCGAGCCCGACGACGGCTTGATCGGCATCGGCTCCGGCGGTCCCTACGCGCTGGCGGCGGCGCGCGCGCTCGTCGCCCATACCGACCTCGACGCCAAGGCCGTCGTCACCGAGGCCATGCGCATCGCCGCCACCATCTGCGTCTACACCAACGACCAGATCACCGTCGAAGCACTATGACCACCGCCGATTTCACTCCGGCGCAGATCGTCGCCGAGCTCGATCGCTACATCGTCGGCCAGGACCGCGCGAAGCGGGCGGTCGCCATCGCGCTCCGCAACCGGTGGCGCCGTCAGAGCCTGCCGCCGGAGCTGCGGGACGAGGTGGCGCCGAAGAACATCATCATGATCGGGCCCACGGGGGTGGGGAAGACCGAGGTGGCGCGGCGGCTCGCCAAGCTCGCGCAGGCGCCCTTCATCAAGGTGGAGGCGTCGAAGTACACCGAGGTCGGTTACGTCGGCCGTGACGTGGAATCGATGATCCGCGACCTCACGGAGCTCGCGGTCACGATGGTGAAGGCGGAGCTGCTCGCGTCCGTGGAAGAGAAGGCGGCGCAGCTCGCCGAGGAGCGCGTCCTCGACATCCTCCTCCCCCGGCGCGCGTCCGAGCCCTACACGAGCGGGTCTCTCGAGGAAGTCACGCCGGATGCCTCCCGCGAGACGACGAAGGAGAAGTTGCGCGCGCAGCTGCGGGCGGGACGACTCGACGACCGCATGGTGGAGCTCGACACCCAGCAGCAGGCGATGCCGATCGTCGAGGTGTTTTCCGGGCAGGGCATGGAGGAGATGGGGATCAACCTCAAGGACATGCTCTCCAACTTCATGCCCGCCCGCACGAAGCACCGGCGGGTGCGGGTGGCGGAAGCCCGCCGCCTGCTCGCCCAGGAAGAGGCGCAGAAGCTCATCGACATGGAGGAGGCGGTGAGCCACGCCATCAAGCGCGTGGAGAATTCCGGCATCGTGTTCCTCGACGAGCTGGACAAGATCGCCGGCCGCGAGGGCGGGCACGGGCCCGACGTGTCCCGGCAGGGCGTCCAGCGCGACCTTCTTCCCCTCGTGGAGGGCTCCTCCGTCACCACCAAGTACGGGGTGGTGCGCACCGACCACGTGCTGTTCATCGCCGCCGGTGCCTTTCACGTGGCGAAGCCGTCCGACCTCATCCCCGAGCTCCAGGGCCGCTTTCCCATCCGGGTCGAGCTCGACCCCTTGACGCGCGAGGATTTCATCCGCATCCTGACCGAACCGCAGAACGCGCTGATACGGCAGTACGTGGAGCTCTTGAAGACGGAGCAGGTCACGCTCCGCTTCACACGCGACGCGGTGGAGGCCATCGCGGAGATCGCCATGCGTGTCAACACCAGCACCGAGAACATCGGGGCGCGGCGACTCTACACGATCATGGAAAAGCTGCTGGAGGACGTGTCCTTCAACGCGCCCGACATGCCGGGCAAGGACCTCACCATCGACGCCGGCTACGTCCAGCAGCGTCTGGCCGACATCATCCGGGACGAGGACCTCTCGAGGTACATCCTGTGAGCGGCGGACGGCGCGACGACATCTCGCGGGCCGAAGTCCTCCTGGAGGCGCTTCCGTATATCCGGGAGTTCTGGGGGAAGACCGTCGTCATCAAGTACGGCGGCGCCGCCATGGAGCAGGCCGACCTCAAGGAGTCGTTCGCCCTCGACGTCATCCTCCTCCGCTTCGTCGGCATCCATCCCGTCATCGTGCACGGCGGCGGCCCTCAGATCGGCGCCCTCATGAAGCGGCTCGGGAAGGAGCCGCGGTTCGTGGGCGGCATGCGGGTGACTGACGAAGAGACGGTCGAAATCGTCGAGATGGTCCTGGTGGGGAAGATCAACAAGGAGATCGTCGCGCTGATCAATCTCCACGGCGGCAAGGCCATCGGTGTCTCCGGCAAGGACGCGAACCTGCTTCGCGCCCGCCGGCGTGCCCACCGGCTACCGAACGGCGATGAGATCGACATCGGGCTCGTGGGCGAGGTGGAGGCGGTGAACGTGGAGTCCATCCGGCTCCTGGAGGAGCACGGCTTCATCCCGGTCATCGCTCCCGTGGCGGCCGGGAGCGGCGGCGAGACCTACAACGTCAACGCCGACCTCGTGGCCGGGGAGGTGGCGGCGGCGCTGGGCGCGGAGAAGCTCATCCACCTCACCGACGTGAAGGGGATCAACGGCGTCGACGGTCAGCTCGTGAGCACGCTCGCGCGGAAGGACGCTGAGGGCCTCGTGCGGCAGGGCGTGATCGACGGCGGCATGCTGCCCAAGGTGGAGTCCGCGCTGCGCGCGCTCGAGGGCGGCACCGGCAAGGCCCACATCATCGACGGCCGCGTGCCGCACGCCATCCTGCTCGAGCTGTTCACGCGGGAGGGCATCGGGACCGAGATCGTCCTGTGACAGCGACTCACGCTCGGAGCGCCCGTCCCGCGGGCGCGGAGGCGCCCGCACGGCACATATGACGGACACCAAGCAGCTTCTCGAATGGTCGGCGCAGTACCACACGCCCAACTACGGACCGCGCGCCCCCATCGTTCTCGTCCGCGGCGACGGCATGCGCGTATGGGACTCCGACGGCCGCGAGTATCTCGACTTCGGCGCCGGGCTCGCCGTGACCGCGCTCGGTCATTGCCATCCGCGAGTGACGGGCGCCATCCGGGAAGCGGCGGCCACGCTGCTGCACGTGTCGAACCTCTATCACTCCGCGCCGCAGATCCACCTCGCCAAGCTCCTCTGCGAGCATTCGTTCGCCGATCGCGTCTTCTTCGGGAACTCCGGCGCGGAGGCGAACGAGGCGGCGTTCAAGATCGCGCGCAAGTACGCCAAGGAGCGCTTCGCGTCCGACCGGTTCGAGATCATCTCGACCCGCAATTCGTTCCACGGCCGCACGCTCGCCGCCGTTACGGCGACGGGGCAGGAGAAGTACCAGCACGGGTTCGAGCCGCTCATGCCGGGCTTCAAGCACGTGCCGTACAACGATCTCCGCGCGATGGAGCGCGCCATCGACAACCGCACGGCGGCCGTGCTCGTGGAGCCGATCCAGGGTGAGGGCGGCGTGCGCGTGCCGGACGACGACTATCTCCCCGGGCTACGCAAGCTGTGCGACGCCGCCGGCGCGCTGCTCATCCTCGACGAGATCCAGACCGGAGTGGGGCGCACGGGCCGGCTGTGGGCCTACGAGCACGCCGGCATCGAGCCCGACATCATGACCCTCGCCAAGGCGCTCGCCAACGGCGTGCCCATCGGCGCCACGCTCGCCCGCGAGGAAGTGGCGGCGGTCCTCACGGCGGGATCGCACGGCTCGACGTTCGGCGGGACGCCGTTCGTGACGGCGGTCGCGCTGGCCGCCTTCACGACGGTCCTCGCCGATCGCATTCCCGAGCGCGCCGCCCGCATGGGCCGGGAGCTGATGGACGGGTTGCGCGCGATGCAGAGCCGGCATGCCGTGATCCGCGAGGTGCGCGGCAAGGGGCTGCTGATCGGCATGGAGCTGACGGAACCCGCGGGGCCGATCGTGGACCGCTGCCGCGACGCGGGGCTGCTCGTGCTGAGCGCAGGCGAGAAGGTGCTGCGCCTGGCGCCGCCGCTCATCGTGGAGTCGCGCGACGCCGCCCGTGCTCTCGAGATCATCGAGATGGCGCTGCGGGGATGAAGAGCTTTCTCTCCGCCGCCGACTTCACGCGCGACGAGCTGCTGCATCTCTTCGGCGTCGCCGCCGACCTCAAGCAGCGCTGGAAGGCGGGACGCCGGGGCGGACCGCTGGGTGGCCGGACGCTCGCCTTCATTTCCGAGAAGCCGTCCCTGCGCACGCGCGTCACGTTCGAGGTCGGCATGGTGCAGCTCGGAGGCCGGGCCGTGTACCTGGCCGGCTCCGAGATCGGGCTCGGCTCTCGCGAGTCCGTGGAGGACGTGGCGCGCAACCTCTCGCGCTGGGTGGACGGCATCGCCGCCCGCGTGTTCGTCCACGCCACCGTGGAGTCGATGGCGCGCCACGCCACCATCCCCGTCGTGAACGCGCTCTCCGACGTCGAGCATCCCTGCCAGGCCTTCGCCGATTTCTTCACGCTCTGGGAGCGCGGCGTGGACCTCGCCGCCATGCGGTTGGCCTGGATCGGTGACGGCAACAACGTCTGCAACTCGCTGATGCTCATGGCCGCCCTCCTCGGGGGGTCGGTGGCGGTGGCGTGCCCGCCTGGCTACGAGCCGACGCCCGACGTGCAGGCACGCGTGCGGCATCTGGGAGGACGGCTGACGATCACCCACGATCCGCGCGAAGCCGCCACCGGCGCCGACGTCGTCTACACCGACGTGTGGACGAGCATGGGGCAGGAGCGCGAGCGGGAACGACGGCTGGAGGCGTTCGGCCGCTTCCAGGTCAACGAGACCGTCGTTCGCTTCGCGAAACCGTCGTCGCTGGTAATGCACTGCTTGCCCGCCCATCGGGGCGAAGAGATCACGGACGCCGTCCTCGACGGTCCCCAGAGCATCGTCCTCGATCAGGCCGAGAACCGGCTCCACGGCCAGAAGGCGATCCTGCTCCATCTGCTCGGTGGCGCCGTAGACGATGTCTGATCCGAAGAAGGTCGTCCTCGCCTACTCGGGCGGGCTCGACACGTCGGTCATCCTGCGCTGGCTGATCGAGCGCTACGCCTGCGAGGTGGTGGCGTTCTGCGCCGACCTCGGCCAGGGGGAAGAGCTGCTCACCGTGCGCGACAAGGCGGTCCGCACGGGCGCGCGCACGGTGCACATCGTCGACCTCCGCGAGGAGTTCGTGCGCGACTTCGTCTTTCCCATGCTGCGCGCCAACGCCGTGTACGAGGGCGGCTACCTGCTCGGGACCTCCATCGCGCGGCCCCTCATCGCGCGCGCCCAGGTCGAAGTGGCGCGCAAGGAAGGGGCGGACGCCGTCGCCCACGGCGCCACCGGCAAGGGCAACGACCAGGTGCGCTTCGAGCTGACGTATGCGGCCCTCGCCCCCGACCTCCGGGTGATCGCGCCCTGGCGGGAGTGGGACCTCGGCTCCCGCACGGCGCTCCTCGAGTTCGCGCGGCGGCACGACATTCCCGTACCCGTGACCGCGGAGCGGCCCTACAGCATGGACCGCAACCTCTTCCACATTTCCTACGAGGGCGGCATCCTGGAAGATCCGTGGTCGGAGCCGCCGCCCAAGATGTTCCTGCTCACGAACTCGCCGGAGGCGGCTCCCGACGTCCCCCTCTACGTCGAGATCGCGTTCGAGCACGGCGACCCGGTGGCGGTGGACGGAGAAGCGCTGGCGCCGGTGGCGCTGCTGACGCGGCTCAACCGCCTCGGCGCCGAGCACGGGGTGGGCCGCGTGGACCTCGTGGAGAACCGCTACGTGGGGATGAAGTCACGCGGCGTGTACGAGACGCCGGGGGGCACCATCCTTCACGTGGCCCGGCGCGCGCTGGAGTCGTTGACGCTCGATCGCGAGATGCTCCATCTGCGCGACGCGCTCGTCGCCCGCTACGCGGAAATGATCTATTACGGCTTCTGGTTCGCGCCGGAGCGCCAGGCGCTGCAGACGCTCATGGACGATTGCCAGCGCGACGTCAGCGGGACCGTCCGTCTCAAGCTCTACAAGGGCAACGTGATGGTGGCGGGGCGGCGCTCGCCGCGATCGCTCTATCGCACCGACTTCGCCACGTTCGAGGCCGACACCGTCTACTCCCAGGGCGACGCCGGCGGCTTCATCAATCTCAATGCGCTTCGCCTCAAGATCCGCGCCCTCCGGGACCGCGGGACGTGAGCGTGCGCATCGACGTCACGCCCACCGCGGAAGCGGTCGATCCCGACTCCCTCGTCGCCGCCACCGTCCTCATCGTCGACGTCCTGCGCGCGAGCACGACCATGACCGCCGCCCTCGCGGGCGGCGCCGCCGCCATCGTGCCGGTGCCGGACGCCGAGGAAGCGCGGCGCCGCCGGGCCGCTGCCGGCGACGTCCTGCTCGCCGGCGAGCGCCGCGGCAACACCATCGACGGCTTCGATCTCGGGAACTCCCCGGTGGAGTTCGCGGCCGCCCCCGTACGCGGCAAGACGGTGATCTTCACCACCAGCAACGGCACGCGCGCGCTCCTGGCCGCCCGCGGCGCCGCCGCCGTGGGCGTGGCCGCGCTCGTGAACCTCACCGCCGCCAGCGCGTGGGCGCTCGCGCCCGCGCGCGACGTGAGCGTCATCTGCGCGGGCGAGCGCGGCGCGCCGTCGCTCGAGGATCTCGTGTGCGCGGGACTGCTCGTGGAGCGCATGAAGGCGGCGGAGCCGGGAGCCCAGCTCTCGTCGAGCGCGGTGGAGGCGGCGCGCGCCGCCCGCCCGTACGCCAAGCACGTGGCGCGGCTGCGGATGGCGTCGTCGTGGGCGCGCCACCTCGTGCGCTCCGGCCGCGGCGGTGACGTGGACGCCTGCCTCGCCCTGGACACCACCACCATCGTGCCCGTGTACCTCCCAAACGTTGACAAGGTCGTTTGCGGGCCTCGATAATGCCGCCACGAATCCCTCCCGGCGGGGTGTCGGCGTGAACCTTCCCATCGGCCTCACCATCACGCGCATCGTGGCCGCGCCCTTCCTGATCCTCTTCCTCATCTCCTCGTCACGGGTGCACGCTCTCATCGCGGCCGCCATCTTCATCCTCGCCTCCGTGACGGACTGGCTGGACGGGCTGCTCGCCCGCCGCCGCAACCAGGTGACGACGCTCGGCACGCTGCTCGATCCCATCGCGGACAAGCTGCTGGTGGCGGCGGCGCTGGTGTCGCTCCTCACCATCGACAAGATCGCGGCGTGGATCGTGGTCGTCATCATCGGGCGGGAGCTCGCGGTGACGGGATTGCGGGCGGTGGCGGCGGGCGTGGGCGTGATCGTGCCCGCCTCCCGGCTCGCGAAGTGGAAGACCGTGAGCCAGTACTTCGCGGTGACGATGCTGATCGTCGAGAAGGGCTTCGGGTCGCCGCCCTTCCACCTGGCCGCCACCGGCGTGCTGTGGGTGGCCCTCGCCCTCACCATCGTGTCCGCGGTCGACTACTTCTACCGCTTCTTCCGTAAGGCGGACTATCGCGCCATCGTTCCGGAGGAAGACCGCTGGTCGTGACGGCGGCGCTCGCCCTCGGCGCCGCCTACCTCGTGGGCGCCGTGCCCATCGGTTATCTCGTCGGACGCGCCTTCGGGATCGGCGACATCCGGCGCCGCGGAAGCGGCAACATCGGGGCCACCAACGTCCTTCGCACCGCCGGGCGCGTGCCCGCCGTCCTCACGCTGCTGGGCGACATCGTGAAGGGATGGAGCGCGGTGGCGCTGGGCGCGTTGCTGTCCGGCGGCGATACCGGCGTGACGGCGTTGTCGGCGGTGGCGGCGGTGATCGGAAACTGCTGGTCGGTGTTCCTCGGCTTCCGCGGCGGCAAGGGCGTGGCGACGGGCTTCGGCGCCCTCTTGCGTCTCGTGCCGCTCGCCACCCTGCCGGCGGCGGTCGTGTGGATCGCGGTGACGGTGGTCTGGCGCTACGTCTCGCTCGGCTCCCTCGTGGCCGCGCTCTGCGTGCCGGTGGCGGCGCTGTTGCTCGCGCGCTATCCCGGTGCGTCCGTGCTGGCAGCGGCGGCGGTGGCGGTGATCGTGGTGGCTCGTCACCACGAGAACATCGCGCGTCTGCTCGCCGGCAGCGAGCGGCGCCTCGGTCAACGCCCCGCATGAAGCAAGCGCCCGAGACGGTCGCGATCATCGGCGCCGGGAGCTGGGGCACCGCGCTCGCCGTGCAGTGCGCGCGCGTCGGCCTGTCCGTGCGGCTGTGGGCGCGCTCGCCCGACGTTGCGCGCGCCATCGCCGCCACCGGCCGCAATCCCTGGTACCTGACCGACATCGAGATCGCGCCCGGGGTGATGGCGACCGATGACCTCGAGCGCGCGCTCGAGGGCGCCGCCTTCGTGGTGGTGGCGGTGCCGTCGGAATTCGTGGCGGCGACGCTGGAACGGGCACGCGGTGTTCCCCGCCGGGCCGCGCTCGTGTCCGCGACCAAGGGACTCGATCCCGAGCGCTTGCAGCGGATGACCGAGCTCCTGGCGTCGCGCTTTCCCGGGCGGCCGGTGGCGGCGCTTTCCGGCCCCACGTTCGCGCGCGAGGTGGCGCTCGGGCAGCCCACCGCGTGCGTGGTGGCGTCCGAAGACGACGCGCTCGCCGCCCGGCTGCAGACGGCGCTCGGATCGCGCGAGTTCCGGCTCTACACGAACCGGGACGTGGTCGGCGTGGAAATCGGCGGCGCCCTCAAGAACGTGGTCGCGCTCGCCACCGGTCTCGCGGACGGCCTCGGTCTCGGCGAGAACAGCCGCGCGGGGCTGATCACGCGCGGCCTCGCCGAGGTCACGCGCCTTGCCGTCGCCCTCGGCGCGGCGCCGGCGACGCTGGCCGGTCTCGCCGGCGTCGGTGACCTCGTGCTGACGTGCACTGGCGGTCTTTCCCGCAATCGCGCGCTCGGCGTCGCGCTCGGCCGCGGCACGCCGCTCGCCGTCGCGGAGGGCGGCACGCGCATGATCGCGGAGGGCGTGCGTACGGTCCGCTCCGCCCTCGCCCTCGCCCAGCGTCACCGGGTGAGGCTCCCGATCTGCGAGGAGGTGGGCGCGGTGCTGTTCGACGGCAAGTCACCCGCGGAGGCGTTGGACGCGCTGCTCGGTCGCGCCGCCACTCGTGAGGACCTTCCCGCCGCTGCCATGGGCGCCCGCGGGCAGGGGAGCGGGAATGCCTGAGCTCAGGAAGGACCCGGTGGTGGGCCGCTGGGTGATCATCTCGACGGAGCGCGGACGTCGCCCCTCCGACTTCGTGCCGGAGCAGGTGCAGCCGCGCGCCTCCAACTGCGTGTTCTGCGGGGGCAGCGAGGACAAGACCCCGCCGGAGATCCTCGCCGGGCGGCGCGCGGGCTCGCCCGCCAACAGCGCGGGCTGGACCTTTCGCGTGGTGCCGAACAAGTTTCCCGCGCTGCGCGTGGAAGGCGAGCTCGAGCCCACGGGGGAAGGACTCTTCGACCGCATGAACGGCGTCGGCGCTCACGAAGTCGTCATCGAGACACCGGACCACAACGCATCTCTGGCCACGCTTCCGCCCGACGCGGTGGCCGACGTCCTGCTGGCGTTTCGAGAGCGCGTGCTCGATCTCAAGAAGGACCCGCGCCTGCAGTACATCCTGGTCTTCAAGAATCACGGGGAGGCGGCGGGAGCGTCGCTCGAGCATCCGCACTCGCAGCTCATCGCCACCCCCATCATTCCCATCATGGTGACGGAGGAACTGGCGGGCTCCGCCCAGTACTACGAAATGAAGGAGCGCTGCGTCTGGTGCGACATCATCCGACAGGAGCGGCGCGCGGGGCGACGGGTCATCAACGAATCGAACGGCTTCGTGGCCCTCGCCCCTTTCGCCCCGCGCTTTCCGTGCGAAACGTGGATCCTCCCCACCCGTCACCGCTCCGCCTTCGAGGAGAGCGACGTGGACGAGCTCCGCGGTCTCGCCGACCACCTGGGGGATTTCCTGCGCCGGATGAATCGCGTGCTCAAGGACCCGCCCTTCAATTTCATGTTGCACACGGCGCCGCTCCACGACGGCGCCCTCGATCACTTCCACTGGCACCTGGAGGTGATCCCGAAGCTCACGAAGGTGGCCGGCTTCGAGTGGGGCAGCGGTTTCTTCATCAATCCCGTTCCGCCCGAGGAAGCGGCGGCCGCGCTGCGCGCGGGCACGGCATGAGCGCTCGCGAGCGGCGTGGTATCATGTGGCGCTGTCGCACGGGATCGCGCGAGCGGGAATAGCTCAGTGGTAGAGCACGACCTTGCCAAGGTCGGGGTCGCGGGTTCGAATCCCGTTTCCCGCTCCAAATCTCCCCGGTGCTCGCGCCGACGATGGCGGCGTACCCAAGTGGTTAAGGGAGCGGACTGCAAATCCGTTATGCGCCGGTTCGAATCCGGCCGCCGCCTCCACCCTTTTATCGTGTCCGTTCTTCGCCGCGCGATCGATGCGCGAGTTTCCGACGACGTCATCGCCGGCGCCCGCGAACTGCAAAAGGGGCGCGACGCCGCGCGATCGCTCCGCGGAGTCGTGCCCTCGATGAGCGGCGAGATGCAATCGCTTTCGCCCGCGGATCACACGCTGGTGTAGCCCAATCGGCAGAGGCAGCCGACTTAAAATCGGCCCAGTGGGGGTTCGAATCCCTCCACCAGCATTAACGCTCGCCGCGGTCTTTTCGTTCCGCACGTCGGCGTTTCGATAACGATCTTCGCTGGATAGTTTGCGATCACACCGAGACAGAGAGTCACCCCGACACTCGCGGTGACGGTTCGTGGCAGACCCCTCGCGCAAGTGCAGGCAGCAACAGCCGGTCCGCCGTGGCGTCGCGGTTGCACTGCCGGAACGTCATGGCCAACCTCCGATTCACCAACCGGACGTGGCAGTACGTGGTCAACGAAGAACCAGTGACGTGCGCCGTGTGCAAGAAGCCGGTGCGGCCGCGGGTGGGCGCCGTGCAGCAGGACGAGAGCATCGTCCACGCGCTGTGCTGGCTCGCCGAGGGCAAGTCACTCCGGAAAGAAGTGGTGTCGCGCACTGCGTGATCGATCAGCGGCGGTCGTACGTCGGCAGCGGACTTCCGAGGAAGTAGTTCGCCATGCCGAACATCTCGTGCGCGGTGGCTTCGAGCGCGCGGCGGGAACGCCACCACCGCGCGGGGTCGAAGTCTTCGTAGGGGGTGGGATGCACGAGCGCGCTCACGTCGCGCTCGTAGTGTCGGTCCCACATCAGACGCACGCGACGCGTGTGATAGGGCGCCGTCACGATGATGATGCGCCGGAAGCCCGCCGTCCGCGCGTACGTGTAATCCGCCCGTAGCTCCTCTTCCGTATTCTCCACGATCGTCGTCAGCCGCACGATGGCCTTCTCCGGCACGTGCACGTGCGCCAGCACCCACGCCGAATGCTCCTGGGAGGTGCGCTCGCCGGCCAGTTTCCGCGTCACGCCGGCGAGCGCCTCGCGGGGAAGGGCGATCATGACGCGAGGAGCGAGACGCCGATGATAGAGAGCGGCCGCCTCCAGCTCGCGTGCGGGCGTTCCACCGTCGAGCACGAAGATCGCGTCGCTCGGCTGGAGGCGGTCGGCGACCACGAGAAACAGTCCCAGACACGGAGCGGTGACGCCGATGGCGGTGACGATGGCGAGGGCGAGGCCGACAGCGAGCAGCAGGCGCGGCCGAACTCGTTTTCCCGTCATTCGCTTGGAAGAAGTGCCGGCAAGGGGCTATCTTACGTCAGTCATGGCGTCTCCCGGCGCGATTGCCTTCCAGCTCGGCCCCATCGTCATCCGGTGGTACGGCATTCTCATGGCGCTCTCGATCGTGGTGGGGTTGTGGCTCGCGCACCGCCAGGCGCGCAAGGAAGGGCTTCCCGCCGACGACCTCATCAGCGCCGCGCAGTGGGCCATTCTCGCCGGGCTCGTGGGCGCCCGCCTCTACGAGGTCGTCTTCAACTGGGACTACTACGGCCAATACCCGTCGAAGATCATCGCAGTGTGGGAGGGCGGGCTCGCCATCCACGGCGGGCTCATCGTGGGACCGCTGGTGGGAGTGTGGCTCGCCGCGCGCTGGCGCATTCCCGTGCTGCGCGCGCTCGACGTGGCCGCCCCCAGCATCGCCATCGGACAGGCGATCGGGCGCTGGGGGAATTTCTTCAACGAGGAAGCGTTCGGACGGCCGACGGACCTGCCGTGGAAGCTCTACATCTCACCGCCGCACCGGCCGCCCGGATTCACGCAGTTCGAGTTCTTCCATCCCACGTTCCTCTACGAGTCGCTGTGGGACTTCGCGGTCTTCCTCGCGCTCGTGGTGTGGTTCCGCCCCGCGCTCCGCCATCGCCCCGGCGCCCTCTTCTTCGTGTACGTCGCGCTCTACTCGGTAGGACGCTTCGCGATCGAGGCCCTGCGCCTGGACAGCTTCTGGCTGGGGGCGGTCCGCATCCCGCAAGTCGCCAGCCTCGTCGGCATCGCCATCGCCGTCGTCGCCCTCACGCTGATCTCGCGCCGCCGCGCCACCGTCCCCGCCGCCTGAAGACCGCGCGCGCTCGCTCGGCGTCCGCGCCGTCGGTGACGCGTTCGTTACAATTCGAACCATGAGGCTGGAGCGGCTCGGTCCCTACCTGTGGCGCATCCCCGCCGACGCGCGGCCGGGGATGCGGGTGCCGGCGCTCGTCGTCGCCGACGAGCGCATCGTGGCGCACATCCAGCGCGAAGCCGCGCTCGAGCAGCTCGCCAACGGCGCCACGCTCCCCGGAATCGTGAAGGCGGCCCTCGCCATGCCGGACATCCACCAGGGATACGGGCTCCCCGTGGGCGGGGTGGTGGCGACGGACGCCGACCACGGCACCGTGAGCCCGGGGGCGATCGGCTTCGACATCAACTGCGGGGTACGCCTCCTCGCCACGCGGCTGCCAGCCCGGGATCTCGACACACGACTGCCTCGCCTCGTGGACGCGCTCTACGACGCGATCCCGACCGGCGTCGGCTCGCGCGGAGCCGTCAGCGTGAGCGCGCGCGATCTGCGCGACGTCCTCGTGCGGGGCGCGGCGTGGGCCGTGGACCGCGGTCACGGCCGCGCCGACGATCTCCAGCGGCTGGAGTCGGGAGGCGTGATTCCGGGCGCGGTCCCCGACAGCCTCTCCAGCCAGGCTCTCGAGCGCGGTATGCGGCAGCTCGGTTCGCTGGGGTCGGGCAACCACTTTCTGGAGGTCCAGACCGTCGACGAGGTTTTCGATCACGCCACCGCGGATGCCTTCGGCATCCAGGCCGGGTGCGTGACGGTGATGATCCACACCGGATCGCGCGGGCTCGGTCACCAGGTGTGCACCGATTTCCTGCGCGTGGCGGAGTCGGCGCTCGCACGCTACGGCCTCAGCGTTCCCGACCGCCAGCTCGCGTGCGCCCCCGTTGGTTCGCCGGAGGGGCGAGCGTACCTGGGTGGGATGCGCGCCGCCGCTAACTTCGCCTTCGCCAACCGCCAGCTCCTGGCCGCGGTGACCCGGCGCGTCCTGGAGGAAGTCCTCGGCGTGCGCCCGGAGGAAGTGGCGACGGTCTACGACGTCGCCCACAACATCGCCAAGGAAGAGGAGTACGAGGTCGACGGTCGCCGACGCCGGCTCCTCGTGCACAGAAAAGGCGCCACCCGCGCATTTCCCGGGCAGCCGGTGCTGATTCCGGGGGACATGGGCCGCTACTCCTACGTGCTGCGCGGCACCGAGGTGGCGATGCGGGAGACGTTCGGAAGCACCTGCCACGGGGCCGGCCGCGTGATGAGCCGGACGGCGGCGGTGAAGGCCGCACGCGGCCGCCACATCGACAGGGAGCTCCGAGCGCAGGGCGTGGTGGCGCGCGCGACGGGCCGTCACGCCCTCGCCGAGGAGATGCCTGAGGCCTACAAGGACGTGAAGGACGTCGTCGACGTCGTTCACAACTTCGGCATCTCCACGCGGGTGGCGCGCCTCCGGCCGCTCGGCGTCATCAAGGGGTGAGGGCGTGGTACACTGACGCGATGTCTTGGAAAATAAAGAAGAAAGCTCAGGATCTCCTCGCCGCCGAGCAGGGCACGGTGCGGAAGGACTGGGGCGGCAAGATCGCGGTTGCCCTCATCTATCCGAACACCTACGCCGTCGGGATGTCGAACCTCGGGTTCCAGACCATATACCGGCACCTCAACGCGATGCCCGACGTCGTCTGCGAGCGCGTCTTCCTGCCTGACCCCCAGGACCTGGAAGAGCTCCGGCGGAGCGGGACGCCGCCTTTCTCCCTGGAGTCGTTCCGTCCCCTCTCCGACTTCCACATGGTCGGCTTCTCGGTGACGTACGAGGGCGATTACCTGAACGTGCTCACGCTCCTGTCCCTGGCCGGGATCCCGCTCCGGGCGACGGACCGGCGCCCGCACGATCCGCTCGTCCTCATGGGCGGCGTGTGCGCGTTCGCGAATCCCGAGCCCATGGCGCCCTTCATGGACTTCATCGCGGTCGGCGAGGGCGAAGAGCTCGTGCGCGATCTCGTCGCCGCCTATCGGGACGGCTACGCCGACCGGCGCTCGTTCCTGGAGTCGCTTTCCGCCATCGAGGGCATCTACGTGCCCGCGCTCTACGACGTGCGCTACGGGCCGGACGGCTGCATGGAGAGCGTGGCCGCGCGCGCGGGAGCCCCGGCGACGGTGACGAAGCGCCGGCTGCGGAACGTGAACGCCTTCGACACGATCTCGCTCGTGCGCACGCCGAACGCCGAGTACGGGCACATGGCGCTCCTGGAGGTGGGGAAGGGATGTGGCCGCGGGTGCCGCTTCTGCCTGGAGGGCCAGGTGTACCGGCCCGTGCGGCATCGTAGCGTGGACGCTCTCCGGGACACCGTGCGCAAGCTGGCCGCGCAGGGCGCGGAAAAGCGAATCGGCCTCGTGGGCGCCTGCGTGTCGGACTATCCATGGATCGGCGACCTATTGAAGGTGGTGTCCGAGGAGGGGATGGAGCTGTCCATCTCTTCGCTGCGCGCCGACAGCTTGAGCGACGGGCTCGTGGAGGCGATCGCGCGCGGGGGCCACCGCACGCTCACGGTGGCGCCGGAAGCGGGCACGGAGCGGCTGCGCGGCGTGATTCGCAAGGCCATCTCCGACGAGCAGCTCTACGCGGCCTGCGACCTCGTGCGGCGTCACGGCATCCCCAATCTGAAGACGTATTTCATGATCGGGCAGCCCACGGAGACGATCGAGGACGTGGAGGCCATTCCGGACCTCGCGCGCCGGATGCTGGAGCGACTGTCCGCCCTCGACGGGGAAGGGCGGCCGTTCGGACGGTTGACGGTGTCGATCTCCTCGTTCGTGCCGAAGCCGTGGACGCCGTTCCAGTGGGCGCCGTTCGACGGCGCGCCCGCCCTCCAGGAGAAGCTCGAGATCGTGAAGCGCGGCGTGCGGCGCCTGTCGAACGTGCGTGTGCTCCACGAAAACCCACGAGAGGCGGCGCTCCAGGCGCTCCTCGCGCGCGGTGACCGTCGCGTGGCGGACTTCCTCGAGCTGGCAGCGCGCTTGGACGGCGACTGGCGTCGCGCGCTGCGCGAGTGGGACGGCGATCCCGCGTTCTATACGACGCGCGCCCGCGCTGTCCACGAGCGGATGCCGTGGGACCACTTCGACGTCAACGTCAAGAAGGCGGGCTTGCTGCGGGAATGGGAACGGGCGCAGGACCTCGTTCCGGCGGCGGTCGCGTCCGCGCCCTAGGGCGGAAAGGAGAGCAGCGTGGAACAGACACCGCCCGGCCATTGCATGCTGTACACGTTCTTCAAGGCGGCGCCGTCATGGCTGCTCCTCGGGAAGGACGACAAGAGCCGGGCCGTCGCCGAGTACGTGTCGAGGGTGGACGACTTCGCGCGCCGGCTCACCGTGCGCGCGTACTCCACCATCGGTCTGCGCCGCGACACCGACTTCCTCCTCTGGCTGATCGCGCCCGAGATGCCCGTCCTCCAGGAAATGCTGGAAGGCCTCCGCCATACCGTCCTCGCCGCCCATCTCGACAACACCTACACGTACCTGGCGGTGACGCGCGAGTCGCAGTACGTGAAGGCGCACACGGACGACGAGACGACGGTGACGATGCAGCCCGGCCAGTCCCGCTACCTCTTCGTCTATCCGTTCGTGAAGACGCGGGAGTGGTACCTGCTGCCGATGGAGGAACGGCGCCGGATGATGGCCGAGCACATCCGGACGGGACATCGCTTTCCGGCCATCCGGATCAACACCGCGTACTCCTTCGGCCTCGATGACCAGGATTTCGTGGTCGCCTTCGAGGGAGACGATCCCAAGGAGTTCGTCACGCTGCTGATGAAGCTTCGCGAGACCGAGGCCAGCCGGTACACCGTGCGCGACACGCCGCAGCACACGTGCGCGCGGCGGCCGCTCGAGGAGATCCTGGAAGCGCTGGGATGATCAGCGACACCTTCGGCCGGCCCCTCCGCAACCTCCGCGTGTCCGTCACCGACCGCTGCAATCTCCGTTGCCAGTACTGCATGCCGGAGGAGGAGTACGTCTGGCTCCCGCGCCAGGAAATCCTCGGCTTCGAAGAGCTGAGTCGACTCGCCGACGTGTTCCTCGATCTCGGCGTCGACAAGGTCCGGCTCACGGGCGGGGAACCGCTGCTCCGGCGCGACCTACCGGCGCTGGTGCGGCTGCTCGCCGCCAAGCCGCGCATCCGCGATCTCGCCATCACCACCAACGGCGTGCTGCTCGCGGAGCAGGCGCGTCCGTTGCGGGACGCCGGCCTCCACCGCGCGACGGTGAGCCTCGACACCCTGCGCGAGGACCGCTTCGCAGCGCTCACGCGCCGGAATACGCACGCGCAGGTGCTGGAGGGAATCCGCGCCGTGGGGGCGGCCGGACTGACGGGGACCAAGCTCGACACGGTGGTGATCCGCGGCGTGAACGACGACGAGCTGGCCGATCTCATCGAGTTCGGCAAGACCGTGAACGCCGAGGTCCGGTTCATCGAGTACATGGACGTGGGGGGCGCCACGCGCTGGTCTCCCGAGCGCGTGGTGTCGCGGACGGAGATCCTGCGCGCCCTGGAGGCGCGCTACGGCCGCATCGACCCCGTGGCGGAGACGACGTCGGCACCCGCCGACCGCTACCGGCTGCCGGACGGCACCGTGTTCGGAATCATCGCGTCCACCACCACCCCGTTCTGCGCGGACTGCGATCGCAGCCGACTCACCGCCGATGGTCTCTGGTACCTCTGTCTCTACGCGCAGCGCGGCACCGATCTCCGCGGGCCGCTCCGTCGCGGCGCCTCCGACGACGAGCTCAAGGCCCTCATCGTCCCCACCTGGCGGCGGCGTGCCGACCGCGGTGCGGAGGAGCGGCTGGCCGTGCGCGATCGTTCGCCGCTCATGCAGATCCGCGAGCTGAAGCGGGATCCGCACCTCGAGATGCACACGCGCGGAGGGTAGCGAGGAGCTCACCGGGCTGGTCAGTTCGCGTCCGCCGCGGCGTTCTGGCAACTCTCGTTCGAGGGCTCTCCATCCGCTAAAATCGTAGTCTTCGCGCGATGTTCGCTCGCCCGCCGCCCGATCCCCACCATCCAGTGCGCACAGACACATGTGCGCGCGCGTTTTTCGGCGAAAACGCCTGTGGTGATCGTGCGTTGCGCGGCAATTCAGATGGTTTGGTACCCGCCTTGCACTTTGCCGCCGCCGATCGGCCGCGTCCATCGCGGACGACCGGCTCCGTCTCGCATCTGGTGGCGCGCGGAGGCCCGGGCACAGCCCACGCAGGGGACGATGAAGCCCAGGAAACTCGGCGAAATCCTCATCGAGCTCGGGCTGATCAATGCGGAGGGCCTCAAGCGCGCGCTCGAAGTGCAGGCGCGCGAGGGCGGGACACTCACGCGCGTGGTGTCGGGCCTCGGGCTCGTGGACGAGAAGGCGGTGTCGTCGGCGATCGCCGACTGGTTCGACTTCGAGTGCCTCGAGCGCCTTCCCGTCGCCCCCGAGACGGCGCGCCTCATTCCCCCGGAGTTCTGCGAGAAGCGCCTCATCGCCGCCGTCGGCGTCCAGAACCGCACGCTGCGTCTGGCCATGGTGGACCCATTCGACATGCCGACCATCCAGGACGTCGAGTTCATGACGAACATGCGGGTGGTGCCGGTCGTGTCCACGGAATCGGCGATCCGGGAGGTGCTCAACCGTTTGCACGGCGGCGCCGCCGCCGAAGTGGCGGAGCTGCTCGGCGACATGAACGTGGAGGCGGAGGTGGAAGCGGTCGCCGACGAGGACGATGCGCTCCCCCAGCAGCTCGAGAAGGATGGCCATCTCCCGCAGACGGTCCGTCTCGTCACCAGCCTCCTCGCCAACGCGGTCAAGGAAGGCGCGAGCGACATCCACCTCGAGCCGCAGGAGCGTGGACTTCAAGTCCGGTACCGCGTCGACGGTCTGCTCCAGGACACGCTGATGGTGCCGCGGCCGTTGCAGGACGCCACCATCTCCCGGCTCAAGATCATGTCGGGGATGGACATCGCGGAACGCCGCAAGCCTCAGGACGGACGGAGCCAGCTCAAGACGGAAGGTCGGCGCATCGACCTCCGCGTGTCCACATTGCCCACGCAGTACGGCGAAAAGATCGTCATCCGGATCCTCGACAGCTCCAAGGCGCAGATCGACATGGATCAGCTCGGGATCCTCCCCGCCAATCTTCAGAAGCTCCAGAAGCTGCTGAAGCTTCCGCAGGGGATGATCCTCGTCACCGGCCCCACCGGCAGCGGCAAGACGTCCACGCTCTACGCCTCGCTGAACTGGGTGAAGTCGCCCACGAAGAACATCGTCACCATCGAGGATCCCATCGAGTACCGTCTGCCCGGCATCAATCAGGTTCAGATCAATCCGAAGGCGGGCCTCACGTTCGCGTCGGGGCTGCGCTCGTTCTTGCGTCAGGATCCGAACGTTGTCCTCGTCGGTGAGATTCGCGATCAGGAGACGGCGGGAATCGCGCTCGAAGCCTCGCAGACCGGCCACCTCCTCCTCAGCACGCTCCACACCAACGACGCCGCCGCCACCATCACGCGTCTGCTCGATCTCGGGATCGAGCCGTTCCTGGTCGCGTCGTCGGTGGTGGGCATCCTGGCCCAGCGGCTCGTGCGCCGCGTGTGCCCGGCGTGCGCGGTCGAGACCGCGCCGACGGCGGAGGCGGTGGAAACGGTGGGGCCGGCGCGCATCCCCGAGGACGCGGTGTGGAAGGCGGGCAAGGGATGCGACTCCTGCAAGAACACCGGCTACAAGGGCCGGGTGGCCATCCACGAGTTGCTCGAGGTGACGGAAGAAGTGCGCGGCCTCATCGCCGCCCGCGCGGCCGACCACATGATCCGCGACGCCGCCCGCCGCGGCGGCATGCGCACGCTCCTCGAAGACGGCATCGCCAAGGCGGGGCAGGGACTGACCACGCTCGAGGACGTCCTGCGCGTGGCCCCGCGCGACGAGGCGCGTGGGGGAGCCGCCCTCGCGGAGCCGACGCCGGCCGTCGCCGTCGAAGATCAGGCGACGATCAGTACGGAGCCGTCGATCACGATGCCCGTGGAGACGGCTTCGCCGGCGGTAGCCATCTCGCCGGGGGGCCTGACGCCGGGGGCACCGCCGGCACCCGCCCTGACACCGCCCCCCGGCGGAATCCGGGTGCTGGTCGTCGAGGACAGCCCGACGATCGTGCAGGTCGTGAAGTACTTCCTCGAGCTCGAGGGCTACCAAGTGTTCTCCGCCGCCGACGGCGAAAAAGGCCTCGCGCTGGCGCGCCGCGAGCGGCCCCATGCCGTGATCAGCGACGTCGAGATGCCCCGCATGACGGGGATCGAGATGGTGGCAGCGCTTCGACGTGACCCGCTCACGCGCGACCTCCCCGTTCTCCTCCTGACCTCCCTCACGAGCGTGGACGCGGAGGCGCAGGGACTGGCGGTGGGCGCCGACGACTACGTCCCCAAGCCCGTGGAGCCGCGGCGTCTCGCCGCCCGCGTGAAAGCGCTGCTGAGTCGCACCCAGCATCGGTGGAATCGGGCGGGGGCGGACGCGGCGAACATGACGGAGGCGGGGACGGTGGCGGACGTGGAGGCGGCTCCGGCTTCCAACGATGGGTCGAAGCCGAAGAAGGCGCGCGCGAGTCGCAAGAGCGGAAAGTCGGCCACGCGCAAGCCACCCGCCGCCTCGAACGAGCCGGCAGCAATGGACGACGCCGGACTGGCGATGGAAGAACCGACGCCGATGACCGACGCAACGACACCAACACCCGAAACGGAACCGACGCCCGAGAGCGGAGTGAAGGAGGAACCGGCATGACGCGTTTCCTGGTCGTGGACGATTCCGCCACCATGCGGCGGATCATCAAAAACAATCTAAAAACGATCGGCTTCGAGTCGGTCGTGGAGGCGGATGGCGGCGAAGCCGCCCTCGCCAAGATCGCCGGCGGCGACGTCGACTTCGTGATCTCGGACTGGGCCATGCCGGAGATGACGGGACTGGATCTCCTCCGCGCCATCCGCGCCAATCCCGCCCACGCCAAGCTGCCCGTGCTCATGGTGACGGGGATCGGCCAGCAGGAGGACATCCTGCAAGCGGTGGAGGCAGGGGTGAACGGCTACGTCATCAAGCCGTTCGATCCGAACACGCTCGCGGAGAAGCTCCACCAGATCCTGGGCCAGCCGGCGGAGAGGGGCTGAGGGCGATGACCGCCACCGCTGCCGCGAGGACGACGACGGCGCCCGATCCCGAGGTGGAGCGGATCCTCGCCTTCGTCCGCAAAACGGTGGCGGAAGTGCGCCCGGCGTGCAGCCAGACGCTTCCCTCCGTGACCTTGACGCTCGGGGGAATCATCCAGGCCACGGAGATGGCGGCCGAGAAGGTCCTCGACGAGGCAGAAGTCCTGGCCGCTCACCGGCAGCGACTCCACGACGCCCTCACGCGGCTGGCGCCCGAGCTCATGAGCGCGCCCGCCGCCGCGAAGCAGGCGCTCATCGACGCGGCGCGGGTCGTGGAAGCGATGTCCGCTTCCATCACATCGGTGATGGCGGCCATGGAGTTCCAGGACCTCACCGCCCAGCATCTGCGCGCGACCATCGCCGCCGTGGGCGGAATGCGACAGCGCCTGGGCGAGGTTCTCGCCCTCGTCAACATCAACGTCGACGCGGAGGTGGCACCCGTGAAAATCGCGGAGAAACTGGGCGCCCCCGCCGCGGTGGCGCCGTGGCGTCAGGACCTCGCCGACCGGTTGCTGGAAGACATGAAGGATCCGGACGCGCGAGCGGAGGACGGCCTATGAGCGCGAAGATCCTCATCGTCGAGGACTCTCGCAGCATGCGGCGGATCGTGCGCGCGGCCCTCGAGCAGGACGGCCATCAGGTGGCGGAGAGCGAGGACGGCCGTCAGGCGCTGGCGGCTCTCCGCGAGGTGACGCCCGAGCTGATCATCACCGACATCAACATGCCGGAGGTGGACGGCATCAGCCTCGTGCGCGAGATCCGTCGCCTTCCCGCGTTCCGGTTCACGCCCGTGATCATTCTCACCACCGAATCCGGCGACGACGCCAAGGAAAACGGGCGTGCGGCCGGCGCCACGGGCTGGATCGTGAAGCCATTCGACCCCGACCGGCTCCGGCACGTGGTGGCGCAGGTGCTCGGCACCCGGGGAGTGGCGTGAACGTCGAGAGCGCCCTCCAGATGTTCTTCGAGGAGGCCGCCGACCTTCTCCGCGACTTCGAGGAAGGTCTCCTGCGTCTGGAGAGCGCGCCCGCGGACAAGGACGTCATCAACCGCGTCTTCCGGAGCGCGCACACGATCAAGGGGACGAGCGGAATGCTGGGCCTCGACGCCATCGCGCGCTTCACGCACGTGCTCGAGGACCTCCTCATGCGGTTGCGGAAGGGTGAGCTCGCCGCCTCCCGTCCCATCGTCGATACCCTCCTCGCGTCGGGAGACGTTCTCCGTGGCCTCCTCGAGGCCGGGCGGACGGGCGGGGACATCGACGAGCCGCGGATGGAGGGCATCATGGCGGCGCTGCAGGCCCACGCGCGCGGGGAGACGCCGTCCCCCGCCCCCGCCGCCCCTGCCGCCGCCGCGGCCACGGCGGACGCCTACACGATCCGGTTCGTTCCTCCCCCCGACCTTCTGACGCGCGGCCTCGACCCCATCCGCCTTCTCGACACCCTCGAGGATCTCGGCACCATCTCCGACATCACCGCCGACACCACGCGGCTACCGTCCCTCGCTGAGCTGGATCCCGAGACCGCATACCTCGGCTTCCGCTGCACGCTGCGCACGACGCGGCCGGTGGCGGCGATCGAGAACGTCTTCGAGTTCGTGGGCGATCGGACGGCGGTGACGGTCGAGGTGTGCGGGAGCGGCGGCGCCGGCTCCGTCTCCGCGGCGGGCGCGCCGGCCGCCGACGGGCTCGAGGACCGACGGTCGGGGCGCGATCGGCGCGCGCCGGGCGCCGACGGTAGCGGCGAGAGCGCGACGATCAGAGTTCCCACCGCGAAAGTGGATCGGCTGATCAATCTCGTGGGCGAGCTGGTGGTGACGCAGTCCATGGTGGCGCAACTGGTCACCCGGTTCAGCGCCGACCGTCTCGGCCAGCTCCAGGAGGCGGTGGCGCAGATGGACCGGCACGCGCGCGACCTCCAGGAACGGGTGATGGCGGTGCGGATGCTCCCGATCCGGACTGTCTTCAGCCGGTTTCCCCGCCTCGTGCGCGACCTCGCACAGGCGAACGGCAAGGAAGTGGCGCTGGAGCGGGTCGGGGAGGACACCGAGCTCGACAAGACCGTGATCGAGCGCATCAGCGATCCTCTCACGCACCTCGTTCGCAACGCCGTGGATCATGGCATCGAGCCACCCGACGTCCGCGTGCAGGCGGGCAAGCGCGGCGCCGGCCGCCTCACGCTCCGCGCCTACCAGCAGGGCGGGAACATCTACATCGAGGTTGCCGACGACGGACGTGGCCTCCAGCGGGAGCGCATCGTCGCCAAGGCCGTCGAGCTGGGCCTGATAGAAGGTGACGACGCCCTCACCGACCACGACGTGTGGGCGCTGATCTTCCGGCCGGGATTCTCCACCGCCGCCCGCGTCACCCAGGTATCGGGACGGGGCGTGGGCATGGACGTGGTGGCGCGGAACGTCGAGGCGCTCGGGGGGTCGATCACCATCCACACCGAGCCCGGCCGCGGCACCACCTTTCGCGTGAAGCTGCCGCTCACCCTCGCCATCCTCGACGGCCAGTTGCTGCGGGTCGGCGACGCCATCTACATCCTGCCGCTCGTTTCCATCGTGGAGTCGGTTCGCCCGCGACGCTCGGATCTGAACACGCTGCTGGGGGACACGGAGACGGTCACCATCCGGCGCGAGGTCATGTCCATGATCCGGCTCCACCGCGTCTTCGACGTCGCGCCCTCCACGGAGGATCCGACCACGGGCCTCGTGGTGATCGTCGAGCACGACGGTCGCCGGGTTGCTCTTCTCGTCGACGAGCTGCTCGGGCAGCAGCAGGTCGTGATCAAGAGCCTGGAGACGAACTTCCAGCGCACGGAAGGCATCGCGGGGGCGACGATCCTCGGAGATGGGCGCGTCGCCCTCATCCTCGACGTTCCGGGCCTGGTCGCCCTCGCGCGGTCGCGGCCGCGATTGCGCGACGACATTCCGGGAAAGTCCTTCCCGGCCCACGAGACGAGCCGCCGGCTCGCCCACAGGAGCTGATCCATGAAGCGCATCATCGCTGCCACCGTCTTCGCACTGGCGGGAGTACTCGGCCCCGCCACGCTCGCTGCCGCCGAGGATTTCCAGATGACGCCCGCCGTCCAGGCCGAGCTCGACCGGCAGAAGACGGTCATCGCGGGGTGGGCGGCGAACGCGACCATCGTCAACGCGGTCGCCGAGCAAAACCGGAAGGGCCCCATCACCGGCCTCGACAACGCGAAGTGGAAGGTCACGCGGCGCAGTGACCCCGTCGTCACCGCCTTCCAGAGCAACGCGGCGGGGCAGTTCTTGAAGACGAAGGTTGCGGAAACGAAGGGCGCCATCAGCGAGGCCTTCCTCAGCGCCGCCCAGGGGGAGAAGGTCGCGTTCGTCGAGAAGACGACGAGCTACATCCACAAGGGAGCGCCGAAGTTCGACGTGCCGCTCACGACGGGCCGCGCCTGGCAGGGACAGGCGGAGTTCGACGAGTCGACCCAGACGTACGCGATCCAGATCTCGGTACCGGTGCTCGGTGACGGCAAGCCCGTCGGCGTGCTCGTGGTGGGCGTGAATCTCTCGCATCTCCAGAGACTCGCCCGGCCCTAGCGGCCGGGCGCGCTCCGGGGACTCGAGGTGGAGGCACATCTGATGAGCGGCTCCAGTGGGAAGGCGACGATCCTCTCCATCCGCGCGCGGATCCTTGCCTGGTGTGGGGTCCTTGCGCTCCTGACGGCGGTGGTGGGCGGCCTCGGCATCTGGGCCTTCTCCACCGTCAACCATGCTTTCACGGCGGCGGTGGCGGAGAGCCTGCCCGCCGTGAGCTATCTCCTCCAGGCGGAACGGGACATGGAGCGCGTGCGGCTCGCCGAGCGCAGCCTCATGTTCATGAAGGCGGACAGCGCGGGGGCGCGCGAACAAATCGCTCAGCACGCCCAGAACCTGACCCGACTGGGCGAACGGTGGAAGGCCTATACCGAGCTCCCCGCCAGCGACACGGAGCGGAAGCGGTGGCCGTCGTTCGAGAGCGCCCGCAAGGACTGGCAGGAGAGATCACGCGAGGTGCTCGCCCTCGTCGCCCAGGACACGCCGGGCTCGCGCCGCGACGCCATCGACCTCTCCCTGGGGGAATCGGCCGCCCACTTCGAGCGCGCCCGTGCCGCCCTCGCCGACCTCACCGAGCTGCGCACGCATCTGGTGACGGCGCAGGCCCATGGCGAGCAGGCGGCGGCGCGGCGGATCTTCTGGACGGTGGTGGGGGGCGTGGCCGTCGCGTTCGCGTTCGCGGTCCTGGTGAGCCGGGCCCTCACGCGCTCGATCGCGCGGCCGCTCGCGGAAACCGTGGCCATTCTCCGTGAGATCGCGCAGGGCGAGGGCAATCTCGCGAGGCGGCTGCGCGTGCGGGGTGGGGACGAGGTGGGCGAGCTGGCGGCGTGCTTCAACGCGTTCATGGACAAGCTCCACGCCATCGTGGCGCAGGTGAAGACGACGGCCAGCCACGTGACGTCGTCGGCGCGCCAGTTCTCGGGCGCCACCGAGCAGCTCTCCTCCGGCACCCAGGAGCAGGCGTCGAGCCTGGAAGAGACGGCGGCCAGCCTGGAAGAGATGACCGGCACCGTGAAGCAGAACGCCGAGAACGCGCGGCAGGCGAGCCAGCTCGCGCTCGGCTCGCGCGACACCGCGGAACGGGGACGGCAAGTGGTGTCGTCGGCGGTGGCGTCCATGCAGGAGATCACGCGCGCCTCCAAGAAGATCGCCGAGATCATCACCGTCATCGACGAGATCGCGTTCCAGACGAACCTCCTTGCCCTCAACGCGGCGGTGGAGTCGGCGCGGGCGGGCGAGCACGGCCGAGGGTTCGCGGTGGTGGCGGCGGAGGTGCGCGGACTGGCTCAGCGGAGCGCGGAGGCGGCCAAGGAGATCAAGGCCCTCATCGCCGACTCCGTGCAGAAGGTGGAAGACGGCTCCGCCCTCGTCAACAAGTCGGGCCACATGCTGGAAGAGATCGTGACCTCCGTGAAGCGCGTGACCGACATCATCTCCGAGATCGCGACCGCCAGTCACGAGCAGTCGGCCGGCATCGAGCAGGTGAATCGCGCCGTCACCCAGATGGACCAGGTGGTCCAGCACAACGCCGCCCAGACGGAAGAGCTTTCGTCCACGGCGCAGACGCTGACCACGCGCGCGGAAGAGCTCCAGGCCATCGTGGGGCGCTTCCGGCTCGAGGCCGCCGCCGAGCGCGAGGCAGGCCTCCCCGCCGAAGAGCCGACGCCGGCGGCGTCCGGCCGCACGCGTCGCGGTGGAACGCGCGTCGCCGACGTGTCCCTCATGCCCATTCTCCAGGGCAACGGGTCGAGCAACGGCGGAGACGGCTTCGAGACGTTCTGACGGGCTCCGGACCACGGGCGAGCGAAGGAGCAGCGCGAAGCCGCCACGGCTTCGACGAAGTCTGCGGGGGGAGACCAGGCATGGATCGAGGCGACGCGCGCGCGAGCGCCACCGCCTTCGCGAACGAGGGCAGTCAGTACCTGACCTTCACCATGGCCGGTGAGGAGTACGGCGTGGAAATCTTGAAGGTGCAGGAGATCAAGGGCTATTCGGCCGTCACGCCGATTCCCAATACGCCCGCCTACGTGAAGGGCGTCATGAACCTGCGCGGCACCATCATCCCCGTGATCGATCTCCGCGCGAAGCTCGCCATGGCCCAGAGCCAGTACAACCAGTTCACCGCCATCGTCGTGCTCACGGTGGGGGCGAAGACGATGGGGCTCGTGGTGGACGCCGTCTCCGACGTTCTGAAGATCCCGCACGCCGAGATCCAGGCCGCCCCCGACTTCGGGGCCGCCGTCGATGCGCGGTTCATCAGTGGGATGGCGAAGGCCGGCGACAAGCTCGTGGTGCTCCTCGACATCGAGCGTGTCCTCGGGGGCGAGGAAGCCGTCGCCGTCGGGACGGACAGCTGAGCATGTCCTCACAACCGGCCGGCGGCCCGGAGGGGGCCGCGTGATGAGGACCATGCTGCCGACGGGCGTCCCCGACCCGGACACCCACGCCGTCGCGCTCTCCATCACGGACGCGGAATTCCACCGCTTCCGGCGGCTCGTGCACGAGCAGACCGGGATCGCGCTCAACGACGGCAAGCGGCCGCTCCTGTGCGCGCGGCTCGGCAAGCGGCTCCGGCGCTGGGGATACGGCACGTTCAGCGAGTACTGGATGCACCTCACCGAGCGTGATCCCCACGGTGAGGAGCTCATGCGCATGGTGAACGCGATCACCACCAACAAGACCGACTTCTTCCGGGAGTCGCACCACTTCGAAATCCTAAGAGACCACGTGGCGACGATCGCCGGCCGCGCCGGCGCCGACGCGCCGCGCACGCTCCGGCTGTGGAGCGCCGGATGCTCGAGCGGGGAGGAGCCCTACAGCATGGCCCTTACCGTGCTCGACACGCTCTCGCGGCCGGGAAGCTGGGACGTCCGCATCCTCGCCAGCGACATCGACACCGAGATCCTCGCCACCGCCGCCGCCGGCGTGTACGCGGAGGAGCGCGTGGAGGCCGTGCCCGCCGATCTCCGCCGCCGCTATTTCCTCAAGGGGCGCGGTTCCCAGAGCGGGTTCGTTCGCGTGCGTCCGGAGGTGCGCGAGCTGGTGACGTTCCGGCGGATCAACCTCCGTGAAGACACTTGGCCCATTCGGAGCGCGCTCGACGCGATCTTCTGCCGCAACGTCCTTATCTATTTCGACCGTGAGCTGCAGCAGCAGCTCGCCGCGCGCTTCGTCGATCTGTTGAAGCCGGGAGGCGTGCTCTTCCTCGGCCACTCGGAGTCGCTGGTCGGCATGCGCCCAGGGCTCGAGCATCTCGGCAACACCGCCTACCGTAAGGTGGCCCCCGAGCGCTCCCCGGGGAGGACGGCGCCATGACCCGGCCGGAGGTGACGCTGCACATCGGCGACATCCACGTCACGCGCGAGCCGACGATGGTCAAGACCGTGGTGGGCTCGTGCATCGCCGTTTGTCTCTTCGATCCCGTCACCCGCGTGGCCGGCATGAACCACTTCATGCTGCCCTCGCCCGGACAGGCCGACGACGGGCCCCTCGACCGCGCCCGTTTCGGTATTCACGCCATGGATCTCCTGATCGGCGGCATGCAGAAGCTCGGCGGCGACCGCCGGCGCTTGCAGGCGAAGGTGTTCGGCGGCGGGCACGTCCTCATGCTCGCCCAGCATGCGGAGAGCGTTCCCGAGCGCAACATCCGCTTCATCGAGGAGTTCATGACCACGGAGGCCATTCCCGTGCTCAGCCGCGACCTCGGCGGGTACTTGCCGCGGCGCGTTCACTTCTGCACGGAGACGGGAAAGGTGTACGTCAAGCGCCTGGGTCAGCAGACCCTGCGACAAACGCGGACGGAGGAGAAGGAACACCTGCGCACGCTCGGCCGCTCCGCGCGGGCGGGGGAGGTCACGCTCTTCCATGCGTAACGGGCCGAGCGGGCGCGCCCGCAAGATCCGCGTCCTCATCGTGGACGACTCCGCCGTCATCCGTCGCCTGTTGACGGAGGTGCTGTCGCGCGATCCCGGCATCGACGTGGTGGGCGCGGCCGCCGATCCCTACATCGCGCGCGACAAGATCCGCCGGCTGCAGCCGGACGTGCTCACCCTCGACGTCGAGATGCCGCGGATGGACGGGCTCACCTTCCTCGAAAAGCTGATGCGCGGGCATCCCATGCCGGTGGTGATGATCTCCGGTCTCATTCCCAAGGAGTGCGAGGTGACCCTGCGCGCGCTCGAGCTGGGCGCGGTGAACTTCGCCACCAAGCCACAAGTGGATCTCCTCGATGGGATGCCGGAGGCGTTTCCGGAGATCGCCGAAAAAATTCGCGAGGCCGCCCACGCGCGCCTGCGCCCGGCGCCGGTGACGCTGCCGCCACACCTCGTGGCCGCGCGGCGGCCGCTTTCCGCGGACGCGCCCGCCGCCCCGCGCGTCATCGCCATCGGCGCCTCCACGGGCGGCACGGAGGCGATCCGCGAGATCCTGCTCGCGATGCCGCCGGACGCGCCCGGCATCGTCATCGTGCAGCACATGCCCGAGAGGTTCACGCGGGCCTTCGCGGAGCGCTGCGACAAGCTCTGCCCGATTCGGGTCAAGGAGGCGGAGGACGGCGATCGCGTCCTCCCCGGGCAGGCCCTCATCGCGCCCGGCAACTATCACATGCGGCTGTTTCGAGACGGACGCGGCGGGTACCGCGTCCGCCTCGACCAGGACCCGCACGTCAATCGACACCGGCCGTCGGTGGACGTGCTCTTCCACTCGACGGCGGCGGCGGCCGGCGCCAACGCGGTGGGCGTGATCCTCACCGGCATGGGCGCCGACGGCGCCCACGGGCTCCGGGCCATGCGCCAGGCGGGCGCGCGCACGATCGCCGAGCACGAGGCGTCCTGCGTCGTGTACGGGATGCCGAAGGAGGCCATCGCCCTCGGCGCCGCCGATTACGTTCTTCCGCTCCCGAAGATCGCGGGCGCGCTCCTCGACCTCGCGGAGCCGGCGGTGAGCGCCGGTCGCCACGGGAACGACCACAGGAGAGACGACGATGCCATGGACGTCTGAGACCGGACGAGAGGACACCCGCCTCGCGGTGAGCGGCGCCATCGACATCTTCGAGGCGGCCGCCCTTCACAAGACGCTCGTCGACATCGTAGGCGTTCCCGGCACGGCCGAGGTCGACCTCGGCGCCTGCACCGACATGGACAGCTCGGTGGTGCAGCTTCTGGTCGCGTTCGAGCGCGCCCGGCAGGCCGGGGGCCGTGCGGTGCGGTTCACCGGACAGAAGGGACGAGTGGAGTTGCTGCTGTCGCGCTTCGGCGTCGCCGACGGCGTTACCGCCTGACGCGAGCGCTCCTCAGGCGAGCGGGGCCGGCAGCGCGGACTTCCCCATCAAGTAGAGGTCCACGCCGCGGGCGGCGGAGCGCCCCTCCGCGATCGCCCACACGATCAGCGACTGACCGCGCTGCATGTCGCCGCACGCGAACACGCCGGGGACGCTCGTCATCCACCTCGCGTCCCGCCCCACGTTGCCGCGCTCGGTCAGCTTCACGCCGAGGTCCGTCAACATTCCCGGCCGCTCCGGACCCACGAAACCCATGGCGAGAAGGACGAGGTCGACGTCGAGCGTGAATTCCTTCCCCGCCACCGGCCTGAAGTCCAGCCGGCCTCCCTCTCGCACCATCTGCACGGTCACGCCGTGGAGCTGCGAAACGCGCCCGGCGGCGTCGCCGGTGAAACGCTCGGTGGATACGGAATAGACGCGCTCGCCCCCTTCCTCGTGGGCGGAGGAGACGCGAAAGATGTTCGGCCACTGCGGCCACGGGTTGTCGTCGGCGCGCACGTCGGGGGGGCGGGGAAGAAGCTCGAACTGATGGACGGACGCCGCGCCCTGGCGATGAACGGTGCCGAGACAGTCGGCGCCGGTGTCGCCGCCGCCGATGATGACGACGCGACGGCCGGCGGCGGAGATGAACTCCGCGTCGGGGACGATGTCGCCCTCGCATCGCCGGTTCTGGAGGGTGAGGAAGTCCATCGCGAAGTGGATCCCGGCGAGCTCGCGGCCCGGCACGCGGAGGTCGCGCGGCGCGCAGGCGCCGCCGGCGAGGACGATGGCATCGAAATCCCGCCGGAGGTCAGCCACCGGCACGTTGCCGCCGACGTGGGCGCTCGTCTGGAAGACGACGCCCTCCTTTTCCATGACGGAGAGGCGGCGGTCGAGGAAGCGCTTCTCCATCTTGAACTCGGGGATGCCGTAGCGGAGGAGCCCGCCGATGCGGTCGGCGCGCTCGAACACGGTGACGGCGTGACCGGCGCGGTTCAACTGGTCGGCGGCGGCGAGCCCCGCCGGTCCGGATCCCACCACCGCCACGCGCTTGCCGGTGCGCGCGGCTGGAGGCTGCGGCGTCACCCAGCCCTCGTCGAACGCGCGCTCGACGATGGAGACCTCGACCGCCTTGATGGTGACGGGATCGTCATTGATGCCGAGCACGCAGGAGGATTCGCACGGCGCCGGGCAGAGCCGGCCCGTCCATTCCGGGAAGTTGTTGGTGGCGTGGAGGCGATCGATGGCGTCGCGCCAGCGATGGCGGTACACGAGGTCGTTCCAGTCCGGAATGATGTTGCCGAGGGGGCAGCCCTGGTGGCAGAAGGGGATGCCGCAGTCCATGCAGCGCGCCGCCTGCCCTTTCAGCTCCGCCTCGGGAGAGGGGAGGTAGACTTCCTTCCAGTCCCGGAGCCGCTCCGCCACCGGACGGGCGGGCGGTTTCTTCCGCTTGATCTCGAGGAAGCCGGTGACCTTACCCACTCGTGGCGCCCACCAGCTCGGCGAACGTCGGCTCCCGTCCCTCCGCCTGCGCGCGCGACTGGGCGAGCAGCACACGCTTGTAGTCACGCGGCATGATCTTCACGAACTTCGGCTGGAATGCCATCCAGTCGGCGAGGATTCGCCGCGCGTAGTCCGAGCGCGTCGATTCCACGTGGCGCTCGACGAGGTCGCGCACGAGCGCGATATCGGCCGCCTGCTCCAGTGGTTCCAGCTCGACCATGCCGAGATTGCAACGGCGCCGGAAGTCGCCAGCGAGATCGAGGACGTAGGCGATGCCGCCGCTCATGCCGGCCGCAAAGTTGCGTCCCGTCCGCCCGAGGACCACCACCCGGCCTCCCGTCATGTACTCGCAGCCGTGATCACCGACGCCTTCCACCACCGCGTGGGCCCCGCTGTTGCGGACGGCGAAGCGCTCGCCGGCCACGCCGCGCACGTACGCCTCGCCCGCGGTGGCACCGTAGAGCGCGACGTTGCCGATGATGATGTTTTCCTCGGGCACGAACGTCGCCGCCCGTGGCGGAAAGACGCTGAGGACGCCGCCGGACAGGCCCTTGCCCCAGTAGTCGTTGGCGTCGCCCTCGAGCGTGAGCGTGATCCCGCGCGGCACGAACGCCCCGAAGCTCTGGCCGGCGGAGCCCGTGAAGTGGATCTTGATGGTGCCGTCGGGCAAGCCGGCGCCGCCATGCCGCAACGTCAGCTCGTAGCCGAGCATGGTGCCCACCGTCCGGTTGACGTTGCGGATGGGCAGGCCGAGCTCCACGGGCTTGCCGTAGCGGAGGGCTTCTCCGCAGCGCGCGATGAGGGTGTTGTCGAGCGCGCGCGCGAGGCCGTGATCCTGGGCGACGACGCATCGCCGCGCCACCGTATCCGGCATCGGCGGCTCGTAGAGGATCGACGAGTAGTCCAGGCCGCGCGCCTTCCAGTGGTCGAGGGCGGCCCGAAAATCGAGACGGTCCACGCGGCCGATCATTTCGTCCACCGTCCGGAAGCCCAGCTCGGCCATGTACTCCCGGACTTCCTGCGCGATGAAGCGGAAGAAGTTCGTCACGAACTCCGGGCGTCCCGTGAAGCGCTTGCGAAGCTCGGGGTCCTGGGTCGCGATCCCCACCGGGCAGGTGTTCAGGTGGCAGACGCGCATCATGATGCATCCCAACACCACCAGCGGCCCCGTCGAGAACCCGTACTCCTCGGCGCCGAGGAGGGCGGCGATGACGACGTCGCGACCGGTCTTCATCTGCCCGTCCACCTGGACCACGATGCGGTCGCGCAGCTTGTTGAGGACCAGCACCTGCTGGGTCTCGGCGAGGCCGAGCTCCCACGGCACGCCGCCGTGCTTGATGCTCGTGAGCGGCGACGCGCCGGTGCCGCCGTCGTGCCCCGAGATCAGCACCACGTCCGCGTGCGCCTTCGATACGCCCGCCGCCACCGTGCCCACGCCCACCTCCGCCACCAGCTTCACGTGGATGCGCGCGCGGGGGTTGGCATTCTTCAGATCGTGGATGAGCTGGGCGAGGTCCTCGATCGAATAGATGTCGTGGTGGGGGGGCGGGGAAATCAGTCCCACGCCCGGCGTCGCGTACCGGACCTCCGCGATCCACGGATACACCTTGGGCCCGGGAAGCTGACCGCCCTCGCCGGGCTTCGCGCCCTGCGCCATCTTGATCTGGAGGTCGTCCGCCTGCACGAGGTACTCGCTGGTGACACCGAAGCGCGCCGACGCCACCTGCTTGATCGCGCTCCGGCGCCAGTCGCCGTTGGCGTCGTGCACGTAGCGGGCGGGGTCCTCGCCGCCTTCGCCGGTGTTCGACTTGCCGCCGATGCGGTTCATGGCGATGGCGAGCGTCTCGTGCGCCTCCTGGCTGATCGACCCGTACGACATGGCGCCGGTGGCGAACCGCTTCACGATCGCTTCCACCGGCTCCACCTCGTCGAGGGGCACCGGCGTCGCCGCCGGCCTCAGGCCGATGAGGCCGCGCAGGGTGGCGAGGCGACGGTTCTGGTCGTCGACCAGCTGCGTGTACTCCTTGTAGATCGCGAACTGGTTGGCGCGGGTGGCGTGCTGCAGCTTGAAGACGGTGTCCGGGTTGAAGAGATGGTACTCGCCCTCCCGGCGCCACTGATACTCGCCGCCCCAGTCCAGCTCGGGCTCTCCCACGGGGCGGACGGGGAAGGCGCGCTGGTGTCGGCGCTGCACTTCCTCGGCGATGACGTCGAGGCCGATGCCGCCGATGCGGGAGGCCGTGCCCGTGAAATAGCGGTCGACGAACTCACGCTCGAGGCCGATGGCTTCGAAGATCTGGGCGCCGCAGTAGCTCTGCAGGGTGGAGATGCCCATCTTCGACATGACCTTGAGCACGCCCTTGTTGAGCGCCTTGATGTAGTTCTTCACCGCCGTCGCATGGTCGACGTCGGTGAGGATTCCCTGGCGGATCATGTCGTCGAGCGTCTCGAAGGCCACCCACGGATTGACGGCGCCGGCGCCGTAGCCGAGGAGCAGGCACACGTGGTGGACCTCGCGCGCGTCGCCCGTCTCCACGACGAGGCCGCACCGCGTGCGCGTGCCCTCACGGACGAGGTGGTGATGGACGGCGGCGGTGACGAGAAGACTCGGGATGGCGGCGTGCTCCCGGTCCACGCCGCGGTCGGAGAGGATGATGATGTTGTAGCCGGCGGCGATGGCGTCGCTGGCGCGGCGCTGCACGTCGTCGAGGGCGAGCGCGAGCCCATGGCCACCCTCGGCCACTGCATAGAGCATGGGGACGGTGGTGGCGCGGAAACCGCGCACGTCCACGCCGCCCAGCTTGGCGAGCTCGGCATTGTTGACCACGGGGTACTTGATCTTGATCTGCCGGCACGATTGCGGCTCCGGCACCAGGAGGTTCTGCTCCGGCCCCACCGTGCTCTCCATCGACGTCACCAGCTCCTCGCGGATGGCGTCGAGCGGCGGGTTGGTGACCTGCGCGAAGAGTTGCTTGAAGTAGTCATAGAGGAGGCGTGGGCGGTCGGACAACACGGCGAGCGCGGTGTCCGTGCCCATCGAACCCACCGGCTCCTCGCCCTGCTTGGCCATGGGGCCGAGCAGGATGCGCATGTCCTCGTGAGTGTAGCCGAAGGCGAGCTGCCGCGTGAGCACGGTGGCGTGGTCGGGCGCCGCCACCGGCTGCGCCGGGAGGTCCTCGAGCGCGACGAGGTGCTCGCGCAGCCAGGCGCCGTAGGGACGTTCGGCGGCGAGGGCGGACTTGATCTCCTCGTCGGAGACGATGCGTCCCTGCGCGGTGTCGACGAGGAAGATCTTGCCCGGATGCAAGCGCTCCTTGAGGAGGATGTTCTCGGCCGGGATGTCGAGCACGCCGACCTCGGACGCCATCACCACCATGTCGTCCTTGGTCACGTAGTAGCGCGAGGGGCGGAGACCGTTGCGGTCGAGCACGGCCCCGATCACGGTGCCGTCCGTGAACGCGATGGAGGCGGGGCCGTCCCAGGGCTCCATGAGCGAGGAGTGGTATTCGTAGAACGCCTTCCGCTCCGCGGTCATGCTCTCGTGCCCTCCCCACGGCTCGGGGATCATCATGAGGATGGCGTGAGGCAGCGAGCGGCCGTTCATGACCAGGAACTCGAGGACGTTGTCGAAGGTGGCGGAGTCGCTTCCGCCTTCCACGATGACGGGGAAGATCTTCTTCAGATCGTCCCCCAGCCGCGGCGACTGGCACAGGGCCTCCCGCGCGCGCATCCAGTTGATGTTGCCGCGCAGCGTGTTGATCTCGCCGTTGTGCGCGATGTACCGGTACGGGTGCGCGAGCGGCCACGACGGGAAGGTGTTGGTGCTGAAGCGCTGGTGGACGAGCGCGAGCGCCGATTCGAACTCGGGATCGACGAGATCCGGGAACATGCCCTCGATCTGGTCCGCGCTCAGCATTCCCTTGTAGATGAGCGTGCGGGAGGAGAGGCTCGGCAGGTAGAAGAGCTTCTGCTCCGGCGCCTCCATGGCGCGCACGGCGTGCTCCACGCGCTTCCTGATGACGTAGAGCTTTCGCTCGAAGGCGGCCTGATCGGGAAGGTCGGCGCCACGGCCGATGAACACCTGCTCGATGCGCGGCTCCACCGCGACCGCGCTCGCGCCGAGGGCGGCGTCGTTGGTGGGGGGCGTGCGCCAACCGAGCACGCGCTGGCCTTCCTCCTCCACGATGCCGTGCAGGAGAGCGCGGGCCTTTTCGCGGAGGGCGGCGTCCCGGGGCAGGAACACGAGGCCGGCCCCGTAGGCGCCGAGAGCGGGAAGCGCGATGCCGAGGCGCGCGGCCTCCCGACGGAGGAAGCGATCGGGCATCTGGACCAGGATGCCGGCGCCGTCCCCGGTGTTGGCCTCGCACCCGCACGCCCCGCGGTGCAGCAGATTCATGAGCACGCGGAGGGCCTGGCTCACGATCGTGTGGGAGGCCATGCCCTTGATGTTGACGACGAAGCCGACGCCGCAGGCGTCGTGCTCGTGGCGCGGATCGTAGAGGCCCTGCGCGGCGGGTAAACCGGGCACGGGGAAATGCTCCCTCATCGTCGAGTCCCCTTTGTGAACAGTTGCACGGATAGTACGCGCAGGAGGAGCATTAGTCATCACGCAAAAGTTGTATGATATGAATCGGTTCTACTAATGATGTAACCTGACAGCCATGCACCTGGAAACCCTGCGCCTCTACTGCGACATCGTGCGGCTCCGGAGCTTCTCGCGGGGCGCCGAGCAGAACTACGTCTCGCAGTCCGCCGCCAGCCAGTCGGTGCAGCAGCTCGAGAGCGAGCTTCGCGTGAGCCTCATCGACCGCACCAAACGGCCGTTCGTGGTGACGCCGGAGGGACAGGCGTTCTACGACGCGTGCCGCGCCTTGCTCGAATCGTGGGAGAAGGCGAAGGCGGAGGTCGTCGCGGTCAAGGCGCGCGTGGACGGGACGGTGCGCGTGGCGGCGATCTACTCCGTGGGCCTCCACGACGTGAGCCGCCACATGCAGCGTTTCATGTCGCTCTATCCCGAGGCGCGCGTCCAGCTCGAGTGCCTGCATCCCCACAAGGTCGTGGAGGCGGTGGTGGGCGGTGAAGCCGACGTCGGGATCATGTCCTATCCGCCCAACGACCGAGCGCTTTCCGTGGTGCCGCTGCGGGCGGAGCCGATGGCGTTCGTGTGTCATCCGCAGCACCCGCTCGGGCGGCGGCGCACCGTGGCGCCGTCCGACCTGAACGGCGAGCCGTTCGTGGCCTTCGACGCCGGCCTCACCATCCGTAAGGCCATCGACCGCGCGCTGCGCCAGCACAACGTGCGCCTCAACGTCGTGATGGAGTTCGACAACATCGAGACGATCAAGCAAGCCATCATGATCTCCGCCGGCGTGAGCATCCTGCCCCGCCACACGGTGCAGAACGAGACCGGCATCGGGACGCTCGTGACCGTGCCGCTCGGCATCCCCGGCCTCGTCCGTCCCGTGGGCATCATCCACCGCCGTCAGAAGCCGCTCACGCCCACCGTGGACCGGTTCATCCAGCTCCTGCGCGAGGCCAGCGACGAGGTGCGCGGCGCGGGCTAAAAGGGCAGGAATGCTTGCTCTTCCGGGACTCGTCCGCTACACTGATCCTGGTCTGCCAGCCGAGAAGCGCTCCAGACCATTCGCGGACCCCGCGCTACCCCGACGACGCTCCGCGGAAGGGTGTGCGCCCGGCCGGTGCGGGAAACTCGGGAAGGAGAGTCGATGAGCGAGACCGCGGTGCCCGTGAAGGCGATCGCGAAACCGCGGAAAGACCTGGATCGGGCAGTCATTCGATTCGCCGGCGACTCCGGCGACGGCATGCAGCTCACGGGCGAGCAGTTCACGACGGAGTCGGCGTGGGCCGGCAACGACATCGCCACCCTTCCCAACTTTCCCGCCGAGATCCGGGCCCCCGCCGGCACGCTCTTCGGTGTCTCGAGCTTCCAGCTGCAGTTCGGCAGCCAGCGTGTCTACACACCGGGCGATCGCCTCGACTGCCTGGTGGCGATGAATCCGGCCGCGCTCAAGGTGCACCTTCGTGATCTGAAGACGGGCGGGCTCCTCATCGTCAACACCGCCGCCTTCGACAAGCGCAACCTCGACAAGGCGGGCTATGCGGCCAATCCTCTCGACGATCCCGCCCTCGGCGAGCGGTACCGGCTCCACAAGGTGGACATGACCGCGCTCACCCACGAGGCGATCAAGGACCTCCCGCTGAACGCGAAGGAGAAGGACCGCACGAAGAACTTCTTCGCCCTCGGCCTCGTGTCATGGATCTACACGCGGCCGCTGGAGCCGACGCTGGAGTGGATCGGAAAGAAGTTCGCGAAGAGCGCCGCCATCGCCGACGCCAACACGCGCGTCCTCAAGGCCGGCCACGCCTACGGCGAGACGGCCGAGATCTTCAGCGAGCACTACGCCATCGAGCCCGCGGAGATGGCGCCCGGCGTCTATCGCGCGATGACCGGCAATCAGGCCATCGCGTGGGGATTGCTCGCCGCCGCCGAGCGCTCGCAGCTCCCGATCGTCTACGGGGCCTACCCGATCACACCGGCGAGTGGCATCCTCGAGCATCTCGCCCTCTACAAGCGGTTCCGCATCCGCACCATCCAGGCCGAGGACGAGATCGCCGCCGTCACCGCCGCCATCGGCGCCGCCTTCGGGGGGGCCATCGGCGTCACCGCCTCCAGCGGTCCCGGGATCGCGCTCAAGGGGGAAGGCATCGGGCTCGCCGTCACCGCCGAGTTGCCGCTCGTGGTCTTCGACATCCAGCGTGGCGGTCCGTCCACGGGGCTGCCGACGAAGACCGAGCAGGCGGATCTCATGCAGGCGCTCTACGGCCGCAACAGCGAGTCGCCGGTGGTGGTGATCGCGCCCGCGTCCCCCGGCGACTGCTTCTACATCGCGTACGAAGCGGTTCGCATCGCGGCGAAGTACATGGTGCCGGTGATCGTGCTCAGCGACGGCTTCCTCGCCAACGGCTCCGAGCCGTGGCTCATCCCGGATCCGAGCACGCTCCCGCCCATCGACGTGCAGTTCCGCACCGAGCGGGAAGGCTTCTTTCCGTATCTGCGCGACCCCGCCACGCTGGCGCGGCCATGGGTGCGTCCGGGCACGCCCGGGCTCGAGCACCGGATCGGTGGCATCGAGAAACAGGACGTCACCGGCAACATCTCCTACGATCCCGACAACCACGATCACATGGTGCGGACCCGCGCCGAGAAGGTCCGGCGTGTGGCCCAGGAGATTCCGCCCACGTCGATCAACGGGCCCGCCACCGGCGATCTCATCGTGGTGGGGTGGGGCGGCACCTACGGCGCCATCACGGCGGCGGCGGAGCGCGCGCAGCTCGACGGCAAGTCGGTGGCGTCCGTGCATCTGCGTCACCTGAACCCACTCCCGCCCGACCTCGGTCACATCCTGCGCGAGTATCGCAAGGTGCTCGTGCCGGAGATCAACAGCGGGCAGCTCGTGCGGGTCCTGCGCGCGGAGTACCTCGTGGACGCCGTCGGATTCAATCGCGTGCGAGGTCTGCCGCTCTCCACCGATGAAATCTACGAAGCCATCAACCAGCTCACTGGGAGTCAGGTATGAGCCCGACGGGGGCAGCCGCCACCCCGCAGTACACCAAGAAGGACTTCGAGTCCGACCAGGACGTGCGGTGGTGTCCCGGATGCGGGGACTACGCGATCCTGAGCGCCGTGCAGAAGACGATGCCGGACCTTGGAGTGCCGAAGGAAAACATCGTGTTCATCTCCGGCATCGGCTGCTCGAGCCGGTTTCCGTACTACATGAACACGTACGGATTCCACACGATCCATGGCCGCGCTCCCGCCATCGCCACCGGCCTCAAGGTCGCGCGGCCGGACCTGAAGGTCTTCGTCGTCACCGGCGACGGCGATGGGCTGTCGATCGGCGGCAACCACATGCTGCACGTGCTCCGCCGCAACGTGAACCTCACCATCCTGCTCTTCAACAATCGGATCTACGGGCTCACCAAGGGGCAGTACTCGCCCACGAGCGAGCTCGGGAAGGTCACGAAGTCGACGCCGATGGGCTCCGCCGACCGGCCCGTCAACCCGCTCTCGTTCGCCCTCGGCTGCGGCGCCACCTTCGTGGCACGCACGGTGGACCGGGACATCAAGCACATGGAGGAGATGCTGAAGCGGGCGGCCGCGCACCATGGCACCGCGTTCCTCGAGATCCTCCAGAACTGCAACGTCTATAACGACCTTGCCTGGAACGCGCTCTACGACAAGGAGTCGAAGGTTCGTCACGAGCTCAAGGTCGAGCACGGCAAGCCCCTGCTCTTCGGTCCCCCCGACGATCGGCGCGCCCTCGTGATGGAGGGTGTGCGGCCGCGGGTGGTGAGCGCGCGCGAGGTGCCCGAGAGCGGGCTGTGGGTGCACGACGAGACGAACGTGAACGCCGCCAAGCTCCTGGCCGACCTTTTTGCTCCCGACTTCCCGATCCCGATCGGCGTCCTGAGCGCGCTCGCCGCCCCCGTCTACGAGGACGTAGTCCTCGAGCAGGAGCAGCGGGCGATCTCCGAGCGCGGTCCCGGCGACATCGCCAAGCTCCTGACCTCCGGCGACACCTGGAAAATTGGGTAACTCGGAGGGGGACTTCGTCCCCCTTCCGACGGGCTCGCACGCCTCCGGCGTGCGTCGCCCTGCCTCCCCCTAGGACAGGATTGCGCCGGCAAAGCCGGCGCTCGGGAACTCCGAGAGGCTTCGCCTCCTTCCGAATCTCCTCCGGAAGGGGATTGCGCCGGCGGAGCCGGCGCTCGGACGGAACGGTTGAGAGTATGGTCGAGCTGGAGAGAGTGACGTGCCGCTGAGTCCTGCTGTCGTTGCCGGCCTGAAGGAAATCCTGGAGCCCGACGGTCTCGTGCTCACTCCCGAAGGACGGCTCGTGTACGAGTGCGACATGCACACGCTCTACAAGGGAGCGCCCGACGCCGTCGCTCTCCCGCGCCGGACCGAGCAGGTGCTGGACATCGTGCGCCTCTGTCGACGCGAGCACGTCCCCATCGTCCCCCGCGGATCCGGCACCGGTCTCATCGGCGGCGCCATGGCGGCGCGGGGCGGCGTGATGGTCGGCATGAACCGGATGGACGCCATCCTGGACATCGACCTACCGAACCGCTGCGCGACGGTGCAGCCCGGCCTCATCAACCTGTGGCTCACGGAGGCCGTGAAAGCGCGCGGCTACTTCTTCGCGCCGGACCCATCGAGCCAGATGGTCTCCTCGATCGGCGGCAACGTTTCCACGAACGCGGGCGGTCCCCACTGCCTGAAATACGGCATCACCACCAACCACGTGCTGGGTCTCGAGATGGTGACGGGGGCGGGCGAGCTCGTCCGTCTGGGCGGGAAGGTCGCCGAGCGGCCGGGCTACGATCTCACCGGACTCGCGGTCGGCTCGGAGGGCACGTACGGCCTCGTCACCGCCGTCACCGTCCGGCTCTTGCGCGCGCCGGAAGCGGCGAAGACGGCGCTGGCGTCATTCGCCTCCATGGAAGCGGCCGCCGAGGCGGTGTCGGCGATCATCGCGGCCGGGATGGTGCCGGCCGCGCTGGAGATGCTCGACGAGGTCATGATCCGCGCCATCGAGGCCGGCATCGGCGCGGGGTATCCGCGCGACGCGGCGGCGGTGCTGCTCATCGAGCTCGATGGGCCACGGGCCGAGGTCGAAGTCCACGCCGAGCGCGCCGCCGCGCTCTGTCGCGCGCACGGCGCCCTCGACGTGCGCGTTGCCCGTGACGACGCCGAGCGGGCGCTGCTCTGGAAAGGACGCAAGGAGGCGGCGGGGGCGGTGGGCCGGCTCGCGCCCACGTACCTGCTCCAGGACGCGGTGGTGCCGCGCTCGCTCCTCCCGCGCATCATGCGCGAGATGGCCGCCATCGCCGCCCGCCACGGCGTGCTCATCGCCAACGTCTTTCACGCCGGCGACGGCAATCTCCACCCGCTCATCTGCTACGACGACCGCGTGCCGGCCGAGCTCGAGCGCGCGCAGCGCGCCAACGAGGAGCTGCTGGCGGCGTGCATCGCGCTCGGTGGCAGCGTCACCGGCGAGCACGGCATCGGCACCGACAAGGCGAAGAACCTGCCCCTCCAGTACGCCGACGCCGATCTCAACTTCATGTACCGCACGCGCGCCGCGTTCGATCCCGATCGCCTGATGAACCCCGACAAGCTCCTGCCCGCCCACCCCGCCTGCGGCGAGAGCTTTCGCGCGCCCCGGCCGACGCTTCCCGCCGGCGCCTGGATCTGACGTGGCGGTGACCGCGCGGTCCGTGGGCGAGGCGCTTCGCAGCGCCGTGGGCGCCGAGCGCCTGCTCGCCGATCCCAGCGCGCTCGCCGCCGCGGCGATCGACGGCTGCGTGCCCCGCTGGGTCGCCCGCCCGCGGTCGCCCGACCACGTCGCCGCCGTCCTCGCCATTGCCCACGACGAGCGGCTCGCCGTCACCCCGCGCGGCAGCGGGAGCTCGCTCGGCCTTGGTCATCCCCCGGCGCGGCTCGACGTGGTGCTCGATCTTCGCGACCTCGACGCCGTCGTGCAGTACAACCCCGACGACCTCACCGTCACCGTGCAGGCAGGGGTCACGGCGGGCGCCCTCTCCGCGCGTCTGGCGCCCCGGCGTCAGTGGCTTCCGCTGGATCCGCTCGGCGGCGGAACGCGCACGGTGGGAGGCGTGGTGGCGACGAACGCGAGCGGTCCGCTGCGCGCCCGCTACGGCGCCGCGCGCGATCTGCTCCTCGGCGTTCGCTTCGTGCAGGCCGACGGCGTGTCGACGTGGGGCGGCGCCCGCGTGGTGAAATCGGTGAGCGGCTACGACATTCCGAAGTTGATGGTGGGCTCCCTCGGCACCCTCGGCGTGCTCGTGGAGCTGACGCTGCGTCTTCATCCGATGCCGGAGGCGGAGGCGACGCTGGTGGCGACGTTCCCGGCGCCGGGCGCCGTTCCGGCGTTCGTCGCGCGCGTGCTCGACTCGCCGTTGTCGCCGAATCGGCTCGAGGTCCTGAACGCGGCGATGCTGCGCGCGTGCGGGTTGCCGTCGGCGCCGGCCGCGGTTGCCGTGTCGGTCGGCAGCGTGGAGGCGGTGGTGCAGGCGGCGCCGGCCGCGCTCACCGACATGGCGCGCGCCGAGCGCGGAGAGAGTGCCGACGCCGGCGACGGCTTCTGGCGACGGTATGATGCCGCCATGCCCGTCCCCGCGTATCCGGTGGTCCTCAAGGTGGGAACGCTTCCGAGCGCGATCGGGGAAACCGTGCGCGAGGCCGAGCGCGCTCTCGGCGCCGGCGCCGTCGTCGCCGGGGGGGCCGTCGCCGGCGTCGTCCGCATCGGCGTTCCCGCCGCGCCCGTGACGACCATCGCCACCGCCGTCGCCTCGCTGCGCGCGGTCGTCGCCCCCGTCGACGGCAGCGTCGTCATCGAGCGCGCGCCGCGGGACGTGCGCGAAGCGGTCGATCCCTGGGGGCCCGTGGACGGCGGCGCGTTCGCCATCATGCGCGCGCTGAAGACGGAGTTCGATCCTCACGGCGTCCTCAATCCCGGTCGGTTCGTGGGCGGGCTGTGACGGCGGAGACGGATACCCTCGACGGGCTTCGGCTCTGCGTGCATTGCGGGATCTGCGTGCCGCGGTGTCCGAGCTATCGCGTGCTCGGCGAGGAGATGGATTCGCCGCGGGGCCGGCTCTACCTCATGCGGGCGGTGGCGGAGAAGCGCGCGGAGCCGAGCGAGACGTTCGAGCGCCATCTCGATCTCTGCCTGGGCTGCCGGGCGTGCGAAACGGCGTGCCCGTCCGGCGTGCCTTTCGGCGCCATCCTCGAAACGACGCGCGCTCAGCTCCGCGCGCGGGGCGGCCGCCGGCGGCGGCGAGACGCTCTTCTCTATGCGATCTTCCCCGAGCCGAAGCGCGTCGGCCGCGTGCTCGGCGCCGTCCGCCTCTACCAGCGCTCGGGCCTGCAGCGCCTCGTGCGACGGAGCGGATTGCTGCGGCGGCTGCCCTCGCTGGCGGCCATGGACGCGATGCTGCCCACGGTCCCTCGCCGCCGGACGCTGCCGTCATTTCTCCCCGCGCGCGCACCCCGCCGGGGACGGGCGGCCCTGCTCACGGGGTGCGTGCAGCGTCACCTCTATCCCGACGTCAACGCGGACACGGCATGGCTGCTCGCGCTGGCCGGGTACGACGTGGTGGCGCCCCCGCACCAGGGCTGTTGCGGAGCGCTGGACCTTCATGCGGGCCGGCTCGACGTCTTTCGGTCCCGCGCGCGAGCGCTGGCGCAGGCGCTTCCCGACGACGTCGACATCGTCGTCGTCAACGCGGCCGGGTGCGGCTCCGCGATGAAGGAATACGGGCATCGGCTCGACGACCCCGCCGTGAAGCGCGTGGCGGAGCGCACGCGCGACGTGAGCGAGGTGCTGGCCGCCGCCGATCTTCCGCGCGGCCGCCTCGACGTCACCGTCACCTACCACGACGCCTGTCACCTCGCTCATGGCCAGCGCATCCGCGCCGAGCCCCGCGCGCTCTTGCGCGGAATCCCGGGCCTCCGGCTGGTCGAGCTGGCCGATAGCGATCTCTGCTGCGGGAGCGCAGGCGTCTACAATGTGCTGGAGCCGGAGGTGGCGGAACGGTTGCTCGATCTCAAGGTCGCGCGGGTGGCGGAGACGGGAGCGCGGGTGGTGGCGGCGGGCAATCCGGGCTGCCTCCTCCAGATCGCAAAAGGCTGTCGGGCGCGCGGCCTCGACGTCGAGATCTTGCACCCCGTGCAGCTCCTGGCGCGCTCGGCGGCCGCGGCGGGAGCGAGGTGACGGGATGAAGATCCGCGTGCGCGACGCCGCAAAGTTCCAGCCGGACAAGCTAGCCAAGATCGCGCTCGCCACCACCGAGCGCACCCAGCTCGATCTCTACTGCGTGGGGCCCGGCCAGGCGCAGAAGCCTCACGCCCACGCCGATCAGGACAAGATCTATTTCGTCCTCGAGGGACGCGCGCGCGTGCAGGTGGGCGACAGCGAGGAAACGTTGGAGCGGGGAGAGGCGGTCGTCGCGCGCGCGGGCGTGATCCACGGTCTCGTGAACGCGACCGACGCGCCGCTCCTGGTCCTCGTCGTGGTGACGCCGCCCCCGCCGCACGCATGACCGGCAGCGCCGGGCGGAGCCGGCCGTCACGCGTGTCGCTGCTCATCACGTGTCTCGCCGACATGTTCTATCCCGAGGTCGGCCTCGCCATCGTGCGTCTGCTGCGGCGCCTCGGCGCCGCCGTCGATTTCCCCCCGGGGCAAACGTGCTGCGGCCTGCCGTTGTTCAATTCGGGATATCGGGCGGAAGCGGCGGCGGTGGCGGCGCGAACGCTGCCGCTCTTCCGTGATGCCGACCACGTGGTGGTGCCGTCAGGGTCGTGCGCGTGGATGGTCAAGCACGAATACCCGGGGCTGGTGCCGCCGGCGCTGCGCGAGGAGGCCCTCGCCCTCGCCGGCCGCACGTACGAGCTCTCGCAGTTCCTCGTGCGCGTGCTGGACCGGGCGGAGTTCGAGAGCACGGTGAAGGGGACCGTTACCTACCACGACTCCTGTCACCTCTTGCGGGGCCTCCACGAGGCGGAAACGCCGCGCACGATCCTCCGCGGCCTCGCGGGCGCCGAGTTCGTGGAGTTGACGGGCGCGGACGAATGCTGCGGCTTCGGCGGGTCCTTCGCGGTGCGGCTGCCCGAGGTGTCGAGCGCGATCCTCGATCGGAAGCTCGCCAACGTGGAGGCGACGGGCGCCCACTGTGTCGTCGCCTGCGACGCCGGCTGCCTGATGCAGATGGGCGGCGGCTTGAGCCGGCGCGGCTCGCGCGTGCGCGCGCTGCACCTGGCGGAGCTGCTGGAGGGCGGCGCGCCGTGAGCGAGCCCGGGGCCGACCTCGCCACTCCGTTCCGGCAGCGCGCCGAGCGCGCCCTCCACGACGACTTCCTCCAGCAGGCGCTCACGATCGCCACCACCAAGTTCATCGACCTCCGGCGCCAGGCCTTTCGCGATTTTCCCGAGGGCGAGCGGCTCCGCGACCGCGCGCGCGAGATCAAGGAGGCGACCCTCCAGGGCCTCGACCTGTACGTGGACCAGCTCGTCGACAACGTGGAACGGCAGGGCGGCCACGTGCACTTCGCGGTGAGCGCCGACGAGGCGCGGGACATCGTCGTGGACCTCGGGCGTCGCGCGGGAGCGCGCATGGCGGTGAAGTCGAAGTCGATGGCGACGGAAGAGATCCACCTCAACGACGCGCTGGCGGCGGTGGGAATCACGCCCGTGGAGACGGACCTCGGCGAGTACATCATCCAGCTCGCGGGCGAGCGGCCGTCCCACATCATCGCGCCCGCCATCCACAAGACGAAGGGGCAGGTGGCGGCCCTCTTCGGGCGCGAGCTCAAGCGGCCGGTCGAAGCGGATCCGGAGGCGCTCACGCGCGTCGCGCGCGCCGAGCTGCGCGACAAGTTCCTCGCCGCCGACATGGGGATCACGGGCGCGAACTTCGCCATCGCCGACACCGGCACCATCGTGCTCGTCACCAACGAGGGCAACGGGCGCATGGTGACGTCGCTGCCGCGCCTGCACGTGGCGGTGATGGGCGTGGAGAAGGTCATTCCGTCTCTCACCGACCTCGTGGTGTTCCTCGCCATCCTCGCCAAGAGCGCCACCGGACAGAAGCTCTCCTCCTACACGACGCTCGTGCGCGGGCCGCGGCGAGCGGGGGAGCTGGAGGGACCGGAGGAGTTCCATCTCGTCCTTCTCGACAACGGCCGCGTTCGCCAGCTCGCGGGGCCCCTGCGGGAAGCGCTGTCCTGTCTGCGCTGCGGCGCCTGTCTCAACGTCTGCCCCGTGTATCGCCAGATCGGTGGCCACGCCTACGGCTATACCTATCCCGGCCCCATCGGAATTCTGTTGACGGCGATGCTCAACGGCCCCGAATCGGTGAAGGATCTCGCCCACGCCTCCTCGCTCTGCGGGGCGTGCGTGGATGCGTGCCCGGTGCGGATCGACATCCCTCGCATGCTCGTGGAGCTGCGGACGGAGGTCGACACGCGGCACATCGCGCCCTGGCCCGAGCGCGTGATCTTCAAGACGTTCGCGGCGCTGCTGCGGCGGCCCTCGCTCTACCGCGTGGCGGCGCCCGTGACCCGCCTCCTCCAGCGGCCGTTCGCGACGGGCCGGCGCGTTCCACGCCTTCCGTTCTTCTTCGGCCGGTGGACGGCCACGCGCGACCTGCCCGCGGTGGCCCCGCGGACGTTCGCGGAGCGGTGGCGCGACCTCGAGGGCGGGCGATGACCACGCGTGCCGCCTTCATGGCTCGCCTGCGCACGGAGCTCGGAAAGACGTCCGGGCTGTTCGCGGCCACGGTGGCGGAGCGCCCGGCGGCGCCGGCCGCGCTTGCCGACACCATCCGGCGCGAGCTGGCGGAGCGGTGGCCGGAGACTCTCGAGCGCTTTCGCGACGAGTTCGAGCGCGTGGGCGGCGTGTTCTATCGCGTGGCCGCGCTCGGTGACGTGCCCGCGGTCGTCGCCCGCATCGCCCACGAGCGCGCGGCGCGGCGCGTGATCACCTGGCATCCTGCCGCCCTCGGCGCCGACGTCGCGCCCGCGCTGCGCGAGAACGGCCTCGAGGTGACGGTGATGCCGGCGGCGGGCGAGACGGAGGCCGCGCGCCGTCGGCTCCGTGACGTGATCGCGGCGGCCGAGATCGGCGTCACCGGCGCCGACCTCGCGGTGGCGGAGACCGGGACCCTCGTGCTCGCCTCCGGTGGGGGCCGTCCGCGTTCCACGTCGCTCTTGCCCGCGTATCACGTCGCCGTCTTCGACCGCGGCGCCCTCGTGGAGTCGCTCGCGCAGGTGGGCGTATTCCTCGAAGCCTGGCACGGCGAGGGGGGAGCGCCCGCCGACGGCGGCGCCGTCAACTTCGTCACGGGCCCCAGCCGCACCGCCGACATCGAACTCACGCTCACGCGCGGCGTCCACGGTCCGCGCGAGGTGCACGCGATCTTCGTGGAGGCGCCGCGCGGTGGATGAGCGCTACTTCACGCCGGCGGAGGTGGAGGCGTTGATCCCGGCCCTCACCCGCGTCCTCGACGACCTGATCCCCGCTCACGCGGGAGCGAGCGAGGTGGGGGCGCGCCTGCATGCCGAGCAAACGCGCGTCACGCTCTCCGGCGGCGCCGTCATCGACCGCGCGGAGTGGCGCGATGCCGCCGCCCGCCTGGAAGCGCTGACGGCGCGCGTGAAGGAGGGCCTCGCCGAGATCGCGCGGATGGGAGGCGTGCCGAAGGACCTTTCGATGGGACTGATCGACTTTCTCCACCGGCGCCAGGACGACGTCGTGAATCTCTGCTGGAAGTACGGCGAGCGCGAGATCCGGTACTGGCACGGGCTCGACGAAGGGTACGCGATGCGGAAGCCGCTGTGACCGAGCGCGCGCCTCGCACGCTGCCGTACGCCGCCATCCTGTTCGATCTCTTCGACACGCTCGTTCACTTCGATCGCGACCGCTTGCCCGTGGTCGAGATCGCGGGCAAGACGGTTCGCTCCACCGCCGGCCATCTCCACCGAGTCCTGTGCGAGCACGTTCCCGACGTGAGCCTGGAGGCGTGCTACGGCGCGCTGATCGAGAGCTGGCAGGAGGCGGAGCGCCGCCGCGCGGTCGATCATCGCGAGGTGGCGGCACCCGAGCGCTTCGACCACTTCCTGGGCCAGCTCGCGCTGTCCCCCGCCACCGTGCCGCCCGGACTCGTGCAGCGGTTACTGGAGACGCACCGGCGCGAGCTGGCGAAGGCGGCCGAGGTTCCGGCGCACCATCGTCCCCTCCTGGAGAAGCTCGCGCGGCGCTACCGCCTCGCCGTCGTCTCCAACTTCGATTACACGCCCACCGCCCTCGAGATCCTGAACGCGGCGGGCATCACGGACCTCTTCGCGGCCATCGTCGTCTCCGACGCCGTGGGATGGCGCAAGCCGCGCCGCGAGATCTTCGACGTCGCCCTCGGGAAGTTGCACGTGGAGGCCCGCGACGCGCTGTTCGTGGGCGACCGCGCCGACATCGACGTGGTGGGCGCGCAGCAGCTCGGCATGGACGTGGCGTGGATCAATCCCGCCGGGGAGCCGCTGCCGCTCGGGGTGGCGCCGCCCGCGTTCGAAATTCGCGATCTCGGCGACCTCGAGCGCATCCTCTTGTAGGTCAGCGGTTCGGTCCGAGCGCGCCGAGCACGGAGCGGGGGCGACGCGAGCCCTCCGGAGGCGGCCGGGATCTCCCGGCATGCCGACTGCATCCAACAGTTCAGGAGGAGGTTCAAGGACGCATGGCAACCACGCGAAAGGTCGTCATCATCGGCGCCGGTCCCGCCGGCTACACCGCCGCCATCTATGCCGCGCGGGCGAACCTCGCGCCGCTCATGCTGACGGGTGTGCACGCGGGGGGGCAGCTCATGCTGACCACCATGGTCGAGAACTATCCCGGCTTCGTCGACGGCGTGATGGGGCCCGAGCTCATGGAGACCATGCGCAAGCAGGCCGAGCGCTTCGGGACCCAGATGGTCCCCGAGGACGTCACCGCCGTCGATTTCTCGCGGCGGCCGTTCGTGGTGCGCGCCGGGGAAGACGTCTACGAGTCGGAGACGGTGATCGTCGCCACCGGCGCCTCCGCCAAGCTGCTGGGTCTCGATGCGGAGGCGCGCTTGATGGGTCGCGGCGTGTCCACGTGCGCCACCTGCGACGGCTTCTTCTTCCGCGATCAGGACATCGTGGTCGTGGGCGGCGGTGACACGGCGCTCGAGGAAGCGCTTTACCTGGCCCGTCTCGGACGGCGCGTGGACGTGGTGCACCGTCGCGACACGTTGCGGGCGTCGAAGGTGATGCAGGAGCGCGCCTTCAAGAATCCGAAGATCCAGTTCATCTGGGACACCACCGTGGAAGACATCGCCGACGTGGCGCAAGGCAAGGTGACGGGCGTCCGCCTCCGCAACGTCAAGACGGGCGCGCTCGTCGACCATCCCGCCCATGGCGTCTTCATCGCGATCGGCCACGATCCCAACACCGCGATCTTCCGCGGCCAGCTCGACCTCCTCCCCAACGGCTACATCAAGGTCGTTCCCGGCACCACGCAGACGTCGGTGCCGGGCGTGTTCGCCGCCGGCGACGTTCAGGACCACGTGTGGCGGCAGGCCGTCACCGCCGCCGGCACCGGCTGCATGGCCGCGCTCGAGGCGGAGCGCTACCTGGAAGTCGTGCGCGCCTGAGCTCGGTGCGGGGCGCCCCGCCGCTCCCCTACGGCTGGGTGATCGTCGCCGGCCTCTCCGTCACGGAGACGGTCACGTGGGGCATCGTCTACTACGGCTTTCCCGTTTTCCTGCGCGCCATGGAAACGGAGCTGCGCGCCTCGCGCGTGGCCGTCACGGGCGCGCTGTCGCTCGGCCTCGCGGTGTCGGCGGCGGCTGCGCTCCCGGTGGGACGCTGGCTCGACCGTCACGGCCCGCGACTCCTGATGACGCTCGGCTCGTGCCTGGCCACCGTGCTGCTCGTGCTGTGGTCGCGCGTGGAGACGCTCGCCGGTCTCTACGCGGTGTGGTGCCTGATGGGCCTCGTCATGGCGACCACCCTCTACGAGCCGGCCTTCGCGGCGATCGTGCAATGGTTTGCGCGCCACCGTGACCGCGCGCTCCTGACGGTCACGCTTGCGGGCGGCCTCGCGAGCACGATCTTCATGCCGCTCGCCACGTGGTTACTGGCGCGTCTCGGCTGGCGAACGGCCGTGCTCACGCTCGCCGCCATCCTCGCCCTCGTCACGATCCCCATTCACGCGCTCGTGCTGCGGCCGCCGCCCGCGTCCGCGCGCGAAACCCCCGGTGATGCGACGGCGGCGCTGGTCCCCGGCGTGCCGCTCGCGGGCGCGCTCCGGCGCGTCGTCTTCTGGGTCCTCGCCGTCGCCTTCGTGGTGGGCAACTTCGCGACCACGGCGGTAAGCGTTCACATGATCCCGTACCTCACGCAGCTCGGGTACTCCGCCGCCGTCGCCGGCGCCGCCGTCGGCTGGATCGGCGCCATGCAGCTGCCGGGGCGTTTGCTGTTCGTGCCGATCGCGGCATGGCTCGGTCCGCGCGCGGTGGCGGCGGCGATCTTCGTGGCGCAGGCGGCGGGGATGGCGCTGCTCGCGCTCGTGGGGTGGCTCTCCGGTCTCGCGCCCGTCATCGTGCTCCTCGGCGCCGCCAACGGCATGGCCACGCTCGCGCGCGCAAGCACGGTGTCGGAGATCTTCGGACGACGCCACTACGGGAGCATCTCGGGCGCCATCGCGCTCGGCGCCAACGGCGCGCGCGCGCTCGCGCCCATCGGAGCCTCGATGCTGTATCTCGCTCTCGGTGGCTATGAGCGATTGTTCTGGCTGCTCGCGGCCGGGCTGCTGCTGGCGGGAGCGGCCGTGCTCGCGACGAAGACGAGGGCAGCGGCCGAGGTCTGAGGGTTGCGCGCGGCCGCGCAGGAGGCGGACACCGATTCCGGCGCGGGGGCCGGCTCAGGTTCCGACGCGGAGAGCGGCGCCGAGATCGCGGAGGAGCGCGATCGTCGAGAGGTACGAGAGCTTGCCCGTGCGCGGATTCTCGGAGGGAACGTTCTCGACCTCGATGGCGAGCCGCCCGAACTCCCCCTCCACCCGGATTCGATGCACGTTGCGGGCGAGGCCGGGCACGGCGTGGATGCGGATGCGCGTGCGTTCGGGGCCGATGCCCGCCAGCGACAGCGCCGCCAGCACGTTCACGTTGGCGGGGAAGGCGCGACAGGCGTCGAGCGCGGGTCCTTCGAAGATCAGCGTCTCCTCCCGGATGGCGTCGAGGTCGATCCTCTGCTCGACGATCCACGGCGCGCCCGCGAGGCCGGCGGGCGGTTTCCGCGTCTCCATGGTCACACTCGTCACGGCACCGATGGCGGCCCCCTTGACGCCATCGAGGCCGGCAATGGCGCCCGACGGAACCAGGATGCGGCACCGCTTCGCTTCCGCGAGGGCGACCCAGTCCGAGCGTCCGAGGAGCCCGCCCCCGGAGAGCACGACGAGATCGCGGCCGGCGCCGAGGGCCTTGGGTGCGATCTCCGCGAGGTGCGCCTGTGTCGACGCCTCCAGCACGATGTCGGAGGCGGCGATGAGGTCGTCGAGAGCGAGCAGCGGCGGCCGCGCGGCGAGTGTGGCCAGGAACGCTTCCGCCTTGACGCGGTCGCGCGCGGTGGCGGCCGCCAGCGTCAACCCTGGAATACCGCGATCGAGGGCGCGGCACACGGCACGGCCGATCACTCCAAGCCCGACCACGCCCACGTTCATGCGCGCTCCTCGTGCGACGGCGGTGTCGCCCGCCACGCCGCGTGCTATTATGCCGCCAGGCACTGAATGACGCGAACCCGCGCGAGACTCCTCGAGCCGCTCGAGCGGCTGTATCGCGAGTTCGACTATGGCGCGCGCGTCGACCGCGACGCCATCCGCTTCCCCCTCCGCTACGCCGACCCGCGCGACCGCGAGGTCGTGGCGCTCCTCACGGCGTGCCTGGCCTACGGCCGCGTGGACCTCTTCAGCCGCGCGCTCGAGGGCGTGCTCGCCGCCATGGCGCCGTCGCCGGCGGCCTTCATCCGCGACTTCGACCCCGCGCGCGACGGCGATCGCTTCGACGGCTTCATCTATCGCTTCAACCGCCCGCGCGATGTCGTCGCCTTCTGCGTGGCCGCCCGCGACCTCCTCGCGCGTCACGGCACGCTGGAGAAGTGCTTCCTCGGCGGCGATCCCGACCCCGACGGGGCGCTCGCGCCCGCCCTGGAGACCTTCGCGCGCGCGTTCCTCACCGCCGATCTTCGCGAGGTGTTTCCGCGCGGCCGCCTCTCGCGCGGCTATCGACACCTCTTCCCGTTGCCGTCGGCGGGCGGACCCTGCAAGCGCTTGCACCTCTTCCTGCGCTGGATGGTGCGGCGTGAGCCGCCGGACTTCGGACTCTGGCGTGGCGTCGCGCCCGCCCGCCTCGTGATGCCCATCGACACCCACGTGGAGAACATGAGCCGCGCCATCGGCCTCACGCGCCGGCGCTCCCGGAACGGGCGCATGGCGGAGGAGATCACGGCCCGCTTGCGCGAGCTCGATCCCGCCGATCCCGTGAAGTACGATTTCGCGCTCTGCCACAAGCGCATGTCGGGCGACTGCCTGGATCGTCGCGACGCGCGCGTGTGCGCGTCGTGCGGCCTGGTGGCGGTGTGCCGCCACTGGAGGCGGCGCCCCCGGTGAGCGACCTCTACGCGGCGTTCGCGGGCGTGCTGATCGTCGTGGTGGCCGCGCTCGCGTGGGCCCTCTTCTCGCGTCGCGGCGGAGACGCCGGCGCCGCCCACTTGGTGCAGCTCGTCCAGCAGCAGATCGAGGCCGTGCGCTCGGAGGGGCGCGCGAGCCAGGATGCGCTCCGGCACGAGGTGGCCGCGCTCCGCCATGGTGTCGCGAGCGAGCTGCAGTCCGTGACGAGCGAGGTGGCGCGCCAGCTCCAGGACGGGATGCGCCTGCTCCAGGCTTCGCAGACCACGATGGGCGAGCGCCTCGACCGCGCCGCCAAGGTCGTGGGCGACGTGCAGGGGAGCCTCGGCAAGCTCGGAGAGGCGACGCAGCGGGTGGTGGAGGTCGGCCGCGACCTGCAGGGGCTCGAGCGAATTCTGAAGGCGCCGAAGATCCGCGGCGGCCTCGGTGAGACGTTACTCGAACAGCTTCTCGCCCAGATGCTGCCCGGCGAGCACTACGTCCTCCAGCACGGTTTCAAGACGGGCGACAAGGTCGACGCCGCCCTCCGCATCGGCGGCCGCCTCGTTCCCGTCGACGCCAAGTTCCCCCTCGAGAACTTCCAGCGGATGCTGGCCGAGCCCGAGGAAGAGCGCCGGCGCCCGCACCGCAAGGCGTTCACGCGCGACGTGAAGCTGCGCGTGGACGAGATCGCGAAGAAGTACATCCTCCCCGACGAGGGGACCTACGACTTCGCGCTCATGTACGTGCCGGCCGAGAACGTGTACTACGAGATCATCCTGAAGGACGGCGACGCCGACGACGCCATCGCCGCCTATGCGCTGTCGCGCCGGGTCGTTCCCGTCTCGCCCAACAGCTTCTACGCGTACCTTCAAGTCATCATCCTCGGCCTCCGCGGCCTCCGCATCGAGGCCAACGCGCGCGAGATCCAGAACGATCTCACCCGGCTCGGCAGCGACCTCACGCGCGTGCGCGAGCACATGGACAAGCTCAGCGGCCATCTCGGCCACGCGCACAAGCAATTGACCGACGCCGACCGCGCCCTCGCCCGTTTCGAGACCAAGCTGGCCGCCGTCGAGCGGAAGGAAGTGCAGCCGGCGTTACCCGAAGTCGGGTGAGGCGCATGCGCTCCCTCCCGGCGCTGGTGCTGGGGGTGGCCGTGCTCGCGTCGGTGGTCCACGCCGAGGCGCCGAAACAGCTCTGGGTGCTGCAGGACCCGGATCGCATCATCGAGTACGACCCCACCACCTTCGTCACGCGCCGCACGCTCACGGTCCCGCGCCGTCTCCTCGAGCATCCGGAGTTCCTCAGCGTCAACGCGCGCAGCCAGATGTTGTTCGTTCCGCCCCGAGGGGCGGAATGGACGACCGGCGAGCTGGTCACGGCGCGCGATCGAGCGTGGTTCTGGGACGGCCAGCAGGCGAAGGAATGGAAGCTCGAGGGCGCGAAGGCCCGAAGCGGCGGCCCGCGTGCGACCGTCACGGAATCGGCTCGGGAATGGTTCCTTTCCGCAGGCGGGGAGTCTGTTGTCTGGTTCGAGACCACGTTCGAGAAGGTGGTCGAAGACGGGGGTGGCGAACGTGAGGTGCGCAGCACCGCACGCGTGTGGCGCACCGACCTCGGAGCCGGAAGCCCGCATCGCATCGCGGAGCTGCCCGCGCCCGGATGGTGCCGGTGCGAGACCGGCGTGTGCTCGGAGACGTGCCCGGAGTGGTCGCTGTGGGCCCCCGACGGTGTCGTCGGCGACTTCTTCGTGGTGACGCGCGTGACGCAGGGGCAGACCGAGTCCAGGTATCACGAAAGCCTCCTCTACCAGCGCGCAGGGACGACGTGGGCGCAGAAGAAGGTGATCCAGCCGCTCGCGAAGCCGCTCACGGGCGCGGAGAAGGGAGAGGTGCTGGTGGCGGCGGTGCCCGACGGCGGCTGTTGCGGCTGGGAAAACGAGGGCAACGACCAGACGGTGCTGTTCCGGAGCGGCAAGGCCATCGTCGTCTACGACGAGTGGCAGCGTTACGACAACCGCAACTACGACGTGAGCTTCTACACGGCGGACGCGCGCCTGGCGCCCGCCGCGCGACGGCTCGCCTACACGATCGTCGCCACGGCGGGGGCAAGCGGCGAGATTCGCGTGTCGTCGGACGGCAAGGAGGATCCCGCCGAGCTCGCGCGCCTTCGCAAGGCGATCGCCGCCCTTCCCGCCGTCGAGGTGGTGGAGCCGGCCACATCGCCGCGGCCACTCGCGACCATTTCGCGCGCCGCGCTCGTGGGATGGTTGAGCGACACCGAGATCCTGGTCGCGCAGGAAGGTCGCCTCGTGGTCTTCGACATCCGCGGCCAGCGGCGCAAGGAGACCACGATCCGCGTCCGCACGGCGGCCGACGCTTTCCTGCGATAGCGAACGGCCCGCGGAGAGACGTTCACGCGCGCGGCAGGTGGACGCTGAAGGTGGCGCCCTTCTCCGTCGGGACCTCCAGCGAAATGCGCCCGCCTTGGCGCTCCACGAGGGCGCGTGAGATGGCCAGGCCCAGGCCCACTCCGGGCGCTTCTGTCGCCCGCGACGCCTTGCCCCGATAGAAGCGCTCGAACAGCCGGGCCACGTCCTCCGGCGAGACGCCCGGGCCCGTGTCGGACACGGCGATGACCGCTTCCTGGCGGGCGGCGGTGACGATGACCTCGACGTGCCCCCCGCTCGGCGAGAACTTCACGGCGTTGTCGAGGATGTTGGCGAGTGCGACCTTCGCCGCCCCCGGGGCCGCGTTGACGAAGAGCTCGGGCGGACGCCGCACCGCGAGCGCCACCCCGCGATGATCGGCCTGGGGCCGCACCGCCGCCACCGCCGCGTCCACGATCTCGCTCACGGCGATGGGCTCCGTCCCTTCCGCCTCCGGGCGTGCGTCGATGCGGGCCAGCTCGAGCAGCTCCTCGATCAGTTCCTGCACGCGGTCCACCTCCTCCAGGCACGAGCGCAGGGTGTCCTCGTACTCGGAAGGCGTGCGGTTCCGGCGCAGCGTCACCTCCAGCTCCGCGCGCAAGCGCGAGAGCGGCGAGCGCAGCTCGTGAGAGGCGTCGGCGGTGAACCGCCGTTGCCCCTCGAAGCTGCGCTCGAGGCGGTTCAGCATGTCGTTGAGGGTGGCCACGAGGCGCCCGATCTCGTCGGACGTGCCCGGATGGGGCAGGCGCTCGGCGAGGTTCGCCTCTCCGATGCGCCGCGCCTGCATCACCATCTCGTCGATGGGGCGCAAGGCCCGGCGCGCCACCACCGCGCCCGTCAAGCCGATACCGGCCAGCATCGCGAGCGACATGGCGAGGACGAGCCAGCGGCCGGTGCGAAGGACGGCGTACGCGTCGTCGAGCGACATCGCGACCTGCACGGCGCCGACGCCGGTGGAAAGCGCGACGGGGACCGTGACCATCCGGATCGGCTCTTCGCCGAAATCCGCCACGGTGCCGAACACGGTGTCCCCGTCGCGCACTCGCGACAGCAGCGACGGCGGCGTGGGTAGGCGCACGCTGCCGAGCGTGGCGCTGCGCGCGATCACGCGCCCGTCGGCGTCGATGATCTGAACGAACTTGTCGAGGCGGAGGAAGGACGGGGGGCCGGCGCCGGGCGCCACCTCGTGGACGCGCACGGGGTGGCTGGGATCCGCCTGGAGCGCGGCCGCTTCCGTCGACGCCAGGGAGAGGATCGCGTCGTCGATGATCCGGCCCAGCACGACACGGCGCAGCGCCCAGTCTGCCCCGAACGCGGCCAGCGCCAGCATGACGGCGAGGACGGAGACGTGCCCGAGCCAGAGACGGGTCTTGAAGCTGAGCGGCCTCACGCGTCGCCTGACTCGAGTGGGGCCAGCCGGTAGCCGATGCCGCGCACGGTGTGGATGAGGGGAGCGGCGGTGCCGCGATCGACGCCCTTCCGGAGATGGCTCATGTGGACGTCGATGAGGTTGTCGAGCACGTCCGAGGCCTGATCCCACACGCGCTCGGCGAGGCGCGTGCGCGTGACGACCTCCCCCGGGCTCCGCATGAGCACCTCGAGAATGGCGTACTGCGTGGGCGTGAGCGTGACGGGGGCGCCGCCGCGAGTCACGCGCCGGGTGGCGGGATCGAGGGTGAGGTCGGCCACGCGCAACACGGCGGGACGGGCGTCACGCGCCCGCCGGAGGAGGGCGCCGATACGCGCCAGCAGCTCCGCGAAGGCGAACGGCTTCGTGAGGTAATCGTCGGCGCCCGTGCGCAACCCGCTCACGCGGTCGGCGACGCTGTCCCGCGCCGTGAGCATGAGGATCGGCGCCGAGCGGCCGGATGCGCGCAGCGCGCGGCACACGGCGAGACCATCCTTTCCGGGCAGGAGCCAGTCGAGCACGATGATGTCGTAGTCCGTCACCGTCGCCCGCTCCTCGCCCTCCTCGCCGGTGAAGGCGACGTCGACCGTGAAGCCATCCTCCTGCAGCCCCTTGGTGAGGAGGCGGGCGGCTTTCCGGTCGTCCTCGATGATCAGGACGCGCACGACGCCCATCGTAGCGCGGGCCGCCGGCGCCGGCGCAACCTGAACAAAGTTTCAGGGTGGCCTCAGGCAATCTTCAGCCGTGACCGGATACGGTGGATCTGTGAAACATCACCGCATCGTCCACACCGTGCTCGGCGTCATCGTGTCGCTCAGCACCGCCGACTTCATCGAAGTGCAGAAGCTCTCCCCCGAGGAGCTGCGCGCTCGCTTCAAGCTGCCCGCCGCCTGCAACCCGGCTGTGACCGCCATGACGAGCGACACGAGCGGGAACCGCCTCACGGTGGCGATCGAGTGCCGACCGGGCGCCCTCGACGCCGTGCCGGCGCGGGCGTCGGGAGACGCGCCGGGAACCGGCGACACCACGGATGGAAGCCGATGACGAGATGCTCCGTGTGCGGGTGCGACGAGCGCATGCTGTGCGCGCGCTGCCGCGCCGGGCACTGCCGCTTCTGCTCCGTGCTTACTTCACGCTGCCCGCCGTCAGTCCTCCCACCAGATAGCGCTCGATGAGCGCGAAGAGCACGACCACCGGCACGATGGCGAGGATGGACGCCGCGAAGAGCAGATTCCAGTGCTGCACGTAGGCGGTGACGTAGGAGGTGATCGCCACCGTCAGCGGTTTGCGGGCGGGGTCGGTCATGAGCGTGAGCGCCACGATGTACTCGTTCCAGGCCGCGATGAAGGCGAAGATGATCGCCGTCACGAGGCCGGGTAGGGACAGCGGGAGCACGATGCGCACGAGCGTGCCGAGGCGGCCGCATCCATCCACCTCCGCCGCCTCCTCGATGTCACGCGGAATGGACGCGAAGAAGGCGCGCAGGATCCACACCGCGAAGGCGAGGTTGAACGCGGCGTTGGTGAGGATGAGGGCGGTGTAGGTGTTGACGAGGTCCAGCTCGAAGAACTCCCGGTAGAGTCCCACCACGAGCGCGGTGGGCGAGAACATCTGAGTCACGAGCACGAGGAAGAGAAACGCGCTCCGTCCGCGGAAGCGCTGGCGGGCCGTCCAGTAGGCAGCGGGGATGGCGGCCACGATGGCGATGGCGGTGGAGGCGAGGGCCACCACCAGCGACGCCCGCAGCGCGGACTGGAACGCGTCGTCCCCCACCACCTCCAGGAAGTTCCGCAGTTGCCAGCGCCCGGGCAGGAGGCGCGGCGGCGTCGCTCGCAGCTCGGCGGCGGGCTTGACGGCGTCGAGCAGCATCACGAGGTACGGTCCCGCGAAGACGCCGGCCACGAGCAGGCCCGCCGCCGCCAGCACGGCGCGGCGCCGACCGTGCGCTCGGCTCAGGCGTCGGCCTCGCGCCAGCGGACGGTGCGCAGGTACACGAGCACGGCGACCAGGATCACGCCCACGTTGACCACGCCCAGCGCCGCCGCCAGCCCCACGTCCCGGAGCGAGCTCTTGAAGGCGATCTTGTACATGTAGGTGATCATCGTGTCGTGGCCGAAGCCGGGGTTTCGGTCGTTGAGCGTCCACACGATCGGAAACGAGTTGAAGACGTAGATCAGGTTCAGCACGGTGGCCACGACGAGCGCGGGCGCGAGGAGAGGCAGCGTCACCGACACGTACGTGCGCCAGGCCGGTGCCCCGTCGATGCGGGCCGCCTCGTAGACGTCACCGGGGATGGCCTGGAGACCGGCCAGGAAGACGTAGCTGGTGAACGGAAGGGAGACGAAGACGCCCACCGCGATCATGGCGCCCATGACGGTGGCGTCGTTGCCGAGCCAGTCCACCGGCTCCGCGAGCACGCCGAGCGTGGTGAGGACGTGATTCAAGATTCCGAAGTAGTAGTCGTAGATCCACACGAAGAGCTTGGACGTCATGATCAGCGAGGCCGCCCACGGCACGATCACCGCCCACCGCACGAGGCGTCGCCCCGGGAAGCTCGCGTCCAGGAGCTGGGCGAGCGCGAGCGAGATCACGATGGTGACGCCGACGACGAGAGCAACCCAGAGCGCGGTGTTGGCCACCACGCCGGGAAAGGCGTCGTCGCGCGCGAGGCGGACGTAGTTCCGGAACCCGACCGCCCCCTCGTACAGGCCCGTGAGCGAGTAGCGACTCCACGACGCACGCACGAGCGCGAAGGCCGGATAGACGACGACGCCGAGGACGAGGACGAGGCTGGGGCCGAGCCAGAGCAGCGTCTGCCCCACGCGGGGGCGGCCCCGCCGGTGAGCGCGGCGCTCACCGTGAGGGCGATCGGTCAGCGACGTTCCTCCGCCGCCGCTTCCGCCCGCTTCTGCAACTCGTCGAGCACACGCTGGGGGTCACCGCCAGGTTGCACGGCGCGACCGATGTTCTGCTGGACGTCGAGCTTGACCTTGTCCCACACGGGATCCGTGGTCGGCACCAGGCGCGCCTTGGGAAGCGCATCGAGGTACGGGCGGAGCTTGGCGTTGCTGCTCATGCGCTCGACGCCCCCGCGGGTGACGGGCAGGAAGCCCTCGGCGGTGATCCACCGCGTGATGTTGTCGGGCTCGTAATAGAGGTCGAGGAACTGCTTCACGGCTTCCTGGTTGCCGGTCTTCTTGAACGCCATCAGGTAGTCCTCGACGCCAAGGGTCACGGGCGCGTCCACGTTCGTCGGCATCGCCGCCACCCCGTAGTCGACCTTGCCTTCCTTGTCGAGCTGGGCGGCGAGCGGGCTGAAGCCGATCACCATCCCCACCTTGCCGTCCTTGAAGAGCTGGAACGCGCCGTCGGTGCGGTTGGTCTTGCCGGGATTGACCTGCGTCACGCGATGGCGGTTGGCGAGATCGCCGAGGAACCGGAGGGTCTGCACGTTCTTGTCGCTGTTGATCGCCCACCGGTCGCCCGTTTTCCAGTCGCCGCCGTTGTTCCACATCCAGATCGACCACTCCGCCTGCGCCTCCTCCGGCCCCAGGGGAAGGGCATAGCCGATGGTGCCGCCGCCGAGGTCCCGGATCCTCTGCGCCGTCTTCACGAAGTCGTTCCACGTGCGCGGCGGGTTCGCGATGCCGGCCTTGGTGAAGAGCGTCTTGTTGTAGAAGAACGCCCGGGCGCTGGCGAGGATCGGGAAGCCGTACTGCTTGCCGCGAAACTCGCCGCCCTGGGCGAAGGCGGTTAGAAAATCGTCGCGGGTTTTCGGCGACAGGACCTCGTCGACGGAGTAGAGCAGGGCGTCCTTGGCATAGCTCGAGAACGAGTTGAGGTTCAGCACGTCGGGCGCCTGGTTGTTCTGGATCATGGTGCTAACTTGTTGATCGATGGAGTTCCAGTCCACGACCTGGAGCTCCACCTTGACGCCCGTCCGCTTGGTGTAATCGTCGGCGAGGGCCTGCCAGAACGGCCTCGTGTTCTCCTTGCTGTAGTCGGCGATGACGACCTTGATCGACTTCGTCCCCGCTCCCGCCGCGGGGCCCTTCGGCGGCGAGCCGCGCTCGCACCCGGCGAGGACGAGAACGGCGACGGCGCCCACCAGCACGCGAACGACGAGCCCACGTCTCATGCGCGATCGTCCTCCTTCGGGCGCTCCGAGCGCCCGACGCCAGCATATTTTCATCGCCGCCCGCCGCCGCCGATTTTTCGCTCACGCGGCGGCGACCGCTGGCAGCGAGGCTAGGCCGCGCGCCGGCGCCGCGTCAAGGTTCGATTCATCTTGCATGGTATGATGACGGCACCTTCGTGCCGTTCAAGGAGGCGCATGACCACCATCCCCATCCAGGTCTACGGCATCAACCTTCTCGTGCGACTGATGCCCGAGGGGCCCGCCGACGTCCGCGTCCACTGTCCGAAGGGATCGCCCATTCGCTACGGTGAGGTGGTGGCGCGCGGCGACGGCTTCGACGAAGGCGCGAACGCGTTTCGCGAGATGCCGGCCATCAAGGCCGTCGTCGCCTTCGAGGAGAGCGCCGAGGAAGTCGAAGGCCACTACTTCTACGTCGCCGGTGAGGAGTACCGCGTCATCCGTCTCGATTCGGTCATCCTCTCCTTCCCGCACGAGTAAGCGCTGACGTTGGCTCGGCCACGGGCCGCGCTCGACGACGCGCTCGCGCACCTCGACGAAACGGAGCTGATCGACCTCACGCGGGATCTCGTCCGCATCCCCAGCGTCGTCCGTCCCGGTGATCCCGACGGCGGGGAGGCGGCGGTGGCCGCCCACGTCGAGGCCTGGCTCGCCAAGGAAGGATTCGAGCTCGAGATCCAGCCCGTGGCTCCCGGCCGTCCCAACGTCGTGGCGTGGCACGGCGAGCCCGGTGGGCGCGCGCTGCTCCTCGAAGGCCACACCGACGTGGTCACCGAGGGCGATCCCGCCCTCTGGCGCCACCCGCCGTTCGCGGCGGAGCTGGTGGACGGGCGGATCTACGGCCGCGGCGCCGCTGACATGAAGAGCGGTCTCGCCGCTGCCATGGTGGCCGCCGCCGCCATCAAGCGCAGCGGGACGCGCCTGCGTGGACGTCTCCTCGTGGGCGCCCTCGTCGACGAGGAGGGCGACATGCTGGGCGTGCGCCATCTGTGCGCGACGGACGTCGGCAAGTCGATCACGGCCGCCATCATCTGCGAGCCCGAAGCCAACGAGCTCTGCCTCGAGCAGCGCGGCGTGGTGTGGGTGCGCGTGACCGCCCACGGTCGCATGGCGCACGGAGCGATGCCGGAAGCCGGCGTCAATCCGATCGCCGGCCTCGGCGAGCTGCTCGCGCGCGCGCGCGTGCTCGAGCGGCGGCTGCGAGCGCTCTGCACGCGCAGCCGCTACCTCCGCCCGCCCACGGTCACCCCCACGATCATGCAGGCGCCCATGCGCGGGATCCCACAATCGAACGTGATCCCGGCCACCGCACAGGCGACGCTCGACGTGCGGCTGACGCCGGGTCCGGACGCGGTCGCGATTGCCGCCACCATCGACCAGCTGTGTCGCGAAACGGAAGCCGCCGTGCCCGGCCTCCGCCTCGAATGGGTGCCGGTCAACGGGTTCCGACTCGCCACCCGCGTGGATCGCGAGGAGCCGCTCGTGGCGGCGATGACCAAAGGGGTGCGGCAGGCCACGGGCCGGGCTCCACGGTTCGGCGGGGTGCCGGGATCGACGGACGGAACGATTCTCCGTACCACCCTCGGCGTTCCCATCGTGACGTGCGGCCCCGGCGATCGGTTCGTTCCCCATCAAGTGGACGAGCACGTGGAAACAGTGCAGGTGGTCGACGCCGCGCGTATTTACATCGCCTCCGCTCTGAATTATCTCGAGCATGAGTGACTGCGTGCCCGCGCTCCGCCGGGTGGAGGCGTTTCCGATCGACCACGACGGCGCCCGCTTCGTCGGCTTGCGCGATCCCGCCGGCTACACGGCGACCGTGTTGATGCTGCCGGGGCCGCTGCTCGACATCGTGTCGCTCTTCGACGGCGAGCACTCCATCGCCGACATCCAGGCCGCGCTGATGCGACACCGCGGCGAGCTCGTCCCCCGCGCGCGCATCGAAGAGCTCGCGGGCGCGCTCGACGAGCACGGGTTCCTCGACAGTCCTCGCTTCGCCGAGCGCCGGGACACCATCGAGGCGGAGTTCCGGGCGGCGCCGTCCCGGCCGGCCTCCCACGCAGGGGGCGCCTACGCGGGCGATGGCCCGGGCTTGCGAGCGATGCTGGACGGATGTTTCACGGCCCCGGACGGGCCGGGCGCCGTCGAGTGGACGTCCGCCTCCGGGAGGTCCGTGCGCGGCCTGATCGCTCCTCACATCGATCTCCATCGCGGCGGGGTCGGGTACGCGTGGGCGTACCGCGAGCTCGCCGCGGGCAGCGACGCCGACCTCTTCGTGATCTTCGGAACGTGTCACGCCGGGATGGCGGACCCCTTCGCGCTGACCGCGAAGGATTTCGAGACGCCGCTGGGCGCGGCGCCCGTCGACCGCGATTTCGTGGCGCGCCTGGCCGCCGGCGCCGGTCAGGACTGCTTCGGCTCCGAGCTCGCACATCGGACGGAGCACTCCATCGAGTTCCAGGCGGTGCTGCTGCGCTATCTCTTCGGGGAACGGCGCGACGTCAGCATCGTCCCCATCCTCACGAGCTTCGCGCACGAGGCGCTCGCGCGCGGCGACCATCCCGAGGATGATCCGCGCGTGCCGCGCTTCTTCGACGCCCTCGCGGCGACGGTGGCGGGGAGCGGCCGGCGCGTGGCGTTCATCGCGGGCGCCGACCTCGCGCACGTGGGGCCGCGCTTCGGCGACCCCGAGGCAATCTCGCCGGAGGCCCTCGCCTCCGTGGCCGGCGAGGATCGCGCGATGCTCGACAGCGTGGAGGCGGGCAGCGCGGCCGCCTTCTTCGAGTCCGTGCGCGCCGACGGCGACCGGCGCCGCATCTGCGGGCTCTCGCCGATCTACGCCCTGCTGCGCGCGCTCCCCGGCGCGCGCGGCGCCCTTCGTCACTACGGACAGTGGCCCGATCCCCAGGCCGTGGTCACCTACGCGAGCGTGGTCTTCTGATGGCCGAGCAAGAAGAAGCGCCGCCCGCGACGTGGAAGCTTCCACGCCTGCGCGTCGACGCGAACGGCGACTGGTACGACGACGACGTCCAGATCACGCATCCGGGCATCCTCCAGAATCTCCGCACGACGCTGCAGCGCGATGCCGTCGGATTTTTCATCCAGACGCGCGTGCGCATCCCGGTGGAAGTGGAGGACACGCCCTTCGTCGTCACGCGCGTGGAGCGGCGTGGCGACGCTTTGCACGCGGTGCTGAACGACGGCGACACCGTCACCGTCGACCCCGCCACGCTGCGGGTGGGGCCGGGTGACATACCGTACTGCGCGGTGAAGGCAGGGGCGTTCGAGGCGCGCTTCGCGCGCGCGGCCGCCTTTCAGCTGTTGCAGCTCGCCGCCTACGACGAGCGGACCGGCCGCGGGGTGCTACGAGTCGGGGGCCGTGACTACGTGCTCGCGAGCGGCGAGCGCGCCTCCTGACTCCCGGTACCTCGCACCCGGTACAGGAAGTGGCCATCGTGGCAAGATCTTGATCGCCGGTGGCACGCGCCGCTCGGCGTCGTTCCTCCCTGCCTCGCGTCCATTGCTTCGGTTCGCGGTCTAAGTTCCCGCCAGCTCTGAAATCGATCCCGCCGGCGACGTCGCCGCGACGTGAACGCGGTGTGGCATCGCGCTTGCGATGCACGCGAGCGCGACGAGCCGCGCCGGCACCGCGGGTCGCGCCGGCAACTCACACGGCCCGGACGGAGACGGAGTGAAACGATGAGACGGCGACGCACGCTGGCGGCTATGGTCGGTGGTCTGGTCCTGTTCGGAAGCGCGGCCGCCGGCGCCTTTCCCGCCGACGTCGCCGGTCAGGCGGCGGCCCCCGACACGCTCAAGATCAAGTACCAGCGCCCCTCCGCCATCCCGTTCCCCGGCGACAACGGCTACACGAAGGAGCGCGAGACCCTGGGACGGATGTTGTTCTTCGATCCCCGGCTCTCCAGCTCCAATTTCATCTCGTGCGCGAGCTGCCACAACCCCGCCTTCTCGTGGGGTGACGGTCTCCCGCGCGGCATCGGCCACGGCATGAAGGAGCTGGGGCGGCGGTCGCCCACGATCCTGAACGCCGCGTGGTCGGACGCGCTCTTCTGGGATGGCCGGGCGCGCAGCCTCGAGGATCAGGCGCTGGGCCCCATCAAGTCGCCGGGCGAGATGAACCAGGATCTGGAGCAGCTCATCTACAAGCTCGGATCCATTCCCGGCTACGTCGGGCTGTTCCGGGTCGCGTATCCGGGCGAAGGTCTCACGATCCCGAACGTGGCGAAGGCCATCGCGACGTTCGAGCGAACGGTGGTGTCGGGGATCGCGCCCTTCGACCAGTGGATCGCCGGCAACGAGAACGCGATCTCGGCGCAGGCGAAGTGGGGATTCCTCGTCTTCAACACCAAGGCGAGGTGCGCGGTGTGCCACCAGGGCTGGAATTTCACCGACGGCAGCTTCCACGACATCGGCCTTCCCACGACGGATCTCGGGCGCGGGCAGCTCTTGCCCAAGCTCGTCCGCATGAAGCACGCCTTCAAGACGCCCACGCTGCGCAACGTGGACCGTCGCGGGCCCTACATGCACGACGGGTCGGTGCGGACGCTGGCGGACGTCGTCGATCTCTACGACACCGGTGGCGTGCCCCGGGAGAGTCGCTCGATGGAGATCCGGCGGCTCGGGTTGACGGCGGAGGAGAAGGCCGCCCTCGTCGCTTTCATGAAGACGCTGACGAGCGCGGACACGCCCATCGTCGTCCCGGAGCTGCCCCGATGAGCAGCCGTCACGCCGTCCGCAGCGTCGCCATCCTCGGGCTCCTGATCGCGCTGGCGACGGCGGTGGGGGCGGGCGAGGTGCGGGTCGCGCAGAAAGACAAGAACTTTTCCGTGCGCGAGGTGGCGGTCAGGGTCAACGAGCCCCTCCTCTTCGTCAACGAGGACAGCGTCACCCACAACGTCTACTCCCTCAGCAAGGGGATGGAGTTCGAGATTCGGACCCAGCAGCCGGGGCAGTCGGACACCATCCGCTTCGCCCGCGAAGGCGAGGCCGAGGTCCTGTGCGCCATCCATCCCAAGATGAAGCTCCGCGTCACGGTCAAGCCCTGACCGAACGCCGCCCAACGCGAGCGCTCCCATGATCCGGACCACGATCAAGGCCAAGCTGCTGCTCGGTTTCTCGGTGGTGACGGTGGGCGTCATCGCGCTCGGCGGCTACGCCGTCATCACGATCCGCACGACGAATCGGCTCACCGCCACCATCTACGACCGCGTCGTGATGACGTCCTCCTTCGCGCAGAGCGCGCGCGCCAACTTCTTCAAGGCGCGCCTCGCCGAGAGCCACGCGGTGCGGGCGGCGTCCGCCGTGGAAGCGCAGCCACACCGGGCGGTGGCCGCCGAGGCCGCCCGCGCCTTCCTCGAGGACCTCGACGTCGTCGCCGAGCGTGCGGTGGGCGCCGGCAGCAGCCGGACGGTCACGGAGATCAAGGAGCTGTTCCCGCGCTGGAAGGCGGCGGTCGGGTACGCGGCCGAACCGGGCCTCGCCGCCGCCATCGAGGAGAAGCTCACCGCGCTCACCGACACCGCGGCCGAGGCGGGATTTCAGTTCAAGGACAATGCCGATCGCCTGGGCGCGCGCGCGTTCACGATCGCGGCGGCGGTGGCGCTCGTGGTGGCGCTCGGGAGCGTGGTGGTGGCGCTCGTGCTCACGCGCCTGCTCGTGCCGCCGCTGCGGGTCGTCCGCGCCCAGCTCGCCGAGCTCGCGTCCGGCGACGCCGACCTCACCCGGCGTATCGACGCGAAGACCGACGACGAGATCGGCCGCCTCGCGGAGTCGTTCAACGACTTCCTCGAGAAGCTGGACGAGCTCGTCTTCCAGGTGCGGACGGCCTCCGTGAACGTGGTGAGCGCCGCCCAGTCCCTCTCGGGGACGGCGGATCAGCTATCGAGCCGTGCGCAAAACCACGCCTCCAGCCTGGAGGAGACGGCGGCGAGCCTGGAGGAGATGACGGGCGCCGTGAAGCAGAACGCGGATGCGGCGCGACAGGCGACCAGCATCGCGCTCGCTTCCCGTGAGATCGCCGAACGCGGGGGCGCCACGGTGGCGTCGGCGGTGTCGTCCATGCAGGAGCTGGGCAGATCGTCGCAGCGCATCGCCCAGATCGTGACCGTCATCGACGAGATCGCGTTCCAGACGAACCTCCTTGCGCTGAACGCGGCGGTGGAAGCGGCGCGGGCGGGGGAGCAGGGGCGCGGTTTCGCCGTCGTCGCGGGCGAGGTGCGGAGCCTGGCCCAGCGCAGCGCAGGGGCGGCCCGCGAGATCAAGGCGATCATCGCGGAATCCACGGACAACGTCACCACGAGCGCCAAGCTCGTCGAGGAGTCCGGACACAACCTTCAGGAGATCGTGACCTCGGTGAAGCAGGTGGCCGAGCTGGTGGGGCAGATCTCGATCGCGAGCCGCGAGGAGTCGGCCGGCATCGACCAGGTCAACCGTGCCGTGACCCAGATGGACCAGACGGTGCAGGAGAACGCGACGGAGACGGCGGAGCTGGTGTCGACGGCGTCGTCGCTCACGCAGCAGGCCGACCGGCTCGAGCGTCTCGTCGGGCGCTTCACGGTGAAGGCGTCGCCCACGGCGCCGGCGGCGCGCGCGCCCGGACCCACGCCCGTCCTGCGTCGCGCCGTCGGCATCTTCGATCGCCTCCGCGGACGACGGGCGGCCGTGGCCGACGTCGGTCTTTCCGGAGCATCGGCCACCGTCGCCGGCGACTCCTGACCCGCCTGGTCGCCGCCGCCGCCGCGTAGTACGCTCGGGCCCATGGCGGTGGCCGCGCGCACCGGCGGCGAATGGGTGGTGGCGGCGTTGCGCGCGGAAGGCGTGCGCCACGTCTTCGGCATCCCCGGCCTTCACAACCTTCCGATCTACGACGCGCTCCTTCGTGACGGGACGATCGCGCACGTCCTCGCCCGCCACGAGGCCGGCGCCGCCTTCATGGCCGACGGCTACGCGCGTGCCAGCGGCGAGCCCGGCGTCGTGCTGGTGACGACGGGCCCGGGCGCCACCAATACCCTCACGCCGCTCGCGGAGTCGTACGCGGGTTCGGTGCCGGTGGTCGTAATCACCTCCGACATCGCGTCCGCGCTCGTGGGCCGCGATCTTGGCGCTCTCCACGAAGTCCCCGACCAGATCGCGTGCTTCCGCCCGGTCACGCGGTGGGCGGAAGCGGTGACGGAAGCGACCGCGATCTCGACCACCGTCGCCGGCGCCTTCGACCTCCTGCGCAGCGGCCGTCCCGGCCCCATCGTCATCTCCGTGCCCAATGATCTTCTCGCCGCCCGCGTGGAGGCGCCGGCGCCGCGCGGTGGCCACGGCCGGCGGCCGCCGTGCCACGTGGCCGACGTCGAGGCGGCGGCGCGGCTCCTGCGCGCCGCGCGCCGGCCGCTCGTCATTGCGGGTGGCGGTGTCGTCGCCGCCGGCGCCGCCGCCGAGCTGACGGCGGTGGCGCGGCGGCTGGGCGCGCCCGTGGTGACGACGGTGAGCGGCCGCGGCGCCTTCGACGAGCGCGACGCCCTCTGGCAGGGCGTGTTGCCCGATCGTCGCGCCGTCGGCGCGGCCCTCGCGAGCGCCGACGTGGTCCTGGCCGCGGGCTGCAAGTTCGGTCATCGCTCGCTGGAGAAGCTCGGCGCCGGTCTCGCGCCCCACCAGACGCTGATCCACCTCGACATCGACGCCGCCGTCATCGGCCGCGTCTTCAAGGCCGAGGTCGCGCTCGTGGGCGACGCCCGGGACGGGCTCGGCGCCCTCGCCGCCGCCCTCGGACCGGCCACGGCGAGCGTGGAATGGGATCGCACCGCGCTCGCCGCCGCCCGCGTCGACGCCGGGCCACGCTTCACTCCCGCCATCGCGGCTCTCCTCGACACTCTCCGATCCGCGGTGCCGGACGACACGATCGTCGTGAACGACCAGACCGGGCTCACGTACTGGATGGAGTGGCGCTTTCCCGTTCGCGCCCCGCGGACGTTCCTCTATCCAGTAGGCTCCGCCGCGCTCGGCTACGCGGTGCCGGCCGCGATCGGCGCGAAGATCGCGCGTCCGGACCGGCCCGTGCTGTGCGTCGCCGGAGACGGCGGCTTCATGTATTCCGTGGCGGAACTGGCAACGGCGGTGAAGTACGCGCTGCCCGTGGTATTCCTCGTGATCAACGACGACCGCTACGGCGCCATCAAGTGGCTGCAGGAGCGGCTGTACGACCGCGAGGGCGAGACCGCGCTTCGCAATCCCGATTTTCCCGCTCTCGCGCGGGCCTTCGGTGCCCGCGGCGAACGGCTGGCCGACGCCGCCGCGCTGCCGGCCGCCATCGCCCGCGCGTTCGCCGCGGACACGCCGACGGTGCTCGAGCTCCGGATGACGGTCGACCCGCCCTGGGAGCTGTGAGCGCTGCTGGCCTCGCTCTTGCGTGAGGCGACCCCGGAGGTACACGCCATGGATGCCAAGCGCGGCGATCCTGAGAACGCGACCCCCGAGACTCACCAGCATCGTTCCGATCCTTTCGAGCCGCACGAGCGCGCCGCGCTCGCCGATGCGGAGGCGGCCGCGGCGGCCGGGGGCGAAGAGGAGCTCGACGATCTCGAGGACGACCTGGACGACGACGACGTCGATGACGACGACAACAACCTCGACGTCGATGACGAGAGCGAGGCCTAGCGGCCGCGGACCTCTCTGAGAACGGCGAACAGCTCGGCGTGGATGCGACCGTTGGTGGCGATGAGCGACGGCGCGTCCACGTCGAGGCCGCCGCCCGCGATGTCGGTCACCCGGCCACCCGCTTCGGTGACGAGGAGCGCGCCCGCCGCCACGTCCCAGGGAGCGAGCGTCAGCTCCCAGTAGCCGTCGAAGCGACCGGCGGCGACGTAGGCGAGATCGAGGACAGCCGATCCGAACCGCCGGACCGCCCGCGCGCGCACGCTGAGAGCGGCATACTCGCGCAGGTTGTTGTCGGCGCGAACGCGGATGTCGTACGGGAACCCGGTGGCGAGGAGGCTCTCGTCGAGGCGGGTGGCCGCGGAGACGGCGATGGCAGCGTCGTTCAGCCTTGCGCCGGCGCCGCGCTCGGCGACGTAGAGCTCGTCGAGGCTCGGATCGTAGACCACGCCGAGCACGACCGTCTTCTCGACCTCGAGCGCGATCGACACCGCGAAGATCGGGATCCCGTGCGCGTAGTTGGTCGTCCCGTCGAGAGGATCCACGATCCACCGTCGCCCCGAGCGCCCGCCGCGCGGGCCGCCCTCCTCACCGAGCACGGCGTCGTCGGGGAACGCCTGCGCCAACCCCTCGACGATGAGGCGCTCGGAGCGTCCGTCCATCTCGGTGACGAGGTTGGTGGGCGCGCCCTTGTACGAGATCTGCCGCGAACCCACGAGCTCGCGACGGAGGAGCTGTCCCGCGGCGCGCGCGAGGTCCACGGCGATGCGCGCCTCGCGGGATGACATGACCGCCGCACTCTAGCATGGCGGTTCTTGACAAGGCACCGGCCCTCCCCGAGCATGAGTCGTTGCCGATGAGCCGCCGCCAGCGCCGTGTCCCGTCCATCCTCCCCTCCTTCCGCACCCGCATTCGTCCCGGCGCCTTGCCGGGGACGCTGCCCGTGGTGGAAAAGGTCGTTCCGCCCCGCATCTCGGTCATCAGCTTCACGCGCGAGGTGGTGGAGGAGAAGGAGGTCGCCAGCGTCGAGGAAGCGATCGCGCGCGTGGGGCCGGACGGGATCACGTGGATCAACGTGGACGGTCTCAGCGATCCCTCCGTCCTCGCCCGCCTCGGGGAGCGGTTCAGCCTGCATCCGCTCGCGCTCGAAGACGCCGTGAACGTGGGCCAGCGTCCCAAGGTGGAGCGCTACGACAAGCATTACTTCATGGTGCTGCGCACGATGCGGGTGGAGCCGGCCATCCCCGACATCGTGGAGGAACAGATCAGCGTGTTCTTCGGCGCGAGCTGGGTGGTGACCGTGCAGGAGCATCCGGACGGCGGCGACTGCTTCGGCGCCGTGCGGGCGGCCATCCGGCAGGGGCGTGGACGCGTGCGGGAGGCGGGCGCCGACTACCTCGCCTACCTGCTCCTCGACTCCATCGTCGACGCCTACTTCCCGGTCATCGAAACGATCGCCGAACGCATGCACGAGCTCGAGAACGAGGCGATCCAGTCGAGCGCGAACGAGACTCTCGTGCACATCCAGCGCGTGCGCCGCCAGCTCTTGAGCCTGCGCCGCGCGGTGTGGCCCATGCGCGAGGAGATCGGAATCTTGCAGCGCGAAGAATCCGCGCTCCTCGCGCCGGAGACGCACATCTTCCTCCGTGACGCCTACGACCACGCCATCCAGGCCCTCGAGATCGTAGAGTCGCTGCGGGAGACGGCGACGAACGTCATGGAGATCTACCTCTCCGCGCAAAATCAACGGCTGAACGAGGTGATGAAGGTCCTCACGGTCATCGCCACCCTCTTCATCCCGCTCACGTTCATCGCGTCGATCTACGGGATGAACTTCGAGCACATGCCGGAGTTGCACTGGCGCTACGGCTACGCCTGGGCCCTCGGGCTCATGGCGGTGTCGGCGGGGGTGATGCTCGCCTACTTCCGGCGGCGGGGCTGGTGGTGATGCGCATCGTGGTGGCGGGGGCGGGCGGCGTGGGCGGCTACTTCGGCGCGAAACTGGCGCGGGCGGGCGAGCACGTGACGATCCTCGCCCGCGGCGCCCACCTCGAGGCCATCCGCGCCCACGGCCTTTCCGTGCGCTCGCGCGTGGAGGGTGACTTCACGGTGCCGGTGGAGGCCGTGGCCGACGTCGGCGGCCGGCCGCGCGCCGACGCCGTCCTCTTCTGCGTCAAGTCATTCGACACCGACACCGCCGCGGAGCAGCTCCGGCCCGTCGTGGGCGCGGACACGCCGGTGGTGTCCCTCCAGAACGGCGTCGACAACGAGGACCGCATCGACGCTCTCCTCGGCCCCGGGCACGCGGTGGGCGGCGCCGCCTACGTGTTCGCCGCCATCGACGCCCCCGGCGTCATCGTCCACAACTTCGGCGGGCGCATCGTGTTCGGCGAGCTCGACGGTCGGATCACGCCGCGCGCGGAGGCGCTGCGCGACGCGCTGGCGGGGGCGGGGGTGCCGGTGGAGCTGACGCGCACCGTCCGTCGCGTGCTGTGGGAGAAATACCTGCTGATCAGCGCGCAGGCGGGCATGACGGCGCTCACGCGGTGTCCGATCGGCGTGCTGCGCGCCACCCCGGAGAGCTGGCGGATGTACCGTCGCATCGTGGAAGAGCTGGCGGCGGTGGCGGCGGCGGCGGGCGTGGACCTCGGCGCCGACGCCGTCGACCGGGTGATGAAGAGCGCGGAGGCGATCGCGGACGGCGCGTACTCGTCGCTCCATCACGATCTGACGCAGGGGAACCGCCTCGAGCTGGAAGCGCTCCACGGCCACGCCGCGCGCCTCGGCGAACGGCTCGGCGTGTCGGTGCCGACGGTGTTCGCGGTCTACGCCGCCCTCAGGCCGCACGTGGCCGGGAGGCGTGGCTGACGTCTCCCGGCCGTGCGCTGTGGGCCTTCGTCGCCCCGTATCGCGTCCGGTATCTCGCGGGCGCGGCCTTCCTCATGCTCGCCACGGGGTTCGCGCTCGCGATTCCGTGGACGGTCAAGCGCGCGGTGGACGCGCTCGAGCGCGACGCCGCCCATGCGCCCCTCCTCACCTACGTCGGCGTCATCCTCGCCCTCGCCGCCGCCAACGGCGTGGTGCGCCTGGGCTCGCGCTTCACCGTCCTCGGCGCCGCCCAGCGCGTGGAGTACGACGTCCGCAACGCGCTCTACGCCGCCCTCCAGCGCTTCCCGCCCGCCACCTTCGTCGGCTATCGCACGGGCGACCTGATGACGCGCGCCTCCAGCGACGTCACCGCCGTGAAAAGCCTGGTCGGCTTCGGCTCCGTCAGCATCGTCTCCACCGGCTTCGCGTTCGCGGGCGCCCTCGTGGCCATGGCCGTGGTGGATCCGTGGCTCACGCTGTACGCGATGGCGCCGTATCCCGTCCTCATCGCGCTCGGCAAGCGCGCGAACGCGGTCGTTCACGCGCGCACCGAGGCCGCCCAGGAAGAGCTGAGCCGGCTGTCGGCGACCGTGCAGGAGCATCTGGCGGGAATGACGGTGGTGCGCGCCTATGCGATGGAGGCGACGGCGGAGGCCGGCTTCGCCGTCGCCAACGCGGAATATCTCCGGCGCAGCATGGCGCTGGCGCGGATCCAGGCGCAGTTCACGCCGCTCATGGGGCTCATCGTCGGTCTCGGCACGCTCATCGTCCTGTGGCTCGGCGGCGAGGCGGTGGTGGCGGGACGGCTGAGCCTGGGCTCGCTGGTCGCCTTCAACGGCTATCTCGCGTATCTGGCGTGGCCCACGGTGGCGCTCGGCTGGACGCTCTCGATGATCCGTCGCGGCCTCACCTCGATGGGACGCATCCAGGAAGTCATCGAGGCGGCGCCGCCGGCGCCGGCGGCCGCCCCCGCCCTCGACGCGGCGGCATCGCTGCGGTTCGCGGGCGTGAGCTTCGCGTACGACGAGCGCGCCGTGCTGCGCGACGTGAGCTTCGAGGTGGCGCCGGGCGAGACGGTGGCGGTGGTGGGACCCACCGGCAGCGGCAAGTCGACCCTCGGCCTCCTTCTCGCGCGCCTGTGGGAGCCGCCGCCGGGCACGGTCTTCGTGGGCGACCGCGACGTGAGCGGCGTCGCCTTCCAGGCGTTGCGCGGGGCCATCGGCTACGTGCCGCAGGAGGCGTTTCTCTTTTCGCGCAGCCTGCTCGAGAACGTGACGCTGGGGCGAGACGACGTCGGGCGGGCGGAGGCGCACGCGGCGGCGACGACGGCGGGCGTCGACGACGAGATCGCGCGGTTGCCGCAGGGCTGGGACACGGTGGTGGGAGAGCGCGGGCTCACGCTCTCCGGCGGCCAGCGCCAGCGCGTCGCCCTCGCGCGCGCGCTGGTGGCGGCGCCGCCGATCCTCGTCCTCGACGACGTCTTCGCCAGCGTCGACACCGTCAAGGAGCAGGAGATCCTCGCCCGCCTGCGCGGCGCCGCCGGCGCTCGCACCGTTCTCCTCATGACCCACCGCCTGCGCGCCGCGCAGCTCGCGGACCGGATCGTGGTGGTGGTGGAGGGACGCGTGGCGGAGACGGGGACGCACGACGACTTGCTCGCGCGGGACGGCGTCTACGCGCGGCTGTGGCGGCTCCAGCAACTGGAGGAAGAGATTGCGCGGAGCTGACGGCGACGCCGACGAGATCCTCGGCCGCGCCTTCGACGCGCGTCTGGCGGCAAGACTGTGGACGGTGGCGCGACCGCACCGTCGGCTCATCGTGGGCGGGACGCTGCTCTTCCCGTTCATCGCCCTCGTGGAGCTCGCCCAGCCGTACCTCCTCAAGGTCGCCATCGACGATCACATCCTCACCGGCGACGGGCGCGGCCTCGCCGCCGTGGCCGGCCTCTTCGCGGTCACGCTCATCGCGCTCTACGCGCTGCGCATGGCGGAGGCGTACGCGCTCGCCCTCACCGGGCAGCGCGTGATGCACGACCTCCGCGCCGCCCTCTTTCGCCATCTCGGCCGCCTCGAAGCGCGCTTCTACGACACGAACCCGGTGGGGCGCTTGATGACGCGCGTCCTCAACGACGTGGAGGCGGTGAGCGAGGCGTTCACGAGCGGCGTCTTCGCGGTGGTGGCGGACGTGGTCACGCTGGTGGGCGTGGTGGCGGCCATGCTGTGGCTGGAGTGGCGGCTGGCCCTGGTGACGTTTTCCATCGTGCCCGTCCTCGCGCTGGTGGCCGCTTACTTCCGTCTGCGCGCGCGCGACGCCTATCGCGAGGTGCGCCGCCGCCTCGCGCGCCTGAACGCGTTCCTCCAGGAATCGCTGCAAGGGATGAGCGTCATCCAGCTCTTTGCGCGGGAGGCGGGGGAGCGCGCGCGCTTCGAGATCCTCAACGGCGACTACCGCCGCGCCCTCTTCGGCTCCACCGTCTTCGAGGCGTCGCTCTACGCCTCGGTGGAGGCGCTGGGGGCGGTGGCCCTCGCCCTTCTCCTCTGGTATGGAGGCGGCGAGATCGCGGCGGGCGCCCTCAGCTTCGGTGTCCTCGTCGCCTTCATCCAGTACACGAACCGGTTCTTCCTGCCCATCCGCGACCTCGGCGCCAAGTACACGGTGATGCAGTCGGCGATGACGGCGGCGGAACGGATCTTCGGCGTCCTCGATCGCCCCCCCGCCATCGTGACGCCGGCCCGCCCCCGCGCGCCCCTGACCGACGCGGGCGCGATCGCGTTCCGGTCCGTGTGGTTCGCCTACGCCGACGAGCACTGGGTCCTGCGCGACTGCTCCTTCGCGGTCGCTCCCGGCGAGCGCGTCGCGCTCGTGGGTGCCACCGGGGAGGGCAAGACCACGTGCGCGCGGCTGCTCAACCGCTCCTACGACGTCGAGCGCGGTCAGGTGCTCGTGGACGGCGTCGACGTGCGCGAGTGGGATCTGGAGCGGCTGCGCCGCCACGTCGGCATCGTGTTCCAGGACACCGTGCTCTTCACGGGCACGGTGGAAGCGAATCTCCGCCTGGGCGCCGACGGCGCCGTCTCCGCCGCCGACGTGATGCGGGCGGCGGAGATGGCGAACGCGCGCGCGTTCGTCGAGGCGCTGCCGGGCGGCTTCGCGAGTGAGCTGCGCGAGCGGGGCGCAAATCTGTCCCACGGGCAGCGCCAGCTCTTGGCCATCGCGCGCGCGCTCGTGTACAATCCCAAAATTCTCGTGCTCGACGAAGCGACGTCGAGCATCGATCCGGAATCGGAGGCACTCATCCAGGCGGCGATGGTCCGGCTCCTCGCGGGACGCACGAGCGTGACCATCGCCCACCGGCTGTCCACCATCCAGGCCGCCGATCGCATCCTCGTGCTGCACCGGGGCCGGATCCACGAGGAAGGTCGGCACGCGGAGCTCTTGCGGCGCGGCGGGCTCTACGCGCGCTTCTTCGAGCTCCAGTTCGGCGCCCAGGCGGGATGACGTTCGCGGGGGCGGTGTATCGCCTGGTCCGGCGCGTTCCTCCGGGATCGGTGGTGACCTATGGGCAGGTGGCGGCGTGCCTGGGCGCGCCCCGACGCGCGCGTGCGGTCGGTCACGCCATGAGTCGCTGCCCGGCCGGGGTGCCCTGGCATCGCGTCGTCAACGCGCGCGGAGGCATCAGCCCCCGCGCGCGCATGGACGGCATGCTGACGCAGCGCATGCGGCTCCTCGGCGAAGGCGTGCGCTTCCGGCATGGCCTCGTGGATCTTCGCAGGTATCGGTGGGAGCCGGTGCGCGCCCACCGCGCGGGAGGTCGAGCATGCGTCTCGCCGTAGGCCTCAATTACTCGGGCGCCTCGATCGGGCTCGACATCGCGAGCGTGCTGGAGGCGGAGCAGCTCGGGTACGAGTCCGTGTGGACGGCGGAGGCATACGGGTCGGACGCGGTGACGCCGGCGGCGTGGATCGCCGCCCGCACCGAGCGCATCCACGTCGGCACCGCCATCATGCAGATCGCGGCGCGGACGCCGGCCGCCACCGCCATGACGGCGATGACCCTCGACGCGCTCTCGGGCAGGCGCTTCCGGCTCGGGCTCGGGGTGTCGAATCCGCAGGTGGTGGAGGGCTGGCACGGGGAGGGCTTCGGGCGTCCCCTCGCCAAGACGCGCGAGTACGTCGAGATCGTGCGCGCCATCCTGCGCCGCGAGAAGCCGCTCGCGCACCGCGGGGAGTACTACCAGATCCCCTACGCCGGCGCCGACGCCTCCGGTCTCGGCAAGCCGCTGAAGTCGATCCTCCACGGGCGCGCCGATCTTCCCATCTACCTTGCCGCCATCGGGCCCAAGAACGTCGCCCTCGCCGCCGAGATCGCCGACGGCTGGCTGCCGATCTTCTTCTCGCCGCGCCGGATGAAGATGTTCCAGGAGTGGCTCGACGAGGGATTCCGGGCGGCGCCGGGGAAGGCGCGGGCGCGCTTCGACATCGTGCCCTCGGTGCTGGTGGTGGTGGGCGACGACGTCGGCGCCTGCCGCGCGGAGGTGAAGTCGCGGCTCGCCCTCTACGTGGGTGGTATGGGCGCGCGCGGGAAGAACTTCTACAACGACCTCGCGCGGCGCTACGGCTACGAAGAAGCGGCGGCGAAGGTGCAAGAGCTCTACCTCGGCGGCCGCAAGGCGGAAGCGGAAGCGGCGGTTCCCGACGCGCTCGTCGACGAGGTCGCCTTGTGCGGGCCGCGCGAGCGGATCCGAGAGCATCTCGGCGAGTGGACGTCGAGCGGCGTGACGACGTTGAAGGTGTCAGGAGACGCGCGCGCCGTACGTCTCATGGCGGAGCTGGTTCTCTAACGCGGGCGGGCGAGCAGAGGAGGCAGACATGAAGCTGGCGAACAGGGTCGCGATCGTCACCGGCGCGGGTTCCGGAATCGGAGCCGCCTCCGCCGTCGCGCTCGCCGCCGAGGGCGCGCGCGTGCTCGTCGTGGACGTGGACGAGACGTCGGCGAAGATCACCGTGCAGCAGATCGAGAAGGCCGGCGGTCGCGCGGCGGCGGCGCGGGCCGACGTCAGTCGCGCTGCCGACAACGAGGCGGTGGTGGATCGCGCGGTGCGCGAGTGGGGCGGGCTCGACATCTTCTTCGCGAATGCCGGCGTCCCCCAGTTTCCGTCGGAGATCGAAAAGGTGGAAGAGGCGGTGTTCGACCGCATCATGGCCGTCAACGTGAAGGGCGTGTGGCTCGGCGCCAAGTACGCGCTGGCGGTGATGAAGCGCCAGCGGCGGGGCGTGTTCCTCGTGACCGCGTCCACGTCGGCCATCCGCCCGCGTCCGGGTGTGCAGGCGTACTCCGCGTCCAAGGGGGCCGTCGTCACGCTCACGAAGAGCCTCGCCCTCGAGGCGGCGCCGTACGGCGTGCGCGTGGTCGCTATCGCGCCCGTCGCCACCGAGACGCCGATGCTCCCCACCTTCATGGGCAAAGAGACCGTCGACGAGGAGGGCCGCGCGCGCTACGTCGCCACCGTTCCTCTCGGCCGGCTGAACCAGCCCGAGGACCTCGCGAAGGCGGCGGTGTTTCTCGCCAGCGACGACGCCGCCATGATCACCGGCACCTGTCTGGAGGTGGACGGCGGTCGCTGTATATGAAGGTCCTGCCGCTCGCCGCGGACTCGCTCGGCGTGCGGTCGATGGCGACTTACGTGGAAGTGGGTGACACCGGGATCCTCGTCGATCCCGGGGCCACTCTCGCTCCCTCGCGCTTCAACCTCCCCCCCGCCGACGAAGAGTGGGAGGCGCTGCGGCGCGCCAACGACCGTATCTCCGCCTACGCGGCGCGCGCCGCCTTCGTGTTCGTGAGCCACTACCACGAGGATCATTTCCGATCCGACCCCGTGTCCTACGTGGGACGCACCGTGCTCCTCAAGGATCCGCGCCGCATGGTGAACGGCCTCCAGGCCCGTCGGGGCGCCGAGCTGATGACCGCGCTCACCCCGCACGCGCGCCCCCAGATCGCGGATGGCTACGAGCGGCGTGAGGCAAATCTCGTCTTGCGCGTCTCCCCCCCGCTCGCCCACGGCGTGGAGGGCACCAATCTCGGCTACGTCGTCGCCCTCACCGTGGTGGACCCCGCCGAGCGCGAGCGCTTCGTGTTCGCGTCCGATGTGCAGGGCCCGCTCTCACCGGTGGCGACGGCGTACCTCATCCAGGAGCGTCCCACGCTCGTGTACCTGTCGGGGCCGCCGTCGTACCTGGAACGCGAGATCGGAACCTCCACCATCGACCGCGGCGTGGCCAACCTCGAGCGGCTCCTCGACGCCACCGGCTGTCGCGTGGTGTTCGATCACCACGCGCTCCGCGACGGGCACGCCGAGGAGCGGTTCGCCCGCCTGTGGGAGACCGGTCGCGTCGTCACCGCCGCCCGTCATCTCGGTCTCGCCGACGCGTGTCTGGAGGCGCGGCGCCACGCGCTGTGGGCGGACGCGCGCAAGCCCGCCGTCAAGGCCGGAACCCCGCGTGCTACCATCCGGACCGTACCATCGACATCCGCGAAAGGAGGACACCGCGCGTGACCACCGACGTGCAGAGGACGCTGAACGCAGGCGACACCGCGCCCGACTTCACGCTGAAGACGATCGGGCTCAAGGAGATCAGCCTGCGCGACTATCGTGGCAAGAACGTGGTGCTGCTCTTCTATCCACTCGACTGGACGCCGGGCTGAACCAAGTGCATGCCCGCCTTCGACAAGCGCATCGGCGACTTCGAGGCGGCCAATACCCAGGTGCTGGGTATCAGCACGGACAGCCCGTTCAGCCACGACAACTGGGCGAAGCAGGTCGGGATCCAGCACTATCCGCTCCTGTCCGACATGCATCGCACCGTCGCCAAGGACTATGGCGTGTACTCCCCGGAGATGAACATCAACGCCCGGGCCACCTTCGTCGTGGATCGCACCGGGCACGTTCGCTTCGTGGAGCGTTACGGTAAGGGCGAGCTGCCCGATCCCGACCGCATCCTCGCCGAGGTGAAGAAGCTTTCCTAGCCGGCGACGTGCGGCCGGGCCGGTGGGCCCGGTCCGGCCGCGCGCGTCGTGAGCGCGACGCCGCCCAGGATGCAGCCGACACCCGCGAGCTGCCAGCCGCCGATATCCTCGCCGACGAGCACGGCCGCGAGCGCGAGGCCCACCAGCGGCTGGAGGTTCATGAACATGGCGGCGCGACTGGGGCCGACCACGTCCATGGCGCGGTACCACCAGATGTGGGCGACGGCGCCGAAGAGCGCCTGGTAGACGACCACCGCCCACGCCACCGCCGACGTCAGCCGCGGCGACGGGAAGAGGGGAGCGGCGACCACCGCCGTCGGAATGAGTAACAGGGTTCCGATCACGTAGGCGCCGGTGGTGGCGAGGAGCGGTGAATACGACGTGAGGACGCGCTTGCCGTACACGGTGTAGGCCGTCCATCCCAGCAGTCCGGCGATGGTGATGAAATCCCCCGCGCGCAGCTCTTGCAGGCGCAGCGCCGCCAGCCGGCCTTCGGTGATGACGAGGAACACGCCGAGGGTGGACACGAGGACGCCGACCTGCTGCACGCGCCGCAAGCGTTCGCCGAGATACGCGCGCGCTCCCAGCGCCACCATGACCGGCGCCGCCGCCTGGAGGACGACGGCGTTGGCGGCGGTCGTGAAGTAATAGCCGAGGTACGAGAGTTGCGTCGAGCCCCAGATGCCGGTGAGGGCGAGGACGAAGAAGACGCGAAGGGCGGTGGGCGTGACCGCACGCATCTCACGCTCACCGGCGCGCACGAGCATGACGCACAGGAAGACGGAGGCGATGGCGATGCGCACGAGCGTCAGGAACGCGGGCGGAAAGTCCACGAGCGCGAGCTTGCCGGTGGCGGGGAAGCTGCCCCAGAGACCGACGATCAACAGCAGCGCCGCGTAGGCGCGCGTTTGACTGGCTCCGGGCACCTGCCTATCATAGCCCGCGCGTGATGGCCGACCACATCCTCGAGTGGCGCGTGTGGGTCCCGCGGCCGCGCGTGGAGGTGTTCGCCTTCTTCGCCAACCCCCAAAATCTCGCGCGCATGGCGCCGCCCACCGCGCGCCCGCGTCTGGCCACGTCCGTGTCCGTGCTGCACGCGGGCGCCGTCTTCGATCTCCGCCTCCACTGGCTCGGCGTCCCGGTGCGGTGGCGCGTGTTCATTCGCGAGTACGACCCGCCCTTTCGCTTCGTGGACGTCCAGGTGCGCGGTCCCTTCGCGCGGTGGGAGCACCGTCACCGGTTCCTCGAGGAAGACGGCGGCACGCTCGTGGAGGATCGCGTGACGTATCGCCTCCCGCTCGGTGTCGCGGGCCGTCTCGCCCACGCCCTCGTCGTGCGGCGACAGCTTCGCGCCGTGTGGAGCTATCGCGATCGCTGCCTGGGCGCGTTCTTCGGCCCTCTGCCCACGCGCCGCACGGTGCGCGGGCAGTGATCGCCGACCGCGACGAGCTCGGCGCTCACCTCTCCATCGCGGGTGGACTCCACCGCGCCCTCGAGCGGGGACGCGACCTCCGCTGCGGCGCCGTCCAGATCTTCCTCAAGAACCATCGCCAGTGGGCGGCCAAACCGCTGGCGGCGGCGGAGGTGCGCGCGTTCCGCGCCGCCCGCCGCACGGCGGGCGTGCGGCATCTGTTCGCGCACGCGAGCTATCTCATCAACCTCGCCGCCCCGGCGCCGGCGGCGTGGGCGCAGGCGGTGGTGGCGTTCGCGGACGAGCTCGAGCGCGCGGAGCGGCTCGGGCTCGCGTTCGTGGTGATTCATCCCGGCTCTCCGCTCGAAGACGACCGCGCCGCCGGGCTCCAGCGGGTGACGGCGGCGCTCGACGAGGTCATCCATCGCACCGCGGGCTACCGGGTGAAGGTCGCCCTCGAGAACACGGCGGGCGCGGGTTACACCCTCGGGCGCACCTTCGACGAGCTACGCCTGCTCTCCGAGCGCGCGGCGCGCCCGGAACGGGTGGGGATCTGCATCGACACCTGTCACCTGTTCGCGGCCGGGTACGACATCCGGAGCGCCGCCGGGTACGCACGGACGATGGCGGAGCTGGAGAGCACGGTGGGCGCGTCGCGTGTCCTTGCCTTCCACCTGAACGACGCCTCGGCCCCGCTCGGCTCCGGCCTCGATCGGCATCAGCACATCGGGCGCGGTCGACTCGGACGGCGACCGTTCCGGTTGCTCCTGGCCGATCCCCGCTTCCGGCGCGTGCCCAAGGTGCTCGAAACGCCGAAGGAGCCGGATCCCATCGCCGACCGCGCGAATCTGCGCGTGCTGCGGGCGCTGCGGACTAACGCGACGTCGTCACGCCCACCCGCGGGCAGAGGGCGCGCACCGGGCACGTCGAGCAGTGCGGCGAGATCGGCGTGCACACGTTCTGTCCGAAGCTCACGAGGAGGTCGTTGAAGCCGATCCAGTAACGCCGCGGCAGGGTCGCGCGCAGGGCCATCTCCGTTTCGTCGGGAGTGCGCGTGCGCACGTAGCCGAGCCGGTTCGAGATCCGGTGCACGTGCGTGTCCACGCAGATCCCGGGTTTCCCGAAGCCGATCGTCACCACGAGGTTGGCCGTCTTTCGCCCCACGCCCTTGAGGGTGAGGAGGGCATCGATGTCGTCGGGGACGCGCCCGCCGAAGCGCCGCCGCAGATCACGACAGATGTCGCGAATCACGCGCGCTTTCGTCCGGTAGAAGCCGACGGGATAGATGACGCGCGCGATGCGGCCGGGGCTCAGGCGCAGCATCGCCGCCGGCGTGTCGGCGAGCGCGAACAGTCGCGCCGCCGCCGGCTCCGTCGTCCTGTCCTGCGTGCGCAAGGAGAGGATGCACGCGATGAGAACGCGGAAGGGGTCGGACGCGCGGGCGGTGAGGGCGGCGATCGCGGTGGGATTCCAGGCGGGCGCGGTGCGCCGGAGACGACGGACGATCTCGGCGATATTTGTTGTAACGGGTGCCGCGTGCCCGGCTCCAACCGCGGGTGGCCTGGGACCGGTGCGGCGCGGCTGCGTGATGCGCGGCCTAGCCGCGCGCGTCGGCACGGCCCAGATCGAGGAGCATGCGCACGCGCTCGGCGACGTCTCCGGGTTCGTGGACGAGCGCCTCGCAGGCGGCGAGAAGCAGCCAGGCGAGCGTGTCGGCGGCCACGTCGCGGCGGGCGGCACCGACGGCGGCGGCGGCCTCGATCGCTTCCTCCAACCCCACCCGCACCTGCTCGCGGCCCCACGCGAGGCCGAGCCGCGCCGTCTTGTCGTGACGCGTGTCGAGCCAGCCCTGAAAGAGCGCGGCGGGAAGCCCGGACTCCGGCGCGTAGGCGCGGGCAACGCGGGTGAGCGCGGCTTCGAGGGCGCGGGCGGGATCGGCGGCGCTGCGCACGAGAGCGGCCACTTCGTTGGCGACGGCGAGGAGCTCGGTCTCCGCGGGCGTGGGGCGAGGACGGGCGGGGGCGGGTGCTCGCGTCACGGGGCCGCTGGCCCGGGGGCGAGGGCGGGGCCGGCCGGGCGTCGTGGAAGCGGGACGCCGGCGACGCCGCTTCCGCGTGCGCGCCATCCTATTCGAAGCGGAGCGCTTCGATGGGATCGAGACGGGCAGCCTTCCGCGCGGGATAGAAGCCGAAGAAGATGCCGATGGCCGCCGAGAACCCGAACGCGATCGCGATGGCCTGCGGCGAGACGAGCGTGCGCCACTCCGCGAGGTAGCTGATGGTGCGCGAGCCCCCGAGGCCGAGGACGATCCCGATGATGCCGCCGATGAGGGACAGCGTCACGGCTTCCACCAGGAACTGCGTGAGAATGTCGCGCGCGCGAGCCCCCACGGCCATGCGGAGACCGATCTCGCGCGTGCGCTCGGTAACGGACACGAGCATGATGTTCATGATCCCGATCCCGCCCACGAGCAACGACACCGACGCGATGGCGGCGAGCAGGTAGGTCATCACCTTCGAGGATTGCTCCTGCGTCTGGAGGATCTCGGAGAGATTGCGAAGCGTGAAGTCGTCGTCCTGATAGGGCTGGAGTCGGTGGCGCTGCCGGAACAGCCCGCGGATCTGGTTCTCGGCGTCCGCCATGTCCTCCTCGGGACGGATCTTGATCGAGATGAAGCCCACCGAGCGGGCGTTGGCCTGGCTCACGCCGAGGACCTTTTTCTTGGCGGTGGAGAGCGGAATGATGACCACGTCGTCCTGATCCTGACCGTAGGAGTTCTGTCCTTTGCGGTCGAGGATGCCGATGACCGTGAACGGCACCTTGCGGATGCGGATGATCTGCCCCATGGGATCCGAATCGCCGAACAGGTTCAGCGCGGTCGTCTGCCCGAGCAGCACGACCTTGGTGGCGCCGTCGACGTCCTCGGGCAGGATCGGCCGTCCCTCCGCGAGACTCCAGTCGCGTGCTTCCAGATACTCCGGGGTCACCCCTTGCACGGTGGTGGACCAGTTCAAGTTCCCGTAGACCACCTGTACGGTGCCACGCGACGATGGCGCCGCCACCTGCACCGCCGGAATTTCCCGCTGGACCGCGTACGCGTCGTCCTCGGTGATGGTGAGCTGGGTGCCCTGCCCGAGTCGGATGCCGCCCTGCGTGCTGCTGCCGGCGAACACGATGATCAGGTTGGAGCCCAGGCTCTGGATCTGCTCCGCCACCCGCGCCTGCGCGCCGGATCCGACCGCCACCATCGCGATGACGGCGCCCACCCCGATGATGATCCCGAGCATGGTGAGCGCGCTCCGCAGCTTGTTGACACGGAGGGCGCGAAGGGCGATGCGCGCGCTCTGGAGGACGTTCACGCGAGCACCTCTTCCTCGCTGGGGAGAGTGGTGAGCACCGCCTCCGCGTCCTGGGGCGCTTCCACCTGGACGTCACGCAGGAGCCGCCCGTCGCGGAACGTCAGCACGCGACTCGCGAACTTGGCGACGTCCGGCTCGTGGGTGACGAGCACGATCGTGAGGCCGTCCCGGTTCAGGCGCTGGAGGAGGGCGAGAATCTCGATCGAGGTGCGGGTGTCGAGGTTCCCGGTGGGCTCGTCGGCGAGGATCACGGACGGCTCGTTCACGAGCGCCCGCGCGATGGCGACGCGTTGCTGCTGGCCGCCGGAGAGCTGGGCGGGCGAATGCGACTCGCGGTCGGCGAGGTTGACCGCGGCCAGCCGCGAGCGCGCGCGAGCGTGGCGATCGCGGGCGGGTACGCCCGCGTACATCATGGGAAGCTCCACGTTCTCGAGGGCGGACATGCGCGGGAGCAAGTTGAACGTCTGGAACACGAAGCCGATCTTCGCGTTGCGGATTCCCGCCAGCGCGTCGGGTGTGAGCCCCGCCACGTCGGCGCCGTCGAGGAGATAGCGGCCCGCGCTCGGACGATCGAGACAGCCGAGGAGATTCATGAAGGTCGACTTGCCGGAGCCAGAGGGTCCCATGACGGCGACGAACTCGCCCCGCTCGATGCCGACGGAGACGCCGCGCAGGGCGTGTACCGTGTGGGAGCCGAGCCGGTAGTCCTTGACGAGGTTTTCGGTCTGGATCAGCGCCATGGTCAGAGGCGGAGCCGCGGCGCGCTCCCGGCACCGGGACGCTGCGGCTGGCTGCCGGCGCCGGCGAGCCCGGCGATGATCTCCTGACCTTCGCTGAGATCGCCCTGAAGCACCTCCGTCGCGCTTCCGTCGCTGAGCCCGAGCACCACGGAGACGGCCTGCGGCTTGCCGTCGGGGCCGAGGGTCCACACGCGTCCCGGCGTGCCGCCCGTGGACCGCTCGCCGGCGACGAACTGGTCGTAGCGCTTCTGCTGCTCGGGCGTGAGGATCTCGCGGATCCGCGCCCGCGCGGTCTCCCGCACTTCCTTGATGCGCGCGGGACGCTCGGCCTCGGGAAGCGCGCGCGCAGCCGCCATTTCCTTGCGCGTGTCGGCGAGGATCGGATCGAGGCGGCGCTGTTGCTCGTCGGTGAGGTCGAGGCCGCGCACCAGGCGCTCGCGCATCTGCTCGCCGCCGCCCGTCCCCGGCCCGGTTGCGGGCGCGCCGCGACCGCCGGTGGAATCGGCGACGCGCGGGCCGCCCGCGGGCGCGTCCGTCCCGGGTGGCCGGAAGCGGAGCGCGGCGTTGGCAACTTTGAGGACGCTCGGTTTCTGCGCCACCACCACTTTCACGTTGGCGGTCATGCCCGGCAGCAGCCGGCTGCCGGCATTGTCGACCGCCACCACCACGGTGTAGGTGACCACGTTCTGGACGACCACGGCGGCCTTGCGAATCTGGACCACACGACCCGGGAACGTCTCCCCCGGGAAGGCGTCGACCGTGAAGGTGACGCTGTCGTCGAGCTTGATACGTCCGATGTCGGCCTCGTCCACGCTCGTCTCCACCTGCATCTTGGTCAGGTCCTGAGCGATGGTGAAGAGCGTCGGCGCCTGGAGGCTGGCCGCCACCGTCTGTCCCACGTCCACCGCCCGCGAGACGACGACGCCGTCGACGGGAGCGCGGATGGTGGTGTGCTCGAGATCGACGAGCGCCTGCTGGAGGGCGGCCTCTTTCTGCTTCACCTGGGCCTGCGACGACTGCAGCATGGCCGTGTTCACGCGGAGCTGGGCCTCGGCCGACTTGATGCCGGCCTCGAGCGACCCTTCCTTCGCCTTCGAGGAGTCCACCTGGGCCACGCCGGCGTCGTAATTCGCCTGCGAGGTGTCGAGGTCACTCTTGGCGATGAGGTCTCTGCGGAACAGCTCCGACTTGCGGTCGACGTCGCGCTTGGCATCGACGGCGGTGAACTGCGCCTTCGCGGTGAGTGCGCGGGCCTCGGCGAGGGCGGCGCGGGCGTTCTCGACGTCGGCGCGGGCGCGCTCCACCTGCGCCTGCTGGTTCAAGACGGTGGCGCGCGCCGACTCCACGTCCGCGCGCGCCTGGCTGACCTTGGCTTCGAAGAGCTCGGGATCGATGCGCGCGATGATCTGGTCGCGCTTGACCACCGAGTTGAAGTCGGCGAGCAGTTCCTTGATCTGCCCCGAGACCTGGCTGCCGACCTGGACGGTGATGACCGCGTTCACATTGCCGGTCGCAGAGACGGCGGCGGTGAGGGGACCGCGCTCGACGCGGACGAGGCGGTAGCGGCCCTGGCTGCCCCGGCTCTGCGTGAGGAAGTAGCCGCCGGCGGCGCCGCCCAGGAGGAGGACGACCGTGAGCAGGATGACGAGCTTTTTCATCACGCCCGTTCGACGGATGGTGCCCACTCTGTATTTGGTCGCCTGCGCCCCGGGCGGGGTGCCTCCCGAGGTCTAGCGGCGCCCGACGGCCCGGTCGAGCTGGGCGAGGGCGTTACGGAAGTCGGCGAGCGCCTGGGCCTCCGTGTTCTGGGCCTGCGTGAGCGCGAGCTGCGCATCGGTCAGCTCGAGGATCGTCCCTACGCCGGCGTCGAACCGGCCCTGGGCAAGGCGGAAATTCTCCAGGGCGGACGTGACCGCGACCTGGGCCGCCTGGATGCGCTCCTCGGTCTCCGTCACCGTGAGCTGCGCCTGCTCCACCTGCTGGACGATGTCGAGGTCGCTGGCCCGCACGCGCGCCTCGGATGCTTCCTTGTTGGCCTTGGCCTCCCGGTACCGGCCAATGCGATTTCCGCCGTCGAAGAGCGACCACGAGAAGTTCAGCGTGAACGACCACGCCGGGAGGAGATCGGTGGTGGCGCCCCCATACGAGGCGTTGCCGGAAATGTCCGGGAAGAAGTCGCGCTGGGTCCGCCGGAGCTGCGCCTCGGCCACCTCCACTTGCAGTCGCGCCTGCTTGGACTCGGGACGCTGTCGGATCGCCTCCGCTCTCAGGCCCGGCGGGTCGAGGGTGATCGCCTCGAACGTGAGGTTGTCCTCCACCTGGGTGGGCGTGTCGACGGCGATGCCGAGGGCCGTATTGAGCGCCACCCGCGCCAGCCTCTGGGAATTGCGCGCCCGGATGAGATCGAGGCGCGCGTTGGCGACGTCGACCTCGGCCCGCGTGACGTCCGACTTGGGGCGGGTGCCGACCTCGAAGAAGCCGGTCGCCGAGCGCAGATTCAGCTCCGCCCGCGCCATCGCCTGCTCCTGGACGCGGATGAGCCGCTGCGCGAAGTTGATGTTCGTATAGGCCTGCTTCACGGCGAGCGTGATGAGCTGGCGCTGGAGCTCGATGTCCTCGAAGGCCACGTTGGCGAGCTTGCGCGCGGCCTCCACGGAGGAGGACGTCTTGCCGAAATCGAACAGGAGCTGCGAGAGCGTGACCTGGGCCAGGAACGTCTGGTCGAAGGTGCGATCGGCGGTGAACTGCGTCGTGGCGGTGGCGCCCGTGGAAGTGGTGACCGTGCTGAAGACCACGTTCTGCGATCGGGTGGCGGTGACGCTCCCCGCGAGCTGAGGGAGGAGCGGGGACAGCGACTGGTCGACGCGGAACCGCGCCGCCGCGTAGTCGTAGAGCCGGGCCTGGATGTTCGGTTGTCCCTCCAGCGCGATCTCGAGAGCCTCGGCGAGGGTCAAGACGCGTCCAGCCACGGGCGGTCGTGAAGCCGGCGGCGGCTGAGCGGCGCTTCCGGCCGGGCTCACGAGGACGGCCGCGAGCGCCATGCACAGCAACACGCGGAACATCGTCTCTCCTTCCTGGCCCGGGTCGGCGGGCGTGAGACGGTAGCGAGCCGTTTGGAAGGATAGCACGCGTGCCGGCCGCGCTCCGGGCAGTCGGTGGATTGCCTGGGGACGGGTGGGGGATGAGCGGTGGATTGCCGGTGGACACCTTTTTTCTTGACGAGCGCTACATTGTGGGTGCTATTGTCGGCGCCACCACAAGATGTAGAGTTACTCGTAGAGAACCCGTTGGCGGCAGAGGAGGACCTGCATGCTGTCTGAAGCCCGTCCCGCGAAGGTCGGCAAGTGGACCGAGCCCGCGCTGCGTGTGCTCCGGGAGCGGTATCTCACTCGCAAGAACGGCGAGGTGGTCGAGACCCCGGAGGAGATGTGCTGGCGGGTGGCAGGGTCCATCGCGGCGGGTGAGGCGCGATACGGCCGGACGCCGGCGGCGGTGCGGGAGATCGCCACCGCCTTCTACGACATGATGATCGACGGCTACTTCCTGCCGAACTCGCCCACTCTCATGAACGCCGGGAAGGGCAACGGGCTCCAGTATTCCGCCTGCTACGTGCTGCCGGTGGGCGACTCCATGGAGGAGATCTTCGACTCCGTCAAGGCGGCCGCCATCATTCACAAGAGCGGCGGCGGCACCGGCTTCGCATTCTCGCGGCTCCGCCCCAAGGACGATCTCGTCGCCTCCACCGGCGGCCGCGCCTCCGGCCCCGTGTCGTTCCTGCGCGTGTTCAACGGCGCCACCGAGGCCGTGAAGCAAGGCGGGACGCGACGGGGCGCCAACATGGGCATTCTCAAGGTGGACCATCCCGACATTCTCGAGTTCATCGATTGCAAGCTCGACGGCGGCATCACGAATTTCAACATCTCGGTGGCGGCCACCGACCGCTTCATGGAAGCGCTCGCGCGGGGCGAGGAGTACGAGCTGATCAACCCGCACACCAAGGCCGTCACTGGCCGTCTCTCCGCGCAGGAGGTGTTCGACCGCATCGTGCGCGCGGCGTGGCGCACGGGCGATCCCGGGATGGTGTTCATCGACCGGATCAACGCGAGCCCCGCCAATCCCACCCCGGAGATCGGCGCCATCGAAGCAACCAACCCGTGCGGAGAACAGCCGCTCCTGCCCAACGAGGCGTGCAATCTCGGCTCCCTCAACGTGTCGAAGTTCGCGCGCGTCGAGGGCGAGCGCGGGATCGACTGGGACGAGCTGGAGCGGGTGACGCGGCTGGCCGTGCGCTTCCTCGACGACGTCATCGAGATGAATCCGTATCCGCTCCCGGAGATCGACGCCACCGTCAAGGCCAACCGCCGCATCGGTCTCGGCATCATGGGGTGGGCCGATCTCTTGTTCATCCTCGGTATTCCGTACGACAGCCAGGAAGCGATCGATCTTGCCGACCGCCTGATGTCGTTCGTGAAGGAGAAGTCGCACGACCAGTCCGTGAAGCTCGCCGAGGAGCGCGGACCGTTCCCGAACTGGAGTCGATCGCTCTACAAGAACGATCGTCCGCTGCGCAACTCCACCGTCACCACCATCGCCCCCACGGGGACGATCTCGATGATCGCGGGCTGCTCGTCGGGCGTGGAGCCGATCTTCGCCCTCGCTTTCGAGCATCGCGTGAAGCAGGCGGATGGCGAGCGCGTGCTCACGTTCGTGAACGAGACGTTCGAGGCCATCGCGCGCGCCCAGGGGTTCTACTCCGACGCCCTCATGCAGGAGATCGCGCGCCGCGGTTCTCTCCACGACATTCCCGGAGTGCCCGAGGACGCCGCCCGCGTCTTCCGGACCTCGCACGAGATCGCGTTCGAGTGGCACGTCCGCCACCAGGCGGCGTTCCAGCGCTACACCGACAACGGGGTGTCGAAGACGATCAACCTCCCCAACGAGGCGGCGGAGGGGGACGTGGCCGCGGCCTATCGCCTCGCCTGGGATCTCGGCTGTCTCGGCATCACCGTGTTCCGGGACGGCTGCAAGGGAGAGCAAGTGCTCAACGTGGGGGTGAAGAAGGAGAAGGCGCACCCCGCACCCGCACCCGCCGCCGGCCCCGCCGTGATCAAGCCGCGGCCGCACAGCCTGGCCGGCGTCACGTACCGGATGGAGACGCCCATCGGCACCGCCTTCATCACGGTGAACTCGACCCCGGACGGCGATCCGTTCGAGGTCTTCGTGCAGGTGGGTAAGGGCGGCTCCGACACGATGGCGGTGGCGGAGGCCCTCGGCCGGCTCATTTCGCTCACGCTGAGGATGCCGTCGCCGCTGTCGGTGCAGCGACGGCTGGAGGAGGTGATCAGTCAGCTCGCGCGCATCGGCGGTGGCCAACCCATGGGCTTCGGCGCGGGCAAGATCCTGTCCCTTCCGGATGCGCTCGCGCGCACGCTCGCCCAGCACATCGGCCAGGTCAAGCCGGAGGCTTCGTCGCCCGCCGCCGCCATGGAGACGGCCAAGCGTATCGGGGACCTTTGCAAGGAGTGTGGTCAGGCGACCTTCGTCTACGAGGAAGGGTGCAAGAAGTGTCTGTCGTGCGGGTTCAACGAATGCTGATGTCCTGAGCGCGCGGGAGCCGGAGAGGTACCAGCCCTCTCCGGCTCCTTTCTCACCACGGTTCCTGGTCAGGAACCGTCCGAATGGCCGGCGTCGATGACCCTCCCCGTCCTCGTAATTACCATATATTCCGTCACTCTATAGCTCTGGTACCCCGCTTGCTCTAGGCACCCCCCGGAGGTGCGCGCAATGGTGAGCTCGGTGCTCGAGATCATGTCCTTCCTCGAAGTGGTGTCGCGGGCTCCGCTCCCGCTCAACGAGGTGGCCATCTGCTCGGTCTGCGAGACCTGCTTCGCGGTGGGTCCCACGGATTGCGTGGAGTGCGGGAGTCCTCTCGTGAGCTCCCTGTCGCGGGTGATGGCGGGCCGCGTCCTGGCCGCCACCGCGCTGAACTAGGCGCGGCGGGCCGGGCAGAGCTCGATGAACTGGCGTCGTCGCTTCGCACTACCGATCATCGCGCTCGTCGTGTCGCTGCCGGCGGCGGTCGTGGTGAGAGCGGGCACTCCCGCCGACCAGCTCCGGTCGCAGCTCGAGCGTGTCCTCGCCGTCGTCTCCAACACCACCGAGCACAGCCCCGTGCGCCGCGAAGCGCTGCGCGCGCTCCGGGCCGAGATCTTCGACCTCGAGGAAATGAGCCGGCGCTCCCTGGGACGGCACGGGCAGGGACGGACGCCGGAAGAGGTCGCCGCCTTCACCGAGCTCTTCAGCGATTTCCTGGAGCGCGTCTACGTGACGAAGCTCACGCGCGCGAAGGACGCGCGCATCGTCATCGTGGGTGACTCCGTGGAGGGCGACCGCGCCACCGTGCGCACGCGCGTGGCCATCTCCAGCAGCGCCGAGACCGCCGTCGACTATCGCCTCCTCCGCCGCGGCGAGCGCTGGATCGTGTACGACGTCGTGGTGGAGAACGTGAGCCTCGTCAACAGCTATCGCGCGCAGTTCGAGAAGATCATGCGCAACGGTGGCTACCCCGCCCTCGTGCAGCGACTGCAGTCGCCGGCAGAGGCTGACGCCCGCTGAGCGGTGCTACAATGCCGCCATGTTCGCGGGCGGCGATTACGAAGAAGTTGGCCGCTGGCTCTGGAACTTCCTGACCTCCCACGCCAAGCGTGAACAGCCGCGCATCGAAGTCGCCCTCGACGACGCTCCCGAGCGGGAAGGCGTCTCCTACGGCGCCCGCCTGCGCTTTCGCGACCGCGTCTCGCCGCTGATGGAGTTCGACTTCAAGGAGGTCGCGGACCGCCGCGAGAGCCTCGCGTGGTGCGCCGACCTCGCCGCGCGCACGCGGGCTCGCGCGCGCGAGCTGCTCGACTGACGCGGCCGCTCGCGGCTCCGCGGTGGATCACGGCCGGGGACCTCAACGGCTTCCTCGGCCTCGCTCTCGACAACGTCACCCAGCTCGTCATCCTCGCCGGCCTTCTCACGTCGGTGTTCGGTTTTCCGGGTGAGCTCGTGCTCGGCCGCATCGTGCCCGGCACCGCCCTCGGCGTCCTCATCGGCGACCTCGTCTACACGGTGCTCGCGGTGCGCCTCATGCGTCACGCGCGGCGTGACGACGTCACCGCCATGCCGTTCGGCATCGATACTCCGACGCTGTTCGCGATGGTGTTCGGGGTGGTGGGCCCCGTGAAGATCGCCACCGGCGACGCCGAGCTCGCGTGGAAGGTCGGCATGGCCGTCACCATCGCCATCGGCATCGTGAAAGGCGGCCTCGCCTTCGCCGGTGACTGGGCGCGCCGCGCGGTGCCCCGCGCCGCGCTCCTCGGTTCCATCGGCGGCGTCGCCATCCTTCTCATCGCGTTCCTGCCGAGCCTCAAGGTCGTCCGTGACCCCGTGGTGGGACTGGTGTCGCTCGGCGTGCTCCTGCTCGTCCTCCTCGGCGGCGTACGGGCACCGTTCGGCGTGCCGGGCGCCCTCGCCGCCGTCGTCGCCGGCACGGCGATCTTCTGGGTCAGAGGATGGCTCGACGGCAGCACCCACGGCGCGAGCATGCCCACCTTCGCGCTGTCGCTTCCGTGGCCCACGCTGTCCTGGCTGGACGCGTTGCCGGCGACGCTGCCGTACCTCTCGGTGGCCCTGCCGTTTGCGCTCGTCACCACCGTGGGGGGGATCGACAACACGGAGAGCGCGGCGGCCGCGGGTGACGAGTACCGGACCCGCGACATCCTCTGGACGGAAGCGGCGGCGACGATCGTGGCCGGGCTCTGCGGCGGCATCGTCCAGAACACGCCGTACATCGGTCACCCCGCCTACAAGGCGATGGGCGCGCGCGCCGGCTACACGCTCGCTACCGGTCTCGTCATCGGCGTCGGCGCCGCCGCCGGTGGTCTGGCGTGGCTGGTGGCGGCGCTGCCGGAGGCGGCGGTGGCGCCGATTTTGATCTTCATCGGGCTCGAGATCACGGCGCAGGCATTCCTCGCCTCTCCCCCTCGTCACGGTCCCGCCGTCGCCATCACCTTCGTACCGGTGGCGGCGGCGGTGGTCCTCATCGAAGGCAACGTGCTGATGTCCGGTCTCGGGAAATCGCCGGCCGACCTCGGTGGCGAGGCCGCCACCACGTTCGCCGCCCTCACCCTGCTCGGGAACGGCTTCATCGTCACCGCGGTGCTATGGGGCGCCGCGGTGGCGACGCTGGTCGATCGTCGCTTCGCCGCCACTGGCCTCGCCTTCGCCAGCGCGAGCGCGGCCGCCCTCTGTGGTCTCATCCACTCGCCCCTCGCCAACGGCGCCCTCTTTTGGCCGTGGGCGGCGCCCTCGGCGACGCCGGCCACGCTCGCGGGCGTCTACGGTGTGCTCGCCGGCCTCTGCTGGCTCACCGCCCGCCGGTGGCCGGCGCCCGAATCGGCGCGCGTTCCCGCCTCGGAGATGCGGTAACATCTGACATTCCGCGCGCGCGACGTCCGCGCGCCGGCACCGTGAACGCGCGGCTCAAGGGAGAGCACGATATGAACGTCGCCACGCTGCTCGCCACCAAAGGCCCCAACGTCGTTACGGTCCGTCCGGACGCCAGCGTCCGGCAGGCCCTCGGTCTCCTTGCCGAGCACAACATCGGCGCCCTCGTCGTCGTCGACGACCGCGTCCACCCCGTCGGCATCCTGTCCGAGCGCGACGTCGTGCGGGAGGCGGCGCGCAACGAAGCGGTGTTCGCGCTCGCGGTGAGCGGGCTCATGACACGCAACGTGATCCTGGGCGTGCCCCAGGACGATCTCGTGGCGGTGGCGAGCGCGATGACCGAGCACAGGATCCGCCATCTGCCCGTCGTCGATGGAGGTCGTCTCGTCGGAATCATCTCCATCGGTGACATCGTCAAAGCGCAGCGTGACCAGTATCAGGGCGAGGTCGATACCCTCCAGCTTCAGATCCTCGGTGAGGTGCCGGCGGCCGTGCAGGGGAGGTGATGGCGACGCCGGGCACCGACGCGCAGCCGTTGCGCGTCGCCATCGTGGGGGCGGGCCCGTCCGGGTTCTACGCCGCCGATCAGCTCTTGCGCGAGAAAGCCGTCGTGGTCGACGTCGACGTGTTCGACCGTCTGCCCACACCCTACGGCCTCGTGCGGGCCGGCGTCGCGCCCGACCATCAGAAGATCAAGTCGGTGACGGCGGCGTTCGCCAAGGTGGCCGCCCACCCGCGCTTCCGCTTCTTCGGCGGCGTCGAGCTCGGCAAGCACGTGACGGTGGAGGATCTGCGACGCCACTACCATCAGATCTTCTATTCCACGGGCGCGCAGACGGATCGACGCATGGGCATTCCGGGCGAGGATCTGAGCGGCAGTCATCCCGCCACCGAGTTCGTCGCCTGGTACAACGGTCATCCCGACTATCGTGATTATCAGTTCGATCTCTCCCAGGAACGGGTGGCCGTGGTCGGCGTCGGCAACGTCGCCGTGGACGTGGCGCGGATTCTCTCGCGATCGCCGGCCGAGCTCGCCGTCACCGACATCGCCGACCACGCGCTGGAGGCCCTGCGCGCCAGCCGCGTCAAAGAAGTGTACCTCCTCGGGCGGCGCGGCCCCGCCCAGGCCGCCTTCACCAATCCCGAGATCAAGGAGCTGGGCGAGCTGGACGATGCCGACCTCGTGGTGCGCGCGGACGAGGTGGAGCTGGACGCCCTCAGCCGCGCCGCCCTCGAGCGCACGCCGGATCGCGCCACGCAGAAGAAGGTCGAGATCCTCCAGGGCTATGCCGTGCGCCCGCCCGCGGGAAAATCGCGGCGCCTCATGCTGCGGTTTCTGGTGTCGCCGCTCGAGCTCATCGGCGACGCCGCCGGCCGCGTGGTCAGCATGCGCCTCGCACGCAACGAGCTGTACGCGACGCCGTCGGGAACGCTCCAGGCGAAAGCCACCGATCGCATCGAAGAGCTGCCCGTCGGTCTCGTCTTCCGCTCCGTCGGCTACCGCGGCGTGCCCCTCCCGGGCGTTCCGTTCAACGAGAGCTGGGGCGTCGTCCTCAACGAGAAGGGCCGCGTGCTGAATCCAGAGACGAAGCAGCCGGTGCGCGGGGAGTACACGGCGGGCTGGATCAAGCGCGGTCCCACCGGTGTCATCGGCACCAACAAGCCCGACGCCGCGGAGACGGTGACGGCCATGATCGAGGACGTCGCGGCGGGGGCCATCCTCACGCCCGCGGAACCCACGGCCGCCGCTGCCGAGCGGCTCGTGCGCGAGCGCCAGCCCGAGTTCTTTTCCTATCAGGACTGGCTGCGCCTCGACGAGATCGAGGTGGAGCGCGGGCGCGCGAGTGGGCGCCCCCGCGTCAAGTTCACGCGCGTGGGCGAGATGCACGCCGCGCTCGGCCGCTAGGAACCATCACCCTTCGTTCCGCATTCCGTACACGGAGGCATCGCGGCGCGGGGCGGAACGTATGCTTGACCACGTTCCGCGCCCATGTGTTAAATGTGCGCGAACACGCAATGATCGCGGCGACGCGACGAAGGAGGAGACATGAGGCCGTTCGCAAGCATGGTGGGAGCGGCGGTGACGACGGTGGCGCTGGTGGCCGTCGGCACGCTTGGCGGCGCGTGGGCGCAGGGTGCCGCGACGGGACCGTGGGTGGCGCCGCCCGAAGCGAAGAGCGTGAAGAACCCCGTCAAGGGTGTGGGCAACGCCAAGAAATCCGTCGAGACCAACTGCGTTTCCTGCCATGGCGCATCCGGCAAGGGGGACGGCCCTGCCGCCGCCGCCCTCACGCCGAAGCCGGCGGACTGGACGTCCGAGCGCGTGGCGAAAGAGACCGACGGCGAGATCTTCTGGAAGATGTCGAACGGTCGCGGCCCCATGCCCCCGTGGAAGCACCTCCCGGAGAAGGAGCGCTGGGAGATCGTCAACTACATCCGCACGCTGCAGAAGAAGTAACGGCGTCGACCTGATTTCTGCGCGCCCCGCCGTCAAGCCGGCGGGGCGCTGCCACGTCTCGAGCGTGCGGCTCGCCACCATCGACCTCGGTACCAACACCGTGCGCCTGCTCGTCGTCGACGCCGCCGCCGACGGTCATTGGCGCATCCTCCATCAAGAGCAGCGGGTCACCCGTCTCGGGGAGGGTCTCGCGGCCACCGGCGTGCTCGGCGATCTTCCGATGGAGCGGACGGCGGCCACCGTCCGCGAATACGTGGCCCGCGCCGAATCCTTCGCACCGGAGGACGTGCGGATCGTCGCCACCAGCGCCGTACGCGAGGCCACCAACGGTGTCGTCTTCTCGCTGGGGGTGGAGCGCGCGGTGGGACGACGCGTCGACGTGATCACGGGCGACGAGGAGGCGAAACTCACCCTGCGCGGGGCGCGCGCGGGACTCGGCGCCGCCTCCGTCGCCGGAAGCCTGCTCCTCTTCGATATCGGGGGCGGCAGCACGGAGTACATCCGCGCCGAAGGCCCGCGCGTGGCGTCCGCGGTGAGCGTCAAGCTCGGCGTTGTCGAGCTGGCCGAGCGCTATCCGTTCCCGGGGCCGGTGGCGTGGGATCGCTATGCCGCGCTCACCCGGGAGGTGACGGCTCGGCTCCACGCCGCCGTCCCCGCCTCCCTCTGGCAGCCGCCCGCCGAGCGGCTGGTGGGAACGGCGGGCACGGTGACGGCGCTGGCCGCACTCGATCTCGGTCTCACCCGCTACGACGCCGCGCGCGTGCAGGGTCATGCCCTCACGCGATCCGCCGTGGAGCGCCTCCTCCACCGTCTCGGTGAGTTGACCGTCGACGAGCGGGCCGCGCTTCCGTGTCTCGAGCCCGGGCGCGCCGACATCATCGTGCACGGCATCGCCATCGTCATCGCGACCCTCGATCGCGCGGCCGTGGACACGGTGGTCGTGAGCGACTGGGGATTGCGCGAAGGCCTCGTCGCCGAGCGGGTCGATCGTGCCCAACGCCTCGAACGCGGCGGGCGCCCGTGACCGCGGCCGTCCTCCGCGCCGTGCTCCTCCGTCTCTCCGCGCGTCCGGATCTGGGGCGCGCTCTCGAGCGGTCGTCGTGGACGCGCGCGTTCGTGCGCCGTTTCGTGGCGGGCACGACCCCCGCGGAAGCGCTGGACGCGCTGGCGACGCTGAACGGGCGCGGCTACCTCGGCGCCGTCACGTACCTCGGCGAGAACGTCGCCACCCCCATCGCCGCCGCCCGCGCCACCGACGTCTACGTCCATCTCCTCGACGAGATCGCCCGGCGGCGGCTGCGGGTGGTGCCGTCGCTGAAGCTCACGCATCTCGGGCTGGACCTGGGAGAAGAGGTGTGCGTCGCGAACGTGGTGCGCGTGCTCGAGCGCGCGGCCACCATGGCCACGCGCGTCTGGATCGACATGGAGTCGTCCGTCTACACCGACCGCACTCTCGACGTGTACGCCCGGCTCCGCGCGCGCTTCCCCCACGTCGCGTGCGTGGTGCAGGCCTACTTGCGACGAACGCCGGCCGACGTCGAGCGCCTCGTCGGGCTCGGGGCCACCGTCCGTCTCTGCAAGGGCGCGTACCGGGAGCCGTCCGCCATCGCGTTTCCGCGGAAGGCCGACGTCGACGCCGCCTACGCTCGCCTCGCCGAGCGCTTCCTCTCGGCGGATGCGCAGGCCCGCGGCGTCTACGTCGGCTTCGCCACCCACGACGAGCGCCTCCACCGCCACGTGGCGGCGGCGGCCCGAACGCGCGGGATAGGGGCGGACCGGTGGGAAGTGCAGATGCTCCATGGCATCCGACCTGACCTCCACCGCACGGTGGCGGCAACGGCCACCCTGCGCGTGCTCGTGCCGTTCGGGGAGGACTGGTGGGGATACTTCCTCCGCCGCCTCGCCGAGCGCCCCGCCAACCTGCTCTTCCTGGTACGGAATCTAAAGCGTCGGGGGGGTGCGTATTTGACAGCCCCCGCGAGCGGCGACTATTCTTGAATCCGCCGAAATGGACGAAATTGCCGTACTGGTGCTCAATTACAGCTTCGAGCCGCTTCATTTCACCAACGCTCGTCGCGCCGTCACCCTCCTCCTGAGCGGAAAGGCGGAGGCGGTGGAAGCCTCGCCCCGCGTCGTGCGGTCCCCGTCCTTCGTGCTATCGCTGCCGGCGGTGATCCGGCTCGCCGTCTACATCCGGAAGCCGTTCCTGGATCGGGTCGCGTTCAACAAGAAGAACATCCTGCGCCGCGACGGCTATACCTGTCAGTACTGCAACCGGCGCGGTGAGCGCCTCACCGTGGATCACATCCTGCCCCGCTCGCGCGGCGGCGACACCACGTGGACGAACGTGGTGGCGGCCTGTTTGCGCTGCAACTTGAACAAGGGCAATCGGCTGCCCCACGAGGTTGGAATGCGGCTGCTGCGCGAGCCCGTCCATCCCAAGTTCCTTTTCTCGACGCACCTGCTCCGCCACCCGCACGCGCACTCGCTTCTGGACTCCTGGCGGAAGTACCTGGTCGCCGTCCCCTCGCCCTCCTGAGGGCGGGGCGGGAGGCACCGCCGATGTTTCGCCTCGCGTCGGAGTATCGTCCGCGCGGGGATCAGCCCCGCGCCATCGCCGATCTCAACGCCCACGTCGCGGCCGGGCGCCGGCACGTCGTGCTGCGGGGCGTGACGGGGTCGGGCAAGACGTACACGATGGCCAACGTGATCGCGGACGCGCGGCGGCCCGCGCTCGTCATCTCGCCCAACAAGACGCTCGCCGCCCAGCTCTTCAGCGAGTTCAAGGCGTTCTTTCCCGAAAACGCCGTCGAATATTTCGTTTCCTACTACGACTACTACCAGCCGGAAGCCTACATTCCGCAGTCGGACACCTACATCGAGAAGGACGCCCTCGTGAACGACGAGATCGATCGCATGCGCCACTCCGCCACCCGCTCCTTGATGGAGCGTCGTGACGTGGTGGTGGTGGCGTCGGTCTCCTGCATCTACGGCATCGGTGCCCCCGACACCTACCAGGGCATGCACTTGACCGTGAACGACGGCGATCGGCTCGATCGCGACGACATCATCCGCCGGCTGGTGGCGATGCAGTACCAGCGCAACGACTACGACTTCCATCGCGGCACCTTCCGGGTGCGGGGAGACGTGGTGGAGGTGTTCCCCGCCAACGAGGAGTCGCTCGCCCTGCGCCTCGAGCTGTTCGGCGACGTCGTCGACGCCTTGCACCGCATCGATCCCCTGAAGGGCGCCGTGCGCGAGCGACTGGAACGCATCGACGTCTATCCCGCCAGCCACTACGTGACGCCCGCCGCCCAGCTCGAGCGCGCCCTCGGCACCATCCAGGAGGAGCTCGGGGAGCGACTCGTCTTCCTGCGCGGCAAGAATCGTCTTCTCGAGGCCCAGCGGCTCGAGCAACGCACGCTCTTCGACATGGAGATGCTGCGCGAGCTGGGTTTCTGTCACGGCATCGAGAACTACTCGCGTCATCTGACGGGCCGCCAGCCGGGGGAGCCACCGCCCACGCTCATCGACTATCTCCCCGCGGACGCGCTCGTGATCATCGACGAGAGCCACGTGGCGGTCCCGCAGGTCCGCGGCATGTACTACGGCGATCGCTCCCGGAAGGAAGCCCTCGTCGAGTACGGGTTCCGGCTGCCGTCGGCGTTCGACAACCGGCCGCTCACCTTCGAGGAATTTCTCAAGCTCACGGGCCAGACTGTTTACGTCTCGGCCACTCCCGAACGGTACGAGCTCGACCGCGCCGGCGACGCCGTGGCCGAGCAGGTGATCCGTCCCACCGGCCTCATGGACCCGAAGATCACCGTCCGTCCCGCCACCGATCAGGTCGACGATCTCCTCCACGAGGTGCGCGCGCGCGCGGAGCGCGAGGAGCGGGTGCTCGTCACCACGCTCACGAAACGGATGGCGGAGGACCTCACCGAGTACTACCAGCAGGCGGGGCTCCGGGTGCGCTATCTGCACTCGGACATCGACACCCTCGATCGGGTGGCGCTCATCCGCGACCTCCGCCTCGGGAAGTTCGACGCCCTCATCGGAATCAACCTGCTCCGCGAGGGACTCGACATCCCCGAGGTGTCGCTGGTGGCGATCCTGGACGCCGACAAGGAGGGGTATCTGCGCTCGGGGACGTCGCTCATCCAGACGTCGGGCCGCGCCGCGCGCAACGTGAACGGCGAGGTCATCATGTACGCCGACCGCCTCACCGATTCCATGGCGGACACGATCCGCGAAACCGACCGCCGCCGCGCGTTGCAGGCCGCCTACAACGCCGAGCACGGCATCACGCCGGAATCGATCCGCTCCTCGATCCACGAGCTGCTCCAAACCGTGTACGAGCGCGACTACTACACGGTGGAGGCCGTGCCCGTCGCGGAGACGTTCGAGTCGCCGGCGGAGCGAGAGGAGCGGATCGCCGACCTCGAGAAACGTATGAAGGAGGCCGCCGCGCGCCTGGACTTCGAGGGGGCGGCCGAGCTCCGTGATAGGCTCAAGGCACTTCGGAAGCAGCAGATCGTATGACACTGGAAGAGAAGCTCGAACGCATCCCGGACCGCCCCGGCGTCTACCTCTACCGGGACGGCAAAGCCCAGGTCCTCTACGTGGGCAAGGCGGCCTCCCTGCGCGGCCGCGTGCGCTCCTACTTCCAGGACTCGCGGCCTCGCGATCCGAAGACCGACGCCCTCGTGCGCCAGATTCGCGACCTCGACTTCATCGTGACCGACAACGAGCTCGAGGCCATGATGCTCGAGGCCAACCTGGTGCGGAAGCACCGGCCTCGCTACAACATCATCCTGCGCGACGACAAGCACTACCCGTTCCTGAAGCTCACCACCGACGAGGAGTTCCCGCGCCTGGTGGTGGCCCGCCGCGTCGGCCACGACGGCGCCGCCTACTACGGGCCGTTCTACCCCGCCACCGCCATGCGGGAGACGCTGCGCCTGACTCGCCAGCTCTTCCCGCTCCGCACGTGCTCGATCACCATCGACGGCCGCCTCCCGCGGCCGTGCATCCAGTACTCGATCGGGCGCTGCAACGCGCCGTGCACGGGATGGGAGACGCGCGAGGGCTACGCGAAGACGGTGGCGGACGTGCAGCGGTTCCTGGAGGGCAAGGACGAGGACCTCGCCGCCACCCTTACCGTCCAGATGGAGGCGGCGGCGGGCGAGCTGAACTTCGAGCGGGCGGCCATGCTGCGCGACCGCATCCAGTCCCTCAACAAGGTGCGCGAGCGCCAGAAGATCATCTCCACCGACGAGGTGGACCAGGACGTGGTGGGCGTGGTGCGGCAGGGGGGCGACGCCTGCGTGGAGCTGTTCTTCGTACGGCGCGGGCGCCTCCAGGGACAGGAAGCGTTCTTCTTCGACAAGGTGGCCGGCTCCAGCGACGGAGAGATCCTCTCCGCGTTCCTGCGACAGTTCTACGGCAAGAGCGTGGTGCCGGCGCCCGAAATTCTAGTGTCGGAAGAGGTGCCGGAGGCGGAGCTGATCGCGGAGTGGCTGAGCGGGCTGGCGCGACGGCGAGTGCAGATCCACGCGCCCCAGCGCGGCGCCAAGCGAGAGTTCGTGGCCATGGCGGAGGCCAACGCCGCCATCGCACTCCAGAACCATCTCCTCTCGCGCGGCAGTCGCCAGCAGCTCATCCTCGAGGAACTGCAACGCGCGCTCTCGCTCCCGGGGCTGCCGAACCGCATCGAGGGCTACGACATCTCGAACATCCAGGGCACGGAGCAGGTGGGCTCGCTCGTGGTGTGGGAGAACGGCGCCCTCAAGAAGGACGATTACAAGCGCTTCCGAATCCGGACGGTGGCGGGCGCGGACGACTTCGCGTCCCTGGAAGAGGTCCTACGCCGGCGCTTCGCGCGCGCCCTCGAGCAGGGAACACCGTTGCCTGATCTCGTGCTCATCGACGGCGGCCGCGGGCAGCTCAACGTGGGCGTGAAGGTGCTGCAAGAGCTGGGGCTCGATTACATCCCCGTCATCGCGCTCGCCAAGCAGCGTGAGGAAGTGTACCGGGCGGACAGCCTCCACCCGCTCGTGCTCGATCAGACTTCGCCCGCGTTGCACACGCTCCAGAAGATTCGCGACGAGGCCCACCGCTTCGCGATCACCTACCATAAGAAGCTGCGCGCGCGGCGCACCATCCAGTCGGTGCTCGACACCATTCCCGGGGTGGGGCCCGGCATCCGCACCAGCTTGCTGAAGACTTTAGGATCGGCGCGTCGTGTGCGAGAATCCACCGTCGCTGAGCTGGCCGCGGTGCCCAAGGTCACACCAAAGCTCGCGCAGCGAATTTTCGATCACTTTCACGCGACAGGGGAACCCGGTCGCGATGCGGAGCGTTTAGGCAAAGAGCGCTGACCGGCTCCGAGAGGGGGGACATCGATGAAGAAGAGCATAGCCATCATGGTCTTGGCGGTAGCGGTCGCGTTCGCCGGCGTCGCCACGGCGTCGGAGTGCCCGCTGCTCATCAAGCAGCTCAACGACGGGATCTCGAAGGTCTCCGATCCCGGCAAGGCGGCGGAGGCGAAGAAGCTCACCGCCGAGGCGGAGCAGCTTCACAAGGACGGCAAGCACGCGGAGTCGGTGAAGAAGGCCGACGAGGCCGCAAAGGTCGCCGGTATCACCCTCCAGCACAAGAAGCAGTAACCGTCTCCGATCCGTCCCTCCGGCGCGGCGTCGCGCCCGCCGGAGGGCCGTTTCTTGCCACGGCCCTGTAACTCTGTGAAAATCGCCCTGTCATGTCGGCCGAGCGGTATCCGTTTCGTGAGATCGAGGCGAAGTGGCAAAAGATCTGGGAGGACCGGAAGCAGTTCCGCGTCACCGAGGATCCCCGCCGCCCCAAGTTCTACTGCCTCGAGATGTTCCCGTATCCGTCCGGGCGTATCCACATGGGACACGTGCGCGTGTACGCGATCGGCGACCTCCTCGCGCGCTACAAATGGATGCGGGGATTCAACGTCTTGCATCCGATGGGGTGGGACGCGTTCGGCCTTCCTGCCGAGAACGCCGCCATCGAGCACAACGTCCATCCCGCCATCTGGACATACGAGAACATCGACTACATGCGCTCGCAGCTCGAGAAGATGGGAATCTCCTACGACTGGGATCGTGAGCTCACGACCTGCGATCCCTCCTATTACAAGTGGGAACAGCTCATCTTCATCAAGATGCTCGAGCGCGGGCTCGCCTACCGCCGTCGCTCCACCGTGAACTGGTGTCCGTCCTGCCAGACCGTGCTCGCCAACGAGCAGGTGGAGGCGGGCCGCTGCTGGCGCTGCGATTCCGAGGTGACTCCGCGCGAGATCGAGGGCTGGTTCTTCAAGATCACCGACTATGCCGAAGAGCTCCTCGCGTGGTGCGACCGGCTGCCGGGCTGGCCCGAGCGCGTGATCACGATGCAGAAGAACTGGATCGGCAAGAGCGAGGGCGCCGAGTTCGATCTTCCGGTAGCGGATCGCCGCGGGCTTGCCATCCGCGTCTTCACCACGCGCCCCGACACGGTCTTCGGGATGACGTACGCGGTGCTCGCGCCCGAGCATCCGCTCGTCGATCAGATCCTTGGCGACGACGCCGAGCGCGCCGCGGTGGCGGCGTTCCGGGCGGAGGTGGCGCGCGAGTCCGAGATCGAGCGGCTCGCCACGGATCGACCGAAGCGCGGCCTCCGTCTCGCCGCCGAGGTCGTGAACCCGTTCAACGAGCGGCGGCTCCCGCTCTTCATCGCCGACTACGTGCTCATGGGATACGGCACGGGCGCCATCATGGCCGTCCCCGGCGAGGACCAGCGCGACTGGGATTTCGCGAAGGCGCACGGCTTGCCGATCATCCCGACCGTCGCGCGCCCGTCCGGCTTCACCGGCGAGGCGTACACCGGTGACGGCGTCAAGATCAATTCTGGCTTCCTCGACGGCCTCGCGGTGGCGGACGCGAAGCGGAAGGCGATCGACTGGCTCGTGGAGCGCGGTCTCGGCGTGGCCAAGGTCAACTACCGTCTCCGCGACTGGGGGATCAGCCGGCAGCGTTACTGGGGCGCGCCCATCCCCGTCCTCTATTGCGAGAAGGACGGCATGGTGCCGGAGGCGGAGGATCGGCTTCCCGTGGTGCTGCCGCGCGACGTCCAGATCAGCGGCAAGGGCGGCTCGCCGCTCGCGGAAGTGCCGTCCTTCGTGAACGCGATGTGTCCTCGCTGCGGCGGGCGGGCGCGCCGTGACACCGACACCATGGACACGTTCGTGGAGTCGTCGTGGTACTTCCTCCGCTACTGCTCGCCGAAGTACGAAGGCGGGATGGTGGACGTGCGCGCGGCGGACTACTGGATGCCGGTCGATCAGTACATCGGCGGCATCGAGCACGCGGTCCTTCATCTCCTCTATGCGCGCTTCTACACGAAGGTGCTTCGCGACCTCGGTCTCACGAAGGTGGACGAGCCGTTCACCGCGCTCCTGAGCCAGGGCATGGTCATCAAGGACGGCGCCAAGATGTCGAAGTCGAAGGGCAACGTGGTCGATCCCGACGACCTCATCCGGAGCCTCGGTGCCGACACCGCGCGCTTGTTCTCCCTCTTCGCGGCGCCGCCCGAGAAGGACCTCGACTGGAATGACCACGGAGTGGAGGGCGGCTCCCGCTTCCTCAATCGCGTGTGGCGCTTCGTCACCACGCACCTCGACGAGCTCCGCGCCGCCACCACCCTCGGCGTGCGTCCGGAGACCGACGCCGGGCGCGCGTTCCGGCGCACGATCCACGAGACCATCAAGGCCGTCACCGACGATCTCGAGCACGATTTCCACTTCAACACCGCCGTGAGCGCGGTGATGACGCTCGTCAACGCCCTCCACGCCTTCGAGGCGGCGTTGGCGGACACGGTGCCGTCCGGGGAGCGGGGCGCGCTCCTCCGCGAAGCGGTGGAGGCGGTCATCCTCCTCCTCGGCCCCTTCTGTCCGCACATCACCGAGGAGCTGTGGTCGCGGCTCGGCCACCAGGACAGCGTGTTCAAGCAGCGCTGGCCCGAAGCCGATCCCGCCGCCCTCGTGAAGCAGGAGGTCACGGTGGTGGTGCAGGTGGACGGCAGGGTGCGGGCGCGCCTGGTGGTCGACGCCGACGCCGGCGAGCAACGCGTGCAAGGGCTCGCCCTCGCCGACGACAAGATTCGCGAGTGGATCGGGGCGCGGGCGGTGGAGCGGGTGGTGGTGATCCCGAACCGGCTCGTCAACATCGTGACCCGCGCATGACGACGCCCGCGCGCTTCCTCGCGCCCGCCGTGATCGTTCTCGTGCTTCTCGGCGGCTGCGGGTATTCCTTCCGCGGCAACTTGCCGGATCACATCCAGACGGTGGCCGTCCCCATCTTCGTCAACAAGACGTCCGAGCCCGGCGTCGAAAACTTCCTGACGAGCGCGGTGGTGGAGGCGTTCTCGACGAACGGCCGCTTGCGCGTGGTGCGCCCCGATCGCGCGGATGCCATCCTCGACGGCGAGGTCGTCGGCTACGAGGTGCAGTCCATCGCCTTCGATCCCAACGCCAACGTCCGCCAGTACCGTCTCCTCGTCACCCTCAATCTGAAGATGCGCGACGTTCGTCAGGACAAGATCCTCGTCGATCACCGCGGGCTCCAGGAGCGCGCGGACTTCCGGGTGCTGGGCGCGGTGGCGCAAACGATCTCGCGTGAGGAGTCCGCGCTGCGCCAGGCGGCGGTGGAGATCGGGCGCTCGGTGGTGAGCCTCACCCTGGATCGCTTCTAGCGCGTGGACTACGCGAACTTTCTCAGGAGCGTCGAGCGCGGCCAGGTGCCGGCGCTGGCGCTGCTCCACGGCGCCGATCCTCAGCTCCTCGACGACGCCCTCGCCGCCGTCAGCCGCGCGCTCTTCCCCGATCCCACGCTGGCCGTGCTCGATCGCGAGATCCTCGACGCTCGCGATGCCGCTCCCGACACCATCGCGCGCTCGGCGCAGACGCTGCCGCTGATGAACTCCCGCCGGCTGGTGGCGGTGCGGCACTGCCAGGTCCTGTCCTCGAAAGGGAACGAGACGCTGACCGCCTGCTTCGGCGATCCCAATCCCGCCGCCTGCCTCCTCCTTCTCGCCGACGAGCCGCTGCGCGGCGTGCGTGACCGCAAGGACTCCTGGCTCCTGGGGGCCGTTCCCGGCGCCGCCGTCGTGGAGTTGCCGGCGCGTCGCGGGCGTGCCCTCGAGGAGTGGATCCGGCAGCGCGCGGCCGCCGAAGGCCTGAGCGTGAGCGACGAGGCGGCGCACCTCCTCGTGCAGTGGGTCGGCGATGACAGCGCCGCGCTCCTGGGCGAGGTGCGGAAGGCGGCGGTGGCGGGCGGCGCCGATAATCGGACGGTCGGGGTACGCGAGGTGAGCGCGGTGGTCGGCGAGCACCGGGTGGACGACGCGTTCGCGCTCACCCGCGCGGTCGAGCGCGGCGACGTGAGTGTCGCCCTCCGCACGCTGGACCGCCTCCTCGCCACCGAGGAGCCGATGCTGCTGTTGACGCTCCTCGCGCGCGGCGCGCGCACGGCGTGGACGGTGCGGGCGTGGAGCGAGCGCGGGCAATCGGCGGAGCAGATCGCGCGCATTCTGAGATTGCCGCCGAGCGCGGTGGCGACGGTGGCCGCCGCCGTCGGCAAGGAGCCGGCGGTAACGCTCCCGCGCCGGCTCGCGCGCTGCTGGGAAGTGGAGCGGCGCCTCAAATCAGGAGGCGAGCCGCGCGCGGAGCTCACCGCGCTCGTGGCCGAGCTCTGCGGCACGAGGTGACGCGCGGCGCCGCCCTCGCCGTTCTCCTCCTCTTCGTCCTCGGCGTCGCCGCCGCCGCCGCCCAGCCGTGCCCGGATTGCTTCCGGGCGGGGGCGGCGGCGGGCGTATTTGCGGTCCCGCCCGGCACCCCGCTCGCGGGCTACGGCGGTTTCACGCGGCGCCTCCTCGTGCCGGACGTGCTCGGACTGTATCGCCACGCCTTCTGGTTCAAGCCGTCCGAGGGTGAGCTCGATCCCGTCGGCGTGCGCGCGCTCGTCATGGAAGGCGGCGGCGGCCGCATCGTGTGGGTGGCCGCGGATCTCATCGCCGTCGACCGCGCGTTCACGGCGACGCTGCGGCGCCGGCTCCTGGAGGCGGGCGTGCCCGCCGCCGCCCTCATCGTCTCCGCTTCGCACACGCATTCGGGCCCGGGCGCGTTCCTGCACGGCGCTCTCATCGGCGCCCTCGCCCTCGACCGCTACGACGACGCCGTCGGCGCCGCCATCCTGGACGCGATGGTCAGCACCGTGCGCGCCGCCGAGATCGCGAAGGCGCCGGCGCGCGTGGGAAGCGCGACGGGCACGGTGACGACGCTCACCGTGCCGCGCCTGGCGTCGCCGCCGGACCCCGAGGTGGTGGTGTTGCGCGTGGACACCGCGGCGGGCGCGCCGCTCGCGCTCGTCTGGAACTTCGCCATTCACGGCACGACCCTCGGTCCCCGCAATCGTCGGTTGTCCGCGGACGTGATGGGCGTGGCGTCGCGGCGCCTCGAGCGCACGCTCGGTGTTCCCGCGCTCTTCGTCAACGGCGCCGTGGGCGACGTGAGCCCCGCTCGCCACGGCGAGGAAGGCGCCGGCGAGCTGGGAACGGCCCTCGCCGCCACCGTGCACTCCGTCTGGGAGCGCGCGCGCACGCGGGCGACGGCCGCGGTGGCGGCGCGCACGCGGACGGTGGAGCTGCCGTCGCCGTCCCTTCCGGTGCGGAACTGTCTCGGGCGGTGGATCCCGTCGTCGCTCACGCTGCCGCTCGCGAGCGCGGTGCCCGCGGACGCCGAGCTCACGGCGGCGGCGGTGGGCGACCTCGCGTGGGTGACGATGCCGGGCGAGCTGCAATCGTCGCTCGGCGCGCGCGTGAAGGAGGGCGTGCGGCGGCGGGGACGCCGCGCGTTCGTGGCGGGACTCTCCAACGACTATCTCGGATACTTCGTGGCGCGCGGCGACTACGATCACGCCGCCTACGTCACGTGCGTGAGTCTCTTCGGCGCCGACGGGGGCGAGCGGCTGGCCGGGGCGGCGGCGGTGCTGCTCCGCGCGCTGGAGACGCCGTGAGCGCGCGGCGGGGGGGCGAGGGCGGACGCCCGTCAGCGGGCGGGGGCGAGACGACGCGCGAGCGCGGACTTCTTGCGGGCGGCGGTGTTGCGGTGGATCACGCCCTTGGTGACGGCCTTGTCGAGGGCGCGGATCGCCTCCAGCACGTCGGCGCGACCATCGGCGCCCGTCGCGACATCGGCCGTGCGCGCGGTCTTGACGGCCGTGCGGAGCTTCGAGCGCAGCGTCCGATTGCGCAGGCGGCGCCGCTCATTTTGACGCATGCGCTTGATCGCGGACTTCGTGTTCGCCACTCGTGGTGTCCTCCTCCGTCGTCACCGTCGTTCTGCGGATCGTCGCCGCCGTTCTCGTGTCGCCGACGATCCGCGAACCGTCGGGAATTCTGCCGTAGGCGCCGGAGAATTGCAAGGTGACGGAGACGCGGCACACCGTCGAAGGGCAGGTGGTGCGCGCGCTCGGGAGCATCGGCGTGGCCACGCTCGCCAGCCGCATTCTGGGATTCGGGCGCGACATGGTGGTGGCGCTCGTGTTCGGCGCCGGCCCCGTCACCGACGCCTTCTTCGTGGCCTTCCGCATCCCCAACATCTTGCGCCGTCTTCTCGCCGAGGGCGCGCTGTCGACGGCGGTGATCCCCGTCTTTACGGACTACCTCGTGAACCGCCCGCGCGACGAGTTCTTGCGCATGCTGCGCGCGGTGTTGGCGGCGGCGCTCGCCGTCCTCACCGCCATCACCGTGCTCGGCATGCTGAGCGCGCCCTGGCTCGTGCCGCTCATCGCGCCCGGGTTCACGGGCGACGAGGCTCAGCGCGACCTCACCGTGAGCCTCACGCGCACGATGTTCCCGTACCTCCTTCTGGTGGGACTGTCCGCGCTCGCCATGGGCGTGCTGAACGCCCACGGGCGCTTCTTCGCGTCCGCGCTTGGCCCCGCCGTCCAGAACGTGGGGATCATCCTGAGCGTGCTCGCTCTTGCCACGCGCGTCTCGCCGCCCATCATGGCCGTCGCGGTGGGCGTGCTCGTAGGCGGTCTCGGTCAGCTCCTCGTCCAGATCCCGGATCTCCAGCGCTCGGGGACGCTCCTCGCGCCCGCCCCGGAATGGCGTCATCCCGCCCTCGGCCGGATCGCGCGCCTCCTGCTCCCCGCCGTCTTCGGGCTCGCCGCCGTGCAGGTGACGGTGTTCGTGAACACGCTGCTCGCCTCGCTCCTGCCGCCGGGCAGCATCTCCTTCCTCTACTACGCCGATCGCGTCATGGAGTTCCCCCTCGGTGTGTTCGGAATCGCGCTCGCGTCCGCCTCGCTGCCCGCCATGTCGCGCCAGGCGGCGGCGGGGGACACGCGGGCGCTCGCGGGCACGCTCAACTTCGCGCTCCGGCTCTCGCTCTACGTGGCGTGGCCGGCCACGGTCGGCCTCGTGCTCTTCCGCACGCCGATCACGCGCGTGCTCTTCGAGCGCGGTCACTTCAGCGCCGAGGACACGGTTGCCACCGCCTACGCGCTCGCCTGCTATGCGCTCGGCCTTCCCGCCTTCTCCGCCGCCCGCATCGCGGCGCAGGCCTTCTACGCCGTGCGCGCGCCGGGGACCGCCGTCCGTCTCGGCGTGCTCTCGGTGGTCGCCAACGTGGTGGCCGCCTTCGCGCTCATGGGGCCGCTCGGGCACGGCGGCCTCGCGCTCGCCTCGTCCATCGGCGCCTACGACAATCTCGTGACCCTGGTGTGGGCGGCGCGCCGCCGTTTCGGACGCATGGGAGGGCGCGCGTTGCTGGCGAGCACGGTCCGCACGCTCGCGCTGTCGGTGCCGATGATCGTCTGGTGCCTGGCCGTGCTCGCGTGGTGGCCGACGGCGGCGTCGTTCCACCGCGAGGCGCTCTGGCTGGCGGCCGGCGTGGGAGGCGGCGCCGCGCTGTTCCTGATTGCCGGTCGCCTGGCCCGGGCGCCGGAGGCGGTGGCGCTGCTGCGCATGCTGCCCGGGCGCGGACGGGAGTAACGGCGGCACCGGCGCCGACGTCCCGCGTCTTTCGGCGGCGCGCGGAGTCGTGATAAACTCCGTCGTGCTCACTCCCGCCGGCCCGCGTCGTCCACGCCCCGGGCACCGGGTTTGAAAGATCCGGTCGCGGAGTATCTGGGGAACCTCGAGACGGAGCGGGGAGCGTCCCCGCACACCCTCGCCGCCTACCGTCGCGACCTCACCGACTTCACCGGCTTCCTCCAGCAGCATCGACGCCCGCTTGGCGACGTGCGGCCGGAGGACATCGTCAACTACGTGGAGGGACTCCGGCGTCACGGATTCGCGAGCGGAAGCGTGGCGCGGCGCTTGTCGGCGTTGCGCGGTCTCTACCGTCATCTCGTGGCCGCCGGCGCCCTCGGTCAGGATCCCACCGAGCACGTCGACCTTCCGCGCGCCGCGCGTCCACTGCCGAAGACGCTGCCGCGTGACGTCACCGTGGAGCTGCTCGAGAGCCCCGACGTGACCACGCCGCGCGGCATCCGCGATCGCACTCTGCTCGAGCTCCTCTATGCCACCGGCATGCGGGCCTCCGAGTGCCTCGATCTCCGTCAGGAGGACGTGAACCTCAATGCCGGGTACGTGATCTGTACGGGCAAGGGCAAGAAACAGCGCCTCGTGCCCGTGGGGGGGGAAGCGCTCACCTGGGTGAAGCGATACCTGACCATGGTGCGACCGCTCCATACACGCGCGCGCGACAGCGGTCGTCTCTTCGTGAACCCGCGCGGCCGCGCGCTCTCGCGGCAGTCGCTGTGGACGATCGTGCGGCGGGCCGCGAACGCGGCCGGCATCCGCCGCCGCGTATCGCCCCACGTGCTGCGGCATTCCTTCGCGAGTCACCTCCTCGAAGGCGGCGCCGACCTCCGGTCCGTCCAGGTCATGCTCGGTCACGCCGACATCGCCACCACGCAGATCTACACGCACCTGCCGTCGGCGGCCTTGACGCGGATGTATCGCGCGTATCACCCGCGAGCATGATGGTGGCCAAGCGCGCTCACGTCTATCCCCAGGTCGAGCCCGGCGTGGAGGGTTGGCCGGATCTCGGCGTGGCCTCGCTGCCGCGCCGAGCCTCCGTGCGCGAGGCCCTCGACCTCGCGCGCCGCCGCCGCTCGGCGGTCCTCGCCCTCGGCGGCGGCACCGATTTCGTGCTTCGCGAAGACCTCGCGCGCGCGGAAGGGCTGGGGCTCGCCGACATGGCGGCCGCCGACCTCCGGCGACCGCTGCCCGTGATCGAGAGCCGCGCTTCCGAGATCACGCTTCGCCGCCACCTCGCCGGCGGCGCGCCCATCGTGGTCGTGCGCGACCGTCGCGGCCCCCGCCGCGCGGCCGCCGCGGACACGTCACCGGTGCGCGGTCCCTCCCTCGCGCGCGAGCTCGCGACGATGCCGTCGCTGCGCGCGCTCGCGGAGACGGTGGCCGCGGCCGCCGCCGCGCGCGGAGCCCGCGCCTTCCTCGTGGGTGGAGTCGTGCGCGAGCTGCTGCGGCGGGGACCGGTGGTTTTCCGCGACGTGGACGTCGTCGTCGAAGGCGACGCGCCCGCCGTCGCTCGTGACGTCGCGGTGGCGCTGGGGGGACGGCTGGTGGAGCACGATCGTTTCCTCACGGCGTCGGTGGAAGGGACCGCGCACGGCCGCATCGATCTCGCCACCGCGCGCTTCGAGCGCTACGAGGCGCCGGGCGCGCTGCCGCGCGTGGTGCCGGCGTCGCTCGGCGCCGACCTTGGGCGACGCGACTTCACCGTGAACGCGATGGCCCTCGCGCTCGAGAGGTCGGACGGGTGGCTGGTCGATCCGCTCGGAGGGCGCGAGGATCTCGCGCGGCGTCGCCTGCGCGTCCTCCATCCGCTCTCGTTCGTGGAAGATCCGACACGGCTGTTCCGTGCCGCTCGCTACGCGGCGCGCCTCGATTTCACGGAGGACGCGTGGACGGGACGCTGCCGCGCCCTCGCCCTCCGCCGCGTGCCCTATCCCGCGCTTTCCGGTCAACGCCTCCTCGCCGAGGTCGGCTTGATTCTCGACGAGGCGCGGCCGGAGGTGGCGCTGACGCGGCTCGGACGAACGGGCGTGTACGCCCTCCTCGATCCCCGCTACCGGTTCACGCAGCGGACCGCGGGGCGCCTGGATGAGCTTCCCGCCGCGCGGGCGTGGGCGGCCCACCGCGCGGTCGCCGTGAGCGCCGTCGAGCTGACCGTGCTCGTTCTCCTCGCCGACCAGAAAGCGGACGTCGCGGACGCGGCGGTGCGGCGACTCGGTTTCGCCGGGGAGCCGGCGGCGCGCCTCGGCCGCGCCCTCCGCGAGGGACCCGCCCTCGCCGCTCGCCTCGCCCACGCCACCACCCCGAGCGCGCGGGCGGCGACGCTGCGCGATCGCGCGGCGCTGGACCTGGTGTGGCTGTGGCTCGCGGGTGGCCCCGAGCTGCGGCCGGCGCTCGACTGGTTCGCGGGCGCGCGCCAGGTGCGGCCGGCGCTCGGCGGCGACGACGTGATCGCGCTCGGCGTGCCGCGGGGGCGAGACGTGGCGCGCGTGCTGGCGGAATTGCGCGATGCGCGCCTCGACGGCGGCGTGGACGATCGGGTCAGCGAAATCGAGTATGTTCGTCGATGGGTGCGAGAGGAGCAAGGAGGCCCCGGCCTCCGCGCGGCCCCGCCCCCGAAGGAGGGATGATGGCGTCGAAATACATCTTCGTGACCGGCGGGGTGGTGTCGTCGCTCGGCAAGGGCCTGGCGGCTGCCTCCATCGGCTGCCTGCTGGAGGCGCGCGGCTTCCGCGTGAGTCTTCTGAAGATGGATCCGTACATCAACGTCGATGCGGGCACGATGAGCCCCTACCAGCACGGTGAGGTCTTCGTCACCGACGATGGCGGCGAGACCGACCTCGATCTTGGCCACTACGAGCGCTTCACCTCGGGACGGACCACGCGCGACCACAACGTCACCACCGGCAAGGTCTACTTCTCGGTCATCCAGAAGGAGCGTCGCGGCGACTACCTCGGGCGGACGGTGCAGGTCATCCCCCACATCACGGACGAGATCAAGGCCGCCATCCGGCGCGTGGGGACGACGGCCGACGTCGCCATCGTGGAGGTGGGAGGGACGGTAGGCGACATCGAAAGCCTTCCCTTCCTGGAGGCCATCCGGCAGCTCAAGAAAGATCTCGGGCGCGACAACGTCATCTACGTCCACCTCACGCTGGTACCGTTCATCCAGGCCGCGGCCGAGCTGAAGACGAAGGCGACCCAGCATTCGGTGAAGGAGCTGCGCGCGATCGGCATCCAGCCCGACATCCTGCTCTGCCGCACCGATCGCTACCTGCCGCCGGGCATCAAGGCCAAGATTGCGCTCTTCTGCGACGTCGAGGAGGAGGCGGTGATCACCGCCAAGGACGTGGAGACGATCTACGAGGTGCCGCTCGTCTTCCATCGCGAGGGTCTGGACGAGATCATCGTCAAGGGCCTTGGCCTCGAGCCGCGGCCGATCGACCTCTCGCGCTGGGAGGACGTCGTGCGGCGCGTGAAGTCGCCGCGGGCGACCACCCGCCTGGCCGTGGTGGGCAAGTACATCGACCTCAAGGACTCCTACAAGAGCCTCTCGGAGGCGCTCGCGCACGGCGGGATCGCCAACGAGGCGAAGGTCGAGGTGGTGTGGGTCGACGCCGAGCACATCGAGCGCGACGGGGCGGCGCCGCACTTCGCCGACGTCCACGGCATCCTCGTGCCCGGCGGCTTCGGTGATCGCGGCATCGAGGGCAAGATCCAGGCGGTGCAGTACGCGCGCGAGCGCAAGGTCCCGTACTTCGGCATCTGTCTCGGCAT
>DASXSB010000009.1:0-41106 GCA_036506275.1 Candidatus Methylomirabilota bacterium | reverse complement strand
GCGTCGACGACGTCCACGGCCAGCGGCGCGCAGTTGCCCGTCAGGCATTCGCCCGAGGTCAACGAGAAGTCGTAGTGGTGCGCGAGGCAGCGGAGCACACCGCCCGGCAGGACTTCGCCGGTGTTCAGCAGATCGTTGCCGGCGTGGGGACAGTACCGTGAAATCGAATACGCGCGGCCTTCGGCGTGGACGATGATCCGCTCGGTCGACTTCTCGGCGGTCTCCGACGCCTCCACCTCGCGGAGCGCGTCTGCGTTCGCGAACTTGAGCAACCCGAGCAGGTGATCGTTGTAGCGGTCGGGGTCGCGCCGGGCCTCGAAGCGCAGCGAGAGAAAGAAGTCTTCCCACGGTGTGCTTCCATCGACGAGGCCGGGCAGCCATCGCGAATCGAAGCGGTAGAGATAGCCGCACCCCTCGATCCCCTCGCCCCCTCCCTCCCGCCCCGGTCGGAAGTCGACGTGCCACGCCCCGCCGCCGGCCCCGACAACGTCGAACCCAACGCGCATGTCGATCTTCGCGTTGAAGTACGGGCTGAGCGTGAGCAGCTCCCCGAAATAGCCCTGGAACGGCTCCCACACCGAGCGTGTCGGCTCGGGATGGCGCGCGAGGACGCTCTCGACGTGCGGGCGACGCCGCGCGGCGAAGTCCTCGAGGTACGAGCGGCGATCCGCGAAGGAGAAACCCTTCCACTTCTCGTCGCGCACCACGGCCCGCGCGTCGTGGTCCCAGACGTCGCCGGGGAGCAGAACCGTCACGTTCTGGAGGCCGCGACTCACCAGGAACTCCGCGACCTGTTGCTGATCGAGGAAGATGCCGCCGTCCATCTCGTCGTTGGACCGAAAGAGCGCGGGATCCAGGAAGGCGGGCGGGCCGGCGAACGGTAGGCCCATCACGGGCTCGACGAGCTTCATCGTCCGCAGACAGTAGCCGAGCTTGGCGAGACGCTTCTGCCGGGACAGCTCCGCCGCACGCTCGGGCGGATAGCCGTAGCACATCGGGTACCACGAGGCGCCCGCGCCCTGGAACGCGAAGAGATCGATGGTCCCGCCCACGTGCTGCCGAATTTCGCGGATCTGGATGGGGAAGAGTCGCGCGTCGTTCAGGTCGAGGAGCGTCTGCCCGTCGCCCTCGATCACGACCGCCGAATCGTGATTCATCGGTGGCTCGGAGACGAAGAACACGCGGGTTCCCGGCGCGATCTCGACGCGCTGCCACTGTTCGGCCTGGATCACCTCGCGCGCCCCGCCGCGCGCGATCTTGCGCTGCAGCGCCGGCGACGGATAGCGGGGGACGATGACGGGGACGTGCGGGGGCACGCGCGACAGGAACCACGGATCGACGTGGTCCAGATGCTCGTGCGAGACGATGATGGCGGTCGGATCCACGAGCGACGGCGTGAAGAGGTGCGAGTTATCGGGGAAGACGAACTAGGAGGCCTGGAACGCGCCCTCGGGGCTCAGCCAGGGGTCGACGAGCACGGTCGCGCGCGATGTTTCGACCTTGAGCCCGGCATGGCCCAGCGCCGTCACGCGCATCATCTCCCGCTCGCCCCCTTTCTCGCTGCCACGCCTCGCGGCGCCCTCGTCCGGAGCTCTCTCGCCCCTAGACGCCCTACCCCGGTCTGGCGCACCCCGCTACGTGAAGGTACATCACAACGCAAGGGGCCGCCGCCCTCGGGTGGCCCGGCCTCGACGCCGGTGATACCGTGGCGGGATGCTTCGCGACCTCGGCGACGGGCTCGTGATGCGGCGGGGCCGCGCCGCGGACGCGGAGGCGTTCGGCGCCCTCAGCGCCGACTGTCTCCGCTTCCAGGACACGCCGGAGCCGCATCCGGCGTTCGGCGTCGTCATTCGCGACTTGATGACGGGGCGGCATCCCACCTTCTGTCCCGAAGACGCGCTGCTCGTGGAGGACGCCCGCGGCGCTCTCGTGTCGGGAGCGGTGTTCCTCACCCAGAACGTGCGCTTCGCGGGCACGCCGATCGTCGCCGGCCAACCGGAATTCATCTCAACCCTCCCCGCCTATCGCGGCCGTGGGCTCGTGCGCGCGATGATCGAGACGTTCCACGCCTGGAGCGCGGAACGCGGGCACACGATGCAGATCATCTCCGGCATCCCGTGGTTCTATCGACAGTTCGGCTACGAGCTGGCCATCGACCGCGGGGGCGGGCCGCTCGTCGCCATCGATCGCATGCCCGCCGACGCCGCCTCCGGCTATCGCGTCCGGCCTATGGAGATCAAAGATGCAGGCTTCGCCGCCCGCCTCGACGCGCACGCGGCGCAGCGTTACCTGCTCACGGTGCCCCGCGACGAGGCGCTCTGGCGCTACGAGCTCGACGGCCACTCCGAAGGCAGCATCGCGCGGTCGGAGTGGTGCGTCGTGGAAACGCTGGACGGGCGCCCGGTCGCGGCCGCCAATCACCTGCCGCGCGCCGACGGAATGACGCTGCCGGTGATGAGCCTGGAGGTGGTCGCGGACGTTCCCTGGCGTGCGGTGGTCGCCGCCCTCGTGCCGTACTGGAGAGCGCGAGGCGAGGAGCTTGCCGCCCGCGACGGCAAGAAACCGCTGGCGTTCCTCGGTTTCTGGTGGCTCGGGCACGAGCATCCGCTCTACGCGGCGGTGCACTTCACGGATTTCCGGCGGCAGGAAGGAGTCTACGTGCGCGTGCCCGACCTCGCGCGCTTCCTCACTGTCGTGCGGCCGGCGCTGGAGCGGCGTCTCGCCGCCTCCGCCATGAGCGGCTACAGCGGCACGCTCGTGATCAGCCTCTATCGCCACGGCGTGGAGCTGGTTTTCGAGAACGGGACGCTCGTACGGGTGGCGCCGTGGCGTCCCACGTTCACGACGATCGGCCAGGAGATGTCGCGGGCCACGACGGATCGTCGTCGCGCCGACGCGTTTTTTCCGGGCCTCACGTTTCTGCAACTCCTGTTCGGATCGCGCTCGTTCGCGCGCCTGGAGGCGGCGTTCCCCGACTGCATCGCGCGCACGGGCGAGGGCCGTGCCTTGCTGGAGGCGCTGTTTCCTCCGCTGCCCTCGGACGTCTGGCTCCTGATCTGACAGGCGGCGCGCGGCGCCGGGAACGGGACGCTCAGGAGAGATCGGCGGCGTCGACACCGCGGGCGGTGAGGAGCGCGCGGAGCTTCCGGAGGCCCGCGGTCTCGATCTGCCGCACGCGCTCCCGGCTGAGCCCGAGGCGCTGACCGATGGCCTCCAGCGTCTCGGGCGCGTCGCCCTCGAGGCCGAACCGTCGTCGCAGCACCGTGCGCTCGTTGACGGCGAGGTCGTCGAGGACGCTCACGAGATCGTTGCGGGCGCGGAAGAGCGACGTGAGGGCGGCGGCGGGATCGGCGGCCGTGTCGCGCACGAGGTCGGCGAGGCGCCCCTCCTCGCCGGCCACGGGCGCGTCCAGGGAGAGCGGGTGCTGCCGGATTTCCTCCAGCTCCCGGACCTGCTCGACGCTGCTGCCCAGCGCCTGCGCCATCTCCTCCACGGTGGGAGCGCGGCCGAACTTCTGCGTGAGCCGCTGCTGCTCCTTGACGTAGCGCCCAAGGAGCAGCTCCACGTGCACCGGCAATCGGATCATGCGCGCCTGGTTGGCGAGCGCGCGCACGACGGCCTGGCGGATCCACCACGTCGCGTACGTCGAGAAGCGCGTGCCGCGGTCGGGATCGAATCCCTCCACGGCGCGCAGGAGGCCGAGGTTGCCCTCTTCGATGAGGTCGGGCAGCGGCAGCCCGCGGTTCAGGTAGCGGCGCGCGATCTGGACGACGAGCCGGAGATTGGCTTCCGTGAGCCGGGCCTTGGCGACCTCGTCGCCGGCCTTCACCCGGCGCGCGAGCGCGATCTCGTCCTCGCGTGACAGGAGCGGGATGCGGGCGATCTCGCGCAGGTACACGGCGAGGTTGGCGCGGCTGGTGTCGCGGGTCTCCTCGCGGACGTGCTCGTCGACGGTGTCGACGAGCGGCTCCAGGGGGTCGTCCGGGATGGTGTCCCCGGCGCCCTCACTCATCATCCTGTTCGTCGTGCTCCTCGACGTCCTCCAGCGCGAACGTCCGTGGCGGCAGGGGTAGCAGGAACAGCGGGTTGTAGACGCGACCGTCGTAGCGGATCTCGAAGTGAACGTGCGGGGTGGTGGCGCGCCCGGTCTGCCCCACGAAGGCGATGCGCTGGCCGGGCCAGATGCGATCGCCGACCTCGACCGTATTGCGCGAGTTGTGCGCGTACACGGTCACGAAGTTATTGTCGTGCTCGATCTTCACCACGCGGCCGTAGGTGCTCTCGATTCCGCTCGCGACGACGATTCCACCCGCCGCCGCCAACACGGGCGCGCCCGGCTCCGCCTTGATGTCGATGCCGCGGTGCCAGCCGCTCCGGCGGCGCCCGAACATCGAGGTGACGAAGCCGTCCACCGGCCATGCAAAGGGAAGCGTGACCACGTCGAAATCGGGGATCGAGAGCACGAGTCCGGCGGGGATGGTGGGCGGCGCCGCGGGGCGCCGACGCGCGGGTGCCGTGCGCGGAATGGGCGGGCCGGCCACGGTGACAGGCGGGATGGTGAGCCGGCGCCCGACCCGGAGAACCGCGTTCGGTCCCGGCAGGCGATTGGCGGCGATGATGGCCGCCACCGGCACACCGTACTGGATGGCGATGCCGCCCAGCGTCTCGCCCTTACGGACTTCGTGGACGCGCTCCCCCGCCACCTCGGCCGTGCGCATGCGCGGCTCGCTTCCGACGCCGGGCGGCAACGTGGCGACGACGACGAGGCCGAGAGCGACGGCGACGCGCGCCGGCCGGCGGGCGGTCATGGCTCGAACGCCGCCTCGCGAATCGTGAAGTCGGTGAAGCGCCGCGTGGATGGCATCCAGCGCGTGCTCACGCGCTCCACCCGCGCCAGGGGCGGACCCTTCTGGAGGTCTTGCAGCAGCATCTCGATGCTGTCACGCGGCCCCTCCACGCGCAGACGCACACGACCGTCGCGCAGGTTGCTCACGTAGCCGCCGAGCCCGAGCCGGGATGCGCGCCGGCGGGCGAAGTCGCGGAACCCCACGCCCTGCACCCGGCCCTCGACGAGGATTTCAGCCCCTGTGCTCGCCGTTTCCACAGCTCGGTGATGCGCGATGAGGACCGCCGACCGGTCGTCGAGAAGCGTCCGGTCGGCGGTCGAGGACCTAGCTGGTCGGGGCGAGAGGATTTGAACCTCCGACTTCACGGTCCCGAACCGTGCGCGCTACCAGGCTGCGCTACGCCCCGATGTGACCCGCCTATTGTACCGTCACCGGCTCACGCGTCCCAGGCGTACTTTCCGACCAGCTTCACGAAGCTGCAGTCGCCGAACGCCTGCGTCCGCATCTGGCCGCCCGCGTTCTCCACCAGCGTCAGCGTCTGGTTCGCGGCGTCGCCCACCGGCACCACCATGCGGCCGCCGTCGGCGAGCTGATCGAACAGCGGCGGCGGCACACTGGGCCCGCCGGCGGCGACGAGGATACGATCGAAGGGCGCTTCGTCGGGCCAGCCGAGGGTGCCGTTGCCGACGCGCACCCACACGTTCGTGTAGCCGAGCCCCTCCAGGAGCGCACGAGCGCGCATGGCGAGCCCGGGCAAGCGCTCGATCGAGCACACGCGCCGCGCCAGCTCCGCGAGCACCGCCGTCTGGTAGCCGGAGCCGGTGCCCACCTCGAGGACCTTTTCCGTACCGGTGAGCTGGAGGAGCGAAGACATCAGACCCACGATGTAGGGCTGCGAGATCGTCTGTTCCTCGCCGATGGGCAGCGGATGATCGCCGTACGCGCGCTCGCGAAACGCCTCCTGCACGAACAGGTGCCGGGGCACGCGGCGCATCGCCGCCAGCACGCGCGCATCGGTCACGCCGCGGCGGGCGACCTGTTCCTCCACCATCCGCGCCCGTTCCCGCTCGAAGGCCGCGCGCGCTTCCATCTACTTCGTGCGCGCGCGCCCGCGGCGGAGCTGCGCGCTCAGCGCCGCCGGCCACGCCGCCATCGCGTCGAGCGCGCGATGGTTGGTGAGGTCGAGGTGCACCGGCGTCACCGCCACGTAGCCCTCGTGCACGGCGCCCATGTCGGTCCCCTCCAGCGCGCCCCATTCGGCGGCCCCCCCGCCGATCCAGTAGTGGGGGCGCCCGCGCGGGTCCGCCTGCTCCACGATCTTGCCGCTGTAGACGCGATGACCGAGACGGGTCACGCGGATCCCGCGCGGCGGCTGGGCGGGGACGTTCACGTTCAGGAGCGTCTTGTCCGGCAGCCCCTCCACGAGCACGCGCATGACCACCAGCCGCGCCACCCGTCCCGCCTCCGCGAAGTCCCCGCCGTCGGCGAGGGACACCGCCACCGACGGCACGCCGAGCAACGTGCCCTCCATCGCCGCCGACACCGTCCCCGAGTACGTGACGTCGTCGCCGAGGTTCGATCCGTGATTGATGCCGGACACGATGACGGCCGGTGACTCCGGCAGGAAGCCGAGCACGCCGAGGTTCACGCAATCGGACGGGGTGCCGTTCACCGCGAAACGCCGCTCGCCGAGCTTGTGCACGCGGAGGGGCCGGTGGAGCGTGAGGGCGTGGCCGCAGGCGCTCTGCTCCCGCTCGGGCGCGATCACGTAGGTGTCGCCGAGCTCGGCGAGCGCGTCCGCGAGGGCGATGAGGCCGGGCGCGTGAACGCCGTCGTCGTTGGTGATGAGAATCGCGGAGCCGCCCCGTCGCGCCATCCGATGCACGTCGATCGTCGCAGATCGGTGCACGCGACGCAACCGCGACCGCCGTGCCTGCGGTAGGCTGGCGCTGGTGGTGGCGCGATGGTAGACGAAGCGCTCTTCTTCCGGGATCTCGCGCTGGTGTTCGCGGCTGCCCTCGTGGGCGGGCTCGTCGCGCACGCCCTGCGCCAGCCGTTGATCCTGGGCTACGTGGCGGGCGGCATCCTGGTGGGCCCGTTCACGCCGGGTCCCACCGTGTCCGACGTCCACAGCTTCGAGATCATGGCCGAGGTCGGCGTCATCCTCCTCATGTTCTCCATCGGCATCGAGTTCTCGCTGCGTGATCTCCTGCGCGTGCGCTGGGTGGCGCTCGCGGGCGGCCCCCTCGGCATCGTCCTCTGCATCGTGCTCGGGATGGGCACCGCGGCCGTTCTCGGCTGGCCCCTCCTCGTCGGGGTGGTGGTGGGCGCCGTCATCTCGGTGGCGAGCACGATGGTGCTCGTGCGCCTCCTCCTCGATCGCGGCGAGCTCTCGACGGAGCATGGGCGCGTGATGATCGGCATCACGCTCGTGGAGGACCTGGCGGTGGTGGTGCTGACCGTGCTCCTCCCGAGCTTCGCGACCCTGGAGGCGGGACCGCTCCTCGCCATCGGCAAGGCGCTGCTCACGGCCGCGATCATCCTCGCTCCCCTCACCTACCTGGCCCTCAAGGCGGTGCCGGTGGTGATGAACCGCGTCGCGCGCACTGGCAGCGAGGAGCTTTTCCTGCTCGTGGCCCTCGCCATCGCCCTCGGCACCGCCGCCGTCGCGCAGGCGGTGGGACTCTCGCTGGCGCTCGGCGCCTTTCTGGGGGGCCTGGTCATCAGCCAGTCCGATCACTCCCACGGCGCGCTCGCGCGCCTGCTGCCCGTTCGCGACGCCTTCGTCGCGCTCTTCTTCGTCACCGTGGGCACGCTCGTCAATCCCGCCTCCGTCGTCGCGCACGTACGGCTTCTGTTTCTCCTCCTCGTGCTCATCGTGGCCGGCAAGCTCCTCATCTGGACCCTGGTCGTGCGCGCGTTCGCGTATCCATTCGCGACGGCGTTGCGGGTGGGGATCGGCCTCACGCAGATCGGAGAGTTCTCGTTCATCCTGGTCCAGGTCGCGCGGGCGGCCCACATGGTGGGCGACGACATCTACAACGCGACCCTCGCCGCCTCGCTCGTGAGCATCCTCATCAACGCGGCGCTCATGCGCTGGGCCCCGCGCTGGATCGAGACACGGCTGGTGACGGCGTAGGCCAAACAACGACGAGAAAGGGGTCGTGGCAGGCGCCACGACCCCTCAGCGAATTCAATGGTCGGGGCGAGAGGATTTGAACCTCCGACCCCATGACCCCCAGTCATGTGCGCTACCGGGCTGCGCCACGCCCCGACCGTCAGACGGGAATTGTCGCAGAATCAGCGAGCGGCATCAAGGCGCGAGCCGGCCGCGCAGCGTGGTCAGACGCTCACGAATGCGTCGCAGCGTGTCCGCGTACGCGACCTCGCGCACGCCCAGCTCGAGCTGCTCCGTGCTTCGTCGCGACTCCGCCAGCAAGCGCTTCTTGGCGCCCTCGAGCGTGAGCCGCTCTTCATAGAGCAGGTTCTTGATGCGGCGAACCAGCTCGAGGTCCCGCTGGCGGTAGAGCCGCTGCCCGGCCGGGTTCTTCTTGGGGCGGAGGAGCTTGAACTCCGACTCCCAGTACCGGAGCACGTACGCGGGCACTTCGGTGAGCGATTCCACCTCGCCGATGCGGTAGTAGAGCTTCTCCGCCCCTTCGGCGCTCACGGTACCTAGTGCGTTGCGGTGTTGATCCGTTGCTTGAGTCCCTTGCTCGGCTTGAACGTGAGCACCTTGCGGGCGGTGATCTCGATGCTATCGCCCGTCTGGGGATTACGGCCGCGGCGCGAGGCCTTTCTCCGAATGCGGAAGTGGCCGAAGCCGACGATCTTGACGTCTTCTCCCTTCTCGAAGCAGCGGAAGATGATGTCGAAGACCGATTCCACAACGGACGACGACTGTCGCTTGGACAGGCCGTGCGCCGCCACGGCGTTGACGAGGTCGTTCTTGGTCACGGTGAGGATTCACCTCCTCGCACAGCCGTCGTCGCGCTCACTGGGCTCCCCGCGCGAGGAACGGCTTGTATCCCTTCGCCTCCAGATCGTGGAGGGCGGCGAGCGCGGTCGTGCGGTCCGCGTAGCTTCCCACGCGCACGCGATACAGCGTCGACGCCTCCGTGGCCGGCGGCGACGCCGCCGCGCGCGGCGAGCCGCTGGCGCGGCGGACCTGGACGCGCAAGCCGTCGCCCGAGAGCTCTTTCGCGAGCGCCACCGCGTCGGCGAGAGGCATGCTGGGCTTCAGCACGGCGCCCCCCGCCACGGCCTCCGCCGTCACTCCCCGTGATTCGAGACGGGTATTGAGATCACCGGCAGCGGTGCCGGACACGAACACGTCGTAACGATCCGGGCCCGGCGCCGACGGCGTTTCCGATTTCGCCGTCTCCGATTTCGCCGGCGGTGACGCCGGCACCGTCGTCAGCTTTTCCGGCTCGGCCACAGGGAATTGCTGCTCGCGCAGCTTCTCGGCGACACGGCGGGCGGTGTCGGCGTCGCGGAAGGCGCCGACCTGGATCCAGAATGGCCCTGCCTCGCTCTTCTTCGCCGTCTCCGTCGCGCGCGGCACCGCCGCCACCCGCGGCGGCTCCGACTTCACGTCCGTGGCCTCGCGGCCGCCGGGCGCGGTCGCGCTGTCCGACGGCGCCGGCGTCTCGGCCTTGGGGAGATCGCTCGCTCGCGGTCGCTGCGCGATTCGCGTCGCGTCGGTGGGACGCGCGGGCGGCGTCGGCTTCAGATTCTCCGTGGTCCCCGCCGGCTCCGGCGCTTTCGGCGTCTCGTTGGCGCCCACCGCGCCCGGCGGTGTCGTTGCCCCGGGCGGCGTTGCCGCCGTTCCCGGTGTTGCTGCATTCGGCACACGCGCGGTGTCCACGGGCGCGGGCGCGCTCTGTGCCGGCGGCGTGGACCGCGACGGCTCGCTGGGACCGGGAATCGACGACACCACTCGCGGCTCGGTCGAGCTGGTGCTCGGTGGAGGCGCGTTCTCCGGTTTCGGCGTGATCACGACGGGGACGGGGCCCGTCACCGGCGCCGGCGACGACGGAGGCGCCTCGCTGGCGGGCGGACGCGCGCCCTTGGCGAGCCCGCGCGTCTTCGTGGGAGGATTCGCCCACTCCAGCGCATACGGCATGGCGACCACTGCAATCACCGCGAGCGCGATGAAGACGAGAAGCGCGCGGAACCAGGTGGCGGAGAAAATGCTGCGGGAGGGCTCGTCTTCGAAGGTGTCGTCGTCGTGCTCGTCGAGGGAGTCGTGGCGATCGCGCCCAAAGGTCATCCAGTGAACCTCCGCTTCGTCAAACGGCGGGTTCCGGTGCGTTCGTCCGCTGCCACGCGCGTCATCTTAGCATAGACGTTGGGATTTCCTTGCCTTCCGGAAGGGCGGGGCGGAAGGTCACCTCGCCGATGAGCGCCTCCGCCTCGGTGCCGGTGTCGTCGCTGTCGATCATGAACGCGATCTTCCCCACCCGCGGCGGTCGCCGGCCGAAGAGCGCCACGTAATCGTCGACGAGATTCCGCGTTTGGCGCTGCCAGGTGCCGAGGCCGCCGCGTCCGGACTCCAGCACGATGACGCGGACGTTGCCGGCGCGCGTGCTGATGAGACGTGTCCCCGCCGGCGCCGTCGTGTCCCACACGTAGCCGATGACGTCGCTGCTGCTGAGCGGCGCCGGCCAGCGCGGGAAGATCACGTAGAGCTGAACGGCCTGATCGTCGCTGGCGCGGTGGCGCACGTCGCCGCCCGCGGGCAAGCGCGTCGCCTTCCACCACCACGAGAGCAGCGGCAGCTCGTCGGGATCGACGATGACGTCGCGGTAGAGCGCGAAGGAAGAACGCTCGGTGGCCAGGCGCACGGCGAGGCGGCCGTCGCGCACGGTCTCGATGGTGGCCTGTCCGGCGAACTCCTTGAGCAGCCACCCCGGCGGCACGCCCGTGGCCGGGAACTGCGCGGGCGGACGATCCGTCGGCGCCAGGCGAACGACGCCGTCGGGGCCGGGCGCCGGCACCGTGGTCTCGAACATCGACGCGCGTGGTGGCGACGCGAGCCGCGTCGCCGTGCGCCAGGCGGCGTCGGCGCCCCGCGGGCTCGGCGCCGAGAGCGAAAGCGCGCGCTGGCGGGTGTCGCTGAACAGCGCCACCGCCGCCGCCACGCCGAGCGCGAGCAGGAGCGCGGTGGCGAGGCGCGCGTGGGGACGTCTCATCGCCGCACGCCCCGCGGGCGCGAGCGCGCCGCGCTGCCCTTGCGCAGCGACAGCCGGATGGGGGTACCGGTGAAGCCGAAGGCATGACGGAGCGACTTCATCAGATAGCGCTCGTAGGAGAAGTGGATGCCCTGGGGACGGTTCACCCGCAGCGCGAAGGTGGGCGGGTTCACGCTCACCTGCGACGCCGACTGGACCATGAGCGGCACGTTCCCGACCGAGACCGGGCGCCGCTCCACCGCATCGCGGAGCACCGCCGTCACCTCCGACGCGCTGACTCGCCGCTGCGCGGACGCCGCCGCGGCGTCGATCGTGTCGAACAGCTCCGGCAGTCCTTCTCCGCGCACGGCGGACGTGAAGCAGACGGGAGCATAGTCGAGAAAAGGTAACCGATCGTGGATCTGTTCCACCACCTCTGCTTTTCGGACCGTCCCCGGCGGCACCAGGTCCCACTTGTTCACGACGATCACGGTCGCCCGCCCCGCCTCGTGAGCGTAGCCGGCGATGTGGACGTCCTGGGCGGTGATGCCCTCCGAGGCGTCGAGCAGGACGAGCGCCACCTGACAGCGCTCGAGGCTCTTCAACGCCATCACCACCGACAGCTTCTCCAGCGCCTCCGTGACGCGCCCCTTGCGCCGCACTCCCGCCGTGTCCACGAGGACGTAGGGACGATCGCGATAGACGAAGGGCGTGTCGACGGCATCGCGCGTGGTGCCGGGCACGTCGTGCACGAGCACGCGCTCGGTGCCCACCATGGCGTTGACGAGCGACGACTTCCCGACGTTGGGGCGTCCGATCACGGCCACGTGGACGCCGGCTCCCACCGTCGGTACGCGCTCCGCCGGTCGGGGCACGCGCTCGCGTAGCTCTTCGAGCATCTCCGCCACGCCGCGGCCGTGCTCGGCCGACACCGCGAGCGGTGTTCCGAAACCGAGCCGGTACAGCTCGGCGACCGCGCTCTCGTGGCCGGGACCGTCCACCTTGTTCGCGATAATTACCACAGGGCGCTGCGCACGCCGGAGGGTATCGGCGATGTCTTCGTCGAGGCCCGTCACGCCGGCGCGCGCGTCCACCACGAAGAGGACGAGGTCGGCCTCCTCCACCGCCGCCAGCACCTGGCGCCGCACGCCCTCGATCAGCGGCTCCTCGGCGCGGGGATCGAAGCCGCCGGTGTCGATGACGGTCGCCTGCCAGCGCTCGAACGTCAGGCGACCGTAGAGGCGATCGCGGGTGACGCCGGGCACGTCGTGCACGAGGGCCTGGCGGCGTCCCACGAGCCGGTTGAAGAGCGTGGACTTGCCCACGTTCGGGCGTCCCACGATGGCGATGACTGGATGCAGCACGATGTGGCGGTCCTCAGGCGGCGCGCAGAGTCCTCAGGAGGGTTGCCGCGTCGGAATCCACCGGGCGCACCGGCATCCCGAGCTCGCGGGCGAGATCGCGCGGCGTGAGGTCGTCGAGGAACACGCCGTCACCGTCGCGGAGAGCAACGGCGGGCACGAGCACGACCTCCCCGGGATCGTCGAGGGCCGCGATCGCGCGCTGGATGTCGCGCCCGGTGAGAAGACCCGCCACGCCGATGGTGCCGCCGAAGAACTCGTTGCGGACGGCGACGACGCGGGCGCCATCGACGCCGGCGCCGGCAAGGAGCGCAGCGAGCCGCGGCGCATACAGCTCGCCGCTCACCACCGACGCCCGCCGCCCGCGCGCGCGTGTCCGCAGGCGCGCCGCCGCCCGCGCGAACGCGTCCTCGAAACGGCGCACGAGGCCGATGCCGTCCTCGGCGATGAGGAAGCCCTCGTAAGCGTCCGCGGGCGGCAACGGGGCGCCCGCCTGGAGGTACACCTCGTCGCCGAGAAACACGAAGCGGCTGCCGAGCGCGGACGCAAAGCGCTCTTGCCACGCGCTCACGGTGGCGACGAGCGCGCGCGCCTCTCCGTCGCCGAGGGCGCGCAGCGCGGGCAAGCGGGCCCGGTGCGCGGTGAGGCCGACGGGCACGATGGCGGTGGTGGCCACGTGCGGATGGAGAGGCGCCAGCTCGTGCACGGTGCGCGCGAGGTGGTCGCCGTCGTTCAAGCCCGGGCACAGGACGATCTGCGCGTGCATCCGGATGCCCGCCTTCGCGAGCCGCTCCAGGCGTGGAAGGATCTCCGCTCCGTGGCGAGGACGGCCGAGGAGCGCATGGCGCAGGACGGGGTCGGTGGCGTGGACGGAGACGTAGAGCGGCGACAGACGCTGCTCCTCGATGCGCGCGAGCGCCGCCTCCTCGAGGTCGCTCAGCGTGATGTAGTTGCCGTGCAGGAACGAGAGCCGGAAATCGTCGTCCTTCACGTAGAGGCTGCGCCGCATGCCCTTCGGGAGCTGATGGATGAAGCAGAAGACGCACTTGTTGGCGCAGGTGGCGATCTCCGACGGCCGCGGCGCCTCGAGCTCGAGCCCGAGCCCGGCGTCCCCGCGGCGGAGCGCCAGCGCGCGCACGGTCCCCGCGCGCTCCACGGTGAGGGCAAGGCGCTCGTCGCCCGCGTGGAAGTGAAAGTCGATGGCGTCGCGCAGCGCATGCCCGTTGATGGCGAGGATGCGGTCGCCCGCGCGGAGCCGCGCCGCCGCCGCCGGCGTCCGTGGCCTCACGCCGGCGACGACCACGCCCTCGGCGCCGACGCCCTCAGCGGAGGAACACGTGCTCGTCGGCATCTTCGCGCTCGGCGGCGGTGGCGTTGAGGAAGCGCATGCCCTGCACCAGGTACTGGAGACCCGACACCACCGTGAAGGCGGCCGCGATCCAGATGAAGCCGGTGGTGCCGAGGCGCACCTGGAAGTAGCGCTCGAGCAGCCCGGCGAGGACGGTGACGATCTGGAAGAACGTGGCCGCCTTGCCCGCCCACGTCGGCCGCGGATGGATACGACCGCCCACCATGTGGATCAGCAGCGCACCCATCACGAGGATCACGTCGCGCGTGAGGACGACGGCCGTGATCCAGAACGGAAGCGTCTTCAGATACGTGAGGGTCACGAAGGAGGCGGTGAGCAGGAGCTTGTCCGCCATCGGATCGAGGAAGGCGCCGAGCCGGCTCTGACTGCCGCGGCTGCGCGCGACGTAGCCGTCGAGCAGGTCCGTCAGCGCCGCCAGCGCGAACACGGCCAGCGCGAGGGCGGGACGACGGTAGACGAGCAGCGACACGAAGACCGGAATGAGCAGGATGCGGAGAACGGTCAGGCAGTTCGCCAACCCCATGAGACGAGTGAGTGTATCAGACCACGTAGGGCGCGAGTCGGCCCACGAGCCGCGGCGGCAGCTCGACGTCGAGCACGACGGAATCGGCGTCGTCGGCGCGCGCGAGCACGCGGCCGCTCTCGTACACGAGCCCGAGGGCGGTCCCGGCGGCGTGCGGGATGCGCAGGCGGACCGGCGCTCCGCTCGGGCGCAGGGTGGCGTCGATGGCCCTGAGCAGCTCGTCGATTCCCTCCCCGGTCACCGCCGACACGGGCACGCCGCCGCGTCCGGCCGCGAGCGCCTCCAGGCGCCGACCGGCGTCGAGACGGTCGATCTTGTTCAGGACCATGATCGTCGGGCGATCGGCCACCTCCAGCTCGCGCAACACCTCGTCCACGGCCGCCACGTGCTCGTCGAGAGCGGGATGGCTCGCGTCCACCACGTGAAGGAGCAGGTCCGCTTCCGGCAGCTCTTCGAGCGTCGCCCGGAACGCCGCCACCAGCTCGTGGGGCAACTTCCGGATGAACCCGACCGTGTCCATGAGGATGAACGGAGGCTGGGTGCCACCGTTGACGGCGCGCGCGGCGGGATCGAGCGTGACGAAGAGCTGGTCGGCCGCGCTCAGCCCCGCCCCCGTGAGCCGGTTCAGCAACGTGGTCTTGCCGGCGTTCGTGTAGCCGACGAGCGCGACCACCGGCACGCCCGCGCGCCGCCGCCCCGCGCGCTGGAGCCGGCGATGGACCTGCACCCGTTCCAGCTCGCGACGGATTTGCATCACGCGCCGCCGGATGACCCGACGGTCGGACTCGAGCTGCGTCTCACCGGGACCACGGGTCCCGATGCCGCCGCCCAGCCGTTCCAGGTGCTTCCACTGTCCCACCAGGCGCGGCAGCAAGTACGTGAGCTGGGCCAGCTCCACCTGGAGCTTGCCCTCGCTCGTGCGCGCGCGCTGGGCAAAGATGTCGAGAATGAGAGCGGTGCGGTCGATGACCTTGATGCCGAGCGTCTCCGAGATGTTGCGCTCCTGGATGGGCGACAGCGCGTCGTCGGAGACGAACAGGTTGGCGTCGTGCGCGCGCGCGGAGGCCGCGATCTCCTCGATCTTGCCGCGCCCGAAATACACGGCGGGCGTGGGGGACGCCCGCTCCTGGATCACCTGCTCCACGACGATCGCGCCCGCCGCGCGCGCCAGCCCCGCCAGCTCCGCGAGCGACTCCTCGACCTCGGCGCGGCGCTGGGAGGGGAGCTTGAGAGCGGCCACGATGGCGCGCTCGCGGGGAGCGCCGTTCGTGGTTCCTTGGGGGACGCGTCGCTTCACTCGCACAAGCCTCGCATCGTCACCTTCTTCTCGATGGCGGCGGCCACCGTCTCCTCGTCGATCGCGTCCAGCCACTCGATCTGCGGCTCCCGCGCGAACCACGTCGCCTGCCGCTTGGCGTAGCGCACGGTGTCCCGTTGCATGAGCGAGAGCGCCTCCTCGGCGCCGAGCGTACCCTGCGCCACCCGCGCAAACTCGCGGTAGCCGATCCCCTGCAACGCGGGCAACGCGCTGCTGTACCCGCGCGCGAGGAGCCCTCGCACCTCGTCGAGGAGGCCGGCCGCCACCATCGCCGCCGCCCGCGTGCGCAGCCGCTCGAAGAGCGCCGCTCGTGGCCGCGTGAGCCCGACGTACACGACGTCGAATCCGGTCGCGGCATCGCCCCAGCGGTGCTGCGTTGGCGCGCCGCCGGCACGCAGCCGCTCCAGCGCGCGCACGACCCGGACGGCGTCATTCGGATGCAGGCGACGCGCCATCTCGGGCGACTCTCGATGGAGCCGCGCGTGGAGGGCGGCGCGGCCCTCCGCCGCCGCCACGCCCGCCAACTCACGGCGAAAGGCGGGATCGGCGGGAGGAGCGGGATCGAGGCCGCGGAGCAATGCGCGGATGTACAAACCGGTTCCGCCCACGATGACCGGAAGCCGCCCGCGCTGCCGGACAGCGGCGATGGCGGCGAGCGCGTCGGTCCGGAAACGGGCGGCGGTGTAACGATCGTCGGGATCGACGACATCGAGCAGGTGATGGGCGACGGCGCGCCGCTCCGCCGCTGTGGGCTTGCCGGTGGCAGCGTCGAGGCCGCGGTACACCTGACGCGAGTCGGCGCCGATGACTTCCATCGGCAGTCGCCGAGCGAGGGCAACGGCGGCCGCCGTCTTGCCCACGCCGGTGGGGCCCGCGATCACGAGGAGAGGCGTCGGCTCCATGGCCGGATGCTACCAGTTTCGCTTCAGCTCACGCCGGATGTCGGCGAGGGCGATGCGGCTCACGATGGGGCGACCGTGCGGACAGAAGTAGGGCGTGGTGGTGAGGGCGAGGTCGGCGAGCAGGCGCTCCATCTCCTCGCGGGCGAGCGGCGTGTCCGCTTTCACGGCGGCGCGGCACGCCACGAAGGCGAGCGCGCGTTCCACGGTGGGCGCGCCCGCTTTCGGGCCGCCGAGATCGTCGGCGGCGGCCTCGAGGAGGCGCGCCGGCTCGTCGCCCTTGAGCAGCGTCGGCACCGCCGTCACCACCACCGTGTCGCCGCCGAAGCCCTCGAAGGCGAAGCCGAGCCGTTCCAGCGGCTCGCGCCACCGCTCGAGCAGCGTGCGCGCCGCCGGCGCCAGCGCGAGGAGCTGGGGAAAGAGCAGCGCCTGGGACGACGCTTTCCCCGCCGCCACTTCCGCCTGCACCCGCTCGAAGAGCACGCGCTCGTGGGCGACGTGTTGATCGACGAAGAACACCTCGCGGTCGGACGCCGACACCACGAACGTCTCTTGCACCTGACCGAGCACGCGTCCGAACAGCGGTGGTCCGTACGGGGCCGTCGTCTCCGCGAAGAGGCCACCCTGCTCGCCGCCGGCCTCGGCCGCGATCATCGGTCCCTCGGTCACTGGTTCCGGCGGCGGCGCGGGCAGGCGCGCGGCGCCGGTGACGACGCCCGGCTCGCGCAGCGCTTCGCGCACGGCCGTCACCACCAGCTCGGCGAGCAGGCGCGGATGGCGGAAGCGGACCACCGCCTTCGTCGGGTGCACGTTGACGTCGACGTCGACGGCGGGCATGGCGATCGACAGCGCCACCAGCGGAAAACGATCGCGCGGGAGCAGCGGCCGGTACGCCTCCAGCACCCACTGCGTGGCCCCGGGGTCGCGCACGGGACGCCCGTTGACGACGAGGATGATGTCGTCGCGGCTCCCCCGCGTGAGATCCGGCGGGCTCACGAGGCCGGACACCGTCACGCCGTGCTCGTGGCGGGAGACCGCGAGCAGGCGCGTCGCCACCTCGTGACGCCAGAGCGCGCCGAGGCGCTCGCGGAGATCCCGCGCGCGCGGCGCCGTGAGCACGGCGCGGCCGTTGCTGGTGACGCGCACCTGCACCTCGGGATGGGCGACGGCGAGGTGCGTGAGCGCGCGCAGGCTCGCCGCCAGCTCGGTGGGCGCCGACTTGAGGAACTTGAGCCGGGCGGGCGTGTTGAAGAAGAGGTCGCGCACCTCCACGCTGGTGCCGGCGTCCCCGGGGACATCGAGGCGCTGGGCGATCTTGCCCGCCTCTCCCGCCACGCGCACGCCGGCGGCCCCGCCGCGCGCGCGACTCGCGATCGTGAAGCGCGAGACCGCGCAGATCGCGGGGAGCGCTTCGCCGCGGAAGCCGAGGGTCACGATGGCGTCGAGGTCCTCATCGCGGGCCAGCTTCGAGGTGGCGTGGCGCTCGAGCGCCAGCGGCAGCTCCTCCGCCGTCATCCCTAACCCGTCGTCGGCCACCCGAATCAAGGCGGCGCCGCCCTCGAGGAGATCGACGGCGATGGCGCCGGCCTCCGCATCGATCGCGTTCTCGACCAGCTCCTTCACCACCGACGCCGGCCGCTCCACGACCTCGCCCGCGGCGATCTTGTTCACCAGGTGATCGGGCAGCCGACGTATGCGCATTGTCACCGGGCAGTTCGCCGCTGCCACTTGGCAAGGAGGTTGAGGGCTTCGATGGGCGTCAGGTGGGCGAGGTCGAGGGCGGCCAGCTCGCGCGCGAAGGGATCGGCGGCGGGCGCGAAGAGGCCGAGCTGGGCGGCGTCCCGCGCGTCCTCCTGCGCGCGGCCCTCGCGCTCGAACTCCGCCAGCAGCGCCTTCGCGCGCGCGACGACGGCCTCGGGGAGCCCGGCCAGGCGCGCGACCTGGATGCCGTAGCTCCGATCCGTCCCGCCCGGCCGCACCTTGTGGAGGAACACGATCTCGTCGTTCCACTCACGAACGGCGACGTGGAAGTTGCGCACGCCGCGCAGTCGCTCCGCGAGCCGTGTCAGCTCGTGGAAGTGCGTCGCGAACAGGACCTTGGCGCCGGGGACGCGATCGTGGAGTGCTTCCACGACCGCCCACGCGATGGCGAGACCATCGAACGTCGACGTGCCGCGCCCGACCTCGTCGAGCAGGACGAGGCTGCGCGACGTCGCGTTGTTCAGGATCGTCGCCGTCTCCACCATCTCCACCAGGAACGTGCTCTGCCCGCGCGCGAGGTTGTCCTGCGCGCCCACGCGCGTGAACAGACGATCGACGACGCCGATCCGCGCCTCCCGCGCCGGCACGAAGGCGCCCATCTGCGCCATCAGCACGATGTGGCCGACCTGCCGGAGGTAGACCGACTTCCCGGCCATGTTGGGGCCGGTGAGGATCACCACGCGCGCCTCCGTGTCGAGGTCGACGTCGTTCGGCACCACCGGCGTGCCCGCGCGCGCTTCCAGCACGGGATGGCGGCCGTCGCGGATGCTGAGCTCGGGCCCGGCGTCGACGTGAGGGCGGACGTGACCGCGCACGTGCGCGACCTCCGCGAGCGCGGCCGCCACGTCGAGGAGCGCGATCGCGTGCGCGGTGACGAGCAGCGCGGCCGCCTCCGCCGCCACCCGCGCCCGCACGTCCTCGAACAGCTCGTACTCGAGGCGCCGCCGCCGCTCCTCGGCCCCGAGCACCCGGCTCTCGTAGTCCTTCAGCTCCTCCGTGACGTACCGTTCCGCGCCCGTGAGCGTTTGTCGGCGGACGTACTCGGGCGGCACCCGTGACGCCTGGGCGCGCGTGACCTCGATCCCGTATCCGAAGACACGGTTGAAGCGGACTCTCAAGGTCGAGAGTCCGGTGCGCGCGCGCTCGCGCTCCTCGAGACCGGCGATCCACGCGCGCGCGTCCCGCGCATCGCGCACGAGGGTGGCGAGGGCGTCGCTCCACGTCTCCCGGATCACGCCGCCGTCGTGGAGCGTGGCGGGGGGCTCGTCCGTGAGCGCGGTCTCGAGCAGCTCGCGCAAGGGTGTGAGCGGCGCGAGGTCGTCGCGGGCGCCCGCGAGCAGCGGCTCGCCGAAGTCGGCGACGGCAACGCGGATCTCGTCGAGCGGCGCCAGGCAGTGGCGGAGCCCCACGAGGTCGCGCGCGTGAGCGACGCCGAGTGTGGCGCGGCTGGTGAGCCGTTCCAGATCGCCCACGCGCTGGAGCAGCCCGCGCAGGCGCGCGCGGGCGGCGGGCGACTCCACGAGGGCCGCGATCGCCGACTGGCGCCGCGCGATGGCGTCGGGATCGAGGAGCGGGCGCAAGAGCCACTGGCGGAGGAGGCGCGTGCCCATCGGCGTCACCGTCGTGTTGAGGACGCCGAAGAGCGAGGCACGGCTGCCGCCCTCGTTCGCCTCCAGCAGCTCCAGCGTCGTCACCGCCGTCTCGTCGAGCGTCAACACGTCGGCGGCGGCGAGCCGCTGCAGGCGCGTGAGGTGGCCGAGCGCTTCGCCTTGCGTCGATCTCAGATAGGCGAGGGCGGCGGCGGCCGCCTGGCCGCCGGCCGTCATCGCGCCCATCCCGAAGCGATCCAGGGAGCCGACCGCGAAGTGGGCGCAGAGATCGGCGATCGCGCGCCGCACGGGAAAGGCGTCGCCGTCGTAGAAAGTGAGGGCGGCCCCCGTGGCCTGGAGGCGCGCGAGGCGATCGGAACCGCGCAGCGAATCGGGCACGAGGATCTCGGCGGGCCGTCGAAGGAGCGCCGCCGCCAGGACGCCGTCCTCGTCGCCGGCGTCCTCGCCGGCCCAGAACTCGCCGGTGGAGACGTCGACGAGCGCGATGCCCGTCGCCTCCCGCGCCGGTTGCACGGCGAGGAGGAAGTTGTTGGCGGCGCCCGGGAGATACGCGGTGTCGGTGAGCGTCCCCGGCGTGATGATGCGCACGACCTCGCGCTTCAAGAGCTTCTTGCCCTTGCCGGGCGCCTCCATCTGCTCGCACACGGCCACCTTCTGTCCCGCCTGCACGAGCCGCGCGATGTAGCCGTCGGCGGCGTGGTGCGGGATGCCGGCCATGGGGGCGCCCTGACGCGCGGTGAGCGTGATCTGGAGCAGGCGCGCGCCCAGCTCCGCATCCTCGAGGAACAGCTCATAGAAATCACCGAGGCGGAAGAGGAGGAGGTAATCGGGATAGCGGCGCTTCAGCTCGCGGTACTGCTGCATCATCGGCGTGAGCACGGCGTCGTCAGCGGTCAAGCGACTTCCGCAGGCGCGCGTAGGTGGTGTCGAGCGCTTCCGGGAGGACGCGTGTCTCCCCCACCACCGCCATGAAGTTGTTGTCGCCGCCCCAGCGCGGCACCACGTGCACGTGGAGATGGTCCTCGATCCCGGCCCCCGCCACCCGCCCCTGGTTGATGCCGACGTTGAGGCCGTCCGCCCGGTACTCCGCGCGCAGCGCACGCGTGGCCTCCTGCACGAGCGCCATCGCATCCGCCAGCTCGTCCGCGGTCGCGTCTTCGACGCGTGCCACGTGCCGATTGAGCGCGACCATCACGTGTCCCGACGCGTAGGGATAAGCGTTCAGGATGAGAAACGCGTGCGGACGGCGCCGCAGCACCAGGCGTCCGGCATCGTCGCTCCCATCGCGAGCCTCACAGAAGATGCACACGGGGGAAGGAGCGGCGGCGGACCCGACATAGGCCATCCGCCAGGGAGCCCACAGCCGCTTCACACGCTGCGGAAAGCCTCAGGCGTTGACGAGTTCCCGGAGGCGCTTGCCGACCTTGAAGAACGGAACGCGCTTCTCGGGGACGTCCACGCTGCTGCCGGTCTTTGGATTACGTCCCTTGCGCGAATTGCGATGGCGGATGCGAAAGCTGCCGAAGCCTCGGAGCTCGACCTTGTCGCCCTTGGCGAGGGCGTCCGTGATGTTGTCGAAGATCGTGTTGACGATGGTCTCGGTCTCTTTCTTCGTCAGATTCGAGAGCTTCGAGACTTCGTCGATGAGGTCGGCTTTCGTCATCGTTCACTCCGTTTCGTCAGGCCCGGCGTGGGCTTGGAAGGCACGCTAGCACGCTGCTTCAGAGAATGTCAACCAAGCTAAGGGGTTAGCCGTCACCCCGCCCGCCCGGGAGGGGGCGGGGGGCTGGGCGGCGGGGCGTAGCCGGCGGTCGACCGTCGGTGGCGTCGCTCCCTCAGTCCATCAGGTAGAGCGGCGTCTTGAAGGCGGGCAGGCGTGGCGAGAAAACGGAGCCCGGGAGCCCGAGCTGGCTCCTGACGAAGTCGAAGATCGAGAAGCGCCGGCGGGGTGGGATCACCCGAGGCGGCACGGGGAGGCCGGCCAGCGACGCCGCCGAGTTCACGGCGTCCTCGAAGCTCCCGACGGCGTCCACCATCTTCATTCCCCTCGCCTGCTCGCCGGAGAAGATCCGGCCGTCGGCGAAGCGGACGACCTCCTGGCGGTCGAGCCGCCGCCCTTCCGCGACGGCGTTGATGAACTGGCCGTGGACGTCGTCGAGGAGCGCCTGCAAAACGCGTCGCTCTTCCGCGGTCATTGGGCGGGCGACGTTACCAAGATCCTTGAACTGCCCCGCCTTCACCACCACGTAGTCGACGCCGACCTTCTTGAAGAGATTCTCGAGGTTGGCCATCTGCATGATGACGCCGATCGAGCCCGTGAGGGTGCCGGGGTTGGCGTAGATGCGGTCGGCGGCGACCGCCACGTAATAGCCGCCGGATGCCGCCACCGCCCCCAGCGAGGCGACCACGGGTTTTCCCGCCTGGCGCACGCGCATCAGGGCCTGATGTAGCTCCTGGGTCGGTCCCACCACGCCGCCGGGGCTGTTGATGCGGACGACGACCGCGCGTACCACCGGGTTCTCGCGATAGGCGCGGAGGTCGCGCACGAGGTCGTCGACCTCGAGAATGACGCCTTCCAGCTCGAGCACCGCGACGCGGGGGCCGAAGGGTACGCCGCCCGCGCCGCCGCCGGCGCCTCCGAGCACGCCGGACACCACCGCGAGGAACAGGCCGAGCACGAGGACGTACACGACGGCGGCCGCCACGACCACCGTGGTCCGGCGCCCCATGCTAGTCCTCGTCTTCGTAGTCGTAGTCGTCCCGGTGCTTGCCCTTCTTTCCGCGCCGTCCGGGCGCGCTGCGGTCCTCGGCCTCGGGCGGCGGCGCGATCGCGTGCGCGAGCTCCTTCAGGCTGAGTCCGATGCGTCGCTCGTTCGGATCCACGCGGATGACGAGCAGGGTGAGCTCGTCGCCCACGTTGACGATCTCGTCCGGCCGGTTGATGGGCCGATGCGACATCTGCGAGATGTGGAGCAGTCCGTCCACCCCCGCCTCCAGCTCCACGAAGGCGCCGAAGTCGGTCAGCCGCACCACCTTGCCCGTCACGCGGGAGCCCATCGGATAGCGCTGGGCCACCGTCGTCCACGGGTCGGGCTGGATCTGCTTGAGCCCGAGCGAGATCCGCTTGTTCTCGCGGTCGACGTTGAGGATCTGCGTCTCGATCTCCTGTCCCTTCTTCAGCACCTCCGACGGATGCCCGACGTTGCGCGTCCACGACATGTCGGAGATGTGAAGGAGGCCATCGACCCCCGGCTCCAGCTCCACGAAGGCGCCGAAGTCGGTGAGGTTGCGGACGCGCCCGCTCACGCGCGTGCCCGGCCGATACCGCTCCTCGATGGTCGCCCACGGGTCGGGCTCCACCTGCTTCATGCCGAGCGAGATCCGCTTGGCGCCGCGGTTGACGTCGAGGACGATGACGTCCACGTCGTCGCCCACGTTGACGAGCTTCGAGGGATGGCGCACGCGGCGCGTCCACGACATCTCCGACACGTGGACCAGACCTTCCACCCCCGGCTCCAGCTCTACGAAGGCGCCGTAGTTGGTGAGGCTCACCACCTTGCCGCGTGTCTTCGTCCCCGGCGCATACGTCTGCTCCACGCGCTCCCATGGGTCCGAGGACTTCTGCTTGTAGCCGAGCGACACCCGTCCGCTCTCACGATCGAAGTGGAGCACGACCACCTCGACCTGATCGCCGACCTGGAAGATCTCGGACGGATGCCCGACCCGACCCCAGCTCATGTCGGTGACGTGCAGCAGCCCGTCGATGCCGCCGAGGTCGATGAAGGCGCCGTAGTCGGTGATGTTCTTCACCGTTCCCGTGAGGGTCATGCCTTCCGCGAGGACCTCGAGCGTGTGCTTCTTCTTCTCCTCGCGCTCCTCCTCGAGGACGGAGCGGCGCGAAAGCACCACGTTGCCGCGGCGGCGGTTCAGCTTGATGACCTTGGCCCGGATGTTCTGGCCGAGCAGCGAACCAAGGTTTTTCACGGGACGGAGATCGACCTGGGAGCCGGGCAAGAACGCTTTCACGCCCACGTCGACGGCGAGGCCGCCCTTGACCACTTCGACGATGCGGCCCTCGACCGGCAGTCCCTTTTCGTGAGCGCGCGTGATGGCGTCCCAGACCTTGATCTTGTCGGCCTTGTCCTTGGAGAGGACGATCAGACCTTCGGCATCCTCCTTGGCCTCGAGGTAGACCTCGATCTCCTCGCCGACCTTGGGCAGCGTTCCACTCCGGTGGAACTCCTCGATCGGAATGGCGCCCTCGCTCTTGTAGCCGACGTCCACGAGGACCTCGCTGCTGCCGACGTGCACCACGCGGCCGCGGACGACCTCGCCCTCCTCGAACTCGGTCGTCGCGCCTTCGCGGTACCAGTCCTCCATCCGTTCCTCGGCCGCCTCTGCGCCCTCCCTACGCGGCCCGCCGAGGTGTCGTCTCGGTTCATCCTTCTCCATGCCGCCCGTTCCTCCCGTCAATGAATTTGGGACGGTCCCTGAGGTGTCGCCACCCCCGCCTTCCGCACTACTCGAACACTGCCTTCCGGCGGTGCCGCGGCCACCGGCGCGCCCGGCGCCCCATCGCGCAGGCGTGCGATCGCGGCCATCATCGTGCGGCTCGCCGCCTCGTACTGTTCTTTGCGTTCCGCTCCCTCTACGCGCGGGAAGCTGAGCGGCGCCCCGAAGCTTACCGTCACTCGGGCGGGACGGGGAAGCCGACGACCCCGCGGCCACGCCGCTCCGCTGCCGCTCGTATACACCGGTACCACGGGCGCTCCGCTGAGGATGGCGAGCATGCCCGCGCCTGCGCGCGGCTCGCGCAGGACGCCTTCCTCTCCGCGCGTGCCCTCCGGAAAGACGAGCAGGACGCTTCCCTCCTCGAGCACGCGCAGCGCCGTCCGCAGCGCGCGCGCATCCGCGCCCTCGCGGCGCACCGGGCGCGCGTTCAGGCGCCGGATGAAGCCGCCGAAGAGCGGGATGTCGAACAGCTCCGCCTTCGCCAGGAACGACACCTGCCGGCCCGCCACGCCCGCGATCAGCGGCGGATCGAGCACGCTCGAGTGGTTCGACACGAGCAGCACCGGTCCCGTGCGCGGCACGTGGGCGGCGCCGATCCCGCGCAGCCGGAAGACCGCGCGCATGATCGCCACCGCGAACGGCTTCAGGAACGCGTAGAGCATCGTTGCCGTCCCACCGCGGCCAGGACCGCCTCCACCACTTCATCGATGGACATGTGCGTCGTGTCGAGCTTGATGGCGTCCGCGGCCGCCCGCAACGGCGCCAGCGTCCGCTGCATGTCCTGGATGTCGCGTGCCGCGATCTCGGCGCGCACCACCTCGAAATCCGCCTCCACGCCCTTCGCCTTGAACTCGGCCTGCCGGCGCCGGGCGCGAACGTCGAGATCGGCGTCCAGGTAGAACTTCACTTCCGCCTCCGGCCACACCACCGTTCCCGTGTCCCGCCCTTCCAGGATGGCGCCGCCAGCGCCGGCCAGGCGCCGCTGGATGGGCGTCACCTTCTGGCGCACGGGCACGAGCGTGGTGAGCTGCGACGTCAACGTCGAGATGGCGGGACTCCGGATGGCAGCCGTCACGTCACGCCCGTCCACGGAGATCCCATCCTCGCGCACGTCGACCGTCACGCCCTCCAGATGCCGCCGCAGGGCGGGCGTGTCCGCGGGCGGCAGCCCCGCCTGTTCCACGCTCCACGCGAGCGCGCGGTACATGGCGCCGGTGTCGAGGAGACGGTAGCGGAGGCGCCGCGCCACCTCTCGCGCCACCGTGCTCTTCCCGGCCCCCGCCGGACCGTCGATCGTGATCACCGGCTCCCGCACTACTCCACCACCGAGACACACTCTTCCCCTGCCAGCGCGTTCAGCATGTCGGCGAAACCCGGAAACGAGGTGGCGATACAGGCGACGTCGTCCACCATCGATTCCCCGTCCGCCGCCAGTGCCGCCACCGCGAGCGCCATGGCCACCCGGTGATCGCCGCCGCTCGTCACCCGCGCGCCGCGCAGACGCGTGGGGCCCGTGACCGCGAAGCCGTCCGCACGCTCGGCGATGCGCGCGCCCATCTTTCGGAGCTCCCGCGCGACCACCGCGATGCGGTCCGACTCCTTCACGCGTAGCTCGGCGGCGTCGCGCACGTCGGTCACGCCCTCCGCGGCGAGCGCCGCCACCGCGAGGATGGGAATCTCGTCGATGAGGCGCGGCACCAGCGCTCCCGCGATGGTGGTGCCGCGGAGCGCTCCGGACTCCGCCGTCAGCGAGGCCGTCGGCTCGCCGCCGTCGGCATCGTCGTCGGGCTCGCGCGTGACGGCGGCACCCATGGCGGACAACACGTCGAGGAGGCCGGTGCGCGTCGGATTGACGCCGACGCCCGTCACCGCCACCCGCGCCTGGGGAACGATCAGCGACGCCACGAGCGGAAAGGCAGCCGACGAGATGTCGCCCGGCACGCGCACGCCAGCGCCACGCAGCTCGCCGGGCGTCACGGTGACCGTCGTCGTCGCGGTCTCCACGCGGGCGCCGAAGAGCCGCAGCATGCGCTCGGTGTGATCGCGCGACGGCGTCGGCTCCGTCACCGTCACCGGACCGTCGGCGTAGAGGCCGGCCAGCAGCACCGCCGACTTCACCTGCGCGGACGCGACGGGCAACTCGTAGCGCAGCGCGCGCAGCGGCCGGGCCCCGCGCACGGCGAGCGGGAGCTTGGCGCCGTCGGCGCGGCCCACCAGCGTGGCGCCCATTCGCCGCAGCGGCTCCGCGACGCGCGCCATCGGCCGGCGCCGCAGCGACTCGTCGCCGGTGAGGAACGTCCAGAACGGCTGGCCGGCGAGCACACCCGGCAGCAGACGCGCGGCCGTGCCCGAGTTGCCGCAGTCGATGACGTTGCCGGGCTCCTGAAGTCCGCGGAGGCCCGCGCCCGCGATGCGATATTGACCGGGACCCTTGCGCGTGACGTCGACGCCGAGCGCCTGGATGGCGGCGAGCGTGGCCAGGCAGTCCTCTCCCTCGAGATACCCGTCGATCTCGGTCGTGCCCTCCGCGAGCGCGCCGAAGAGAGCCGCGCGATGGGAGACGGACTTGTCGCCGGGGACGGCGATCCGCCCCGCGAGCTTCCGCACCGGGCGCACGCGCAGCTTCACCGCACGCCCTCTCGCCGCGCCTTCGCCGCCGCCAGCCACGCCCGCAGCCGCGCGCCGTCGCCCGCCTCCACCAGCCGCTCGAGTTCGTCGAGGACGGCGCGGAACGTGGACAGACCCTCGCGGAGGGCGGGGCGATTGGCGACGAAGATCTCGCGCCAGACATCCGGATCCGACGCCGCGATGCGCGTGGTGTCCTTGAAGCCGCGCGCGGCGAAGTCGAGCGCGGACGGGTCCACACGCACGGCGGCTTCGACGAGGGCGTACGCCACCAGGTGCGGCAGGTGGCTGATCGCGCTCACGACGCGGTCGTGCGTGCGGGGATCGAGGACGGCCACGTGGGCGCCGAGCGCCTCCCAGAAGACGGTGACGCTCTTCACCGCCCGCGGCTCCGTGGTCTCCGTGGGCGTCACGATGACGGTGGCGCCCACGAAGAGATCGGCGCGCGCCACCGCGTATCCGCTTTGTTCGGAGCCCGCCATCGGGTGACTGCCGACGAATGCGAGCGGACGCTCGGCCGCGAGACGCTCCGCGGCCGTCACGATGCTGCCCTTGGTGGAGCCGACGTCGGTGATGAGCGCCTCCGGCGCCGCCGCCGCCCACACCGCGGGCAAGAGCCGCTCCAGCGTTTGCACGGGCGGCGCCAGCACCACGAAGTCCGCGCCGGTGAGGCCGCCCGCGAGGTCGGTGGTGGCGTGATCGAGCGTGCCATCGGCGAGGGCGGGACGGAGGCGACCGGCGTCGCGGCCGACACCGATGATCTCGCGGGCGAGGCTCCTCTCGCGCGCCGCCTTGGCCACGGACCCGCCGAGGAGCCCCACTCCGACGATGGAGAGGCGCTGAATCACGCGGCCGGCTTTGCGAGAACGGTCTTCAGAGCCTTCACCAGCTTTCTGTTCTCTGACGGTGTGCCCACCGTGATGCGCAGGGTTGTCTCCATCCCGAACGCCGTCATGGGACGAACGATCACGCCGTGGTGCAGGAGCTTCTGGTAGATGGCGGCCGCGCTGCGACCGACGTCCACGAGGACGAAGTTGGCGCGGGAGGGAACGTAGCGAAGCCCGAGGGACTTGAACTCGTCGTAGAGGAAGTGTCGCCCCGCCTCGATCATCCGCACGCACTCGAGGACGTGCGCGTCGTCCTCGAGGGCGGCCGCCGCCGCCACCTGCCCCAGGGTGTTCACGTTGAACGGCTGCCGGATGCGGTTCATGAGGGCGATGGCGTCGGCGTCGGCAATGCCGTAGCCGATGCGCAGGCCGGCGAGGCTGGCCGCCTTCGAGAAGGTCCGCAGCACGACCGCCTTGCGCCCCTGCTTGACGTAGTTGAGGGCGTCGGGGAAGTCGGGACCGAGGGCAAACTCGATGTAGGCCTCGTCGAAGACGACGATGGTGCGCTCGGGCAGCCGGTCCATGAACTGCTCCACCTCTTCCGCGGTGACAATGGTGGCGGTGGGGTTGTTCGGATTGGCGATGAAGACGATCTTGGTGAGCGGCGTGATGGCGCGCGCCATCGCCTCCAGGTCGAGGCGATAGTCCTTGAGCATCACCATCACCCGCACGCCCCCCGCCGCCTGCACGATCATCGGGTACACCACGAACGACGGGTGCGGGACCACCGCTTCGTCGCCGGGACGGAGGAACGCACGCACCAGCAGCTCGAGCAGCTCGTTGGAGCCGTTACCGAGGACCACCTGCTCCGGGGCCACGCCGTGCTTCTTCGCCAGCGCTTGTCTCAAGTAATATCCGCTCCCGTCCGGATAGCGGTTGAGATCGGCGAGGGCGTCGGTGATCGCCTGCCGCACCTTGTCCGACGGGGGGAGCGGATTCTCGTTGGAGGCGAGCTTGATCGCGTCATGGATGCCCAGCTCGCGCTCGAGCTCCTCGATCGGCTTCCCCGGCTCGTAGGGGGCGATGCCGAGAATGTGTTCGTTGGCCAGTGACTCCCACTGCGTAGACATGCTCTCTCCTTACCCGGCCGGGTACGAACCGAGAACCTTCAGGAACAGCGTCCGCGCCCCGATCTCGCCGAGGGCGGCGGCAATGGTGTCGGTGTCGCGGTGCCCTTCCATGTCGACGAAGATCAGGTACTCCCACGCGCGACGCTTGGCCGGCCGTGACTCGATCTTGGTGAGGTTGACGCCGAGCCGCGCGCACGGCTCCAGGATGCGGTAGAGCGTCCCCGGCTCGTTGCGCATGGCGAAGAGGAAGGACGTCTTGTCGCGTCCGCTCGGTCCCGCCGGCCGCATCCCGATCACGAGGAAGCGCGTCGAGTTGTGGGGGTTGTCCTCGATGCGGGCGCGGAGCACGGGCACCCCGTACAGACGCGCGGCGAGATCGGACGCGACGGCGGCCACCGTGCGGTCGCCGGCGGCCATCTCGGCCGCGGCCGCGGTCGACGACACCTCCTCGGTGGCCGCTTCGGGCAGGTGCTCGCCGAGCCACGCCCGGCACTGCGCCAGTCCTTGCGGATGCGAGAGGACCTTCTTGACCTCGCGCAATTCGGCGGCGTGCGTCAGGAGATTCTGGGTGATGTCGAGATAGAGCTCGCCGCAGATGAGCGCGTCCGACTCGATGAGACGGTCGAGCGTCACGTTCACGGCGCCCTCGGTGCTGTTCTCCACGGGCACCACGCCGTAGTCGACGCGGCCGCGCTCCACGTCCTCGAACACGTCGGTCACGTTGCGGGCGGGGGCGTACTCGGCGGCGAAACCGAACCGTTGCAACGCCGCCTGATGGGTGAAGGTGGCGGGCGGGCCGAGATAGGCGATCGTGAGCGGGTGCTCGAGGGCGCGGCACCCGGACAGGATCTCCGACCAGATTGCAGTGACGGTGGCGGGCGGCAACGGTCCCGGGTTACGGGCCGTCAAGCGGGCGAGGATTTCGGCCTCACGCTCCGGAACATAGTGCGGCGCTTCCTGCCGTCGTTTGAGGTCTCCAATGTGAAGGGCGGCCTCGGCGCGCTGGTTGAGGAGGTGGAGAATTTGATTGTCGAGGTCATTGATCCTGGAGCGCCAATCGCCCAGGTCCATAGAGACTCCTGCACGTTCCGCTCACCCGCGAATGGCGCATTATAGGCGAAGGCCCTGGGGGGCGCAACCGAATCAGCGTGGCGCGCGGCGCGGCGGCGCCGCCACCGCCGCCCGTAGCGCCCGGATTTCCTCGCGCGTGAGCGGTCGGGCCGCGCCCACGGGCAGCCGGCCGAGCGCGACGGGCCCGAACGCCGTCCGCCGGAGGTGGCGGACGGGGTGACCGAGCGCCTCGCAGTACCGCTTGACCTCGTGCTTGCGTCCCTCCGTGAACGTGAGGCGGAGTCGGCTCGTATCATGCCCGCTCGCGAGCAACTCCACCGCGAGCGGGGTGGCGCGGCCGTCCTCGAGCGCCACCCCTGCCCGCCATCGCGCCAGATCACCACGGATGAGGCCGCCTCTCACCTCCGCCTCGTACACGCGCGGAAGCTCGTAGCGCGGGTGCAGCAGGCGGTGGGTCAGCGGTCCGTCGTTGGTGAGGAGGAGCGCGCCCTCCACGTCGTAATCGAGACGCCCCACCGGATAGAGCCGAAGCCCGGTCGGCACGAGATCGGTGACCACGCGCCGGCCGCGCGGATCGCTGCGCGTGGTGACGACGCCGCGCGGCTTGTTGAGGAGGACATACTGCATCGGCTCCGCCGACGGCAACGCGCGTCCGTCGACGGTGATGGCGTCGCGCATGGGATCGGCGAGGGTCCCCGGCTCCCGCGTCACGGTCCCGTTGACGGCGACGCGGCCGTCGAGGATGAGGCGGTCACCCCCCCGCCGGGAGGTCAGCCCCGCCTGGGCCAGGATCTTGTTCAGTCGAAGCGGCGGCATCGATCGACGCCTCCGCCATCGCCGGCTCCGGGATCATCAACTCGCCGTCCACCCGGGGAAGGTCGTCGAGGTCACGGAGCCCGAAGGCGACGAGGAACTCGCGCGTGGTCTCGTAGAGGAACGGTCGGCCCGGCGCGTCCTTGCGTCCGCCGATGCGGACGAGCCGGCGCTCGAGGAGGTTGTCGAGCACGCCCTCGGAGCTGACGCCGCGCACGGCGTCCACCTCGGGCCGGGACACCGGCTGCTTGTAGGCGATGATCGCGAGCGTTTCCAGCGCGGGGCGCGACAGCCGCACGCGCGTCCGCGCGCGCGCCAGCCGCACCAGCCACGGCGCCACCTCCGGCCGCGTCACCATCCGATAGCCGCCGCCCGCTTCCGAGATCTGAAGGCCGCGGCCTTCGACGTCGTAACGTCGACGCAGCTCGTCCACGAGCGTGCGCGCATCGTCGGGCGCTTCGAGATCGAGGACGTCGCGGATACGCTCGGCTTCGAGCGGGGTGTCGGAGGCGAATAGCAGCGCTTCCAGCACGTCGATCGGTTCAGGCATGCGCGGGCATCTCCCCCCCGGCCACGGGGCCGGAGACGGTCTGACGTTCGATGACGATCTCGCCGAAGAGCTCCGTCTGCTGGGTCCGAATGCGGCCGAGCCGTGTCAGCTCGAGCACGGCGAGGAGGTTCACCACCACTTCCGAGCGCCGCCGCTCGCCGCCGCCGGCGAGCGACGAGAACAGCAGCGACCACGCGTCGCGGAGGACGGACAGGATCTCGGTCATCCGCTCCAGCACGGACGGCGGATTCGGCTCCACCTCGCGCGGCACCTGCCGCCGTTGTTCCTCGATCAGACGCTTGAGCGCGCGCTCGAGCCAGTGCACGCTCAGGTCCTCGAGCGGCACGTCCTCCGGTGGCGGCAGCTCGCTGCCGGGACGTCCCCACAGGAGCGCCTGCTCCGCTTCCCGCTCGCCGAGCCACGCGCCCGCGACCTTGATGCGCGCGTACTCGCGCAGCCGTCCCTGCAGCTCCTGCTTGAGCGCCTCGCCTTCCTCGTCGAGCAGCTCGTCCTCGCTCTCGTCGGGCGGGACGAGCAGCTTCGATTTCAGATAGATCAGGGTGGCCGCCAACACCAGATACGCGCCCGCCGTTTCGAGATCGCGAAAGTCCATCGCCTCCAGGTGGGCGAGGTACTGGTCCGTGATGGTGCGCACGGGGAGGGCGGCGAGGTCGATCTCGTGCGTGCGGGAGAGGTGAAGCAGCAGATCGAGGGGACCTTCGAAGTCCCCCACGCGGAGGGTGAGTCCGTCCACCGTCGAGAGGAGGTCGGTCATGGTGTCAATCGCACGGCGCTACGCACCTCCTGCATCGTCTGTTGGGCCACGACGCGCGCGCGTTCGGAGCCCGCGCGCAGGATGTCGACGATCATGGCCGGCTTCTCCGCGAAGGCCGTCCGCCGCTCGCGAATCTCCGCGAGCCGGGGTTGTAGATGCTTGAGGAGGACGTCCTTGCAGTCGAGACATCCGATGCCGGCCGTGCGGCAGCCGTGGGCCACGTAGGCGCGGTCGGCGTCGGGGCTGAAGATCTTGTGGAGATCGAAGACGGGGCAAACGTCGGGGTTGCCGGGATCCGAGCGCCGCTTGCGGGCGGGATCGGTGACCATCGGCCGGATCTTTTTGGCGATGGTCTCGGCGGAGTCCGACAGGTAGATGGCGTTGTCGTACGACTTCGACATCTTCCGGCCGTCCGTTCCCGGCACCTTCGGGATCTCGGTGAGCCGCGCCTCCGGCTCCGGGAAGACGGAGCCGAAGGCGTTGTTGAAGCGACGCGCGACCTCTCGCGTGAGCTCCACGTGCGGGACCTGGTCGATGCCAACCGGCACCCAGCGCGGCTTGTACATGAGGATGTCGGCGGCCTGGAGGAGCGGGTAGCCGAGGAGCCCGTACGACGGCGACACGATCTCCTGCTGCTCGATGCGCTCCTTGTACGTGGGCACGCGCTCCAGCCATCCCACGGGCGTGAGCATCGCGAAGAGCAGGAACAGCTCCGCGTGCTCGGGGATCAGCGACTGGATGAACAGCGTCGAGCGCTGGGGATCGAGGCCCGCCCCCAGCCAGTCGGCGACCATCTCCACCGTCGCCGCCGGAACCTCGCCGGTATCGGTGTGATCGGTGAGGAAGTGCCAGTCGGCGACGAAGTAGAAGCAGTCGAGGCTGTCCTGCATCCGGACCCAGTTGTCGAGGGCACCCAGATAGTTCCCGAGATGGACCTTGCCCGTGGGCCGCATTCCCGACAGCACGCGCTCTCGTCTGGTCGTCACCGCCTCGCTCGCTCCCACACCTTCGCCGAACGAATGAAAACATAGTAGGCATAGAGCACGGCCAGAAGAAATCCCCGCCAGCCGTCGAGGAAGCCCGCGCGCAGGACGTACATCCCGAGGAAGCGCCCCACCGGCCGCAGCACCAACTCCGCCGCGCTCACGGGAGGCCCGTGACGAAGGCGATCCTCGGCCGCCAGCGACGAGTAGCGGTCGGCGCGCGCCAGGAAATCCGCCACGTCGCGATAGCTCCGGTGCAGGAGCGGGCTCCGGAGCCGGACGACGGCGCCGTCCACGCGCACGGACTCATGCACGGCGACGTCGCCGAAGCGCCCCCGCCCGCGGCGGAGCAGACGCACCTGCCAGTCCGGATATAGCCCGCCGTGCCGTACCCACGCTCCCCAGAAGATGTTCTGTCGCGGCACCGCATACGCGGCCGCGTCCGCGGACGCGCCCTCGAGGACGGCCGTGATCTCCTCCCGCAGGGCGGGCGTGACCTCTTCGTCGGCGTCGAGGGAGAGGACGAAGTCGCCGGTGGCGTGCTCGAGCGCGAAGTTCTTCTGGGCGGCGAAGCCGGGCCAGGGACGGACGAAGACGCTGTCGGTGAACGCGCGCGCCACCTCCACCGTCTTGTCCGTCGACTCCGCGTCCACCACCACGATCTCGTCCGCCCACGCCACGCTCTCCAGGCAACGGCGCAGTGCTTCCTCCTCGTCGAGCGTGATCACGGTCACGGACAAGCGCGCGCGCGTCATCGCCCGCGTCCATTTCCGAAGCGCCGGAGGATGAGCGCGATGAGATCGCGCGTGGAGTGGTCCTTGGGGTCGCCTGCGATGGCGACCTCGCCCCCGACCGCGCGCACCGTCGCCCGCTCCGGCACGCTGGCGGGCGTGTAGTCGGTGCCCTTGGCGTGGACGTGGGGCCGGATGGCGGCCAGCAAGGGATCGGCGGTGTCGTCGTCGAAGACCACCACGTGATCCACGTCGGCGAGGGCGCCCAGCATCTCCGCGCGCTCCGCCGCCGGCATCAGCGGCCGGCCCTCCCCTTTGAGGCGCGTCACCGCGGCGTCGCCGTTGATGCCGACGAAGAGGATGTCGCCGAGGCGGCGGGCGGCGCGCAGGTAACGGATGTGACCGACGTGGAGGAGATCGAAGCAGCCGTTGGCGAGGACGATACGCTTGCCGTCTGCGCGCAGCCGCTCGGCGAGCGCCGCCGCTTCGGGGATGGTCAGCGCGCGCGTCCCGGACATGGGTTCACGTCACGGCGGGCCCCCGCCGCCGGCGTCGCACGCGGCGGCGTCACGGAACCACGTCGCCGAGCGCTTCCTGCAGCTCGGCGCGGGAGACGGACGCGGTGCCGCGCTTCATGACGACGAGGCCGCCCGCGATGTTGGCGAGGGAGGCGGCGTCGGTGGGGCTGGCGCCGCAGGCGAGGGCGACCGTGAAGGCGCTGATGACGGTGTCGCCGGCGCCGCTCACGTCGGCGATCTCGTCGGTGCCGTAGATCGGAATGAACGTGGTGCCGCCGTCGCGCTCGAGCAGCGCCATGCCGCGGCTTCCCCGCGTCACGAGGAGGATGCGCGCGTCGAGGCGCTCCAGGAGCTGGCGGCCCGCCTTCTCCACCGCCCGCTCGTTGTCCACGGACGTGCCCGTGAGCTGCTCCAACTCGGCCTCGTTCGGCGTGGCGGCCGTGATCCCGGTGTAGCGCGGAAGATCGTAGCGGCTGTCCACGGTCACAATCGTGTTCGCGCGGCGCGCAACCGCTTTCACGCGCTCGAACACACGGGCGCTCACGGTCCCGTATCCGTAATCCGAGACGATGATCGCGTCCGCGCGCTCCGCGAACGCGGTGAGCTTGGTGAGGAGGTCGTCCTCGGTGATGGGCTGGAGATCGCCCGCCGGCTCGCGATCGAGCCGCACCACCTGCTGGCGCGTGGCCTGATAGCCGCCGGCCATGATGCGCGTCTTGACCGGCGTGTCCCGCCCCACCTCGGCCACGATGCCGTCGGTCGGAATGCCGGCGGCCCGGAACAGCGCGAGCAGCTCCTCGCCGGCGCGGTCATGACCGATGACGCCCACCGGCACGACGCGCGCCCCCAGCGCGTGGACGTTGTTGGTGGCGTTGCCGGCGCCGCCGAGAAAGACCTCGCGCTCCGCGAAGCGGAGGATGAGGACGGGCGCCTCGCGCGAGATGCGTGCGGGCTTGCCGAAGAGGTACTCGTCGTTGATGAGGTCGCCGATGACGATGACGGTGCGGGTGCTGCACGCCTCCAGGGTGGCCTTCAGCCGGGCCGGTCCCTCCACTACCGCGCTCGTCCTGCCAGCACCCACTCGACGGCGTCGAGCAGGTCCTCGGCAACGTGGTCGGGGGTGACCGTGAACCGATCGCGCCGGTATTCCCAGTCGCCGAGGCCGTAGCCGGTGAGCACGAGCACGCCGCGCGCTCCCACCGGCGCCGCCATGTCCACGTCCGAGATCTTGTCGCCCACCACCGTCGAGGCCGTGAGGTCGAGCCCGAGCTCGCGCGCCGCCCGCTGCAACATGCCGGGACGGGGCTTGCGACAGTCGCACGCGGCACGGAAGGGCGGCGCACCTTCCGTCGGATGATGGGCGCACACGTAGAGGCCGTCGAGGTACGCGCCTTCGTCCTTGAGAAGGGCCACGAGCTTGTCGTTCACCGCGTGCAAGATCTCTTCGGAGAAGTACCCGCGCGCGACGCCGGCCTGGTTGGTCACGAGGATGGCCGGTATCCCCGCCGCGTTGAGCCGGCGGATCGCCTCCGCGGATCGCGGCAGGAGTTTCAAGCGCCGGGGATGATTGACGTACCCCACTTCTTCGGTGAGGGTGCCGTCCCGATCGATGAACACAGCGGGGCGCGCCACCACCCCGGCAGTGTAAGCCGCCGAGTCCGTTTCCTCAAGGTTAATCGCCGCTTGCGGCCCTCACCGCTCCGTAGACGGCGATGAAGCCCGCCACCTGCGCATCGTACGTGAAGGGCTCCGCGCTCCGCCGCGCGGCGTCGGCGACTCGTTCGCGCGGCTGCGCGAGCAGCGTCTCGACGCCGGCGGCGACGGCGGAGGCGTCGCCCGGCGGCACCACGCTCCCGTTTCTGCCTTCCTCGATCACCTCCGCCCCACCCGCCGCCGTCGTGGTCACCACCGGTACCCCGCACGCGAGCGATTCGAGATGCACGTTCCCGAACGGCTCGTAGCGCGTGGGGAGGACGACGACGTCGGCGCCCGCGTACCATCGCTCGACGTCGGCGCGCGGCGCCAGCCACGCCACGCGCTCGGCGACTCCGAGCCGGTCGGCGAGGCTCCGGTACGGCGCGGCGTCGCCCTTCCCGATCACGACCAAGCGCGCCGACGGATCGCCGAGCTTCGCCAGCGCCTCCACTGCCGTGGCGAGGCCCTTGCGCGCGAAGCCGCTGCCCACGAAGAGCAGCACGGGAACGCCGGCGGGAAGGCCGGCCTCGCCCCGCACCTGCGCGGCGTGCCCAGCGCGCCCGCGCGGATGGAAGCGCTCGAGGTCGACGCCGTTGTACACGACGCTCACCCGCCCCCGCGGCACGCCGTAGAGCCGCTGGATCTCGGCCGCGCCCGCGCGCGCGATGGCCACGATGTGCGGCGTGGTCGCGAACACGCGGCGCTCGAGGGCGAGCATGAGCCGGTGGTGGAGGCCGCGCGGCGCCCGGCCCATGGCCGCCAGATAGGCGCGATGACAGCCCTCGCCGGCGCGATAGACGTGCTGGCCGAGCGTCCGCTCGTGACTCTGCACGATGTCGAAGCCACCCGCGCGCGCGGCGCGACGCACGGCGCGGGCAAAGACGAGCACGCGCGCGACGGCGGGCAAGCGCGGTAGCGGGAGCGCGCGCACGGTCACGCCGGCGATGGGCGTCTGTCCCGGCAGCGTGAGCAGGTGCACGTCGTGGCCGTGGCGCACGAGCGCGCTGACGAGGCCGGCGGTGGCGCGCTCGACGCCGCCGTGAAACGCGAAGGGTCGTGCCGCGATGAGGAGCTTCATGGCTGGCGGGCGGCGGCGGAGACAGGCGCGCGGGCGGCGAGCGAATCGATGATCGGGAAGAGGCGAGCGCGCGCGGCCTCGAAGCTGTACTCCGCCTCGCAGCGACGGCGCGCCCGCCGCCCCATCTCCTCCGCGCGCGCGGGGTCGGCGAGAACGTCGGCGAGGGCGTCGCGCAACGCGCGCACGTCGCCGGGCGGCACCACCACCCCGCAGCCGTCGAGCACTTCGGGGATCATCGACACCGAGGTGGAGACGATCGGCCGCGCGAGCGCCATCGCGTCGAAGAGCTTGGCGGGGAGCTGGCCCACGGTGTCGCTGGTGGCGCGCTGGGGCACCGCCACCACGTCGGCGCCCATCAGGTAGCGCGGAACGTCGTCGAACGCGATCTCGCCCTTGACGGTGACGAACGGCAGTCCCGCCCATCGCTCGGCGGCCGCGCTGCCGGCGCGGGCACCGACGATCGCGAGCAGCACGTCGCCGCCGAGACCACGCACGGCGTCCACCAGATCCTCCACGCCCTTGTGGCCGCGCGGGGTGCCGAGGAACATGACGACGCGGCGATGCGCGGCGCCGAGGAGCGCGCGCGCGGCGTCGCGGGAGTAGCGCGCGGGGTTCCACGCTTCCGTGTCGCGCACGTGGGGAATGAGCGTGCCACCGAAGCGTTGCTCCAGGAACCGACTGGCCACGGTGAGAGCGTCGGCGCGGCCGACGAGGCGCTCCATCGTCCACGTCCACGGCAGGCCGTTCGGATTGGCCACGTTCAGGAATCGGCCGAGACGTCCCCAGACGCCGGACCGGTAGAAGAAGCCCACTTCCCAGTCGTCGACGTCGAGCAGGAGCGGGCGCGGGCGCCGCGCGCGCGCGAGCAGCGCGAGCCCGAAGCTGGTGGCGAGGGGCTTCGACGCATACAGGATGTCGCCGTCGATGAGCTGGAGGAGGCGCGGGATGCGGGCGGCGAGGCGCGGATGGCGCGCGCCGGGAAGCGCGCGATACGGGACCGGGCTCTCGCGCGCCGGGCGCCAGACGTCGGCACCGAAGCGTGGCCCGACGACCTCGACGCGGTAGCGCGGACGCAGGAGGCGCGCGAGGAGGTCGGCGCGCCCGGTGGCGTTGCGGGAAAGATCGGAGGCGAGGATGGAGACCTTCACGCCGCCGTGAGGCACGCGTAGCGGGCCTCGAGCGCTTCCGCCACCCGTGCTCCGGAGTATCGCTCGAGGAGCAGAGCGCGTCCGGCATCGGCGAGACGGCAGGCGCGCACGGGGTCGCCCAGCAACGCCGTGAGCGCGGCCGCGAGCTCGCCGGCGTCGCCGGCGGGCACGAGCACCGCGTGCTCGCCGTCGGTGAGGATCTCCGGCACCACGCCGACGCGGGCCGCGATGACGGGCCGCCCCGCCGCCAGGTACTCGAACACCACGCGCGACATGCCGTCGGATTCGAGGGGAGCGTAGAGCGCGACGTCGATGGCGGCCATGGCGGCGGCGAGGTCGTCCACGAAGCCGGCGAGCGTGACGCGCTCGCCGAGACCGGCGGCGCGGATGGCGGAGCGAATCCGCTCCTCGCGCCCGCCGCGGCCCACGAACACGAAGCGCGCCCGCACGCCGCGCGCCATCAGGCGCGCCGCCGCCTCCAGCACGACGTCGTGTCCCTTCATCACGCGCAGGCCCCCGAACATGCCGACGAGCGGCTCGCCGGGCACGCCGCCGAGACGGCGGCGAAGCTCGGGGTCGCAGGCGGTGGGATGGTAGCCGACGGCGTCGGCGCCGCCGGGAAGCGTGACCACGCGGTCGGCGCTTCCGAGCCCGGAGGCCAGAAGCTGGCGGCGAATCGCCTCGCTCACGGTCACCACGAGCGCGGTGGCGTGGCGGTAGAGCCAGCGGTTGCCGGCGTGGGCACGCACGGGGTTCACGATGTGGCGCGTGCGCACTACCGGGCGCGGGGTGGGGCTGAGCCGGTTGGCGACGGCGGCCAGCCAGTGCTCCTTGCCGCGATGCACGTGGACGACGTCGCTCTGCGCCAGCCACGCACGCAGCGCGTGCACGTCGGCGGCGTCGGCGCGCGGGTGCAGTCCGCCCGCGAATCCGAAGGTGATCACGCGCTCGACGCCTTCCCGGCGCGCGGGCGCCACCACGGCCGCCTCCGTTCCCGCCCGGCAGCCGAACACCACGTCGTGGCCGCGACGCATGAGCTCCCGCGACATGCGGGCCGCCCAGTAAGCGTCGGACGACCAGCCGCGACACGACACGAGCTGGAGGACCTTCACGCGGAGGACGTGGTGAGCCGGCGGTACACCGCTTCCACGGTGTCCACAGTGCGCGCGGGGTCGAACTCGCTCTCCGCGCGCCGCCGTGCGGCGACGCCCATGGCCCGGGCGTGGGCCCGGTCACCGAGCACGCGCGCCAGCGCGCGCGCCACCGTCGCAGGCGCGTCGTCGTCGAGGAGGAGACCGCTCACGCCGTGGGTGACCGTCTCCGGCAGCGCGCCCACGCGACGCGCGATCACCGGCTTTCCGGCCGCCATCGCTTCCAGCGCCGCCCGGCACGACTCGTCCGAGCCCGCCGCCATGAGGGCAAAGCAGTCGGCGGCGGCAAGGACGGCGGGGAGATCGGTGTCGCGGTAGCCGGTGAAGAGGACGCGTGACGTCAGCTCCAGCTCGGCCACGAGCTGTTCGAGGTGCGCGCGCCGCTCGCCTTTCCCCACGAGGAGCAGGCGCGCGTCCGGAAGCTCCCCGAGCAGGACGCGGAATCCCGCGAGCAGCAGCTCGTGGCCGCGGCTCGCCGCCAAGCGCGCCACCGACACCACCACCGGCGCTTCCCCGAGCTTGAACTCCTCCCGGATGGGCGCGCCATCGACGTCGGGCCGGAAGCGCGCGAGATCGACCGTACCCGGAGTCCAGAACACCCGCGCGGGCGGGATCCCGACGTCTCCGCACCGCGCCTCGATCGCGCGCGACACCGCGAAGGCGGCCGCCGTCCGCCGGTGCAGCCACGCCGCCGCCGGGTCCGAGCGCACGGAGCGCAGGTTGTGGAACGTCCGTGCCACCGGAGCCAGCGTCCCGTCGGGCCCGCGCGCACGCGCGAGCACGCTCAGCCAGTGATCGTGGGAGTGGTGAGCGTGGATCACGTCCACCGCCTCCGTGCGCGCGAGCGCGCGCAGCCGCGCCACGTCGCGCAAGAGCGTCAACGGGTGGCCGCGAGCGCGCAGGTCGAGGTCGGGGAGCGGCGCCAGTCCCGCCTCGCGCGCCTTCGTCTCGAAGCGGTCACCGCGGATGAGCGCGAGCAGCACGCGGTGACCGCGGTCGCGCAGGCCGGCGGCGAGATGCACGGTGGGCTCCGCGCTCCCCGTCCACCATCGGTTCGCCACGACGTGGAGCACGGTGAGCGGGCGCGCCCTCATGCCGGCACCGCCGCCAGCGCGCGCACGCGCGCCGCGACGTCGGCGGCGGTGATGCCGCGCATGCACGGATGATCGATCGGGCACGCGCGATAGAAGCACGGCGCGCACGGGACGGGATGGGTCACGGTCTGCGCCCGCCCGCGCGGCGCGCTCAGGCGGGGATCGGTGGGCCCGAAGAGCGTGACCACCGCCGTGCCGAGAGCGGCCGCGAGATGGGCGACGCCGGTGTCGCCGGAGACGAGCACGTCGACCTCGGCCAGCACGGCCGGCAGCAGCGCGGGCGTGTCGCGACCAACGAGGCTGACCGCCTCCGCCTCGCCCTGGACATCGGCGGCGGCGCCCATCTCGGCGGGCGTGCCGAGGAGAATGGGAACGATGTCGTCGGCGGCAAGCGCGCGACACAGCTCGACGACGCGCGCGGTCGGCCACACCTTCGCCGGCCCATACGCGGCGCCGAGATGGATGGCGATCCGCGGCCGCGCGCCCGGCTTCGCTCCGACGTCGGCGAGCAGGGCCTGCGCCGCGCGCCGTTCCTCCGTGTCGG
>DASXSB010000008.1:0-43831 GCA_036506275.1 Candidatus Methylomirabilota bacterium | reverse complement strand
CACAACGGCGTCGAGCGCTTCCTGCCGGCGGCCGAAGATGAAGACGAAGGCGCCCTCCTCGATGAAGCGCTTTGCTGCGGCACGGCCGATGCCGGTAGCGCCACCGGTGATCACGGCGGTCTTTCCATTCAGTCTGTTCATCATCTACTCCGCTCGCGTGTCGCTCGGATATCGGGCGGTTGGTCTGATGGAGGGCGACGAGATCACGTGGTTCTGGATCGGCACTCACGGGGAGTACGACCGGCTTCTCGATCAGCTGTAACCTCATCGGTTATTCGTCGGCCCAACGTTTAAGCTCACCGGCGCGAGCCGCAGGCGAGCGTCCGGTGCAGCGCGTTGTTGGGCAGCCGTTGTTTGGTTATCAGAGTGACAGCGAACGAAAGCCACATGAACGAAGGATCAACCACAACAAAGTCCCCCGGAGAGTTTTACAGACGTTTGGCAAGGGGTTCATTTTAGGCCTAAGGCTGTAGGATGCTTTGGCTGATAAAGACCGATCTCGCCTCCGCCGGGAAGCCGAATCTTAGTGATAGAGCCCCATCGTGCTTCCTGAACTTCAGAGCACTCAACGTTCTTCTTCGCGAAAGAAGCCATCTCGGCCTTCAGATCGTCGCACATGAAATAGAGTTCGTGGACGCCATTCTCATCGGACGGATGTAATGCAGCTTCTGCTGGCGGCAGAGCGAAAATTAGCCAGCCATGACCAGCATCCACCGATTTGAATCCGATGACATCGCGAAGAAATGCTCGATCAGCTTCGGCGTTTGTGCTGTAGATAATTACGTGCACACCAGAAATCATTTGATCTTCCTAAGAGTACGCTCGGAATTCGTAGCAAGCTGCCCAACGCTCAGGATCAGCCGCGGCCGAAGGCCGTCGACTGGATCCTGAAGTTCGACGCCACTGGGCGCGCACACCGTGTCCTGCGAATCACTCGATGACCTGATCCGCTCGCAGCAGCAGTGATGACGGTATCGTGAGTCCGAAGGCTCTCGCCGTCTTCACGTTGATTACCAGCTCGAACTTCGTGGGCTGCTCGACGGGCAAATCGCCTGGGTTTGCCCCCTTCAAAATCCTGTCAACGTAGCGCGCCGCACGCTTCCCTTGGTCGGCGTAATCCGGGGCGTAGGCGAGCAGAGCTCCATCGACGGCGTATTGCTTCGCCTGGAACATCGTAGGTAGGCGGAGCCGATCGGCCGCGGACAGGATTCGGGTCCGATGAACAAAGAAGAGAGGATCGTTCAGTATGAGGAGGGCATCCGGCCGTCGAGCCACCATGGCACCAAACGCTCGGTCGAGTTGCTCCACCGTGCCCTGAATCTGGAATCGCTGGAGGCTCACGTGGAGGACTCGAGCACTCTGCTCCAGCGAACTCCACACAGCTCGCCCGAGTGGCTGGTCCGGGTCGCCCGGTGCCAGGACAGCGATGTTCGAGGCCTCCGGGACGGCCAGCTTGAGGAACTCTAGGTTCTTGGCCGCCAGCTCCGGCCCGACGAAAGAGAACCCGGTGAGTCTGCCCCGGGGTCGAGCGAGACTCTCGGCGAACCCGGAGCCGACCGGGTCGCCGACGCCGATGAACACGACCGGCAATGTCGGTGCCGCGTTCTTGGCCACCACCGTCGCCGGCGTGCCGAAGGTCACGATCACCGCCGGCTGAAGCTTCAGCAACTCCAGAGTCAAGGTCTGAAGAAGATCGCGATTCCCGTCGGCGAACCGGTACTCAAGGACGAGATTCTCACCCTCGTGGTACCCGAGCTCCTTGAATCCCTGGCGGAGGACGTCAAGCAGTGTCGCGGGCGTCCCCGAGCGGGGATTGAGCGTCAGGAATGCAACACGGTACGCTTGCCTCTGCTGCGCCTCGCCGGCGCGCGGCGACGCCAAGAGGCAGCCAAGACCGGTGACGAAGTGGCGTCGATCCACTAGGGGTCCCACATACTCACGTGATCTATGTGCGGCGAACTCAATCTATCTTGAACCACGTAAAACGGTGAACGCTGCGAGTGGCGCAGTGTAGCACCGCGCGCCCTGTTGAGGCCGCGGGGCGGATCGACCGAAGAATCAGGAGGCTGGAGCACGGCAGTCTCGGTGGACGCGCCCTGTTATCTTGCGAGCTCGCGCAGCGTAGCGAAGGCGCCTTCTCACCTCGATCAAGTCCGGAACAGACGGTCCGCCGGGCTGCGGACAGCTGCCGGCCCACGGTTCAGGACGTGGGTGTAGATCATGGTCGTACTCACGTCGCGATGTCCGAGCAGTTCCTGGACGGTGCGAATGTCGTAGCCGTCTTCGAGCAGGTGCGTCGCGAAGGAATGCCGGAATGTATGGCAGGTGGCTCGCTTCGCCAAGCCGGCCTTGAGGACGGCTTCCTTGACGGCCCGCTGGATCACGGATTCATGCAGGTGATGGCGACGCCGTTGTCCCGTGACGCGATCGACGTAAAAGCGCGTCGCCGGGAAGGCCCACTGCCAGCCCGTAATGTCCGAAAACTCCACCCACGGCTAGGCTGCGCGATGGTAATAGCGCAATAAGCCTCCGAGCCGCTCGCGACAGCGAACGTGCGTGCCGAGGTTCTGGCCACTTTGTGGCGCGATCAATCGATTGCCGAGTCCTTGGTGATTCCGCTCGCCGTGATAGTGCGCCACAAACTCGTCGACGACGTGGCGCAGACGTCGCTCTCCGAAGAGAATGACCCGATCGAGGCACTCTTCGCGGATAGAGCGCACGAACCGCTCCGCGTAGGCATTGGCATTCGGCGCTCGAATCGGCGTCTGCACGATACGCACGCCGGCGTCTTCGATGGCGCGCCGGAATCCGTCCATCCACTTCGTGTCCCGGTCACAGATCAGACCCCGATATTCCACCAAGAAGCCGTCGACGGCGTCGGTCAGACCCCGGGCCGCCTGGGTCATAAAGGCCTCATCCGGGTGCGGCGTCGAGCCAGCTACGTGCACGCGCCGTGTGCACAGATCCAGCACGAAGAGAGTGTAGTAGGTCACGAGCCCACGCGCCGTCCACACTTCCGTCGTGAAGAAGTCGGCGGCCGCAATCTTTCCCCAACTCGCTCGGAGAAACGTCCGCCACGACGTTGGCCGGTCCGGCACAGGCGGGACGCCCTGCTCTTTCAGCACCCTCGCGATCGTACTTCGAGCCACCCGATGATCGAGGTTCTTCAGTGCGCCCTGGATTCGGCTATAGCCCCACGTCGGGTTCTCCGTGGCCATCCGCACAATAAGCCTCGCGATGTTCTTCATCGTCCTCGGACGCCCGCGTCGCTTCCGCGGGTAGCTCCACTTCTTCGCAATCAGGCGCCGATGCCAGCGCAGGATCGTGTCCGGTGTCACGATCGTGGCAACCCGACTCAACAGCCGTCGGCCGAGCTGATGTCCTTTTGCCGCGAGACGGCAGCGCTGCTCATCCTTCAACCGCAGGCGGTGGCCCTTCAGCTGCTCTCGGAGAACGCGGTTCTCCGCTACGAGGTATTCGATGACGTGCTGTTGGTAGCGATTTATCCATCCGGCCAGGGACACGAGCAGGAGCTGTAAGCGCGGGACGTCGGCAGTCATCTGCCGAGCTTACCCTCCTCCCTCGGGCGCGTGCACGAAGCCAGCTCGGCCGAGTATTCGGACATTACGCGCGTGCGGGCGTCGCCGAATCGCGACGCCTCCTGCGAGAGGTGCTGGTGGATCGAATCGTGTTCCGCCCGGTACCGAGGCCGCCCGAGCTGCCACCGGTGAAGGGACCCGGGAGAAGAGCTCGCCTCGTCTACGAGTTCACTGGCGAGGCGTCGCTGTCGAAACTTTTCGCGGACTTAATTTATGTAAGTCCGGTGGTGGCCCCAACGGGATTCGAACCCGTGTTTCAGCCTTGAGAGGGCCGTGTCCTGGGCCTCTAGACGATGGGGCCGTGCACGACGCGCGACGCCGCCACGCGCCGCGCGATCACGATCAAGAAACAAATCACAGCGTGAAGAGATGGCTGGGGGAGGAGGACTCGAACCCCCGTTACCGGGGCCAGAACCCGGCGTCCTACCGCTAGACGATCCCCCACCAACTCGACAACGGGCTACACGATACGGGACCGCACGCGAACAGTCAACGCAACCACGTCTTCAGCGAGCGCGCAGGACGGAAGCGGGCCACCTTCGCGGGCGGGATGAGGATCTCCTTGCCCGTGCGCGGGTTGCGGCCGTTGCGGGCGGAGCGCTTGGTGATGACGAACGTTCCGAACCCGCTGATCGTGACGCGGCGACCGCGGCGGAGCGAATCCACGATACCGGCGAGGAAGGCTTCGATCGCTTTTTCGGCCGATCGCTTGGAGCCGCCGGACTGCTTCGCGAGAATGGCCACCAGCTCGGCCTTCGTCATCGCCCCCCCTCTCTACGCGCGCAGAGGGGCGCTGTCAACGGTGAATCGTCAACCCACTGAATGAAGGATCAGTATCAGGCGCGACGCTAACCGCGCCCCACCGCCGGCAGCCGACTCGCCACCCGATGCACCGCTTCCAGAAACGCGATCGGCTGGAACGGCTTCTCGACGATCGGCACCCCGCTGTCCTTCAGGAAGGCGGCGGCTTCCGGGTTGGCGGTGTCGCCGGTGATGAAGATGAAGCGATCGCGCAGCGACAGGTCGTGGGCGAGCGCGTTCTCGTAGAGATGCTGGCCGCTGCCGTTGGGCATCCGGATGTCGGACACGATGAGATCGTACGGCCGGCCGCGGAGAAGGCCGAGACCGCTCTTCCCGGTGGAGGCGACGTCGACGCGCCAGCCGCCCTGCCCCAGCAACGTCATGACGAGATCGACGACGGCGGCGTCGTCCTCCACCACGAGCGCGGTGCGTCCCGCGAAGTGAACCGGCGGCGCCGGCGCCTTCGTCACCGCGGACACGATCACGGGCGGCGCCGCGGGGAGCTCGAGGTTGAAGATCGTCTCGCCGGGACGGCTCTCCGCGTAGAGCCGCCCGTGGTGCTCTTCGGCGATGCCATACGAGACGGACAGGCCGAGCCCGGTGCCGGCGCCCACTTCCTTGGTGGTGAAGAACGGCTCGAAGATGCGCGGGAGGACGTCGGCGGGGATGCCGGGACCGTCGTCGATGACCTGGGCGAGGATGCCCTTCCCTTCCGGCAGCGGTCGCGTCCGAAACACGATGCGGCCACCGCGGCGCGACTCGGTGATCGCTTGCTCGGCGTTAAGGAGGAGATTCAAGAACACCTGCTGGAGCTGATGAGTGTCGCCGGCTACGCCCGGAAGCTTCGGCGCGAAGTCCGTCTGCACGTCGATGCCGGAGAGACGCAGCTGGTTGATCCGGAGCGCCAGCGTCTGCTCGATGACCTCGTTGATGGCGACGGGCACGCGCTCGGGCGGGCGCTGGCGCGAGAAGAACAGGAGATTGCGCACGATCTTCGCCATGCGGTCCGCCTGCGACACCATCATGTCGACCGGCCGGCGCGCCTCCGGGTCGAGATCGCGCGAGAGCAAGAGCTGGCCGTAGCCGATGATGACGCTGAGCGGGTTGTTCAGCTCGTGGGCGACGCCGGAGACGAGCTGCCCGAGCGCCGACATCTTCCCCGCCTGGATGAGCTGGGCCTGCGTCTCGCGAAACCGGTTGAGGCTGTCGCGGGCGGTGGCGTACAGGCGCGCGTTCTCGAGGGCGAGCACGGCGCGATCGGCGAAGATCTGAAGCGTCTCCAACTCGTGGCGCGAGAACTCGCGGCCCCGCTCGGCGCCGACCGCGAGCGCGCCCACGATGCGCTCGTGCGTGAGCAGCGGCACCGCCGCCGCCGCCTCCACCCCGCGCGCACGGAGGCGGGCGCTGCCGGCGGGGTCGATGCGCAGCGACGGGTCATTGAGAACGTCCACCGACGTCACGATCTTCCGATCGGCGACCGCGCGTCCGGACAATCCCTCGCCGGGCCCGACGACATACCCCGCGAGATCGTCGCTGCTGCCGAAGCCGGCTATGGCATGCAACGTTCCCGCGGCCGGCTCGTAGCGGAACAGGACCGAGCGCTTGACGTTGAGCAGCTCGACGATGCCGCGCGTGACCAGCTCGCCGATGCGCTCGGCATCGAGCGTCGCGGTGAGATCGCGGCCGAGGCGCGCCAGCGCCTCCGCCACGTCACGTCGGCGCTGCGCCTCGCGGAAGAGCCGCGCGTTCTGGATGGCGACGCCGGCCTGGCCGATGAACATGGCGAGCACGTCGCACAGCTCGGGCGAGATCGTGATCGGTTGCGAGTGCGTCAGCACGAGTACGGCCAACAGCTCGTCGCCGGCGAGGACGGGAAAGCCCGCGAACGCCTTCAGGCCCCATCGATGCCACCAGGCGGCGACGCGGAGCATCCGTGGATCGGAGAGCGCGTCGTCGACCGTCAGCGACGCCCGATGCCGCGCGATCCAGCCCACGCCGCCCTCGTCGTACCGCGCCACGCGCTGCGGGAGATCGTCGGCGATCTCGGCCACGGAGCCCCCGGTGAGCGTGAGCGTCTGTCGCTCCCCGTCGGCGAGCCAGAACGACGCGAAGGTGACGCCGCTCAGCTTGGCGGCGGACTCCGCGATCATGGCGAGGAGCTGGTCCAGATCGAGCGCGCTCGAGATGCGCTGGTTCATGCCGGCGAGGGCGCGGATCCGCTCGAGATGGATGCGCTCGCGCTGGAAGAGCGAGGCGTTGCTGATGGCGACGCCGGCGTGGGCGGCGAGCAAGCGCAGCACCTCCTGCGCCTCCGCGTCGGGCAGCCCCGAGGGCAGGATGAAGTCGAGGACGCCGACGAACGTCTCGCTCATGAGGATGGGAACGCCGTAGTACGTGGCGCGCGGCCGTTTCGTCCACCACGCCGACGCCAGCGTGCGCGGATGAGTGACGGGATCGGCCACCAGCACGGGCGCCCGCGTCTCCGCCACCATCCCGCTCAGCCCGGCGCGCGCGGGCCGGTCCGCGGGCACCTCGTGCAGCTCCGACGACGAGGTCGCCTTGACGACGAGCGTGTCGCGCTCCACGTCGAAGACATGAACGGCGGCGAGCGCGCCCGGCGTGAGCCCGGCGGCGGCGCTGGCGATGCGATGGAGGACTTCATCGACGTCCAGGGAGGCGGTGATGATGCGCTCGACCTCGGCCAGGTCACGGAGCCGATCGGCGCGGCGGGTGGCGTCGGCGTAGAGGCGCGCGTTGTCGATGGCGACGGCGGCCTGCTCGGCAAGGATCTTCAGCCCCGCGATCTCTTCCTCGCTGAACGTCCGCTCCGTCCAGTAGTGCACGGCGAGGGCGCCGATGACCCGTCCCTTCGACGAGAGGGGAGCGGCCGCCGTCGCCTTGAAACCTTCCTGCTGCACTCGGCTCGACCGCTCCGGGCTCAACCGCATGCTGGGATCGGCGAGGATGTTCGCGGTGCTCACCGGACGCGCCTCGCGCACGGCGCGGCTCATGGCGCCGCCCGCGAGCGGAATGGTTCCCGCGCGCGCGTACTCCGCGCTGAGGCGCCCCGCCGCGCGCATCACGCGCAGCTCCGACGCCACGCCGTCCCAGGACACGACGAGCGCCGACTCCGCGCTCATCACCTCGAGCGCCTTCCCGACGATCGTCTCGAGGACTTCGTCGAGATCCAGCGAGGACGTGAGCGAGTGGCCGATCGCCTCCAGCGCGCCCACCATGAGCCGCCGCTGGCGCCGCGCGGTGACGTCGGTGAGGAAGGCGGCGATGCCGGCCACGCGGCCGCTCTCGTCCCGCCACGGAACGCACCGCGCTTCCATCCATCCGTGCCGCGCCCGATCGGGTATCGCATAGGGCACTTCGCCCGACTGCGTCGGCTCGCCTTCGAGGGCGCGGCGGAAACGACGGCCGAGGTCGGCGTCGCGCGCGAAGGGCAGGACGGTCTCGACGTCACGGCCGAGCGCATCGGCGCGCGGCACGCCCGTCATCCGCTCTATTGCGGTATTCCAGCAGAGAACGGCGAGGGAACGATCGGTGACGACGAGAGCATCTTCGAGGCTGTCGATGACGCTCGATGCGAACAGCGACCCCATTCTCATCACAAGTATAACCGACAGGGTCTCGTTGGCATTCGCCTTGCTCAACTGGGTTATGGGGGGGCGCTGTTTGCCTATGGCGCTGCGGGGATTGCGGATTTTGATCGTCGAGGATTCCACGGACATCCGCGATGTCTTCACCGTCCTCCTGCGCGCGGAGGGCGCGCACGTGACGGCGACCGGCACCGGACGCGAGGCCGCCGAAATCGCGGCCGAGAAGGACTTCGACGTCGTCCTCAGCGACCTCGGCCTTCCCGATATTCCGGGCGACGTGCTCATCAGACAGATCGTGGCGGGCGCCAAGGGCCGCACCCGCGTCGTCGTCGTGACGGGCTACGGCGAGCCCTATCTCAGCCGAGCGCGCCAGGCGGGCGCCGACGTGGTCTTTACAAAACCCGTGGAGTGGACCCGCATCCTGGACTATCTGAGCCGTATCGGTCTCGCCGCCTCCGCCTGACCGTCGCCCATCCGCCGTCCCCGCCTCCGCTCCGCGCTGTAGCCATCGTGCAATAATGTCCGCCGGTTCAGCGAAAGGAGTCCCGATGCGCCCACCGTTCGATGCCTCCACCGCGGTCCTCGTCGCGCTCGCCATCGTTCTCGCCGGAGTCGCCTACGCCAAGGACCCGGCGCTGCCGATGATCGGCGCGCGCAACGGGTTCAAGATGCTGTGGTTCATCCTGCCGAGGCTGCTGCCGGCGCTGGTTCTCGCCGGGCTGATGCAGGTGCTGGTCCCGGAAGAGGTGGTGTCGCGCCACTTCGGTCGCGAAGGTGGCTTGCGGGCGATCGTCATCGCCGCCCTCGCCGGCGTGCTCACGCCGGGCGGTCCGATGGTCAGCGTGCCGTTCATGGTGGCGCTGGCCCACTCGGGCGCCGCCACGGCGCCGCTCGTCGCCTACATGACGTCGTGGTCGCTCTTCGGGATGCAGCGAATCATCGCGTGGGAGGCGCCGCTCATGGGCTGGCACTTCGTCATGGTGCGCGTTCTTCCGAGCCTCGTCTTTCCCGTCATCGCGGGCTGGCTCGTCATGCTCTTTCACCGCGACTGACGGTGGCGCGCGCTCGCCGCCGATGATCTGGACGGACCTGCGCGAGTTCGCCGTCCACCTCGAAAAGCACGGCCGCCTGCGCCGCATCACGGCGCCCGTTTCGTCCGAGCTGGAGATCACCGAGATCACCGATCGCGTCTCCAAGCGCGCCGGCGCCGCCAACGTCGCGTTGCTGTTCGAGCACGTGGACGCGGGCGACGTGCCGGTGCTCATCAATACCTTCGGCGCGGCCGAGCGCATGGCGTGGGCGCTCGGCGTGGAACGACTGGACGAGGTCGGCGAGCGGCTGGCACGTCTGCTCGATCTGAAAATACCCGGAACATTCGTCGAGCGGTTCCGCAAGCTGGGCACGCTGCTCGACGTCGCGAAGTCGGCGCCGCGGATGGTCAGCGAGGCCGCCTGCCAGGAAGTGGTGGAGACGCGCGCGCCGTCGCTGGCGGGGCTACCGATCCTCAAGTGCTGGCCCGGCGACGCCGGTCGCTTCATCACGCTGCCGGCCGTCTTCACGCGTGATCCCGTCACCGGCGCGCGCAACGTCGGCATGTATCGGCTCCAGGTCTTCGACGATCGCACGCTCGGCATGCACTGGCAGATCCACAAGGGCGGCGCCGAGCACCACCGCACGGCGGAAGCGCACGCGCCCACGGACGCCGCCACCGCGGCGCGGACCGCCGCCGGCGCTGCCACCATGCCGGTGGCGATCGCCCTCGGAGGCGATCCGGCGCTGATCTACGCGGCGTCCGCGCCGCTGCCGCCCGGCATCGACGAGGTCGTGTTCGCCGGGTGGCTGCGCGGGCGCGGCGTGGAGATGGTGCGCTGCCGGACGATCGACCTCGAGGTCCCCGCCCATGCCGAGATCGTCCTCGAGGGCTACGTCGATCCCGCCGAACGACGGCTCGAAGGCCCGTTCGGCGATCACACGGGCTACTACTCCCTCGCGCGCGACTATCCGGTGTTCCATCTCACCGCGGTCACGCGCCGGGCGCGGCCGATCTATCCGACCACGATCGTGGGGCGGCCGCCCCAGGAGGATTACTGGCTCGGCAAGGCGACGGAGCGGCTCTTCCTGCCCATCATGAAGCTGATGCTCCCCGAGATCGTGGACATCAACATGCCGGCGGAGGGCATCTTCCACAACCTCGTCATCGTGTCCATCCGCAAGCGTTACCCGGGACAGGCGCGCAAGGTGATGACGGCGCTGTGGGGCATGGGGCTCATGATGCTGGCGAAGACGATCGTGGTGGTGAGCGAGCACGTCGACGTGCACGACCTCTCCGAGGTCGCCTGGCGCGCCAGCGGGAACATCGACCCCAAGCGCGATCTCATGATCCTCGAAGGTCCGATGGACGACCTCGATCACGCGGCCGTCCGCCACCGCTTCGGCGGCAAGCTCGGCATCGACGCCACCGAGAAGGGGCCGCTCGACGACATCACGCAGCCGTGGCCGGCCGAGATCCTCATGACCGAGGACGTGCGCGCGCTGGTGACGCGCCGGTGGACGGAGTACGGCCTCTGAGCACGGCGTCGCACCTGCTCGACGCCATCAAGTTCGAGCACACCGTCTTCGCCCTGCCCTTCGCTTACATCGCGATGATCCTGGCCGCCCGCGGCTGGCCGGGCTGGTGGACGGCGATCTGGGTGACGGTGGCGATGGTGGGCGCGCGCACGTGCGCGATGGCCGTGAACCGCGTCGTCGATCGCGAGCTCGACGCGCGGAACCCGCGCACGGCCGGACGCCACTTGCCGCGCGGCCTCCTCCGGCCGGGAACCCTGCGCGTGCTGGCGGCGCTCGGCGCCTTCGTCATGTTCGGGGCGGCGGCGCTCTTGAATCCGCTCTGTCTCGCCCTCGCGCCCCTCGCCCTCGCCTTCCTGATCGGCTACTCGTACACGAAGCGCTTCACGTGGACGTCGCACTGGATCCTCGGCTTCACGGACGGCATCGCGGCCGCCGGCGGGTGGATCGCCGTGCGCGGCCGGCTCGACGCGCCCGCCGTCGTCCTCTGGTTTGCGCTGACGGTGTGGATCGCCGGCTTCGACCTGATCTACGCCTGCCAGGACGTCGCTTTCGATCGCGCCCACCGCCTCCATTCCGTACCGGCGCGCTTCGGGATCGCGGCCGCCCTCCGCACCGCGCGCGTCAATCACCTCCTCACGGCGGGCGCGCTCGCGCTTCTCGGGTGGATGACGGGGCTAGGCGCCCTCTACTGGGCGGGCTGGGCGGTGGCGGCGGCGCTCCTCGCCTACGAGCACTCGCTCGTGCGCGCGGACGATCTCTCGCGCCTGAACGTGGCGTTCTTCAACGTCAACGGCTACGTGGCGGTGGTGGTCCTGGTCGCCGTCATCGCGGGCATGGCCGTGGGCATGCCGCGCTGACGGTCGCGCGATGAGCGCGGGCAAGTCGGACCAGGTGCAGGCGATGTTCGGTCGCATCGCCGGTCGCTACGACCTCATGAACGGTCTGATGACGGGCGGCCGTCATCACGCCTGGCGGAGAGCGGCGGCGCGGGCGGCGGCGGCAGCGCTTCCCGGCGCCGTGCTGGACCTGGCGACCGGCACCGGCGACCTCGCCCGCGCCATCCGCGCCGAGACCAGCGATCGGTTCGTCGTCGGCGCCGACTTCTCGGAGGGCATGCTGGCGCACGCGCGCCGGAAGATCGGCGCCGCTCCCGGCATCGCGCTCACCGTCGCCGACGCCGCCACGCTCCCGTTCGAGGACGGAACGTTCGCGTGCGTCACCTCCGCGTTCCTCCTCCGCAACCTCCAGGATTTGCCCCGCGGGCTCGAGGAGATGCGGCGGGTGACCCGGCCGGGCGGGCTCGTGGTCACCCTCGACATCCTGCGGCCGGCGAGCCCGCTCTGGGCCCGGCTCTTCGGGCTCTACTTCCGCCACGTGGTGCCGGCGGTGGGCGCCGTGATCGCCGGTGACCGCCAGGCGTACACGTACCTCCCGGACTCCGTCTACGCGTTCGTCAGCGCCGACGAGCTCGCTCGACTGATGGAAAAGGCCGGGCTGCGCGATGTCCGTCATCGCCGGCTCGGCCTCGGCACCATCGCCCTCCACACCGGCGTCGCCTAGGCGCCCGCGCGCGTCGCGGCCCCGTCGGCGACGGCAGCGCCCGGAACCCGCGCTGGGCTCGCACCGTTGACCGAATGAGGGCTCTGCGCTTCAGACCTGAGCGAGGACCTGAGCGAGGAAGGCGTCGAGGGCGTCGGCGAACGCGGCGGGGGCGTCCAGCACGAGGTGGTGGTAAGCGCCCGGGATCTCGACCAGCGTCGTCTTCGCGATCGCGTTGCGCATGCGCTCGGCCATCGGGGGAGGCAGCACCGGGCTCAGCTCGCCGCGCACGATGAGCGTGGTGGCGGCGATGCGGTGGAGCAGGGCCCAGGCGTCCACGGGCTGGCGATCGCGGTTGCTGGCGGGATCGAAGCGGTAGACCCACCCCGCCTCGCGCTTCACGACGCCTTCTTCCGCCATGTGCGTGAGGAGCGCGCGATCGGCCACCGTCTCCCGCGGCAGGAGTCGGAACGCCGCCACCGCCGCCTCCCGCGTGGGATGGAATCGGAGCGGCCGCTCGCCGCGCTGGTGCATCAGCGTCAGGCGGTCGTCGGGGATGGCGGGTCGCGAATCGACGACGACGAGCGCCTGCACGCGCTCGGGATGCCAGGCCGCGAACGAGAGCGCGTTGTGGCCACCCATCGAGTGGCCGATGAGGACCACGCGGTCCCAGCCCTCCGCGTCGAGGAGGGCGACGAGGTCGGCGGTGAACTCCTTCGTGGAGTAGGCGGGCGGGCGCGGCCAGTCACTCTGGCCGTGGCCACGCTGGTCGAGGGAGATGACGTGGAAGCGATCGCTGAAGGCGGGGGTGACGGCGTCGAACCAGTGGGCGTGGGCGGCTCCCCCGTGCAAGAAGAGCAGGACGGGAGCGCCCGCTATCCCGGCGTCGAGGAAGTGAAGACGTACACCGTTCGCCTCGATGACACGTTGGCGTGCCGTCTTGCATCCGAGCGGTGACGTCGTCATGCACGCCGATTGTACGCCGCACGATTTTGCTTGGTCGCGGTTCGAACACTCGCTATGGTCGTTACAGATGCTCGATCCGCTCGGCGTGGAACGACGTCGTCATCTCGTAGACGGCGGTTTCACGGTCCTCCTGCTCTCGATCGCAATCGCCTTCGGCTACGGCCTCCTCACGCCGACGGGCTTGCGCGCGAAGACGGTGGCCACGACTCCGGCTCATCCCGTGCTGTCCGCCGTCCCCAGCATTCCCTTCGAGGTCGCCACACCGGAGGCGTCGGCGTCCCCCGCGTACCCGACGATCGCCGTCCCTCGCCACGACACGCCGGTACCGAGCCCGCGCCTGACGCCACCGTCGGAGCCGAAGGGCAGCGCGCCCGAGCTGACGCCGTCCGCTCCGCCCGCTCCGCCGGCGACGCTGACGCCGACGACGCCGCGGACGCCCTGGGTCACTCCGGTCAGCGGGCGCGTTCTCGACGAGAAGGGTGCGCCCGCGCGCGGCGCCGCCGTCGTCGTCAACGGGACGGAAACCTTCACCGATGCCGAGGGCGCGTTCTCGATCACGTCGGCCGCCGAGGGCCCGCTGCTCGTGAAGCTGCCGGGCTACGAGAAGGTCACGATCGAGCCCACCACCGGGCCCCTCGAGGTGGTGCTGAAGCCGCAGGCGATCAAGGCGGCCTATCTCACCTACTTCGGGATCTCGGACAAGGGGATCCGCAACCGGGTCCTCGATCTCGTGGCCCGGACCGAGCTCAACGCGGTGGTGATCGACGTCAAGGGCGATCGCGGCTGGATTCCGTACCGCACCGAGGTGCCGCTCGCGCTCGCGGCGGGCGCCCAGGGTCCGGTGATCCTCGACATGGAGTCGATGCTGTCCGACTTCCGCCGCCGCGGCATCTACACGATCGCGCGCATCGTCACCTTCAAGGACAATGTCCTCGGCACCCACCGTCCAGACTGGGCCATCACCGACACCCGGAGCGGCAAGCCCTGGATCGACCGCGAGAACCTCGTCTGGATGGACCCCTTCCGCGAAGAGGTGTGGGCGTACAACATCGCCATCGCGAAGGAGGCGGTGGCGAAGGGCTTCGACGAGGTCCAGTTCGACTACGTGCGTTTCCCGACCGACGGTCGCCTGGCGGCGGCGAAGTACTCCCGGCCCGTGAACCGCGAGACACGGCTGCCCACCGTCGCGAGCTTCCTCGGTCGGGCGCGGCGCGAGATCGGGCCCACGGGCGCCTTCGTGGCCGCCGACCTCTTCGGCTACACCGCGTTCAACGAGAACGACACGGATATCGGCCAGCGCATCGAGGAGCTGGCTCCGCACCTCGACTACATCTGCCCGATGGTCTACCCGTCGGGCTACCACGTCGGGATCCCGGGGTATCGCAACCCGGTCCAGCATCCCTACGAGGTGGTGTACGAGAGCGTGCGGCTGATCCGCAAGCGGTCCTCGACATCGGTGGTGCGTGTGCGGCCCTGGCTCCAGGACTTCCGCGACTACGCCTTTGACCGTCGCATCTTCGGCGTCGCCGAAGTGCGCGCGCAGATCAAGGGCGGCGAGGACGCGGGGGCGATGGGCTGGATGCTGTGGAATCCCCGGAACGACTACACGGGAGCCGCGCTCCGCACGAAAGGATCGCTCGCCGCTCAGTGACGCGCGCTCTCGCCGGCGTCGCGCTCGGCCTTCTCCTCCCCTTCACGGCAGGCGCCCAGGCGCCACTGCCGCCGAACGAGCTCGGCCGCGTGATGATCCTCGAGTACCACAAGATCGACTACCCGGAAGAGCGCTGGACTCGGACGCCCGAGAATTTCCGCGGTGATCTGGAGTCGCTCTACAAGCGTGGCTACCGGCTCCTCGGGCTCAACGCGCTCCTCGACCGGCGCATCGACCTGCCCGCCGGCACGACGCCGGTGGTGCTCACCTTCGACGATTCCTCGCCGGGCCAGTTCCGGTACGTCGAGGAGGGTGGCCGCCTCGTCATCGATCCCAAGTGCGCGGTCGGGATCCTGGAAGCGTTTGCCCGCGAGCATCCGGACTTCGGCCACGTGGCCACGTTCTACGTGCTGCCGGGGGCGAGCAAGCCCAACCGCCTCTTCAACCAGCCCGAATACGAGGGCCGCAAGCTCCAGTACCTCGCCGGCCACGGCTTCGAGATCGGCAACCACACGCTCTGGCACGCCAACCTCGGCAAGTACGAGGAGCCAGTCGTGCGCGGGCAGATCGCCGAAGCCCAGCAGTGGATCCAGCGCCACGTCCCCGACTATCGGATCCGGACCATCGCGCTCCCACACGGTGTCTATCCGAAGGACGTGAGCTGGGCGGTGCGCGGCGTCGCCAAGGGGACGACGTACAACCACGAGGCGATCCTCATGGTGGCGGGCGGCCCCGCGCCCTCGCCCTTCTCGAAGAGCTTCGATCCCCTCCGGCTCCCGCGCATCCAGGCCGTCGAGCGCGACCTCGCCTACTGGCTCGCCTACTTCGATCAGCACCCGGAAGAGCGGTTCGTGAGCGATGGCAACGTCCGCACGGTGGTCATTCCCGCCGCGCGCAAGGAGAAGCTCAGGGTGGAGATGCCGCCGGAGCTGGAAGTCATCACGCGCTAGCCGCCCGCCACCGGGCGGGCCGCCTCGAGACAGTCGCGGATCAGGAGCCGGAGGTCAGACGACGACGAACGACAATCCGGTGCGCGGGAGGCTCAAGGATAGATGAGATACGACGCCCGCCGGTTCAGGAAGCTCACGCGTTCCATATCCGCCCACGCGAGAACTCGATCCAGCGGTTCGCTCCTGAGGAAGGCCCACATCGTCGACCGGTTCACGAGGAGGTTCTGGATACTCTCCGGCCTGAACTGGTCGCGGTAGAGCTCGCGTAGCGCCCCCGCCACCGCGAAGGCCACCGTCACCGGGCGGATGGCGTCGCGGTCCGTGGTGACCAGCCGTACGCCGCCACACGACACGCGCGCATACACGTCTTCGGTCGGCGTGAACCACACCGGCTCGAAGCGAACGCCGGCCAGGTGCCGGCGGTTGAGCACGTCGGCGAGCACGTTGGAATCGATCCAGGGCGCCCCCACCACCTCGAACGGCATGTCGGTCCCGCGGCCGACCGAGAGATTCGTCGCTTCCAGGAGCCCGACGCCCGCGTAGAGCAGCGCCTGCGCGACGGAGCGGATGTTGGGCGACGGGTTCACCCACGGCAAACCGGTGTCGTCGAACCACCGCGAGCGGTCCCAGCCGGCGAGCGGCACCACCGTGAGCTTCACGGGAATCCTGCGCTCGGTCGCCGCCATGCGCGCGAACTCGCCGATCGTCATGCCGGTCCGCACCGGGATCGGATGCGGAGCCGTGAACGAGATCAGATCCGGATCCATGAGCGGGCCTTCCACCACGCGCCCGGTGATCGGATTCGGCCGATCGAGCACGACGACGGGGATGCGGTGGCGGGCGGCCTCCTCCATCACGTACACGAGCGTGGTGAGGTACGTGTAATAGCGCGCGCCCACGTCCTGCACGTCGAAGACGATCATGTCGACGTTGTGCAGCATCTCGGCGGTGGGGCGACGCGCGGAGCCGTACAGGCTCCACACCGGACGGCCGGTGACCGGGTCGCGGCCGTGGGGCACGTTGGTGTTGGAAGTACCGGTGAGCCCGTGCTCCGGCGAGAAGATCGCCTCCAGCCGCACACCGGCGGCGTTGGCGATGAGGTCGATGCCGCGGCGCCCGCGCGCGTCGATGCCGGTCTGGTTGGTGACGAGCCCCACCCGGTGGCCGGCGAGCATCGTGAAGTTCCGATCGACGAGGACGTCGAGCCCGGAGCGTATCGGCCGAAGGACGACGCGGGCCGGCGGCGGGGTGGCGGGCGGCGTCACCTCCGGCGCCGCCGCGTCGGGAGCGGTCGGGCCGCCGGTGGGAGCGCCGGTGCTGGTGCTCACGCTGCCGTCCGCGTTCTTGGCGTCGGTGCTCTTGTCGGCGTCGTTCTTGCCGTCCGGGCTCTCGTTTCCGTTGGCAGGCGCATCGTCGGCAGCGGTGGCATCCGTGGCGGCCGGCGGCACCGATGACGGACTGAAGAGGGTGGCGCCCACGGCCGCCGTCATCCGCTGTCGTAACTCGCGGATGCGCGCGGAGCCGCCGCCGTTCGGATGTACGCGATTGGTGAGGACGATCAGGTAGCTGCGACTCGAGGGGTCGATCCAGACCGAAGTGCCCGTGAAGCCGGTGTGACCGACGGAGCCGGCGGGGAAGAACAGCGCCATCCCCTGCGTGTACGACGACATCGCGTCCCAGCCGAGGGCCCGCGAGCCCCATCCCTCCGGCGACCGCGTCCACATCAGCCTCACGGTGGCCGGGTTGAAGACGCGCTTGCGGCCGAGGGCGCCGTTGTCGAGCAGCATCTGGCAGATACGCGCGAGGTCGGAGGCGGTGGAGAACATGCCGGCGTGGCCGGCTACGCCACCGAGCAATCGCGCCCGCGGGTCATGCACCTCGCCCCGCAGCAACCGGCCGTTGAAGATCTCGGTGGCGGCCACCCGCGAGCGCTCGGTCGGGTGAAACGACGTGTCGCGCAGTTCCAGCGGGTGGAAGAGGATGCGATCGAGGTAACGATCGAGGGGCTGGCCGGAGACGCGCCGCACCACCTCGCCGAGCAGGATGAACCCCGTGTCGCTGTACTGGAAGCTCCCGCCCGGCGGATAGTCGAGCTTCATCGCCGCCAGCGAGGCGGCTGCGCGCGGGAAGCCTCGCTCCACCGTCGCGTTGGGCGGGTAGCCGGGGAAGCCGGCGCTGTGGGTCAGCATGCGTCGAATGGTGACCCCCTGGAACGGGCGGCCCTTGAATTCCTTGAGGTATTGCCCGAGGGGCGCGTCCAGGTCGATGGCCCCCCGCTCCACGAGGGCCATCACGGCAAGGGTGGTTCCGAAGGGCTTCGTGAGCGAGGCGATGTCGAAGATCGTATCCGGGGCCATGGGGACGGGCTCGGGGAGGAGGGTCCGGTTACCGAACGCCCGGTGGTAGAGGATCTGGTCACCTTTACCAACCAGGACTACAACGCCCGGAATGTCCCCGGAGGCGACGGCGTCCCGGGCGGAGGCCTCGGCGTCGCCGAAATCAGGCCTGGACTGGGCTTCCGCCGCGCTCCCCACCAGGAGCAATGCCACGAGAAGCCCGAGCGCCCGAACCACCTGGCGATCTTACCACGCGGTCGCAGGGGTTCCGGCGTTCCGCGCGTGGCATCGCCGTTGCTCTCCAAAGGCCCCGGGCCGGCGTCCCAGGTCGATGCCGGTCGCAGCCGCCCGGCGCACCGGACGGTAACTGCTATGCTGGGGGCCGGCCATGGCGAGAATCGCTCGCGTGTTCGTAACGGGCGCGACGGGTTTCGTGGGGCGCTCCGTGGTCCAGTCGCTGCGCGCGGAAGGACACATCGTCCGCTGCCTGGTGCGGCGCGGCTCGGAGCACGACCTCCGTGGCCTGGAGGCGATCGAGCGCGTGCAGGGCGACGTGCTCGCTCCGAAAACGCTCGGGGACGGCATTGCCGGCTGTGACGCCGTCGTTCACCTCGTCGGCATCATCCGCGAGTACCCGGCGCGCGGGGTGACGTTCGAGCGCCTTCACGTCGATGGCACCGTGAACGTCCTGCGCGCGGCTACCGACGCCGGCGTCCGGCGTTTCGTGCACATGAGCGCGCTCGGCGCCCGGGCGGGCGCGCGGTCGCGCTATCACCAAACGAAATGGACCGCGGAGGAAGCCGTCCGCGGCAGCGCGCTCCCGTGGACGATCTTCCGCCCGTCGATCATCTATGGCCGCGGTGATGCCTTCGTCTCGATGCTCGCCGCCCCGATCAAGCGCTACGCGGCGATCCCGATCATTGGAGACGGACGCCAGCGCCTCCAGCCGATCCCGGTCGAGCAGGTCGCCACCGCATTCGCGCGCGCGGTGGCGGCGTCGGAGACCGTGAAGCAAACGTACGAGGTCGGCGGTCCCGACGCGGTCACGATGGTCGAGCTGCTCGATCTCATCGCCAAGACGCTGGGCAAGCGCCGGCTCCTGAAGATTCCCGTGCCTCTCGCCATCATCTCGCCGCTCGCGCGCGCGCTGCACCGGCTGCCCTCGTTCCCGATCACGCCGGACCAGCTCCTGATGCTGGAGGAGAACAGCGTGTGCGATCCCACCGCGTTCTTCTCCGCGTTCCGCCTCCTGCCGGTCCCGCTCGCCGTCGGCCTCGAGCGGATGCTCGGTTGACGCCGCCCCCCGACGGACCGCGCGCGCCGTCCGATCTCCACGCGCGCATCGACGCCGGCATTCGCGAACGCATCGAAGAGGCGGTGGACGACGTCTGCCTCACCGCGCTCGTCGGCGCGCGCGCCGCGGCCGGGCGTCCCGCTCCGGTGAGCGACAACGCCGACGACCGCGCGGAATTTCAGGGCTTCGTGCGCGACTTCCTTCTCCGCCTGCAGAACGGCATACCGGCGCGGAGCCCTCGCGCCGGAGCCCATGGAGATGGCGATGCCGCCACCGCCGAGCTCGTCAGCGCGCAGGTTGCGCTCGCCAAGGAGATCCCGGACTACTGGCAGCGCTTCGACGCCATCCGGGCCGCGTACGTCGAGGAACGGTCCGCCTCAGGCCGCGAGCGCCCCGGCCTGCTCCGCCGGCTCCTCGGCGGCTGACCGCCACGCCGCCAGCGCCCAGAGGTTCTCGAGATCCTCGAGCGCCCGGCCCCACCGGCCATAGCCCTCCAGCAGCGACGTACGCGCGGCGGCGAGGGTGGTCTCGGCGTCATCGAGCCGGGCTCCGAGCGTGGGGACGCTGCTCCGGGCGGCGGCAAGACCCCCCGGCGGCACCGTGGCCGCCAGACGATCCATCAGGTGATTGAGCTCCTGGTACAGCACGCGCTCCACCGGGTTCATGTAGCACCTCCTGGGAAGGCCGATACTAAACAGAAGTTGAGCTATAGTCAAGGTGCAAATCGAGGCCGCGGGGCGGTGCTAAAGTCGCGCGGTGAAGCTCCCGCGCGACGTCGTGGCCGTGGTCATCGCCAAGACCGCGCGCACCTTCGCCTACGGATTCCTCGGCATCACGCTCCCCGTCTACTTCAGCGATCTCGGGCTGGGCCCGGGCGGGATCGGATTGGCGATCACGCTCACCCTCGCCGGCGGGGCCATCCTCACGTGGGCGATTCGCCGTCCCGCCGAGCGGCTCGGCACACGCGCGGCCCTCCTGCTGCTCGCCGTCCTCAACGGTGTGTCCGCGATACTGCTTCTCGCCGCCACCGCGCCCGCGGTGGCCATCGTGGCGGCCATGATCGGCAACGTGGCGGTCACGACCACGGAGACGGGACCGTTCCAGGCCATCGAGCAAGTGGTGGTGACGCGCGCGGTGCCGGTGCGTCGGCGCACGCTCGCGCTCAGCGTCTACAACCTCGTCGGCTATGCCGCCGCCGCCGCCGGCGCCGCCCTCGTGGGCGCGCTTCCCGCGTACCGCCCGCTCTTCGTCATTTTTCTGGTGATGGCGGCGGTACAGTGCGTCGCCTACGCCGCCCTTCCGCGTGGGGTCACCGTGAGCGCGCCGCCTCCGGGCGCCCGCGTGTCGGGGCCGCTCATCCGAAAGCTCGCCGCGCTCTTCGCTCTCGACGCGTTTGCGGGTGGCTTCGTGCTCCAGTCACTGGTGGCGTACTTCCTTCACACGCGCTTCGATCTCAGCCTGGAAGCGCTGGGCACGATCTTCTTCGCCGTGCAGGTCGTCACCGCCCTCTCGCTTCTACTCGCGGTGCGGGTGGCGGCCTGGGTGGGGTTGTTGCCGACGATGGTGCTTTCGCACCTGATCTCGAACGTCGTCCTCATCGCGATCGCGGTGGCGCCCACCGCGCCCGTCGCCGTCGTCCTCCTCCTCATCCGTCACATGCTGTCGCAGATGGACGTCCCCACGCGCCAGGCGTACATGATGGCAATCGTGCACGACAGCGAACGGGAAGCGGCGGCGACGACGACGAACCTCGCGCGGACGGTCGCCCAGGCCGTCACGCCGATGCTCACGGGCTGGGTCATGCAGGCGGTGGCGCTGTCGGCGCCGTTCGTGATCGGTGGCGTGCTGAAGATCGTCTACGACGTGCTCGTCTACGCGGCCTTCCGGGGCGTCCCCCTGCGCGACGAGCGTGAGACCGGCGCGGAGACTACTTGATGGCGACCGCTTTCACCTGCTTGAAGTCGGTGATGCCCTGGAGCGCCTTGAGGATGCCGTCCTGGACGAGCGTGGTCATGCCCTCCGCCTTGGCCTGGGGCAGCATCTCCGCCACGCGGGCTTTCGTCTGGATGAGGCGCTTCAGCTCGTCGGACGCGAGCAGCAGCTCGTGGATGCCGGCGCGGCCGCGATACCCCGTCTTGTTGCATTCGCCGCAGCCGCGGGAACGATAGAGCGTCACCTTCTCGTCGTAGTGGTGCCCGAGCTTCTCGAAGTCTTCCTTGCCGTAGCCCCACGCCAGCTCGTCGAACTCCGAGCGATCGGGGTGATACGGCTCCCGGCAGCTCGTGCAGAGGCGCTTCACCAGTCGCTGGGCGAGGACGCCGAGAAGCGCGTCCGCGAAGTTGAAGGGATCGAGCCCCATGTCGAGGAGGCGGATCACGGTCTCCACGGAGCTGTTCGTGTGGAGCGTGCTGAAGACGAGGTGGCCGGTGAGCGAGGCCTCGATGCCGGTGGCGGCCGTCTCTTCGTCGCGCATCTCACCGACCATGATGACGTCGGGGTCGGCGCGGAGAAACGAGCGCATCGCGTTGGCGAACGTGAAGCCGATCTTCGGATTCACCTGCACCTGCCGGAGGCCGTACTGGGTGATCTCGACGGGATCTTCCGCCGTCCAGATCTTCCGATGTGGCCGGTTGATGTGGCCGAGCACGGAGTGCAGCGTCGTCGTCTTGCCGGAACCGGTCGGCCCCACCACGAGGATGAGCCCATACGGCTTCTCGGAGATCGCCTTCATCTCGCGGAGATTGCGCTCGGTCATGCCGAGCTTGTCGACGGGGATGGGCTCGCTGGCGGCAAGGATACGCATGACCACGTCTTCGTTGCCGCCCGCGGTCGGGATCGTCGCCACCCGGAGCTCGATCTCGCGATCGGGCGCCTTGAACTTGATCTTCCCGTCCTGCGGCTTGCGTCGCTCCGCGATGTCGAGCTGGGCCATGATCTTGAGCCGCGCCACGAGGGCGCGCCGGTAGCCGCCCGGGATGCGCTGGTACTCCATGCAGCTCCCGTCGGTGCGGAGACGGATCATCGTGTCCTTTTCCGAACCGTACGGCTCCACGTGGATGTCCGACGCTCGCAACCGGTACGCGTCGAGGATGATCTGGTTGGCGAGCCGGATGACCGCGCTGTCGTTCTCGTCGAGCTCGACCCCGCTTGCCAGCTCCTCGGCGCGCTCGGCGGGCGCTTCCTCCGCTTTCAGGTCACCGAGGATGCTGCCGATGGCGTCCTTTCCCGCGGGCTCGTGGCCGCCGAGCCAGAGGAGGATGTCCTTCCGCAGACCGACCGCGAATCTGACCTTGTGACGGGGCAGGAGCTGGGCAATGGTGTCGAGCTTCTGAATGTCTTGCGGGTTGTCGATCAGGATGAGCAGGCCATCCCCGTCGCGCTTGAGCGGAAGCCAGAGGTTCTTCCGCAGATACTCGAGCTTCAGATCTTTCATGAGGGCGGGCGGCGGAATGATCTTCTCGTCGTACTCGATGAAGGGCACCCGGTAGAAGTGGCTGAGCGATGCCCCCACGTCGTTCTTCGAGACCTTGTACTGCTCCATCAGGATCGATTCGACGTCGATCTGCCGGCGCCGGGCCTCGGCGATGGCGGCGTTGAGCTCGTCCTGGGTGACGCGCTGTTGGGACAGCAGGTAGTCGAACTTCGTCTTGCGTCGCTGTTCCCCGAGCTGGATCTGGTTGTTGAAGGCGATGGCGAGGGTCTTCACGATGCGCCCCACGCCCTGCTCGTCTTCCTTGGTGAACCGCTGCCCGCGCTTCTTGTTGAGGAGCTGGATGACCCCGACGGTGGTCTTGCTCTCGTGGAGGATCGGGACGCACAGGATCTGCGTCGTCCGGAAGCCCGTGCGCTTGTCCCAGGAGCTGTCGAAGTTCAGGGTCGGGAAGATCCGCCCGAGCTCCGCCTTGTCATAGGCGTCGGCAATGTTTACAGTCTGCCGCGACAGCGCCGTGAAGCCGGCGATGCTGCTCTCGCTGATCGGCACCCTGATTTCCTTCACCGCGTCGAGGGCGAGGAACTTGGAGTACAGCTCTTTGCGCTCCGGATCGACGGCATAGAGGGTCATCCGCTCGGCGTCGAGGAGACTGAGGATCTCCCCCTGTAGCTCCAGGAAGATCGTGTCGATGCTCTTGGCGGCGTGGATCCGCTCGACGAGCTGGACGAGCTTCTGTTCCCAGACCAGCCGTTCCTGCAAAGCCTCCAGGGACTCTAGCGCCACGGGGCCTCCCAAGTATTCAAAAGCCAAGAGCAGAATAGCAGAACCGACCTTGGGGACGGGTGCTCCGCGTGGCGGAGAAAACCGTAGCTTCGGGGGTGTAGCCGGGCAGGTAGCCTAGACGCGTTGGTCCGGGCGGACGTCGGTGTCGTCGGGGGGGCGCGGAGCCTCCCGCGGGAGGGGTAAGTCCAGCTCCCGACAGCGTTTTCTCAGCGTGTTCCGGTTGAGGCCGAGCATGCGGGCGGCCCTCAGCTGGTTCCCCCGTGTCAGGGCGAGGACGTGGCTAAAGAGTGGCCGCTCGAAGAGGCGGGTGGCGTCCCGGTAGAGGCCTGCCGAGCCCGCCCTCACCAGCCCGTCGATCAGACCCGGCACCAGCTCGGCGAGGCGGCGGGCCGCCAGGGACTGCGTTCCTTGTGCGCCCGCGTCCGTCGCGATCGCCGTCCCACGCGTGAGTCGGCCCGTGCCCAACGCCGCCCCCTGGTTCATCTCCACGCCCCCCTCATCTCGAAATCTCGCAACGCTCCCGCACCGTGAGGGCGTCATTGCCGTCGTGGCCGACCGCGCTGTCGGGACCGTGAACGGTGGGAGCAAGCGATATGCCGAGCCTTACCGCAGCGTAATGCCCCAGAGTGAGCGGACTTATCGAGAAGCCGCGCGAGAGGAACTGCCGCTGTCTTGGGCATCTGCCGGGAAGTGCCCACTTCCGTGGCACGGCGGTCAGCGGCCGGTGGCGTCCGCTCCTCGGAGCGTCATGCAGGTGCTGCTGACGCGAGCGACCAGACGCTGCTGGTCGTCGGTGATGTCGCACTCGACGAGCCCCACCGTGCGCCCACCCTTGATCACGCGGCCCTCGGCGCGCAGCTTTCCCTTCCACACCGGCTTCAAGAAGTTGATCTTGAGCTCGAGCGTCGTGAACGTCTCGCCTTCCTCGAGCTGTTCCCGCATCACCGGCGCCACCCGCCCCTCCGGAGCCACACGGCGAGCGTGACCCCGAACAGCGTGAACGAGAGAGCGATCGCGACGAAGATGCCCTCGGGTCCGGTCCCGAGCCACCGGCGCGCGCTCCACGCGCCCACGACCGCGAGCGCCAGCCGGAGAAAGCCCGCCACCAGCGGCCACACCATGCGCTGCGCGCCCTGCGACGCGAAGTAAAGGGCGAGACCGAGGCCGAAGAACCCATACGTGGGTCCCACGATGCGGAGATAGTGCGCCCCCACTTCGATGGCTCCCGGGTCGTGCGTGAACAGCGTCAGCCACGCCTCCGGAAAGATGGCAGCGACGAAACCGATGACGCCCGTCGTGCTCCCCGCCACCAGCGCGCCCGTCCACGCGACCTTCTCCGCGCGCGCGACCTGGGCGGCACCCATGTTCGTTCCCACCATGGTCACGAGCGCGGAGCCGAAGCCGAACACGAGCGGGATCTGGAGATACTCGAGACGGGTGCCCACGCCGTAGCCGGCGAGCGCGAAGGTGCCGAACGGCCCTACGAGCCCCGTGAGCAGCAGCACGGTGAGATTCGTCTGGATCGTGTTCAGCGATCCGAGCGCACCCACGCCGAGGATGTCGCGGAAGAGCCGCGCCTGCCAGGAGAAGCCGCGAAAGGAGAGCCGCGCCAGGCTCCCCGCCGACGTGAGGTGGATGGCGAGGAGGATGGCGGCGAGCGTGTACCAGACGACGGCGGACAGCGCCGGTCCCGCCACACCGAGCCGCGGAAACGGTCCCCACCCGAACGCCAGCGCGGGGGAGAGCGCCACGTGCAGGAGCGCCCCGCCCGCCGAGACGGCCGCCGGCAGCGCCATCTGACCGCTGCCGCGCTCGACGCTCGCGAGGGTGTTCAGCGCCCACGGCGCGAACGCTCCCGCGAAGATCACCGTCGAGTACGCCACGGCCGCGTCGAGGGTGCCGCCGGTGCCGCCCATGGCGCGAAAGAGCGCGGGACCGGCGGCAAGGACGACGGCGGCGAAAAACGCCGCCATCCCGCCCGCGATGGCGAGGGCGTGGACGACGAGGGCATCCGCATCGGCGCGTCGGCCCGCCCCGAGCGCGCGCGCCACCGCCGACGCCACCCCGCCCCCCATGCCGCCCGCCGACATCGTCTGCATCAGCATCACGAGCGGAAAGGCGAGCGCGACGCCCGCCAGCGCTTCGGGGCCGAGCCAGCCGAGCACGAACACGTCGAAGGTGGTCACGGCCGCCTGCACCACCATCATGAGCACGCTGGGGGCGGCGAGCCGGAGGAGCGTGGGCAGGATGGGCGCCTCGAGGAGCCGGCGCGTGGTGGCGGTGCGTGGATCGGGGACGACGACGGGGGCGGGCGCGATCGCGGTCGACATGACTAGCAAAATACTAGTAGCTAGTATTTGTGTCAACGCCTCCTTATACTGGGGCGATGCCGAAGCGTTACGGCCAGGCCTGTCCCGTCGCCCGCTCCCTGGAGTTCCTGGGGGAGCGGTGGACGCTGCTGCTCGTGCGCGATCTCCTCCACGGCCCCCGCCGGTTCCAGGACTTTCAGACGTCGCTGGCGGGCATTGCCCCCAACGTCCTCTCCGAGCGGCTGAAGGTGCTCGAGGAGCACGGGATCGTGGCCCGCCGGCTCTACTCGGAGCATCCGCCTCGCGCGGAGTACGCGCTGACCGAGCGTGGCAAAGAGCTGGGGGTGGTAGTGAGCGCGCTCGCCATCTGGGGGGCGAGACATTTCGAGAAGCAGACGTCGCTCGTGCACGAGGCGTGCGCGCAGCCGGTGGAGCTCGGGTACTACTGCCGCCACTGCAACGATCGCGTGCGCGGCAACACCGTCCGCCTGCGCCGCCGCGAGCCGTCCGTCGGCAACGGCCCTCGCAGGGGCGGGCGCGCGCGCTCCCGCTCCGCGTCAGCCGCTTCGTCGTAGACCGCAGGAGATCCGCATCCGGTTGCGCGCGATCCAGGCGTAGAGACGCCGCGCGAGCGGTCGCACGCCGGGGAGCGCGAACACCGCCGCCAGCCATCCCAGTCCCCGGATCCGGCGCATCAGCTCGGGCACGGCATCGGCGCCGGCCACGATGCGGCCGTCGGGAAGCACGAGCTGCATCGCGGTCATGCACTCCGTCTCCGAGATCTGGGGAAAGCGCGCCGCCCGCACGCTCGACCGGCACGGGAGGATCTCGAGGGCGCCGCCCGCGATCGCGAGCCGCATGAGCCAGAGCGCGCTCGCCCGACACATCGCGCATTCCGCGTCGTAGACGAGGACGGCGCGCGTCACGTCACGGACGGCGCTGGCCCCAGCGGGAGAGCGTGCGGTAGTAGAGGATGAAGGCGACGGCGACGGCGGCCGCCAGCGCGCTCACGACGAGGTCGACCGCGCTCCCCGTGCCGTAGAAGCGACGCAGCTCGAGCGCCGCGTAGAGCAGGAAGAACGCGATGCCGCACCCGATGAGGATGCGGTGAGCTGTGATGAGCCGCATGCCGGCCTCAGACGCCGAGCACCGCCTTGACCGCGTCGCGGGCGACGCTCACGAGCCGATCCACCTGGTCCGCCGTGATCACGAGCGGCGGCGCGAAGAAAATGCAATCGCCGTTGGCGGGATGCGGCCCCGCCGTCGGACGCACACGCGTGGTCACGCCCCGCTTCATCATCTCCGCCGTGAGGCGGTTCGCCACCTTGCGGTCGGGCGCGAAGTTCTTCTTGGTGGCGCGGTCCTCGACGAGCTCCACCGCCGCCAGGAGGCCCTTGCCGCCGCGGATGTCGCCCGCGTGGGGATGGTCGGCGAACGCCGAGCGCAGGCCGTCGTGGAGTCGCGTTCCCATCTTGGCCGCCTTCTCCCACAATCGCTCCTGCTCCATGATGTCGAGGTTCCGCAGCGCCACCGCGCAGCACGTGGGATGGCCGGAGTACGTGTAGGCGTGCATCCAGCGATCCTCCGGCTTCACCGAGTCCATCGCGTCCTTGATCGCCTTCGTGATCATGATGCCGCCCAGCGGCAGGTACCCCGACGTGACGCCCTTGGCGAACGAGAGAATGTCGGGCTTCACGTTCCAGTGCGTGAGGGCGAACCACTGCCCCGTGCGGCAAAAGCCCGTGATGACCTCGTCCGCGATGAAGAGGACGCCGTGCCGCGTGCAGATCTCGCGCACGAGCGGGAAGTAATCATCGGTGGGATAGATCACGCCGCCGCCGCCGTGGATCGGCTCCGCGATGAACGCCGCCACCGTTTCCGGACCTTCGTTCTGGATCGCCTCCTCGAGCTGGCGCGCCGCCGCCTGCCCCGTCGTCTCCCCCGGCTTGGCGCCCTGGAACCGGTACGGATAGCACGTCTGCACGTGCACGAAGCCGGGCATGCGCGGCTCGAACATCTTCCAGTAGGCGGGCATGCCGGTGGCGCTCATCGCCTGCTGGGTGACGCCGTGGTAGCCGTTCTGGCGCGAGATGATCTTCACCTTCCCCGGCTTTCCCACCGCCTTCCAGTAGAAGCGCGCCGTCTTGAAGGCCGACTCGTTGGCCTCGGCCCCTCCGGAGGCGAAGAACACCGCCTGCATGTTGTCGTAGGCGAGGCCGATGAGACGGTCGGCAAGCGTGATGGCGGGTACGCTCGAGGACCCGACGTACCCGGAGAAGTAGGCGAGCTCCTTCATCTGCTGAGCGGCCGCCTCCGCCAGCTCGGTGCGGCCGTGGCCGACGTTGACGTTCCAGAGACCGGCGAGGCCATCGATGTACTCATGGCCGCCGATGTCGGTGACGGTGGCGCCGCGGCCGCGCACGTAGACGATCGGCTCCGCGTTGTCGACGGGGTGGTGCAGCGGATGGATGAGGTGCTCCTGATCGGCCTTCACGAGCTCGGCGGCAGTCAGCGCCATCGAAGCCTCCGGTAGTCGCCTTCGGGTATGGGGACGGCGCGCTCGCGCGGCCCGCGGTAGCGATAGACCCACGCGCGGACCCGGCGACCATCGGCGAGCGTGGCAACGGTTCGACGACGGGCGAAATTGTACCCCTCCTCGCGATCGACGGTGGCCAGAAGTTCGGCGTCGCGCACACGATAGATCTCGCCGCGCACGCGGCCCCGCCCGGCCACGAGCCCGGGATAACGTCCGAGATCAAGGAGCCGTCCGGGAACGGAGCCGGCGCCGACGAACGCGCTCCCACGCGCGATCACGGCGTGGAGCGCGTATCCGCGCATGAGCGTACCGTAAGCGAACAGCAGGGCGTCAGCGCGCGCGGGCAAGCCGCGAGAGAGCGTCGAGCGTCCGTCCCGTGTCGATGGCGAGACTGCCCGCCTCTACGTAGCGCACGCGCGCGCTGCGATCCACCACGAACGTGAGGCGGCGCTCGAGATTCCAGAGATCGTCCCAGGCGCCGTACTGCTTGCCGACGGCGCCGGCGGGATCGTGGTCGCTGAGGAGCCGGAAGGGGAGGTCGAGTTGCTTGGTCCACGCCAGGTTGCGCGACGGCGGATCGGTGGAGATGCCGACGATCTCGGCGTTCAGCGCGGCGTACTTGGCGGCGTCATCCCGGAACCGGGAGAATTCGCGCTCTCAGCCGCCGGTGAAGGCCTTCACGTAGAAGGCGACCACCACGAAGTCGCGCGTCTTCAAGAGGTCTCCCAGCCGAAGCCGCTGCCCGTGCTGATCGACGAGCGAGAAGTCGGGAGCGATGTCGTCGACGGCGAGAGGGGCCGTGCGGTCGGCGGCGGCCACGGGAAAGATCGCGCCGACCACGAAAAGGGCGACGACGAGCGCGCAGGACACCCGCACGCGGTGAGGGGCGCGAATCACGTGGTCGGCAGCGAGTGCGCGTCGCCGTTGGCGGTGTCGACGGCGCGGAGCACGGCCGCGAGGAACTCCGATTCCGGTAGCGCGCCCTCGAACTCGACGCGGTCGTTGATCACGACCTTGGGCACGCCCATCACCCGATACGCACGCGCCATCGCCGGAAACTCGGTGGCCTCGATCGCGGTCGCGCGCACCTTCTCCGACGCCACCGCCATGTGCTGTGCCAGGCGCACGGCCCGGGGACAGTATGGTCACGTCGGCGTGGAAAAGACCTTGATCTCCACCGGCTCCGCGAGGCCGGCCAGCGACGTCTTCGTCTGCTCTGAGAGGGCGGGCGCCGCCGTGGAGGCTACGATCATGGAATCGATGAGGTTGCTGAACTCGTAGCCGGAGGGAATGCCGTAGAAGCGAATACCGTAGTCCCGCGCGCCTTCGACGACGATGGCGGGCACCTGGTCCACGCCGTAGCCCTCGGCGCGCTCGCGGTCGATGGCGAGGTTCAAGACCTCGACGGACGCCTTGTCGCTCAGCGCGACGACCTCGCGCGCGAGCTGCTCGTTCTGACGGCAGAGCTCCGCCGCCGACAGCTCTTGCGAGAACACCACGAGCTTGACGGGCCCCGTGAGCTTCTCGAATTCCTTGCGGACCGCTTCCTGATCGCGCGCGTTGAGGATCGCCATGTCCGAAGTATACCGTCGTCGTCCATCGCCCCCGCGGCCGACGCGCCGTTGATGATCGATTGGGCGACCACGTGCTCGCTGCCGTGCGAGTGAGCAGCGTGGCCCGACGCCGCCGTCACTTTCCGCGAAAAATGCCCGCGAACAGGCTTGGCACGGACGTTGCCCGAACGTTGGGGAAGTAGGACGTATTCGTGCGTAAGAGAGAGGGACATCGTCATGGAGGACTGGTGGGACGACCTCGACAATGCGCTGCTGGGCTGCCTGGCCGAGAGCGGCGGCGTATCTGCTGCCGAAGCCGCGCGTCGTCTCGGGGTCTCGGAGGCGGCGGTGGTCTCCCTGGCGGGGATGCTGGCCCGTGAGGGGCGGCTGCGGATCGCGCTCATCGAGAGCGTCGAGCATGCGAGAGGGAGGGTTGATGCGGAGGCCCTGAGGGCTTAGCTTGTGGGCCGGAGGGTTGCCGTATGAAGCCGTTCGTGATCAACCGGTATGGGCGGATGGTCTTTCCCTCGAACTTCTTCCCCGCCCTCGACTTCTCGGTCTTCCAGACCCTCGAGCAGTTCGCGGCCGTCATCCGTCGCGACTTCGAGGAGAAGGCGCCCACGGAGACGGAGATCGTGGCCCGCCTGGAGGCGGGCGACTACCCCAGCCGCTACGAGCTCCTGCGCGACCTTGCCCTCGACCTCTTCTGGGTGAACCGCTACGCGCTCACCATGTACGAGAAGCGCCCCACCCGCTGGCGGGACGTGCCGCGCCGGCGCGACGACGTCTTCCTTCCCGTCTTCCGTCCCTGGGAAGGCGGCGGGCTGGCGGAGGCGATCGAGACGGGGTACCGCGGGCTCGCATCGAAATGGGACGAGGGGACGGAGGACAAGATCTTTCGCATCCTCCTCGACGTCTTCCGCCACAAGAAGGGCGCGGGCGCCGAGCTGCCGCCGATCAAGCCCACCGTCGCCGAGATCCTCGCCAATCCACGGAACCTCACCTATCACCTGCTCACCTGGGACCCCGATTACCCGGGCTACGACCACGACGACATCATCGAGTACACGCACGCCGCCGCCCCCCTCGAGGCCCTCATGCGGCAGGCGATGGTGCTCCACAACCAGTACCGGTGGGACCGCGCGAAAACGCGCGTGATCGAGGTCGGCAAGCTTCACGACGACGACTTCGTGGTTGTGTTCCAGCCGCGCAACGACGAGGTGCTCCAGTTCATCCGCCGCGTCCGCGGCTCCCAGCGCACGCGCGCGCGGCGCCCTGCCCCCGCGGAGTCACGCAAGCCCGTGACCCCGTTTCCGCCCGTGGACGTGCGCAAGCGCTTCGCGATCATGCCGAGGCTGGAAGCGCTCGCCGTGTACCGGGGCGAGCACACGTGCACGAACGACGATCTCATCCGCAACACCGCCTACTGCTGGTCGCCGATGACGGCGGAGGAGATCGAGCGCAAGACCGGGATCCGCGAGCGGCTCTACACGGAGCTCGATCTCGATCACATCGCGCTCCTGGCCGCCCGTCGCGCTCTCGAGAAGTCCGGGCGCCAGCCGGAGGAGATCGGCGCCGTCCTCTTCTGCTCGTGCACGAGCGCCAAGATGATGCCGTCCCTCGCCACCTGGCTCTCCGGCCAGCTCGGCATGTTCCAGACCCACAGCTCGTGCGACATCGTGGCCGCCTGCGCGGGCCTGCCCTACGGGCTCTCGGAAGCGGTGCGATTGCTCCAGGAAGTGGAGCGGCCCGTGCTCGTCGTGTGCGGCGAGAAATTCTCGGACAAGATCGGCACCGTGCGCACCTCGCGCATGATCTTCGGCGACGGCGCGGGGGCGCTGGTGGTGGGTCCCGCGCCGGCGGGGGCGGCGCCCGACGTCGAGCTCTTCCAGACCTACGCGAGCGGCCCCATGCCCGAGGTGGACTCCATCATCTGGCCCAACCCGGAGTTCGACAACAACATCACCGTCTACGGGCCCGACGTGCGGACGCTCGTGAAGCGCTATCTGAGCCAGATGATCGGCGAGCTGAGCTCGCTCCCGCATCCCGAGCGCGAGTCGGGCTCGTATCTGGACGCGATCGACCTCGTCGTGCCCCACCAAGCGAACAAGACGATGGTGCTCAACCTCGCCCACGCGGCGGGATTCGCGGCGGATCGCCTCTACTTCAACATCGAGCGCGTCGGCAACACCTCGTCGGCGTCGATCCCGCTCGCACTCCACGACGCCGTCCGCGACGGGACGATCGACCGCCCCCTCCGCGTCTTCGCGCCCGGCTTCGGCGCGGGCGCGGTCGGAGGGTACGTCGTGATGCGCGTCGATCCCGCCATCGTGGCCGCCTAGCCCGTCGCCCCTCCCGCCGCGCCGCGCACGGCTTCGAGGGTGGCGCGGTAGCCGGAGGGATCGATGCGGGCGGCGATCAGCGCCGGCGTCGCCGCCTCCTGCGCGCGGACGACGGCGTCACGAAGCGCGTGTTCGGTCGTCACCGTCCACGCCGCCATCCCGAAGCTCTTCGCGAGGGCGGCGAAGTCGGGTCCGCGATAGGTGAGGGAGTCGCCGGGCATCGCGCGCTGCTCCTGCTTCACCCGGATCAGCGAGAGCGCGCCGTCGTCGAAGACGACGACCACGAGCGGCAGCTCCCGCCGTACCGCCGTCTCCAGCTCCGCCGCCGCCAGCATGAGGCCGCCGTCGCCGGTGAAACACACCACGCGGCGATCGCGGTGGAGGAGCTGCGCCGCCACCGCCGCCGGCAACGCGAAGCCCATCGTCGCCAGCCCGTTCGAGACGAGAACCTCTCCCGGTCCCACCGCCGCCCAGAACGCCATGACGGGAAACATGTGGGCGCCCGCATCCACGGTGGCGACGGTGCCGGCGGGCGTCAGATCGCGGACGATCTCGACCACGCGATGGGGGGCGAGACCGGAAGTGGGCACGGCGAGGCGCGTCGTCGCCGCACGCTTCAGGCGGTCCAGCTCGGCCACGTCCCAGTCCGCGCGCGCGTGATCGCGCAGGCGGGGCGCGAGCTCCTCCAGCACGAGCGCGATGTCGCCGACGACCTCGAGCGCGGGGCGGTAGTAGTCGCCCCCGTGCGGCGCGCGCGCGATGTGGAGGACGGGCGCGCGGCCGCGCCACTCGCGCGGGATCAGCTCCACGGTGTCGAGGCCGAGGGTGACGACGAGATCGGCGCGCGCGAGCACGGGCTCCTCGAGGGCGGCGCCGGTGAACACGCCGAGGTGCAGCGGATGCGGATCCGGGAACACGCCCTTCGCCTTGTAGGTGACCAGCACCGGCGCCGGGAGCGCTTCCGCGAGCGGGCGGATCCACTTGTCGGCGCCGTTCGCCGTGCACTGGAGGCCGACGATCAGGAGCGGACGCGCGGCACGGCCGAGCAGGCGGGCGGCGTCGTCAAGGATCGCCGGATTTGGCGCGGGCAGCGGCGCCGGCCGGCACGCGGTGGCGACCGGAAGGGCGGGGCGGCTCGCGACGTCGGCGGGCAGATCGAGATGGACGGGCCCCCGTGGCTCCGCGAGCGCGAGCTGGGCGGCGTGCGCGATCCAGTGCGCGGCCGACTCCGGCTCCACGCCGAGGCTCGCCTTTGCGAGCGGCGTGAAGAGCGCGGCGTGGTCGATGCGCTGGTGGGTGGTGAACGGCAACACGCGCGCGGGATGGCGATCGGTGAAGACGATGAGGGGAGCGCGATCGAGGTGGGCGTAGGCGACGCCGTTGACGGCGCTGGCGGCACCGGGACCGAGGGAGACGAGGGCGGCGCCCGGCGTTTCCGTCAGCTCGCCGGTGACGGCGGCCATGATGCAGGCGGCCGTCTCTCCGTGCGTGAGGACGAAGTCGATACCGGCGCCGCGAGCGGCGGCGATGAGGTCGAGGCTCGATCCGCCTCCGGGAACGCCGAAGAGCCGCGTCACGCCCGCGCGGCGCAGGCCGTCGACGAGGACGTCGGCGACGTTCACGCGCGCCGGCGCGCCAGGTCCTCGAACACGGGCCGCATCCGCTCGAGCGCGAGGCGGAGATTCGCCTCCGAGTTCGCGTACGACAATCGTAAATAGCCCTCGCCGTGCTCGCCGAAGGCGGCCCCCGACAGCACGGCCACTCCCGCCTCGGTGAGCAAGCGGTCCGCGACCTCCGCCGACGGGCGCCCGGTGGCGGTGACGTTCGGGAAGACGTAGAAGGCGCCCTTCGGCCGCACGCACGACACGCCCGGCAGCGCGTTGAGGCCGTCCACGAGGAGATCGCGGCGTCGCTTGAACTCCGCCACCATGCGCGCCACCGGCGTCTGGTCGCCTTGAAGGGCGGCGATCCCGGCGAGCTGCACGAAGGACGCGGTGCAGGACGCGGAATTCACCATGAGACGGGTGACGTGCTCCGCGAGCGCGGGCGGCATGACTCCGTACCCGAGCCGCCAGCCCGTCATCGCGTACGACTTCGAAAACCCATCGAGCACGATCGTGCGCTCGCGCATGCCCCGCATGCCGAGCAGGGACACGAACTCCCCCTCGTAGAGGAATTGCCGGTAGATCTCGTCGGTGAGGACGGGAATGCCGCGGTCGGCGGCGAGGGCGGCGACGCGCTCGAGCTGGGCGCGGTCGAGGACGCCGCCCGTCGGATTCTGCGGCGAGTTCACGATGATGAGCTTCGTGCGGGGCGAGAGCCGCCGCTCCAGCACGTCGAGATCGAAGCCGAAGCCGGTGGCTTCGCGGAGCGGGATCGGCACCGGCACACCGCCCACGAAGCGGATGACCGATTCGTAGATGGGAAAGCCGGGATTGGGATAGATCGCCTCGTCGCCCTCCCCCACGAGAGCGAGGATGGTGAAGAACATGATCGGCTTGGCGCCGGGCGTGACGACGACTTCCTCCGGTGACACCGGCACCCCGCGCGTCTCGCCCATGTGCTTCGCGATCGCCTCCCGCAGCTCGGGAAGTCCCGCCGACGGCCCGTAGTGCGTGGCGCCCGCGTCGAGCGCCTGCTTGGCGGCGTCCTTGATGTGGACGGGCGTATCGAAGTCGGGCTCGCCGATCTCGAGGTGAACGATCGACCGACCCTGGCGCTCGAGGGCCTTGGCCCGCGCGAGCACCTCGAAGGCCGATTCGGTGCCGAGCCGTCCCATGCGTGCGGCGACGTCCATGGCGTGTCCTCCCATGATGGAGCGGCCATTATACGGCGCGCTACACTGCCGCCGTGGACTTCGTCCGTGTCGCGGCCGGTCGCTTCCGCATGGGCTGGGACGGCGGTCACCCCTGCGAGGCGCCCGTGCACGACGTCTGGGTCGACGCGTTCCTGATCGCGCGTACGCCTGTCACCAACGCCGAGTTCGCCGCCTACGTGGACGCGACGGGCGCGACGCCGCCGCGTTTCTGGGACGATCCGCGCTTCGCTGATCCGCGCCAGCCCGTGGTGGGCATCGCGTGGGAGGAAGCGGTCGCGTTCGCGCGGTGGGCGGGCGGCCGCCTCCCCACGGAAGCGGAATGGGAAAAGGCGGCGCGCGGTGGGCTCGAGGATCGGCGCTTCCCGTGGGGCGACGAGCGACCAGAGGCGCGGTTCGAGTGCCCGCCGGTGGTGGGAAGCACGCCCGCGAACGCGATCGGGCTGTCCGAGCTGTCCGGCGTCTGCCACGAGTGGTGCGCCGACTGGTTCGACGAGCGGTACTACGCCGGCGCCCCCGGCGCGAATCCGCGCGGGCCCGGCCGCGGCACGCGGCGCGCCAGCCGCGGCGGCGCGTGGCGACACGCGGATCCGTGGAGCCCGGTCGCCCACCGCTCGTCGCTGCCGCCGGACCTGCGCTACTCGGATTACGGCGTGCGTGTCGCGCGTGACATTGCCGGGGCCGAGGCCGGGGGCTAAGATGGCGCCGGATCGTTCCATGGCTCCGCCACAACGCTCGGTCCTCCGTGAAGGCGTGGTGGCCGGCATCATCGGTGCCGCGGCGGTGGCGGTCTGGTTCCTGATCTTCGACGTCGCCCGCGGCCGCCCCTTTCTGACGCCGGCGCTCCTGGGCTCCGCCGTCTTCTACGGCGTGAACACGCCCGCCGACGTGCAGGTGGCGGTGGCGCCCATTGTCGGTTACACGATCCTGCACGGGCTCGCCTTCATCGCCTTCGGCGTGATCGCCGCCAGCGTGATGGCGCTCAGCGAGCGAGAGCCCGCGCTCTTCATCGCCTTCGTGATCCTGTTCGCGTGCTTCGAGACGTTCTTCTTCGGCGTCGTGGGCGCCCTCGGGAAATCCATGGTCGGCCTCCTCGTGTGGTGGGCCGTCCTCATCGGAAATCTCCTGGCGTCGGTGGCGATGCTCTGGTACCTCTTGCGGCTGCACCGCGCGCTCCCGCGCTCCCTCGTGGGCGGGTTCGCCGGCGTCCTCTACGAGGGCGTGGTAGCGGGCCTCGTGGGCGCCGTCACCGTCGCCGCCTGGTTCCTCGCCATCGACTGGATCCACGGCGAGCCGCTCCGCACGCCGCAGCTCCTCGGCGCCGCCGTCCTGCGGCAGAACGACCCCGTGGCGGCGGTGATCCTCTACAGCATCGTGCACGGCTTCGCCTTCATCTTGTTCGGCGTGGTGGGCGCGGTCGTGATCGCGGGCGCCGAGCGTCAACCGCTCCTGCTGTTTGCCCTCGTCATCCTCTTCACGTCGTTCGAGGTGTTCGCGTTCGGGGCCATCGTGATCGTGGCGAGCTGGATCCTGGACGAGCTGGCGGGGTGGACGATCTTCGTGGGCAATCTCCTGGCGGCGGCCGCGATGCTCGCCTACTACTTCCGTCGTCATCGGACGCTGGCCCGGCGCATGACCACCGCCTGGGCCGAGGACGACTGAGCGCCGACGGCCGTCTCCCGACCGCGCGCGCTCTCACCACATCGCCTCCGGCAACGGGAGGCCGCGGAAGCTCTCAACCGGCAGCGGTCCCGGCGGCGTGATCCGCAGACGCTCGGCGAGGAGGTAGAGCTGCCGCAGGTGCTGCCCGGCGTGCCACGTCGTGCGCTCGAGCAGGTCGTGGCCGGACTGGGGGCCGTAGTAAACGGCGACGATCCGCTCGTACTCCGCGCTATCCGTGCCCTCGAACCATCCCCCCAGCCGTGCCCGCACGAGCGCGCCGTAGCTGGCGAGGGCGACGCCGTCGCGCATCTCCGGCGGCGCCGTCTCCGTGAACCAGCTCTCGGGGAGGTTCCCCCGGTCCATGGCGTCGACGAAGGCAAGGCTCAGGCGGAAGACGTGGAAGGCGAGATCGCGGATCGTCCGCTCGCGCTCCGGCGGTATCGAGTCGAGCGCGGTCTCGGGAAAGCGCCGCACGAGCGCTTCGGCGGTGCCGAGGATCGTGTCCAGGCGCTTCGCCAGCTCGGCCGGCGACAGCTTGGTCACGGGCGCGTAGTCGACGCCGAGCAAGGCCGCGTATCCGGAGGGATTCCAGCCGTGGACGGCGCGCCCGTCCACCGCGACGGCGGGGACGCGCGGCACGCCGAGCCGGCGCAGCTCGTCGTTGGCCGCGCGGTGTTCGTCGACGTTCACGGGATCGAACTCGATCCCCCAAGACGTGAGCAGCTCCTTCGTCTTGGCGCAGGACGATCAGCCGGGACGATAGTAGAGACGGGGACGACTCATGACGGCTCCTCCACGCTCAGCGCTCCTGAGTGCTCAGCGCTCGTCAGCGCTCAGCGCTCGTGAGTACTCACCGCCCGTGAAAGGTCGGTGTCTTCTTGTTGGCGAAGGCGGTCACGCCGTCGCGGAAGTCCTGGGTGCGTCCGCTCCCGGCGATCGACTGCGCCTCCAGCTCCATCTGCGTCTCCAGGCTTTCCCACGTCGACTGGTGGAACAGGCGCTTGGCCCCACCGAATGCCTTCGTGGGCCCCTGCGCCAGCTCGCGGGCGAGCGCGCGCACCGCCGGAACCAGCTCGGCGTCGGGCACGACGCGCGTGACCAGTCCCCACTCCAGCGCCTCCCGCGCGGACAGCACGCGGTTGGTGAAGTACAGCTCCATGGCCCGCCGCAGGCCGATGAGCCGCGGCAGGAAGTAGGACGACGAGCCGTCGGGGGTGGCGGCGATCTTCGAGTACGCCATCGTGAAGCGCGCCGACTCCCCCGCCACCACGAGGTCGCCGCACAGCGCGAAGCTCAGCCCCCCGCCCGCCGCCACCCCGTTCACGGCCATGATCACGGGCTTGTCGCTGCGGGCGAGCCGTGACACCGCGCCGTGCAGATACGTGGTCAGCTCCTTCACGAGCACGCCGATGCGCGGCAGATTGTCGGCGAAGTCCTTCACGTCGCCGCCCGCACAGAACGCGCGCCCGGCGCCCGTCACCACCACGCAGCGCACGTCCGGATCCTCGTCCACCTCCAGCACGGCGTGGAAGAGATCGCGACCGAGGCCCAGGTTGAGGGCGTTGTAGACGTCGGGCCGGTTCAGGGTGATCGTGGCCACCTGCTCGGCGCGGTCGAGGATCACGTGATCGTAGGCCATGCCTCTCCCTCCCGGCGCCGCTTCCCCCGCTTGCGCGCAACGGCGGCCGCCGCATCCAGCAACTCCTGTATCTTGAGCGGCTTCACCAGCACCGCATCCACTCCGTGCGCCCGACGCTCCTCCGCCGACAGCTCCACCCCGAAGCCGGTGACGAGGACGACCGGCGTGGACGGCGTCCGTGCTTTCACGGCGGCCGCCACCTGCCACCCCGTGACGCCCGGCATGGCCAGATCGGTGAAAACCACGTCGAAGGGCTCCGCTTCCGCGCGCGCGATCGCCTCCGCGCCGTCGTGCAGCACGACCGTCTCGTGCCCGCCCGTGCCGAGGATGTCCGCGATCACGCCGGCCACCGCCGGCTCGTCGTCCACGACCAGGCAGTGGAGCGCGCGGCGCTCCGGCCGAGCGGGCGCGCCGGGGGCCGGCGGCGGCGCGGGGACGTCGCCGGGACGGAACGTGAGACGGAACGTCGTCCCCTGGCCCTCCGCCGTCTCCACGTCGATCCGCGCGCCATGACGGGAAAGGATACCGTAGGTCATCGAGAGCCCGAGCCCCGTCCCCCGTGGTCCCTTGGTGGTGAAGAAAGGATCGAAGATCTTCTCGCGCACGCTCTCCGGAATGCCCACCCCGGTGTCGCGAACGGTGACTTCCACGTGATCGTTCACGAACGCGGTGGCGATCGTGAGCGTCCCTCCCTGCGGCATGGCGTCCACGGCGTTGAGGATCAAATTGGTGAGGGCTTCGCGTAGCTCGGCGGGGTCGCCGGGAACGGCCGGCAGGCTGGCGGCGAGCTGCCGCTCCACGTTCACGGGCGCCCCTTGGCGCAGGGCATCGTCGCGCCAGCGCGACTGCGTGATGTCGAGGGCGCCCATCACCACGTCGTTGAGATCGACGGCGACGAGCGGCTCGTCGCGCCGGATGCGCGTGAAGTCCTGGAGCCGTCTCACCGTCTGGGCGCCGTCGAGCGCGGAGCGCTCGAACACCTCCAGCCACAGCCGTTGCTGCGGCTCCTGCACGCGATTCAGGAGGAGCTGGGCGCGGCCGAGAATCGACGCGAGGAGGTTGTTGAAGTCGTGCGCGACGCCGGACGCCATCTCGCCGAGCGCGCGCAGCTTCTCCGTGCGCACGAGCTGGTCCTGGGCCGCCGCCAGCTCGCCGTACGCGCGCGTGCGATCCTCGAAGAGGCGCGCGCTGCGGAGGGCGAGGGTGGCGAGGTCGGCGATATTGGCGAGGAGGCGCTCGTCGGCCTCCGAGAACGGCCGCTCGCTCCGGCTCACGTTGAGCACGCCGAGCACGGTGTCGCCGGTGGCGAGGGGCACGCCCAGCCAGTAGGGCGGCGTCACCAGGTGCGTGAGGGCCTCCACCCCACGCCGACCGCACTCGCCGACGTAGTCGTCGGTGCGCAGCGGACGGGCGTCACCGAAGACGCTCGCCATCAATCCGTGGCCACGGGCGGGATAGCGACGAGGGTCTCCGAGATCCGACATCCCGTCGCGAACGCGCAACGCCACGTTCAGCGTGTCGGTCGCTTCTTCGTAGAGGAGGACGGTGAGGCTGCGGGAGGCGAGCACACGCGGCACCTGCACGCGGATGGTCTGGAGGAGCGCGGCCTCGTCGAGCTGGCCCGTCACCGCCCGCGACAGCTCGTTGAGGACCGACAGCTCCTCCACGCGCCGGCGGTTCTCCTCGAAGAGCCGCGCGTTCTCGATGGCGACGCCCGCCTGGTTGGCGATCGCTTCCATGAGCGCCAGCTCGCTCGCCGAGAAGTCGCGCTCGGCCTCCCACCACACGGCGGCGAAACCGCCCAGCAGCTCTTCCTTCGCCACCACCGGCACGAAGAGCTGGCTCTGATGCCCCAGCCCTTCCCGCATCTCGGCCGGGAACCGCGAATCCACGTGGGCGTTGGTGGTGAACGCGGGCCGGCGCGTGCGCACGGCCTGGGCGTAGAACTCGTGCTTCACGACGGAGAGGCGCAGCCGCTTCAGCGCTTCCAGGCGGGAGGGCGGCACGTGGTAGCCGCTGAGCGCCGACATCCACTCCCCGCCCTCGTCGAGCATCCAGAGGCCGGCGCTGTCGGCGCCCAGCGTCTGCGTCACGCGCCGCAGGAAGTGCCGCATGAGCGTCTGGAGATCGAGCGTGGACGTGAGGGCGCGACTGACGGCGAGGAGAGTTTCCGTCTCGTGCAGCTTCTGCTGCGTCTGGCGTCCGAGCTCGGTGTTCTCCAGCGCGAGGCCGACCTGGGCCGAGATTCCCTCCAGCAGACGCAGCTCGGCGGGGCTGAACGTGCGGCCGCGCCGCCACCACACGAGGAAGAGCGCGCCCACCGGCTCCCCGCGCACGAGGGTGGGGGCGAACATCACCGAGAACGGCGGCATCGTCGCCGTCCACTCGCGATCGAGGCCGGGATCGTCGCGGGAATCGGCGCTGCCGCGCACGGCGCGCGCCTGCCAGGCATCGAGGAGCGCAGGGAACCGCGCGAGGCGGATGGGAAACCCGAAGAACCGGTCGCGCAGCGCCTCCGGCACGTGGTAACCCGCCACCGCCGTGAGGAGGTTCAAGCGCGCGTCGAACGCGTAGGCGCCCACCGTGTCCGCCGCGAACGCCCGCGCCACCGCCCGCGCCACCCGCCGCATCACCTCGCTGTTGCGGCCGCCTCCCGAGAGCGCGTCCGCCACCTCGAGAAGCGTGGAGGTCTCCCGCAGGCGCTCCTGCACCTCGCCGTAGAGCCGGGTGTTCTCGAGCGACAGCGCGAGATGGCCCGCGATGGCGGTGGCCAGCTCGACCTGCCAGCCCGCGAACGGCGTGACCCGCTCGCAGTAGTCGAGGTTCATCACGCCGATGACCCGGTCGTGGTAGACGAGGGGCACGATCAGGTAGGAGCGGATCCCGAACCGCGTGATCCACGAGCGCGGGATCTGGTCGGTGGTGCTGGTGTCGTCGATGATGACCGGGCGTCGGGTGGCGATGGCGCGCGCGTGGGCGGGGAGCTGGCGCGGATCGTCCTCGATCTCGCTGCGGAACGCTCGCCACTTCGCCTCGTCGCGGCGGCCGTCCGCGAACTGCGCCATGAGCCGGACGACCTCGCCCCCGTCCCAGCGCTCCAGCGAGCACCGGTCCACGCGGCACACCTGGGCGATCTTGATGGCGACGCGCTTCAGGAGCTCGCGCGACTCGAGCGTCGAGTTCAGGATCGACATGACCTCGAGCAACGACCGGCTCTGCTCGAGCTGCCGCGTGGTCTCCGCGTGCAGGCGCGCGTTGTCGAGCGCCACCGCCGCCTGCCCGGCAAGGGAGCCGAGGAGCGACGCCGTCTCCGGCGTGACCGGCGTCGGCTCCGCCCGGGCCACCGCGAACGCGCCCAGCACGCGGTCGCCGATGGCGATCGGGTATGCCGCGAAGAAGCGCAGGCCGTGCGCGAGCAGGGCCTCGCGCTCGAGGAGCCGGTCGTCGGTCTCGATGTCGGTGAACGGGATCGGCTCCCGGTGGCGCACCACCCAGCCCACGGCGCCCTCGCCGGCGCCCATCTCCGACTCGAGCGTCGCCGCCAGCGCCTGATCGCCGTACACGAGGGAACGGCGCAGGCGATCGGTGACGGGGTCGCGCACCCACATGCTCACGTACGGTGCGTCGAGGAACTGCGCGACGGCGCCCGCCACCTTGCGCAGGACGTCGTCCATGTCGAGCGAGGAGGAGACGAGGCGATTGACCTCCTCCACCGCACGCAGGCGCTCGCCGTACTCGCGGGCGGCCGCGAACAGGCGCGCGTTCTCGAGCGCCATCGCGGCCTGATCGGCGAAGACGCCGAGGAGGTCGATGTCCGACTGGGAGAAGCGACGGCCAACCTCGTCCGCCACCGAGAGGACGCCGGTGATTTCGCCCTTGGCGCGGAGGGGCACGGCGAGGAGCGCGCGATCGCCCGATTCCACGATGCGGCGCCGGAGGTCTTCGTCGATGACGACGCCGGGCTCAGCGAGAACGTCGGCCGACCACTGCGGTCGCCCCTCGATGACGGCGCGACCGGCGAGGCCGACGCCGGGCGGAAACACGGTGCCCGAGTCGAACTGGGTGCGGGAGGCGCCGGCGGCGGCGATGCCGACGAGCGAGCCGTCGGGGCAGAGCAGTCGCAGTCCGGCCGAGCGCACGTCGAAGAGCTGCAGCACGCTCTCCACCACGCGCTCGCCCACGGCGTGCACGTGCAGGCTCTCCGTGAGCGTCTGCGCCACGCGCGCGAGGGCCTCCGCTTCGCGCCGGCGCCGGTCGCCTTCCCGGAAGAGCCGCGCGTTCTCGAGCGCGATCGCGGCCTGGTCGGCGAAGGCCTGCGCCAGCCGCACCTGCTCGGTGTCGAAGACGCGGCCCCGGGTGTCGCCCACGGCGAGGACGCCGAAGAGACGGTCCTGGACGACGAGCGGCACCGCCAGGAGCGCGCGATCGGTGGCGCGCCCGATGGCCACGCGCTGGTCGCCCGTGTAGTGCACGCGCGGATCGCCGAGCACGTCCGCCGACGTCTGCGGAAGGCGGTCGCGCACGACGATGCCGACCAGGCCCGTGCCCGGCGGCAGCACCAGCGTCCACTGGAAATCGGCGCCGGGAACCGTGGAGACGGTCACGACGACGAGGGACTCCGACTCCGGGTCGAGACGGTAGAGGGCGGAGGAGCGGGCGCCGAGGAGCGTGCGGATGGCATCCGCCACGCGCTGCCCGACCTTGTCCGGATCGAGCGTCTCCGACAGCAGCCGTCCGAGGTCGGCGAGCGCGGACATGCGCTCCGCCTGATGACGCGCCTCCCGATACAGCCGCGAATGCTCGATGGCGATGGCGGCTTGCCCCGCGAAGGCCTCCGCCAGCTCCTCGTCCCGCCGCGTGAAGGCGCGACGCGAGCGGAACGTGAACACGCCGATGATGCGATCGCCCACGCGCAGGGGCACGCCGAGGAAGCTCACGTAGCCGAGACGCAGGGAGGCGGCGCGGTGCTCGGGGATGACGGCGTCGCCGGTGCCGTTGGCGCGCGAGATGTCGAGCACGAGCGTGCGTCCCGCCTGCACGACCTTGCCGCTCAGGCTCTCGCCGACCTTGATCCGCCGCCGGACCATCGTCTCCCGGGCGGCGCCGGCCACCCCGGCCAGCACCAGGTCGTCGCCCTCGAGGACACGAAAGCCGGCGTTGTCGACGCCGAGGAGCCGGGCCGCCTCTTCCGCGATCGACGACAGCAGCGCGTCCGCGGACGCCATGGAGCCGATCTTCTTGTTGATGTCGAGGAGGGCGGTGAGGTGGGCGCGGCGCGCGCGCTCTTCCGCGAATCGCTGGGCGTTGTCGACGGCGACGGCGCCCTGATTGGCGAGCGCCTGGAGGAGGGAGACGTCGTCGTCGGTGAAGTGCCGCCGCTCGCGCGCACCGACGGCGAGGACGCCGAGCAAACGATCGCCGAGCAGCAGCGGCACGCCCGCGAAAGACGC
>DASXSB010000007.1:0-15875 GCA_036506275.1 Candidatus Methylomirabilota bacterium | reverse complement strand
ATTCCCGACGCCCGGTGGGGCGAGGCGATCAAGGCGGTGGTGGAGGTCAAGCAGCCCGGCCGGCACACCGCCGAGCAGGTTGCCGACTTCGTGGGCGCGCGGATCGCCCGCTTCAAGCGTCCCCACGCCGTGAGCTTCACCGACACCCTGCCGCGCGCGGCCGACGGCGCCGTCGACCGCGAGGCCGTGAAGACGAAGTGGGGGACGAGCGCCGCGTGAAGGTGTTCGATTCGCAGCACGAGATGTTCCGCGGCGCCGTGCGCGCCTTCGTGGAGCGCGAGGTCATGCCCCACGTCGAGGAATGGGAGACGGCGGGCCGCATCCCGAAGACCATCTGGCCCCGGATGGGCGAGCTGGGCTTCCTCGGCGTGGAGTACGACGACAAGTACGGCGGTGCCGGCGCCGACTTCCTGACGTCCGCCGTCCTCCACGAGGAGTGCGCGCGCGCACGCTCGGGCTCGTTCGCGATGGCGGTGGGCGTTCACACCGACATGGCGTCGCCGCACCTCTACTGGACGGGCAGCGAGGCGCTGAAGGCGCAATACCTGCCCGCCATCTGCCGCGGCGAGAAGCTCACCGCCATCGCCGTCACCGAGCCCGGGGGCGGCAGCGACGTGGCCGCCATCCGCACCCGCGCCGTCCGCGACGGCGATCACTACGTGCTGAACGGCTCCAAGATGTTCATCACCAACGGCGCCCTCGCCGACCTCTACTTCGTGGCGGCGCGCGTGACGGCTGGCCACGCCGAGCAGCGCCATCGCGGCATCTCGATGTTCGTGGTCGAGCGCGAGACGCCGGGCTTCACGGTCGGCCGTACCCTCGACAAGATGGGGATGCGCGCCTCCGACACCGCCGAGCTCGCCTTCCAGGACGCGCGGGTGCCGGCGGCGAACCTCCTCGGCCGCGAGGGCGTGGGGTTCTACGAGGTGATGCGCGTCTTCCAGCGCGAGCGGCTGGTCGCGGGGCTCCACGCGGTGAGCATGGCCCAGCGCGCGCTCGACGACACCATCGCCTACGTGCGCGAGCGTCACGCCTTCGGGGCGCCCCTCGCCGAGAAGCAGGCGATCCGCCACAAGCTCGCCGACATGGCCACCGCCATCGAGGCCGGGCGCTGGCTCACCTACGCCGCCTGCGTGAAGTACCAGGCAGGGGAGGAGGCTCTGCGCGAGATCTCGATGGTGAAGCTCTACACGGCGGAGATGGTGAACCGCGTCGCCTACGATTGCGTTCAGCTCCACGGCGGCTACGGCTACATGCGCGAGTACCCGGTGGAGCGCTTCGCGCGCGACGCCCGTCTCATGACCATCGGCGGCGGCACCAGCGAGATCATGCGCGACATCATCGCCAAGCAGCTTTCGCCGTGACGTTCGCGTCGTGAAGCTCGCGGGCAAGATCGCCATCGTCACCGGCGGCGGGAGCGGCATCGGGCGCGGGATCGCGCTCGCGCTGGCGGAGGCGGGCGCGCGCGTCGCCGTCGTCGACGTCGACGAGGCGGGGGCGAAGACCACGGTGTCGGCGCTGCCGGGCGAGGGACGCGTATACGGCGCCGACATCACGGACAAGCGCGCCATCGACGCCGTGGTGGCGGACGTGGTGGCGAGCTGGGGCGGCGTTCACGTCCTCGTCAACAACGCGGGCTGGGACCGCGCCTTGCCGTTCGTCGAGACCACAGAGGATTTCTGGGACAAGGTGCTCGCCATCAACCTGAAAGGCCCCATCATCTGCACGAAGGCGGTTCTCGAGCCGATGATCCGTCAGGAGTACGGCAAGATCGTCTCCATCGCCTCCGATGCCGGCCGCGTCGGCTCCTCCGGCGAGGCGGTGTATTCGGCCGCCAAGGGCGGAATCATCGCGTTCACCAAGACCATCGCGCGGGAGGTGGCGCGCCACCACATCAACGTGAACTGCGTGTGTCCCGGTCCCTCCGACACGCCGCTCTTCCAGCGCGAGTTCGTGGCCGTCAACCCTAAGCTGGCCGACAGCCTGAAGCGCGTGATCCCATGGGGCCGCCTGGGCCGCCCCGAGGACGTGGCGCCCGCCGTCGTCTTCCTCGCCAGCGACGATGCCGGCTACATCACGGGCCAGACGCTGTCCGTCTCTGGCGGCCTCACGATGGTGTGAGGCGATCGAGGCCGAGCGTCTCCGGCCGGTCCCCTAGCACCCAATGCCCGCCCCCGAGTTCGTTGCCATCGGTCACGTCACCCTCGATCGCTTCGGCGACAAGGTCCGCCCCGGGGGCAGCGTCGCCTTCGCCGCCGTCACCGCGCATCGCCTCGGGATGACGGCCGGAATCCTCACCAGTCACGGCGACGATTTTCCGCTGGACGCTTTTCCTCCCCAGATCGAGATCGTCACGGTACCGGCACCCGCCACCACGACCTTCGGCCACGCCGTCGACAGCAAGGGGGCGCGGTCGATGACGGTCGGCTCGGCGGCGCGGCCGCTCACGCCGTCCGACGTGCCCGAGGACTGGCTCGACGCGCCGCTCGTCCTCCTCGCCCCCGTGCTCGACGAGGTGGATCCGCGGCTCGCGGCAACGTTCAGCGCGGGGACGGTGGCGGCGGCGGCGCAGGGATGGCTGCGGCGGCTGGGCGGTGACCATCGCGTGGTGCCGCGGCCGTGGACGTCGCCGGAGGCGCTGCTGGCGCGCGTGCAGGCGCTCTTCCTGAGCCGCGAGGACATCGGCGGCGACGAAGCGTCCGCGCGCGCGTGGTTCGAGCGCGTGCCCGTGGGCGCGCTCACCGCCGGCGCCGCCGGCGCCACCCTCTTCGTGAACGGCGAGGAGTACGCCGTGCGCGCGCGTCGCGCCCGCGAGGTGGACGAGACGGGCGCGGGCGACGTTTTCGCCGCCACCTTCCTCGTGCACTACGCGCGCGACGGCGATCCCTGGCGCGCCGCCGCTGCCGCCAGCTGCGCCGCCGCTCTCGCCACCGAGGGCGAGGGGTGGTCGGCGGTGCCGCAGCGCGCCGCCCTCGAGCGGGCGCTCGCCAGCTATGCCGAGGACACGGATTGAGGCGGGGATGACGTTCCTTGACACTGCGGAGCGGCAGTGACTACGCTGATCGAGCGCAATGAACGAAGGCGCGTGAGGGGGCAGCGATGAAGATCTTTCTCGATACGGCGAGTGTGTCCGAGCTCAAGGAAGGTGTGGCACTCGGTGTGGTGGATGGCGTCACCACCAACCCGTCCCTCATCGCCAAGGAGAAGCGCCCCTTCCGGCCGCTCGTGGAGGAGATCTGCGAGGTGGTGCCGGGCGTGGTCAACCTCGAGGTCGTTGCCCTCGACGAGGAGGGCATGGTGAAGGAGGCGAAGGAGCTCGCCGCCATCGCGCCCAACGTGGTCGTCAAGCTGCCCATGACCAAGGACGGGCTGAAGGCGATCAAGCGGCTCACCGCGGAAGGGGTCAAGACCAACCAGACGCTCTGCTTCTCGGCGCCGCAGGCGCTGCTGTCCGCGAAGGCGGGCGCCACCTACATCAGCCCCTTCATCGGGCGCCTGGACGACATCGGCGAGCTCGGCATGGACGTCGTGCGCCAGATCGTCCAGATCTACCGCAACTACGGATACCCGACGCAGGTCCTGGCCGCGTCCATCCGGAGCCCGCAGCACGTGATCGAGGCCGGCCTCGCCGGCGCCCACGTGGCGACGATGCCGTTCGCGGTGCTGGAGCAGCTCGTCAAGCACCCGCTCACGGACATCGGCCTCAAGAAGTTCCTCGACGACTGGACGAAGTCGGGCGCGAAGATCTAGCGCGCGCTCGGCGTCGGCTCAGAGGCGGGAACGGACGTCGGTCGCGAAGCGCTCGTACGTCGCCGTCATCTCATCCAGGTCGCGCATCGCGGATTCGAGGACGACGTGCGTCACGCCGAGCTTCCGGAGCTGCTCGAGATCGCGTAGCATCGCATCGGGGGGACGGCGCGCCGGCAGCCCCACGCGCGCGCTCAGCGTCAGCGAGGTGAAATCGCGCCGGGCGCGCTCGCACTCGGTGCGAAGCCGATCGATCCCCGCCGCCATCGCGGCCGGGGTCGGAAAGGCGGCGTGCCAGCCGTCGCCGAGCCGCGCGACCCGGCGGAGCGCGGGCTCGGTGTGGCCGCCGATCCAGATCGGGATGGCGCCGCGGGCGGGCTTGGGCTCGCACGCGAGGGGACCGAATCGGAAAAATTCGCCCGCGAACGCCGCCCGCTCCTCGCGCCAGAGCGCGCGCATGACCGCGATCGCTTCGTCCGTCCACGCGCCCCGGCGCGCGTAGGGAACGCCGAGGGCTTCGATCTCCTCCTGCATCCAGCCCACGCCGGCGCCGAGGATCACGCGGCCGGGAGCGACGGCGTCGAGCGTGGCCAGCATCTTTGCCGTGAGCAGCGGATGGCGATGCGGGAGCACGAGCACGCTCGTCCCGAGCCGGATGCGCTCGGTGACGCCGGCCACCAGCGCGAGCGCGGTGAGCGGCTCCAGGAACGGCGTCGACGGGGGGAGGGGAAATTCCCCGCCTTCCTTGTAGGGGTAACGCGGCGCGATCGTCCACGGGACCACCACGTGGTCGCTCACCCACAGCGAATCGTAGCCGAGGCGCTCCATCCGGCGCGCGAACTCGAGCACGACGGTGCGGGTGGCGCCGGGCCCGAACACCGGAAGATGGCAGCCGAACTCCATCGAGCGGAACTCCATCTCAGGCGAACTCCACGTCAGCGGCCGCCGCTGTAAACGAGGTGCTCCTGGAGCTCGCCTTCCACGATCATGGCGGCCAGCCGCGAGCGCTGGATCTTGCCGCTGGAGGTCTTCGGAATGGTGCCCGCGCGCACGAGCAACACGCGCGCGGGACGGTGGCGGCGGCCGCGATGGACGCGGGTGACGATCTCGCGCACGAGGTCGCGGAACGTTTCCGGCGACGCCGTCTCCTCGCGCACCTCCGCCACCACGTGCAGGCGTTGCGTGCCCGTGCGGTCGCTGTCGAGACCGACGGCGGCGCTGTACCGCACGCCCGCGATGTGGTCGACGATCTCCTCGATGTCGGCGGGAGCGACGTTCTCGCCGCCCAGGTTCATGACGTCCTTCAGCCGCCCCGTGATGTAGAGGTAGCCCTCGCCGTCGAGGAACCCGAGATCGCCCGTGCGCAGCCAGCCGTCCGGCATCACCACGCGCGCGGTGGCCTCCGGATCGCCGTAGTAGCCTTGCATGACGCCCGGGCTCTCCACGCAGATCTCGCCCTCCGTGTCCGTCGGCAGCACGGTGGACGGCGCGCCGCCGTCGTCGTCGCCGAGCGGCGTCATGATCCGCACCGACACGCCGCGACACGGCTTGCCCACGGAGAGAAAGCGACCGCTCACGTCGACGCGCAGGGGCGTGGCGCGCGGCCAGATGGCGACGGCGAGGGTCGCTTCCGCCAGCCCGTAGCAGGGGAGGATCACGTTCTTGACACCGAAGTGCGCCTCGAACGCCTCGATGGTGGAGAGCCGCACCGGCTCCGCTCCCGACAGCGCGCCCTTGAGGGTGGTGAGGTCGAGGTCGGACGTGTCGCGGATGTTGCGGACGCAGTTTCGGTAGCCGAAGTCCGGTGACACCGTGAACGTCGCCTTCACCTCCGTGATGAGCTCGAGCCACTGCCGGGGATTGCGGAGATCGGGCGGCAGCAGCCACAGCGGCGTCCCCAGGAGCGGCGGCGTGAACGCGCAGCCGATCAGCCCCATGTCGTGATACAGCGGCAGCCAGGAGACGACGCGGTCGTCGGCGGTGAGGCCGGCCGCCTCCGCCATGAAGTGGATGGTGCTGATCACGTTCCGGTGATTCAGCATGACCCCGCGCGGGCGGCCCGTGCTGCCGGACGTGTACTGGAGAAACGCGAGGTCGTCCGGATGCGGGAAGTGCGGCGGCGGCGCGGGCGCGTCGACGTCGAGATCCGGTGGCTCCAGCACGGCGCGGACGCCGGGAGCGAGAGCCACGCTCGCATCTACGCCCTGCCGGAACCAGCCGATGGTGGCGACGGCGACGGATTCCGAGTTGGCGAGGATGCGTCCCGTGGCCTCCACGCCGAGCGTCGGGTAGAGCGGCACCGGCACCGCGCCCACGCGCAGGGCGCCGATGAACGTGTAGAAGAACTCCGCGCACGTCGGATAAATGAGCGCGACCTTGTCGCCGGCGCCTACGCCGGCGCGCGCGAGGCCGGCCGCGAAGCGCCCGCTCTGCATCCACAGCCGCTGGTACGTCACGGTTTCGCCGAAGAGGTGGAAATACGGCCGGAGCGGCGAGAGGTGGGCCCGTCGCTCGATCATCTCCGTGAGCGTGGTCGCCGTCATCGGATCGAGCTCGGCCATGCCCGGCTCCTTTGTAGCGGGGTCCGCGTGCCCGGGACCAGCGCAGGTGGGCTGTGTCCCGGAGGTCGTGGCCCCGGTTCGGCTTCGGCCCTCGTCAGGGTTGGGCGTCGAGCGTGGTGGAAGCCGCGCGCTCTTCGCCGTTGCGGAGGTACACGACGTCCACGTGATCGCCGGGGCGCCGCGAGGCGATCGCGCGCTTGATCTCGTCGAAGCTGTTCACGGTGGCGCCCCCGAAACGGATGATCACGTCGCCTTCCTGAACGCCTGCGCGCGCCGCCGCGCTTCCCGGCTGAACTCCAGCAAGCCGGAGGCCATCAGACCCGGCGTCGCGATCGGCCATGATTCCAAAGAACGCACTGCCGGGCGGGCCGCTTCCGCCGCGACGCGCGGGGCGGTCCAGCTTGACGTAGAGCGGGCGGGCGCCGTCGGCGAGGCGCGTCACGAGCCGCACCGCCACCTCCGCCACCTTCGCCATCCCCGCCGCGTTGATCTTGTCGGCGGTGTCGCCGGCACGATGGTAGTCGTCGTGCATTCCGGTGAAGAAGAAGAGCACGGGCGCGCCGCCGTCGTAGAAACGCACGTGGTCGGACGCCGAGTACGGCGTGCCGCGCCGGACGACGTCGACGCCGGTGCCGCGCGCGGCGTCGGTGACGGCATCGTTGAACGTGGTGGCGCTGTCGGTGCCGCCCACGTAGAGACGGCCGTCACGCAGGCGTCCGACCATGTCGAGGTTCAGCATCGCCACCGTGCGGTCGAGCGGAATCGCGGGATGGCGAACGTAATGACCGGACCCGAGGAGGCCGATCTCCTCGCCCGAGAAGAGCACGAACACGAGCGTGCGCGCGGTGCCGCCGGCGGCGGCGAGCGCGCGCGCGAGCTCCACCACGAGCGCGGTGCCGGAGGCGTTGTCGTCGGCGCCGGGGTGGAGCACGCCACCGACCTGCCCCAGGTGATCGAAGTGCGCGCCCACCACCACTGCTTCCGCCGCCCGCGCGGGATCGGTGCCGGGAAGGACGGCGACCACGTTGGCGGTGCGTCGCTCGTCCCGCGCCAGCGCCACATGGACGCGCGCGCGGGCGGCGACGGCGACGGACGCGGGAGCGCGACGCGAGGCGATGCGGGCGGCGAGGATGCTCGTGTCGAGGCCGGCCGGCGCCAGCAACGCGTCCGCCGCGCGCGGAGTCAGGGCGGCGGAGACGATGCCGACGGGCGTGCCGGTGGCGGCGAGACCGGGGAGCGTCTCCGTCACGACGAGGATGGCGGCGGCGCCGTGCCGTCGCGCGAGGAGGAGCTTGTCGAGACGCGACGGCTTGGCGCCGGTGAGGTGAGGGGGCGCGCCCTCGAGGACCAGCACGATCTTGCCGGCGACGTCGAGTCCTGCGTAATCGTCGTAGCCGCTCTCGGCGATGCCGTAGCCGACAAAGACGACGTCGCCGATGACCTCGGCTTCCCGCGAGCCGCCATGCGGACGCCACTCGCGGTCGAGCGTGAAGGCGCGCGGGGCCGGAGATACCGCTGACAGCGTGGCCGCCGGAGCGAGCTTCACGGTGGCGCCGATCACGAACGACTGGATGAACGTGCCGCCGTCGCCGCCACCGCGAAGGCCGGCGGCGGCGAGCGCGTCGGCGAGATACTGTGCGGCGGCCTCGTTGCCGCGGGTCCCGGAGGCGCGACCTTCCATCTCCGGCGCCGCCAGTCGCTCCACGCGCTCGAGGAGAGCGGCCGGCGTCGGTACCACCACCGCCGGCTGCGCGGAGAGGGAAACCGTGGTGAGCGCGAGGGCCAGCGCGACGACCACCGACCGCGAAGAGCGCCGCATCGCGCGTATCTTAGCGCACCGGGACCACTCTTACCGCACGGGGACGACCGGGCGGGAGCAGCCCGCGGTCAGGTGATCCGCACCACCCGGCCGCGGGTCATGGTGAGGAGGTCGCCCGGCGAGACCTTGAAGACCGTGTTCGGGTGGCCGGCGGCGGCCCAGATCTCCGCGTGGGCCACGAGATCCTCGTCGATGAGCGGCTCCACGGGGTGCGTGTGGGCGAGGGGCGGGACGCCGCCGATGGCGAAGCCCGTCCGCTCCCGCACGAAGTCGGCGTCGGCCTTCTCGATCGGCTCCGCCACCAGCGCCGCCACAGTGTGCTCGTTCACGCGGTTGGCGCCGGACGCGATGACCAGGATGGGCCGGCCGCTCTGGGCCCCCCGGAACACGAGCGACTTCGCGATCTGGCCCACGCCGCAGCCGACGGCGGCCGCCGCTTCCACCGCCGTCCGCGCCGGGCGCGCGAGCTCGACGATCTCGTGCGGGAGCCCGAGGGCGGCGAGCGCGTCCTGCACCTTCTGGGCGCCGGGGCTGAGGGGCATGTCGGCCGGTCAGCGATCGAGGACGATGCGGTCGAACGTCTCCGCGTACGCGTGGCCCTTGCCCTTGCCGAGGAGCGCCGCGCGCTCGCGCACGCGCGCTTCGACCGCGGCGAAGTTCGCGAACTGGCTGGCGTGGCAGGCGAGGGCCTTGAGCTTCAGGTCCATGGTGGCCGTGATGTCCACCACGATGCGAGGTCGTTGCCACTGCATCACGTACACCTCGCGCACCTTGTGCGGCTCGTACTCCGGCATCAACTCGGGAAACGCCATGTGGTCGCGCGCGAGCGGGTAGACGCAGTCCAGGACCACGCCCGCCGTGATGCGGTGATCGCGGTGGGAGCCGTAGAGATTGTAGGTGCGGTGCGGGTTCTGGGTGATGATCAGATCGGGACGCGCGCGGCGAATCTCGCGGGTGACGTCCCGTCGCAGCGTGCGCGTGTCCTCCACCTCGCCGTCCTCGTAGCCGAGGAACTCCACGCCCTCGACGCCCAGCATGCGGGCGGCGTTGCGTTGCTCGGTCTCACGGATGCCGCGCAGACGGTCGGGCGTCATGGTGCGGTCGCTCGATCCCTTGTTGCCGTTGGTGACGATGACGTACGTCACCTCGCGGCCCTCCTTCACGAACTTCGCCACCGTGCCCCCCGCGCCGAATTCGGCGTCGTCCGGGTGCGCGGTGACCACCAGCACGCGCTCGATACGATGTGCCATCCCGGCTCCCCTGTCGCGTTTCGTTCCGAGTCAGGATACACCGCTGCTATCATGTCGCCGTGCTGACGGCCCTTTCGCAGCGCGCGGCGATCGTCACGTTGCTCACTCTCTTGACCCTGGCCATCGTGCTCGCCGCCGATCCGCTCCATCTGGGCGGCGTGCGCGTGGCCGGCGTGAGTTTGCTCTGGTGGTACGCGGGCGCCGCGGGGCCACTCGCGGCCGTCGTCGTTACCATCGTCGCTCTCGCGCTGCGAAGTTGAGCGGCTCGCCGAGCGCGGCCCTCCGCGCCGTGGCGGCGTGGACGGGGCCCGTGGTCTTCGTCACCGTCGCCGCCCGTGTCTTCGCGGGCGCACCCAACGCGCCTCTGCTTCTCCTGGCCGCCCTCGTGGCGCCCCTGGCGGCGTTGCTCCAGGCTCCTGCCGAGGACGAGCCGCCGGCCCCCATGCGCGCGGCCGTGCTGTGCGCGAGCGCCACCGTGCTCCTGTGCGCGAACGTCCTCGCCCTCGCCGATGCCGCCTCCGCCCTCGGCATCGACCGCTGGCGCGGCATCGCCGTCGCCGGCGCCTGCGCATTCCTGGTCGCGCTCTGGCGCGGCATCGTCTCCCGCGCGGCGGCGGCGGTGGTGGTCGGCGTCGTGCTCGTGCTCAGCGCCGTCGGCGCCCTCGGCATGCTGATCGGCGTTTCGCCCTGGACGGCGTGGCGCGAGACGAGCCTCCGCCCCGCGCTCGGTTTTGCCGACGACAGCGTGTGGGTCAACGCGGGGCGCCGGGTCGGGCAGGCGACGACCCTGACGTTTGCGGAGAGCCATCGCGTGACGGCGGAGAGCGCGGCGACGTGGCGGGTCACCGAGCGCGAGGGGAACGAGACGACCACGCGGGAGTGGAAGCTGTCGCCGGGTGACGCCCTCACGCTTCGTCCCGGCGATCGCCTCGTTCTCGAGGCCAACGCGCGCGTGCGGTTCGAGACCGGAAAGCGCGTGCCGGGCGCCCTCCCCTCGGGCGCCGCGTGGGCTCATCCCGAGGGCGGGACGAGCGGCGCCGTCGTGAACTTCGTGGGCACGGCCCTCACGCTCGTCGGGGGCGCCCTCGTGCTCCTGCGTCCGCGCGCGCGCGTGTCCGCTCTCGGCGCCGTCGGCGCTCCCGCGGGCCTGGTGGCGGTGATGCTCGCGGCCGGCGCCGCCGGGATCTACGCCGCCTACGCCGGCGCCGAGCTCGGGCTCGGCGTCGCCGCGCGCGCGCCCTTCCTGCGCGCCCCCGCGCTTCTGCTCGCGCCGCCCGCGAGCGTCGCGCTGACGGCGACGGCCGCGCTCGCGCTGCTCTTCCTCTTCATGGGGACGGCGGCGGCGCTGCGTGACCGCGTGGTGGCGACGCTCGCCGCCACCGAGGGGCCGCGTCTGCTGCGCCGTCATGCCGACCTCGTGTGGCTCGCGATGCTGGGCGCCGCCGTGTGCGCGAGCTTGGGGCCCGCGGACGCCTGGCAGGTCTTTCTCGCCGGCTGCGGTCTCGCGGCCTGCGCGTGGACGGCGGGGCCCGCGGAAAACCACGGCGAGGGCGCGGCCGCCGTCGGGGTGGCGGCGGGCGCCGCGCTCTTCGCGCTGCTCGCGATCGGTCGTCCCGCGCTTCCGTGGGGCTTCGCGGCCCTCGCCGCCTATCCGGCGCTGGTCGCGGTGCCGTTCGCCCACGCCGTGGCCATCACCGCCGGTACCGTGCTCGCGGGCGCCGCCCGCTCGTACCGCTGAACCGCTCCGGGCTCCCGCCGCGCATCTGACCGCTCGCCAGGGATCCGACGGTAGAATAGGCCGTCATGGCCAGTGATCGCATCGTCGTCCGTGGTGCTCGGGAGCACAACCTCAAGAACATCGACATCGAGATCCCCCGCGATCAGCTCGTGGTGATCACGGGATTGTCCGGGTCCGGCAAGTCGTCGCTCGCCTTCGACACGATCTACGCCGAGGGCCAGCGCCGCTACGTGGAGTCGCTGTCGGCGTACGCCCGCCAGTTCCTCGAGCAGATGGAAAAGCCCGAGGTGGACTCCATCGAGGGCCTCTCGCCCGCGATCTCGATCGAGCAGAAGACGACCTCGAAGAATCCGCGCTCGACGGTGGGCACCGTCACCGAGATCTACGATTACCTGCGCGTGCTCTTCGCGCGCATCGGGGTCGGACACTGCCCGAACTGCGGGCGCGTCATCTCGGCGCAGACCGTCCAGCAGATGGTGGACCGAATCATGGCGTTGCCGGGAGGCACGCGCCTGCTCCTGCTCGCCCCCGTCGTGCGCGGCCGCAAGGGCGAGTACCGGAAGCTCTTCCAGGACTTCGCGCGGCAGGGCTTCACACGCGTGCGCGTGAACGGGGTGCTCCACGAGCTGCCGGCGGAGATCGAGCTGGACCGTAACCGCAAGCACACCATCGAGGTCGTGGTCGACCGCCTCGTCGTCCGCGACAACGCGGCCGCCCGCCTCGCCGATTCGCTGGAGACCGCGCTCCGCCTCGCCGACGGCATCGTGCAGGTGGAGCCGGTGGAAGCGGGGGAGAGCACCGGCGCCGACCCGAAGGGCAAGGCGTCGCTGCGGCTCGTGTTCTCGGAGCGGCTGGCGTGCGCGGAGTGCGGGATCTCGTTCCCGGAGGTCTCGCCGCGGATGTTCTCGTTCAACAACCCGTACGGCGCCTGCCCGGACTGCAGCGGCATCGGCACTCGCTTCGAGATCGACCCCGAGCGCCTGGTGCCGAACCCCGCTCGCTCCCTGGACGCAGGCGCGCTCGTGCCGTGGGCGAACCGCGAGACCCACTATCTCCGGCGCACGCTCGACGTGCTCGCGCGGCGCTACAAGTTCACGCTCGACACGCCGTGGGCCAAGCTCAAGAAGCCCGTGCGCGACGTCATCCTCCACGGCGAGCGCGACGGCTTCGAGGGCGTGGTCTCGATCCTGGAGCGGAAGTACCGGGAGACGCAGTCGGAGGAGACGCGACGAGAGATCGAGCACTTCATGGCCGAGCGTCCGTGTCCGGCGTGCGGGGGCGCGCGCCTGCGCCCGGAGTCGCTCGGCATCAAGATCGCGGGGCGCTCCATCGCCGACGTGGGGACGCTCTCGGTGAAGGAGGCGGGCGCGTTCTTCGAGGCGCTGACGCTCACCGAGCGCGAGGCTGTCATCGCGCGCCGGGTGCTGAAGGAGATCCGCGAGCGGCTGGGATTCTTGCTGAACGTCGGGCTCGACTACCTGACCCTGGATCGGCCGGCGGCCACGCTCTCCGGCGGCGAGGGCCAGCGCATCCGGCTCGCCACCCAGATCGGCTCCAGCCTCGTCGGCGTCCTCTACATCCTGGACGAGCCGTCGATCGGTCTCCACCAGCGCGACAACCGTCGCCTCCTCGACACCCTCAAGCGCTTGCGCGATCTCGGCAACACCGTGCTCGTGGTCGAGCACGACGAGGAGACGATTCGCGCCGCCGACTACGTCGTCGATCTCGGGCCCGGGGCCGGCGAGCTGGGCGGCCATCTCGTGGCCGTGGGTACTCCCGACGAGATCGTCGCCAATCCCCGCTCGCTCACCGGCCGCTATCTCTCGGGGGAGCTGGCCATTCCCGTTCCCGCGCCGCGCCGTCCGGGGAGCGGATCGTTCATCACCGTGCACAACCCCCGCGAGCACAATCTCAAAGGGATGGCGGTGCGGATCCCGCTCTCGACCTTCACGTGCATCACGGGCGTGTCGGGGTCGGGGAAGTCGACGCTCGTCAACGACATCCTCTACCGCGCCCTCGCCCAGATGCTCCACCGCGCCCAGGACCGGCCGGGCGCGCACGACCGCATCGAGGGCGCGCAGCACGTGGACAAGGTGGTGGACATCGATCAGTCGCCGATCGGGCGCACGCCGCGCTCGAATCCTGCGACCTACACCGGCGTCTTCGCGTTCATCCGGACGCTCTTCGCGCGCACGCCGGACGCGCGGATGCGCGGCTACCAGCCCGGCCGCTTCTCCTTCAACGTCAAGGGCGGTCGCTGCGAGGCGTGCCAGGGCGACGGGCTCGTGAAGATCGAGATGCACTTCCTGCCCGACGTGTATGTGACGTGCGAGGTGTGCAAGGGCAAGCGCTACAACCGCGAGACGCTCGAGATCCACTACAAGGGGCGCAGCATCGCCGACGTCCTCGACATGACGGTGCGGGAGGCGCTCGCGTTCTTCGACGCCGTGCCCGTGATCAAGAGCAAGCTGCAGACGCTCGACGACGTGGGCCTCGACTACATCCGCCTCGGGCAGTCCGCCACCACGCTCTCCGGCGGCGAGGCGCAACGCGTGAAGCTCGCCACCGAGCTGTCGCGGCGGGCGACCGGACGGACGCTCTACATCCTCGACGAGCCCACCACCGGCCTCCACTTCGCGGACATCCAGCGGCTCCTCGACGTCCTCAACCGGCTCGTGGACCACGGCAACACGGTGGTGATCATCGAGCACAACCTCGACGTTATCAAAACCGCGGACTGGGTGATCGACCTCGGCCCGGAGGGCGGCGATGCGGGCGGGCGTGTCGTCGCGGCCGGGACTCCCGAGGACGTGGCGCGCCGGGGCGACGTCTCCTACACGGGCCAGTTCCTGGCGGGAGCGCTGAAGGCGTGAGCGCGGAGCGGGCCCGGAAGGACACGCGCCGCACGAAGATCGTCTGCACGATCGGGCCCGCCAGCAGCGACGCCCCGCACCTCGACCGTCTCGTGGCCGCCGGCATGGACGTCGCCCGCCTGAACTTCTCCCACGGCAGCCACGCCGAGCACGCGGAGGTGATCCGCCGCATCCGCGACGGCGAGGAACGCTGGGGACGGCCGATCGCCATCCTGCAAGACCTCCAGGGACCGAAGATCCGGCTCGGCACCTTCGGCGAGGGCGGCGGCCAGCGCGTGGACCTCGTGGCCAACCGCACCTTCACGCTCACGGCGCGGCCGATGGTCGGCACCGCGGAGCGGGCCACCATGAGCCACCCGGAATACCTGAAGGAGCTCCACGCCGGCGACGAGATCCTGATGGACGACGGGATGATCCAGCTCCGCGTGGAGGATGCCTCCCCCGACGAGGTGCGCTGCCGTGTTGTCGTCGGAGGCCGCATCAGCGATCACAAGGGGATCGCGCTCCCGCGGGTGGCGCTGCCACTCTCCTGTCTCACCAACAAGGACCGCGAGGATCTCCGCTTCGGCATCCAGCACGGCATCGACTTCGTGGCGGTGTCCTTCGTGCGCTCGGCGGCGGACATCGCGGACGTGCGGCGCTTCCTGCACGAGCAGGGCGCCAACGTGCCCATCGTGGCCAAGCTCGAGCGCCAGGAAGTCATCGCGAACCTGCCCGGCATCCTCACCATGGTCGACGCGGTCATGGTCGCCCGCGGCGACCTCGGTCTCGACGTTCCCCTCGAGGACGTGCCGCAGATCCAGAAGGAGGTCATCCGCCAGGCGCGCGCGGCCAAGGTGCCGGTGATCGTGGCCACCCAGATGCTGGAGTCGATGGTCACCCACGTCCGCCCCACGCGCGCGGAAGTCTCCGACGTCGCCACCGCCATCTACGACGGCGCCGACGCCATCATGCTGTCGGCGGAGACCGCCACCGGACGCTATCCGGCCGAAGCGGTGGAGGTGATGACGCGCATCGCCGAGCGCGCCGAGCAGGCGTCCATTCGCGCCGTGGAAGAGCGGCGCCGCCGCAAGCAGGACGGCGTCGGATTCCCGGAGGCGATCTCCGACGCCGCCGCCACCGCCGCCCGCGTGCTGAAGGCGCGCGCGATCGTCGCCTTCACGCAGTCGGGGTTCTCGGCGCGGCTGATCTCGCAGGAGCGGCCGGAGGTCCCCATCATCGCCCTCACGCCGTTCGCGGCCGTGCAGCGGCGGCTCGGCCTCACGTGGGGTGTGTCGTCGCGGCTGATCCGCAAGGTCGAAACCACCGACGAGATGATCGAGGAGATCGAGGCCACGCTGCTCGGCGACGGCTCCGTGCGCGTCAACGACGTCATCGTGATCATCTCCGGCGCTCCCATGTGGGTGACGGGCACGACGAACCTCCTCAAGCTCCACCGCGTCGGCGAGCGTCGGTGACGGGGCGGAAGGCCCAAGGCCGGCTGACCCGTTTCGCGCTCCCGTTCCTGGCGCCGTTCCGTCGCGGCAACGGTCGCGCTTCCGACGCATCCACGGATGAGAAAAGCCGCCGCCTGGAGACGCTCGCGCGGCTCACCAACACGCTCACGGCCACCCTCGCCACCGACGACGTCCTCCGGCGCGTGGTGGAGGCGGCCGTGGAGCTCTTCCCGGGGGCGGCGGCGCGGCTGTGGCTCGTCGACGGCGACGGCGGGCATCTCGCGCTCGCCGTGAGCGCGGGCGGGGCGCGGTCGATCGAGGGCGACCGCCGCCTCGCGCTCGGCGAAGGACTCACGGGCGCCATCGGCGCCGGGCGCCAGCCGCTCACGCTGAGCGACGCCGCCACCGATGCCCGCGCCGCGGAGGCGGACGGCATCATCGCCGACGGTCT
>DASXSB010000006.1:0-13131 GCA_036506275.1 Candidatus Methylomirabilota bacterium | reverse complement strand
CGTTTCGAGATCTGCGCGCGGAAGCGCGGCGCCGCGCACGGTGCGCAGCGAGACCCGGCGGAGATCGATGCGCCGCGCCCGCGCCGTCCCCAGGTAGGCGGCGAGGCTGCGCGCACGGTGCTGGCGGCGGGCGGTGTCGCTGCGGCGCCGCGGCGCCGCGAGGGCGGAGACGCGCCGCACCGCGGGCTGACCGCGCGCGATGTACGGCGCCAGGATGTGGTCGCACTCGCGGTTGCGCTCGAGGGCCACGATCAGGTCCGGCCGCACGCGATCGATCTTGCGCCGCTTGAGGGCGCGGCCGATGTCACCCGCGACCAGGCCCGACGTGTCGACGATGATGCGCGCGAAGCCCAGCGCGCGCGCGTGGTCCACGAGGCGGGCGGTGGCGTCCACGACCGCCGTCATCTCGCGCACGGGTGACGTCGTCCCCACGAAGCGGAGCGCGATCGGCTCCGCGTCGCCCAGGCGCGTCAGCGCTCGCGTCACGCGGCCGAGGCCGACGGTGGTGGCGGGCCCGATCTCCGATTGCCCGACGTCGGCGTCGACGAGCGCCACCGCCTGCCCGCGCGCGGTGAGGGCGTTGGCGAGAGCGGTGGCGAGGGAGGTCTTGCCCGCTTCGCTGGTCCCGATCAGCATGGTGACGGGCGCGGCCGCCACCGCGGCCACGATCTCCGCGGTGGGGAGATCCTCCGTCACCGCCGGGGAGGCGTCAGCGCAGGCGCGCGATCGCCGCTGCCATCCGCGCGAGGCCCTCGCGGATGAGCTCTGCGCTCGTCGCGTAGGACAGCCGGATGTGGACGTCGGAGCCGAAGTCAACGCCCGGCACCACCGCCACCTGCGCGTGCTCGAGGAGAAAGGCGGTGACGTCTGCCGAGCCGCGCAAAGGCGCGCCGGTGCCGGGATCGCGGCGCCCGATGAGCCCGGAGACGTTCGCGAACGCGTAGAACGCTCCCCGTGGCATGACGATGCGCACACCAGGCAGGGCGTTGAGGCCGTCCACGATGAGACGGCGGCGCCGGTCGAACTCGCCCGCCATCTTCGCGACTTCATCCTGCGAGCCGGCGAGCGCTTCCACCGCCGCCCACTGCGCGACGGAGGACGGGTTCGACGTCACCTGGCTCTGAACGTCGGTCATGGCCCGGATGAGCTCGCGCGGGCCGGCGGCGTAGCCGATGCGCCACCCCGTCATCGCGTACGCCTTCGAGCAGGTGTTGATGACGAGGGTGCGCGCCTTCACGTCGGCGCCCAGGGAGGCCACGGAGACGTGGCGACCCTCGAACGTCAGCGCCTCGTAGCATTCGTCGGAGACCAGCCACAACCCTCGCTCCACGGCGAGGCGGCCCGCCTCGCGGAGGGCGTCGAGCGAGAACACCGCCCCCGTCGGATTGTTGGGACTGTTCAGGATGATCGCCTTCGTGCGCGGCGTCACCGCCGCCCGCAGACGGGCGGGATCGAGATCGAAGCCGGTCGCCTCGTCGGTGGCCACCGGCACCGGCACCCCGCCCACGAGCTTCACCTGCTCCGGATACGACACCCAGTACGGGCTCGGGACGAGCACCTCGTCGCCGGGGTCGATGAGCGCGACGACCATGTTGAAGAGCGTGTGCTTGGCGCCGCACGACACGAGGACGTCCGCCGGCTCGTAGTCGAGGTTGTTGTCGCGCTTCAGCTTCGCGCACACGGCCGCGCGGAGCTCGGGCACGCCCGGGACCTCGGTGTACTTGGTGTGGCCGCGCTGGAGGGCGGCCACCGCCGCCTCCTTGATGCGGGACGGCGTGTCGAAGTCGGGCTCACCGGCGCCGAAGGAGATGACGTTCACGCCCCGCGCGCGGAGCTCCTTGGCCTTGGCCTGCACGGCGAGCGTGGAGGAAGGGGCGAGCGTCTTCAGGCGGTCGGCGAGCATCCGGGATCCTTCTTTCCGCTCACCGCGGTGGAAACTTCTCCGTGAGGCGCTTCTCCACCACCGGCGGCACCAGGCCCGCCACCGAGGTGCCGAAGCTCGCCACCTCCTTGATGAGGCGGGACGAGATGTAGGTGTACTTATCGTGCGGCATGAGGAAGACCGTCTCCACCGTGGAGCGCAGCTTGCGGTTCATGAGCGCCATCTGGAACTCGTACTCGAAGTCGGAAACGGCGCGGATACCGCGCACGATGCAGTCCGCGCGCTCCCGCGCCACGAGGTCGATGAGGAGTCCATCGAAGGCCACGATGCGGAAGTTGCTGCGATGCTGCGCGATGGACTCGTCGATCATCTCCAGCCGCTCCTTCGCGGAGAAGAGCGGCTCCTTGGAGGGGTTCGCCACCACCGCCACGATGAGCTCGTCGAAGATGCGAAGGCTGCGCTCGATGACGTCGAGATGCCCGTTGTGGATGGGATCGAACATGCCGGGATACACCGCGCGCTTGCCCACCGGGCCTCCTCGTGCAGCCTCCGGACTCTACTCTCGCGCTCGAAAAAATGTCAAGGTTGTCTCCCCGAATCGCCGCGCGCGGAACGCCGTCAAGTCGGGAAGCTCGGCGAGCACGGCCGCCCGCTTCGTGAAGTGCTGCGCGATGACGACGCCGCCGGGCGCGGCGAGATGGTGGCGCGCCACCTGCTCCACGGTGACGGGACCGAGGTCGCTCTCGTAGGGCGGATCGAGGAACACGACCTCGAAGCGCTCGTGTCGTCCGCCGAGGCCGTCGAGCGCGCGCGCCGCCTCCATCGCGAGCACGCGGGCCTGCGCCTCCACGCCGAGGGCGGCGATGTTGCGCCGGAGCGCGGCCACCGCCTGCGGCGCGCGCTCCACGAAGGTGGCGTGGGCGGCGCCCCGCGACAGGGCTTCGAGGCCCACCCCGCCCGCGCCCGCGAAGAGATCGAGCACGCGGGCACCGGGCAGCCACGGCATCAGCGTGTCCATGAGCGCGATGCGAACCTGATCGGCGGTGGGTCGCGTGGCGGCGCCGCGCGCGGTGACCAGACGCCGTCCCTTGAGCGCGCCCGCGATGACGCGCACGTCAGCCCACGCTCGCGAGGTCGAGCTTGCCCCGCCAGCGCCCGAGGAGGGCGGCCCGCAGCCCGCTCTGCTCGGGCGCGCGCAGCTCGGGATCGGCGGCCACGATGGCGAGCGCTTCGCGGCGCGCGTCGTCGAGCACGGCCGCGTCGCGGAGGAGGTCGGCCACCCTGAACTCGGGCAACCCCGACTGGCGCGTGCCGAAGAACTCGCCGGGACCGCGGAGCTGGAGGTCGACCTCCGCGATCCGGAATCCGTCGTTGGTGGCGACGAGGGCGTCGATCCGATGCTGCGCGTCCTCGGTGAGGCGGCCCGCGGTGAGGAGGATGCAGTAGGACTTCCACGGCCCGCGTCCGACCCGACCGCGGAGCTGGTGGAGCTGGGAGAGCCCGAATCGCTCGGCGTGCTCGATCAGCATCACGGACGCGTTGGGAACGTCGATGCCCACCTCGATCACGGTGGTGGAGACGAGGACGTGGATCTCGCCCGCCTTGAATCGCTGCATGATGGCGTCCTTCTCGTCGACGCCTTGGCGCCCGTGCAGCAGGCCCACCGTCAGCTCGGGAAAGACGTCCTGCTGGAGATGGCGCGCCATGTCGGTGGCCGCCTTGAGGTCGAGCGTCTCCGATTCCTCGACGAGCGGATACACGACGTAGACCTGGCGTCCCTCGTCGATCTGCGCGCGCAGGAAGGCATAGATGTCGCGCCGCTTCCCCTCCGTGCGCGCCTTGGTGACGACGGGCCGCCGTCCGGGCGGCAGCTCGTCGAGCACGGAGACGTCGAGATCACCGTAGAGGGTGAGCGAGAGCGTGCGGGGGATGGGGGTGGCCGTCATCACGAGGAGGTCCGGATGCTCGCCTTTCGCGCGCAGGCGCGCGCGCTGCGCGACGCCGAACCGGTGCTGCTCGTCCACGACGGCGAGGCCGAGGCGCCGGAACTCCACCGCCTCCTGCACGAGGGCGTGGGTCCCGACCACGCAATGGATCTGCCCCGCCGCCACCGCGGCCAGGCGGGCCGTGCGCTCTCGCGCGCGCAGCGCGGAGGTCAAGAGCGTGACGCTCACGCCGAGCGGTTCCAGCCATCGATGCAGGGTCACGAAGTGCTGCTCGGCGAGGATTTCGGTCGGCGCCATCACCGCCGCCTGATAACCCGCCTCCACCGCCGTGAGCACGGCGAGGACGGCCACCAGCGTCTTGCCGGAGCCGACGTCGCCCTGGAGGAGCCGATGCATCGGATGGGGCGCCGCCATGTCGCGCCGGATCTCGTCCCACACGCGATCCTGAGCGGCGGTGAGCGACCATGGCAACGAGGCGCGCAGCCGCCCCACCAGCTCGCCGCGTGGGCTCATGGCGATGCCCTTGGCGCGCGTCGTGCGTGCGCGCAGGATGGCGAGGCCGAGCTGGAGGAGCAGGAAATCGTCGAAGGTGAGGCGCCGGCGCGCCGCCGCGAGGTCGGCATCGCTCTCGGGAAAGTGGGCGGCGCGCAGGGCGTCGGGAAGACGGGCGAGACCGCGGCGGGCGCGCGTGGCCTCGGGCAGGATCTCCGTCACCTCGCTCGCGAAGCCCTCCACGATGCGGTGCATGAGCGAGCGCAGCGGACGCTGCGTGAGGCCTTCGGTGGTGGAGTAGACCGGCACCAGGCGTCCGGTGTGGAGACGATCGTCCTCGCCCGATTCGACGATCTCGTACTCGGGATGCTGGATGGTGAGGGCGCCCCGGAAGCGATCGACCTTGCCGTGCAGCACGAGCCGCTGTCCGCGCTTGAACACGCGCGCGAGATAGCCGGCATTGAACCAGGTGGCGGTCGCGGTTCCGGTCTCGTCGCGGAGCATCACCGCGAAGGGCAGGCGCGAGCGCCCCGGGGGAGGCGGGCTCAGGCCCGCGATCAGGCCGCTGATCGTCACGACCTGTCCGGGCTGAAGCGCGCGCAGGGGCGTCAGTCGGGTGCGGTCCTCGTGGCGGAGCGGGATGAAGAAGAGCGCGTCCTCCACCGTCGTCAAGCCCTTGCGTCCAAGGAGGCGGGCGCGCTCGGGCCCGACGCCCTTGAGGAACTGGAGCGGAGTGGTGAGTGAAGCCGGTCTCGTCTCCCGCCCCGTCGTCACGAAATGGGCGCCGATCTTTGCCCGGCGACGACGGCCGTGCTATAAACGACGCTCGTCGCCGTCGTCCCGGCAATCACTTCCAAGGAGTCGTCATGGCGCAGCGCTGCGATATCTGCGGGAAAGGTCCCTCCGTCGGACATACGATCAGCCACGCTCACAAGCTCACCAAGCGCCGATGGCTCCCGAATCTCCTGTCGATCCGGGTGATGATGGACGGGCGCGTCCGGCGCGCGCGGGTGTGCACCCGCTGCCTCAAGGCGGGCAAAGTCACGAAAGTCATTTAAGCACGAGCGGGAGGGGGCATTGGCCCCCTCCCGCATGATTAAAGGTGGGAGGCCGCCACCCCCCACCGGTGGTACACAGCGTCACCCTACTTCTTCTTCTTCTTGGCCGCCTTCTTCTTCGCCATCGAGTTCTCACCCCCTCCCGTCGCAAGAGTGTGTTGCGACCTCGCGCGCGGGCGCGAGTTGCTACTTCTTCTTCGTCTTCTTTCCGCCCTTCTTCTTCGCCATGGAGTGACTCACCCCCTTCCCGTCGCTCCTCAGTACCCCATCGCCTCCCGGCGGAGGTGCTCCGCCTGGTCCGCGCCACGGCGCTCGTAGTGCAGGAGGTCGACGTACAACTGCGGCAGGCTGACCACCTTCAGCCCGGCTTTCTCGAGGGTGCCGTCGAACACGCCGGCGTCATACGGCGTGAGGATGTGCAAGGTCGCATCCGCCTCCGTGGTGGGCCTGAGCCCGAGCCCGGCGGCGGTGCCGGCCGCATCGCCTTCGACGTAGCAATGGATGGCGGGCACGCGCAGGTGCGGCGCCACCAGCGAGAGACCGGCGTTGAGCGTGAACGCGTAGCGACGTCCCTCCGCGCCCGCGGCGTGAGCGACCTCGCCCATGAACTTCCGCGTGACGCGTTCGGGACCGAAGAAGGACGTGATCTCGTTGTCGCGGTACGTGTAGGACTCGCCCCAGCTTTCGAGGAGATCGGCGGGCTTGCTCAGGCGGATGCGCTGCTGCTCGTCGCGCTCCACCCACGCGAGCTGCTCGAGACGCTTGATCACGTTGTGCGAGTGCCCGAGGCTCACCGCCGCCGCCTTCGCCAGCTCCTCCAGTCGCCACGCCCGCGTGGGATCGGCGAGGAGCCCGCGCACGACGCGGGTGGCGCGCGGCGCGAAGAGCGAGCGCAGCGGGCGCGTCGACGGCCGCACGTTGCGCTTGCCTTCTTTCTCGATGAGGACGTTCTCGAGCGCGAGATGACAGTTGCCGGAGAGGTCGAGGTAGCCGAGGTTGTTCGTCTTCAAGATGCGAGCGCTCTGGGGACCGATGTAGACAGCGGTCGCAACGGGGTAGGCGCCGGGAAGCTCTCTTCGTATCTCGTTGAGCCGCGTCACGGCGGCGCGGATCTGACGCGGCTGCCCGAGCGAGCTCACCTCAAGCACGAGGACCCGCTCCTGCTCGCCGAGGTGGAACCGGACCACTAAATCCGCCGTCTGGCTGCCGATTTTCGTGTCCGCGCTCTCCTCCCAGTTTCGGGCTTTCGAGAACAGCTCGCGAAGCCGCTGAGCTGCCTGTCGCCGAATCTCTGCGGATTTGAGCATGTTTCGCTTGCTCCAAGTCTTTCAGCATCTGCTGAAACGATACGGAGTATTGAAAAGTCGTGTCAAGCAAAAACTTGCGGCTCGAACCTAGAAGACCTCGCGGGTGAGGCGGGAGGAGCGGGGCGAGTCAGTCCTCGCTGTCTTCGATCTGATGCATCGTCTCGTCGTCGAGGCCGAAATAATGCCCGAGCTCGTGCACGACGGTCTCGCGCACGATCTCCGCCATCTCCGCTTCGTCGGCGGCGTCTTCCTCGATCGGTCCCTGGTAGATCGTGATGACGTCGGGAAGGACGTTGCCGTACGACGAGTCGCGATGAGGAAGATCGACGCCGCGATAGAGGCCGTAGAGCGTGTCGGGCGGCTCCACGCCCACGTCGGCGAGGGTCGCGTCGTCCGCCCAGTCCTCGACCACGACCGCGATGTTGGCGAGCTTGGCCCGGAATTTCCGCGGGAGGCGCCGCAGCGCTCGCTCCACGAGCGCCTCGAACTGCCGGCGGGTCATGGACGAGAGGCGGCGGCGGGGCTACAGACCGCGCACGCGCTCGACGTTCATCACGTCGGGCACGAGCCGGATGGCGCCCATGATGTCCTGGAGCTGCCCGAGATCGGCGACCTCGATCACGAAGTGGTTGATGCCGCGCCGGTCGTCGGTCACGGTCACCTCCGCCTTCGTGATGTTGCCGTTGCGCGAGGAGATGGCGCCCGTGATCTCGGAGAGGAGGCCGGGACGGTCCTTGCCGATGTAGACGGCGATGCGCACCGGCCGCTTCGCCGGCTCCTCCACGTCCCACTCCACGTTGATGAGGCGTTCGCGGTCGAGGACGCTCTTGGCGACCGTCAGGCAGTCGCGCGCGTGCACGGTGAGACCACGGCCGCGCGTGATGAAACCGACGATGGGATCGCCCGGGAGCGGATTGCAGCAGCGCGCGAAGCGCACGAGGAGGTCGTCCACGCCGCGGATGCGGACGCCCTGGTCCGTCTTGGGCCGCGTGGTGGCAGGGGACTTCGGCTTGTCCGTCTGCGTCTCCAGCACCGCCCCCGGCGCCAGCTTGTTCAGGAGCTGGTGCACCGAGCTCTTGCCGTAGCCGACGGAGGCCATGAGATCGTCCACGGTCGGGAAGCCGAGGTCGGCGGCGATCTTTTTCATCTCCTCGCCGGCGAGGAGGGCGGTGGGATTGAGCCGGTACTTCTTCGCCTCGCGCTCGAACAGCTCCCGCCCGAGCTCGATGGAGCGCGCGCGCTCCTCCACCTTGAGCCACTGGTTGATCTTCGTGCGCGCCCGCGTCGACTTCACGATCTTGAGCCAGTCGCGGCTGGGATGCTGGTTGGGCGAGGTGATGATCTCGATGATGTCGCCCTGCCGCAGCGTGTAGCGGAGGGGCACGAGCTTGCCGTTCACCTTCGCCCCCACGCAGTGCTCGCCCACCTTGGTGTGCACGGCGTACGCGAAGTCCACGGGGGTGGCGCCCTCGGGGAGCGCCTTCACGTCGCCCTTCGGGGTGAAGACGTAGACCTCGTCCGGGAAGAGGTCCACGCGCACGGTGTCCATGAACTCGCGCGGGTCCTTCGTGTCCTGCTGCGTCTCCATGAGCTGCCGCAGCCACAGCAAGGAGTCGTCGAGCTTGTCCTTGCCGCTCTTCTTCTCCTTGTAGAGCCAGTGAGCGGCGATGCCTTCCTCCGCGATCCGGTGCATCTCGCGCGTCCGGATCTGGATCTCGACGGGATCGCCCTTGGGGCCGATCACGGTGGTGTGGAGCGACTGGTACATGTTGACCTTCGGCATCGCGATGAAGTCCTTGAAGCGCCCGGGCACGGGCTTCCACAGCGAGTGGACGACGCCGAGGGTGCCGTAACAGTCGCGCACGGAGCTGGTGATGATGCGCACCGCCGTGAGGTCGTAGATCTCGTCGAACTCGCGCCCCTGGTCGTGCATCTTCTTCCAGATCGAGTAAAAGTGCTTGGGGCGGCCGCGGATCTGCGACTCGATGCCGACCTCGGTGAGCTTGCGCTCGAGGATGGCGATGACGTGGTTGATGTCGGCCTCGCGCTCCAGGCGCCGCTTCGCCACCCGCTTCTGGAGGTCGAGATAGGCATCGGGGGCGAGCGTGCGGAGGGCGAGGTCTTCCAGCTCCGCCTTCACCTTGGCCATGCCGAGGCGATGAGCGAGGGCGGCGTAGATGTCGAGGGTCTCCTGGGCGATCTTGCGGGCCTTCTCGGGCGGGAGGAAATCGAGCGTGCGCATGTTGTGGAGGCGATCGGCGAGCTTGATCATGAGCACGCGCAGGTCGCGCGCCATCGCCACCAGCATCTTCCGGAAGTTCTCGGCCTGCCGCTCTTCGCGCGACGAGAACGCGAGCTTGCCGAGCTTCGTCACGCCGTCCACGAGGTCGGCGATCTCCTTGCCGAACTCGCGCTCGAGGTCGGCCTTGGTGGCGTCGGTGTCCTCGAGGACGTCGTGGAGGAGCCCGGCCGTGACGGTGGTCACATCCATCTTGAAATTGACGAGGAGGCCCGCGACTTCGAGGGGGTGGGAAAGGTACGGTTCGCCGGACGCGCGCTGCTGCCCCTGGTGGGAGACCTCCGAGAATCGGTAGGCCCGGGTCACCAGGTCGAGGTCAGCCCCCGGTTGATATTTCGGGATCTCCTCGATCAGCGCTTGTAGTCGGGTCACGGTCAAACCTTCGCTTAAACATACGATTTTACGCGCGCGTCAGGCTTTCGCCACCGCTTTTTTGGCCCGCCGCACGCGTCCTTCCACGTAGTACGTCCAGTCCACCACGAGGGCGGCCGCGACGTACGTGGTGGAGTACGTACCGGTGATGATGCCTATGAAGAGCACGAAGGCGAAATCCTCGAGCACCTTGCCGCCGAAGATGAGCAGGATGACCGTCGACATGAACGTGGTGAGCGACGTGAGCACGGTCCGCGAGAGCGTCTGGTTCACGGCGTCGTTCATCTGGTCGGCGAAGCTGCGTCCGCGCGGCCCGAACTTGCCGCGGTTCTCGCGGAGGCGGTCGTAGGCCACGATGGTGTCGTTCACGGAGTAGCCGATGATCGTGAGGAGCGCGGCCAGCACCGGCAGCGAGAACTCGCGATGCGTGAGCGAGATGGCGCCCAGGCACACGATGACGTCGTGGAACACGGCGATGACGGCGGCCACCCCCCCTTTGAGGTCGAAGCGGAGCGCGATGTAGAGGAGGATGCCCGCCATTCCCGCCAGCACGGCGTAGATGGCCTGCCACTGCAGATCCTTCCCGACCTGGGGTCCGACGAACTCCACGCGGCGGATCTCGTGCTTGCCGAGGCCGGGATCGGACGCGAGCGCCTGTTCCACCTTCCGCCCCACCTGCTCGGGGGTGGTCGACGTGAGGGGGAGCCGGATGATGTACTCGCGCGATTCCCCGAATTCCTGGATGACGCTCTCCCCCAGACCGAGGGAGGAGAGGCTGGCGCGGATCTTGTGGATGGTCGGCTTCTCGTCGAAGCGGACCTGCACGAGGGTGCCCCCCGTGAAGTCGATGTCGTAACGCAGCCCCTGCACCGCGAGGGAGGCGAGCCCGATGACGGTGATCGCGAGCGAGGCCAGGTACGCCCACTTCCGCTTGCCGATGAAGTCGTAGTGCGGGTTGCGGAAGATCTCGATCATGCCGTCCTCATATCGAGATCGCCTGCAGCTTGCGACGCCCCATGTACACGACGTCGAAGATCAGGCGCGTGAAGAAGACGGCCGTGAAGAGGCTGGCGCTGAGGCCGACGAAGAGGGAGACCGCGAAGCCCTTCACGGGACCGGTCCCGAAGTTGTACAGGATGGCGGCCGTCACGAGCACGGTGACGTGCGTGTCGATGATGGTGCGAAGGGCGCGGCTGAAGCCGGCGTCGATGGCCGACCGCGGCGTCTTGCCGAGCCGCAGCTCTTCGCGGATCCGCTCGAAGATCAGGATGTTCGTGTCGACGGCCATGCCGATGGTGAGCGCGATGCCGGCGATGCCGGGTAACGTCAGGGTGGCCCCGAAGGCGGCCATGCAGGCGAGGAGGATCAGGAGGTTCAGACCGAGGGCGACATCGGCGATGAGGCCGGAGAGCCGGTAGTACACGACCATGAAGAGGAAGACGATGGCGGCGGAGGCGATGATGGCGAGCATGCCCTGCCGCACGGAGTCGGCGCCGAGGGATGGACCGACCGTCCGCTCTTCGAGGATCGCCACCGGCGCCGGCAGCGCGCCCGCGCGGAGGACGATGGCGAGATCGCGCGCTTCGTCGATGGTGAACTTGCCCGTGATGACAGCGCGCCCGCCCGGGATGCGCTCATTGATGTTGGGTGCTGAGTAGAGGTTGCCGTCGAGGATGATCGCGAGCTGCTTGCCGACGTTCTGCTCCGTGACCTCGCCGAAGACCCGCGTGCCCACCGGATTGAACTCGATGGCGACCTGCCAGTTGCCGGGCGAGTTCGGATCCGCCTGCACTTCCGCGCGCGTGAGCTCGGCGCCGGTGAGGAGCGCGCGCTTGAAGACGACGTAGGGCGCCTTGCGCTCCACCTTCGTGTCCTTGTCGACGCGACGCTGGTAGATGACCTCCGACGTGTCGGGAATCTGGCCGGCGAGGGCGGCCTCCACCGAGGTGCGGTCGTCGACGAGCTTGAACTCGAGGAGGGCCGTCTTGCCGATGAGCGCCTTGGCCCGATCGGGATCCTGGATGCCGGGGAGCTGGATGAGCACCCGGTCTTCGCCCTGCCGGGTGATGGTGGGCTCGGCCACCCCGAACTGATCGACGCGGTTGCGGATCGTCTCCACCGCCTGCCGTGAGAAGTCGTCGCGCAGCCGGCGCTGCTCGCGCTCGCTGAGGGCGAGCACGAAGCGTCCCGCGCCCTGGTCCTCGCTGCGCCGGTCGTACGTCGAGTAGTCGTTGCTGACGGTGATGGCGTCGTTCCAGCTCTGGGGGGAAGCGAGCTGGACGACGATGGCGGCGTCGCCCTCGCGGGCCACCCGCGTCACCGCCACGCCTTTTCGCTCGAGGGCGGCCTTGAGGTCGGCGGCCACGCGCTCGACGTGGGCGGCGATGGCCTTCGCCGTCTCCACGCCGAGCACGAGGTGGATGCCGCCCTGGAGGTCGAGACCGAGATTGATCGTCTTCTTGGGCGGGTAGAGATACCAGCACGACACCAGCGCCACCGCCGCCACGAGCCCGACGCGCCACCAGAGGTGCCTAGGCATCCCGCTCCACGCTCACGTCCACAATGCGGCCGACGGCCGTCTTGTCGAACTGGAGCTTGACCTGGTCCGTCACGCGCAAGGTCACCGTGTTGTCGTCGAATCCGGTGACCGTCCCGTGCAGCCCGCTCGTGGTCACCACGCGGTCGCCTTTCTTGATGGCGCCCAGCATGACGTCGCGGTCGCGTCGCTGTTTCTGCTGGGGCCGGATGAGAAGGAAATAAAAGATCGCAAAGATCGCGGCGAAGAACACGAGCTGCGTCAACATCGCCGTCGATCCGCCCGCGCCCGGCGGCGCCGCCGCCGCCAGGGCGACGTCAGCCGCGTGCGCGGTGGTCATGGGAAACCGGGCCCCCTGTCGGTCATCTCGGGATCGGAACTACCGTCGGGTGAAACGGATGCTACTGCATAACGTGCGAAAAATCGAGCCTTGAATGCCTCGAAGGCGCCGTCGGCGATGGCGGCGCGCGCGCGCGCGAGCAGTCGCAGGAAGAAATGGACGTTGTGGAGCGAGAGCAGGCGATAGGAGAGGAGCTCTTGCGCCATGAAGAGGTGGCGCAGGTACGCGCGCGAGAAGGTCCGGCACGTATAGCAGGAGCAGGCGGCGTCGAGGGGCGCGGGATCGCGCGCGTAGCGTGCCTGCTTGATCACCACCGGGCCCTCTTCCGTGAAGCACTGGCCGTTGCGCGCGTTGCGCGTGGGCAGGACGCAGTCGAACATGTCGACGCCGCGGTCGATCGCCGCCAGGAGATCCTCGGGCTTGCCGACCCCCATGAGATAGCGTGGCCGCTCCCGCGGCAGCCGCGCCGCCACCAGCGCCGTGAGGTCGTACATCTCCGGTTTCGGCTCGCCCACCGCCATCCCGCCGATGGCGTAGCCGTCGAAGCCGAGCGCGACCGTCTCGTCGGCCGCGCGCTCTCTCAGATCGGGATAGGCGCCGCCCTGCACGATCCCGAAGAGCGCGGCCGCCCGCGGCGCGCGTTCGTGCGCCGCCCGCGCGCGGCGCGCCCATCGGAGCGTGAGCGCGAGCGACTGCTCGGTGGCCTCGCGGGTGGCCGGATACGCCAGGCACTCGTCCAGGGGATGGATGATGTCGGCGCCGAGGGCGTGCTGGACCTCGATCGACCGCTCCGGGGTGAGCGCGTGCAGCGAGCCGTCGACGGGCGAACGAAAGCGAACGCCCTCCTCGTCCACCGTTCTCATTTTCGAGAGACTGAAGACCTGGAAGCCGCCGGAGTC
>DASXSB010000005.1:0-21243 GCA_036506275.1 Candidatus Methylomirabilota bacterium | reverse complement strand
AGCGCGCGGGGCGTGGACCTCGCCGCCGCCGCCCGCCGCGGCCAGGTGCTGCTCGCCGACGCCGAGGAGTGCCTGGCGAAGTTCATGGTCGATGGAATGCCGGACGCGCGCGCCTTTTCCGCGGTCGCGACCGGAATGCTGGCGAACGTCCGCGCCCGCGGTCACGAGAACATCCGCCTCTACGGCGAGATGGTCGACCTGCTGTGGCGGAACAACCTGGATGCGGCCGTCCGGCTCGAAGAGCTGTGGAATTCGACGCTGATGGCCGAGCACGTCTCCCTGCTCTGCGCGTACGGGATCGACAACTTCGATCGCCACCCGCACCGCCGCGTGCTTCCGGAGATCGCGCGCGTTCACTCGCACCTGATTCCGGTCGACGACTACGACCGGCTCGAGCAGGCGGTCGACCGTGCCTATACCGACGTCTTTGGCGTCGACGGCGACGCCGAGGGTTTCCGCGCGGTGCTGCTGTCGGCGAGCGCAGCGTCGCCCGTGATGCCGAGCGCGGAGGCGGCGTTGCTCGCGCTGCGCGGAATCAGCGCGCGGACGGCGGACGCGGTGCTCGACCGCGCCCGCCATCATTACCGCGGCTGAGGTTCCTTCGATGCGAGCACGATCGGGCCCGTCGGCGCCGGCACGCCGCGCTCGGGCTCCAGCGTGACCGCGAAGACGTCGACACCGCCTCCGGTGGGCTCGATGCGCGCGCTCGCCTTGCCGGTGGCGTCGACCTCGAAGAGCGCCGCCGGGCGCGGTTGCCCGCCCGCGATCGTCCACAGCTCGTAGGCTTTTCCGCGGGGCGCGGGCGTGAGGTTGACCACGAACAGCTCCCCGCCTGCCCGGTCGTGCCAGATCACGCGCCCCACCGCCGCCGGCTGCGGCCCCGCTCCGAGGAGAGCGACCACGCGCGTGGCGGGATCACGGAGCAGCTCGAGCGCCGCCGCTTCCCGACGAAGCTGCTCGCGGGCCGCGCTCACCTCGCGCGCCATCTGGCCCAGGCGCGCTTCGTAGCGAACCGCCACGAAAGCTCCGGTGAAGGCGGCGCCCGCGATCACGGCGGCGGCCGTCGCCAGCGCCCATGGCAGCCACGCGCGGCGGCGGCGTGCCGGCTCGACGCCCGCCGCCATCCGCGCGAGGAGCGCCTGCTTCACGTGCGGCGGCGGCGGGACGGGGGCCGCCGCTCGCGCGAGGCCGTCCTGGGCGTCCCGCAGCGCCGCCCCGCAATGCGCGCAGCCGGCCGCCAGGTGCGCGCGCAGACGCACGAGGTCCTCGCCGTCAAGAGCACCGACGGCGTACACCGCGATCAGCTCCTCGAACGGCTCGTGCGTCATGCGGGCCGTCCCATCACCTCGCGCAGTCGCTCCAATCCCGCGCGGATGCGCGTCTTCACGGTGCCGAGCGGCTGCTTCAGCCGCGCCGCGATCTCGGTCTGGCTGAGACCCTCGAAGTACGCCAGCTCGATGGCCTCCCGCTGGGGCGGCGGCAACCGGTCGAGCGCGGCGCCCACCAGGTCACGGTCCTCCACCTGGCGCGCCACGTCCGGGCCGACGTCGCGTGCCACGGCATCGGCGACGGGCGCGACGAAGGTCTCTTCTCTTCTACGGCGCGCCCGCACCCGGTCGATGGCCCGGGCGCGCGCGCGCATGACGATCCATGCTTCCGGGCTCCCCCGCTCGGCGTCATAGGACGTTGCCGTGCGCCACGCTTCCCAGAACACCTCCTGGAGGACGTCGGCGCCGTCCGCGCGATCGCGCACGACTTTCAGAATGACTCCGTACGCGAGCGGCGCGTAGCGATCGTAGAAGGCGGCGAACGCGGCGCGATCGCCTGCCGCCATGCTGCGGATGAGCTCGACTCCCGCCGCCATCCTTGTTCCTGACTATCAGAGGGCCGGCGTGCAAGACAAGACATCCGAGCCGCCAGCGCCGTTCGTAATCCTCGAATGGGGACGGCGTCTCCCGTCGGCGCCGGGTGCCGAAACGCGATAGCCTCCGCGTGTGCGCAACCTGTTCCGCGACCTGCCCGCGACGGGGCCGACGGAGGCGTTCGAGACCCTGCTGGAAGGTCGGCATTTCCGGCTGGAGCGGATCGTCTCCGCGGGCCACGCCACTCCCGTCGGGGAGTGGTACGCCGCCGCCGCCGAGGAGTGGGTGGTCGTGCTCGCGGGCAATGCCCGCCTACGCTTCGAGGACGAGGCGGAGGCGCGCATGCTCGGCCCCGGCGATTGGGTTCTCATCGCGCCCCATCGCCGGCACCGGGTAGAGTGGACCGATCCCGACCGGCCGACGGTGTGGCTCGCCCTTCATCACGAGGTGGGGTGAACGAAGAATGGCCGGAGGTCTCTCCCCCGTGTGACAGAATTGTCTGGTGGCGCCTCTCGTCAAGCGCATCCTGGTTGTCGACGACGACCCCGCCGTGTGCCAGGCCCTGTGCGACGTCCTCACGAGCATGTCCGAGCTTCACTCGGTGGAGATGGCGCCCAACGGAGAGGCGGGGATGTCCGCCATCCGCAGCAAGCGCCCTGATCTGGTCCTCCTCGACGTCACCATGCCGGGCGCCGACGGCGTCACCGTGCTGAAGGAAATCAGGATGTTCGACCGCACGATCCCGGTCATCATGGTGACCGGCGCCGACGATCCGATGATCATGGCGGATGCGTTGAACAACGGCGCCGTCGCCTACATCGGCAAGCCGTTCGATCTGAGGTACGTCGAGAACCTGGTCGCCCTCGCGCTCCAGCCCCGTCCCGTCCTTCGCTGACGCTGCTCTCGCGCGCCCGCGCTACCGCCGCACGACGCGCCGGGCTTTGAGCTCGTAGCGGGGCAGGCTGCGCGGCCGCACCGGCACCACCTCGAGGCGGAGGCCGAGGGTGACGCGCAAGGCCTCCTGCACGGTCAGAACCGCGGCGGGGTCGTCGAGCTCGACGAGGACGCGCACCTCGTCCAGGTGACCATCCCGGAAGACCTCGATCTGGAACTCGTCCACGGCGGGAAAGCGCCGCAGGATGCCCTCGATGGCGGCGGGGAATACGTTCACGCCGCGCACGATGAGCATGTCGTCGAGGCGGCCGAGGATGCCGCCGCCCAGGGTGAGAAAGCTGCGACCGCAGCCGCACCCGCCGTCCATCACGCGCACGCGATCGCCGGTGCGGTAACGGATCAGCGGCGAGCCCACGCGCCCGAGGTTCGTCAGCACCAGCTCCCCCTCGCGCGCGGGAGCGCCGGTGGCGGGATCGACGACCTCGGCGATGAACTCCGATTCGTTGACGTGGAGTCCGGCCTGGTCGTCGCAGCCGTAGCCGTACGCACCCATCTCGGTCATGCCGGCGTGATCGAAGGCGCGCGCGCCCCACGCCTCCTCGATCCGCGCGCGCACGGCCGGAATACCCGCCCCCGGCTCGCCGGCGTGGACGGTGACGCGCACGGGAAGCTTCGCGGCAGCGACGCCGCGCTCTCGCGCCGCTTCCGCGAGGTGGAGCGCGTAGGACGGCGTGCACACGAGCACGGTCACGCCGAGCGCCTCCATGGATGCCAGTCGCGTCGCCGTGTCCTGCCCGCCGCCGGGGATGGTGAGGGCGCCGAGCGCGCGCGCCCCTTCGAAGCCCGCCCAGAAGCCGACGAAGAGCCCGAACGAGAACGGGAAGAAGACGCGGTCGGCGGCGCTGACGCCGGCGGCGCGGAGGACGAAGCCCCAGCAGCGCGCCCACCAGTCCCAGGAGGCCTGGGTGTCGAGCCAGCGCAACGGCGCGCCGCTGGTTCCCGACGTCTGGTGCACGCGCACGTAGCGGTCGAGCGGATAGGTGAGGTTGGTGCCGAAGGGCGGCTGCGCGGCCTGGTCGTCCACCAGCTCCTGCTTGCGCGTGAACGGCAAGCGCGCGAAATCGTCCCAGCCCCGCAGGTCGCGGGCGGAGGTCATGCCGATCGCCGCCCACCGGTCGCGGTAGAACGGGTTGCCGGCGATGACCTCTTTCGTCATGGCGGCGAAGCGCCGCCACTGGTGGTCGCGCAGGCGTTCCCCCGAAAGCGTCTCGAGCGCGCGGTCGTACACGTTCAGGCGCGCAGCTTGAAGCGCTGGATCTTGCCGGTGGCGGTCTTCGGCAGCTCGCTCACGAACTCGATCCAGCGCGGATACTTGTACACGGCGATCTTGTCCTTCACGAAGGCCTTCAGCTCCTCGGCCAGACCCGCCGTGTCCGCCACCGGCTCTTTGAGGACAACGAACGCCTTCGGCTTCACGAGGCGATCCGTGTCCTCGTGGCCGACGACCGCCGCTTCCAGGACGGCCGCGTGGCGCACGAGCGTCGCTTCCACCTCCACCGGCGACACCCAGATCCCGCCGACCTTGAGCATGTCGTCGGAGCGACCGCAGTACCAGAAGTAGCCGTCGGGGTCCTGGTAGTACTTGTCGCCGGTATGCACCCAGGCGCCGAAGAGCGTCTCCTTGGTCTTGTCGTGCTGGTTCCAGTAGTACGCCATCGTGGAGTCGCCTTTGACGCGCAGGTTGCCGATCTCGCCGGGCGCCACCGGCACCCCCGCGTCGTCCACGATGATCGCCTCGTAGCCGGGCACGACCATCCCCGAAGAGCCGGGGCGGACGGCGCCGGGACGGTTGGAGAGAAAGATGTGGAGGATCTCGGTGGTGCCGATCCCGTCCACGATCTCGATGCCGAAGCGGTCGCGCCACCTCGTGTAGAGCTCCGACGGGAGGGCCTCTCCCGCCGACACGCAGAGGCGCAGCGACGAGAGGTCGAAGCGGCGCTCGGCCTCCTTCACGGCCAGCATGCTCGCGTAGAGCGTGGGCACGCCGAAGAAGAGCGTGGGCCGATGTCGGGTGATCACCTCGAACATCGCTTCCGGCGTGGGGCGATGAGGATAGAGGACGCTTTGCGCGCCCACGCTCATCGGAAAGTAGCCGGCGTTACCGAGCCCGTACGCAAAGAACAGCTTCGCCGCCGAGAAGGCACGATCGCTGGGTCGGATGCCGAGAACCTGGCGCGCGTACGTCTCGCAGCAGACGACCATGTCATGGTGGAGATGGACGGCGCCTTTCGGAAAGCCGGTCGACCCGGACGAGTAGAGCCAGAACGCGGTGTCGTCGCGGGACGTCGGCGCGGGCGCGAGCGTCGCCGACGCCTTCGCGATCTGCTGCTCCCACGAGAGATGAGCGCCCGCGCTTCCTCCCGCCACCAGCACGTGCCGTAGATACGGCGCCTGCGCGACCACGGGCGCCAGCTCGGGCAGGAGCGCGGCCGACACGACCGCCACCCGCGCGCGGCTATCGTTCAGGAAATAGAGGTAGTCAGCCGCGCGCAGCAACGTGTTCACCGGAATCGGCACCGCGCCGATCTTGATGGCGCCCCAGAACGTCGCGAGGAACTCGGGCGCGTCCAGGCACAGCAAGAGCACCCGGTCCTCCATCTCCACCCCGAGCTCGCGCAGCGCATTTCCCGTCCGATTCGTCAGCTCCTGGACGTCGCCGTACGTGAGGACGCGGTCCTCGCAGACGAAGGCGGTGGCCTTGGCGCGTCCTTCCGTGACGTTGCGGTCCACGAACCACGTGGCGACGTTGAAGTCCCTGGGCACAAAAGGAGAAGCGTTCATCCACGGGCTCCTTGGGCAACAACGCCCTGACGGCATCGGCCTTGCTCCTCCGGTGCCGCGAGGAGGTGTGACATGAATCGTCTTTTCATCGTGCTGTTGAGTGTCCTGTTCCTGATGGGGACCGTGGCCGGCGTGTCCGCCCAGCAGGGCAGCGCGCCGTCGGCGACGCCGGACCCGAAGCCCGCGGCTCCCGCCCCGGCGGACAAAACCGACACCTCGACGCCGCCCAAGGCCTCGGACTCCAAGGCCGAATCGAGCAGCCAGGCGTCGAGCCCGTCGAGCCCCGCAAGTCCGGGCGCGACCGGTTCCTCGTCTTCGAGCTCGACCACCACGGTGGTCCCCGATACCTCCAAGAGCGATGGCGGCTCGGCGCTGCCGCGCTCGACGGCAGTAGAGCGCACGACGATCTTCGGGCTCAGCCCGACGGCGGCTGTCCTGATCGGCGCGGCGCTGCTGCTCGTTGTCATTCTTGCGATCGTCGCCATGACCCGGAACGCCGATACGACCCGCATCGACGTGGACACCAGGCCTCGGGTCTGATGCGCGACGCTACGAAGCCCCCGCGGCCGGTCCCCGAGGAGCCGACGCCGCCCGCCGAGCCGATCAAGGTGGAGCGTCCGGCCAGCCCCCCGAACCGGCCCTTCCCGGAGTCGGAGCCGTTGCCGGACTCCACTCCGGCCCGATCCTAGCGGCGTCGGGCGTTCGCGCTCGATCCGCGTCGCGCGCGGTTCCGGGCGGCGGCCTTCTTCGGAGGCGCCGCCGCCCGCCGCGCCGGCTTCACCGCCATCGCCTCGATCTCCACACGGAGCTCCGGGCGCACGAGTCCGCTCACGATTAGGAGCGTGTTCGGAGGATACGCTCGCTCCGGGAAGTAATCCGGGAACACCTCCCCCCGCGCCTTCATGAAGGCCGGGATGTCGTCGGCGCGGGTCAGAAACGTCTGGAGCCGGATCACGTCGCGCAGCGAACACCCCGCCGCCTCCAGCACCGCGCGAACGTTCGCGAGCGCCTGCTTCGTCTGGGCACCCACGTCCTCGCCCGCGAGCTGGCCGTCCGGCGTCGCCCCCACCTGGCCCGCCACGACCACGATCTCGCCGGCGGGGGCGGCCATGCCATGCGAATACATTCCGAGCGGTGCCCCCATTTCCTTGGGCCTGATGATCTTCGGCACGGCGGCTCTCCTTTCCGCTCTCAGGCGAGGCGGACGTACTCGAAGTCCATGGGTTGACCGTTGATGCCGCGCGGGGGCGGCGCGATCCAGTTCGCGAACTTCCCGCGCTCCACCACCGGTTGCATGAGGCTCTGCACGTACGTCTCGTCCTCCGTGGCGGGCAACCAGTTCCGGCGTCCCGCGCTCCACTCCGCCTCGCTGAGGAGCCGGCCGTCCGGCGAGACCTTCGTCTCCGCGAAGGCGCCGATGGCGCGATGGAAGCCGCGATGCGGAAGCGTCAGCTCGAAGTCGACGCCGTGGCGCTTGATGACCTGGTTCCAGCGCGCCACCCCGCGCGCGCAGTCCGCGATGTAGTCATCGCGCAGGCGTTCGTTGAGCGAGGGCAACGCCGGCTCCTCGCGCGTCGCGATGCGGTCGCCGTCGGGCCCCGTCACGCTGTAGGTGGCGTCCTTCAGCCGATGATCGTCGTCCTTCTTCGTCTCCTCGAAGCGGCCCTTCAGGCCCATCGTGTAGAAGTTGGCGGCGTTGGTGGAGACCTCGGAGCCGAAGAGATCGAGCGACACCGAGTAGTGGAAGTTGAGGTACTTCTGGAGGGTGGGAAGATCGATGACGCCGAAGCGGCGGACGTCGTCCGTCTTCTCCTCGCGCATCACCTCGCACGTCCGCTGGACGATGCGCCCCACGCCCGTCTCGCCCACGAACATGTGGTGCGCCTCTTCCGTGAGCATGAAGCGGCAGGTGCGCGAGAGCGGATCCAAGCCGCTCTCGGCGAGGCTCGCGAGCTGATACTTGCCGTCGCGATCCGTGAAGTACGTGAACATGAAGTAGGACAGCCAGTCGGGGGTGCGCTCGTTGAACGCACCGAGGATGCGCGGCTTGTCCCGGTCCCCGGAGCGCCGCTGCAACAGGGCTTCCGACTCCTCGCGGCCGTCGCGGCCGAAATAGGCGTCGAGGAGGTACACCATCGCCCACAGGTGCCGTCCCTCCTCGACGTTCACCTGGAAGAGATTGCGGAGATCGTAGAGCGAGGGAGACGTGCGGCCGAGATGGCGCTGCTGCTCGACGGAGGCGGGCTCGGTGTCGCCCTGGGTCACGATGAGCCGCCGGAGGACGCCGCGATACTCCCCCGGGACCTCCTGCCAGGCGGGAGCTCCCTTGTGGTCACCGAAGGCGATCGTTCGATTGGGCTCCGGCTCGGCGAGGAAGATGCCCCAGCGGTAGTCCGGCATCTTCACGTACCCGAACTGCGCCCAGCCCTGCGCGTCCACGCTGATGGCGGTGCGCAGGTAGACGTCGTTCGCCTGGTAGCCGTGCGGCCCCATGTCCTGCCACCACTCGAGGAACTTCGGCTGCCAGTCCTCGAGCGCGCGCTGGAGGCGGCGGTTCTCGGCGAGGTTCACGTTGTTCGGGATCCGCTCCAGGTAATCACTGCGGGCCATCACACTCTCCTTCGATCGAACTCGCTCCGCTGACCCGTGCCGTAGACCTGGAGCGCACCCTTGGGGCCGACCGCGTTTGGCCGCTGGAACACCCAGTTCTGCCACGCCGAGAGACGGGCGAAGATTTTGGTCTCGAGCGTCTCCGGACCACCAAAGCGGAGCGACGCTTCCATGCCCGTGAGGGCGTCGGGGGAGAACGCCGCGCGCTCCTCGATCGCGATCCTGACCTCGTCCTCCCAGTCGATGTCGTCCGGCGTGAACGTGACCAGGGACGCCTCTTGCGCCGCCGCCGCGTCGAGATCCTGCCCGAGGCGTCGCTTGAGATCGTCCACGCGTCCGGGCTCGCCGAGGAACCGGCTGGCGAGGCGGCCGAGGCCGTTCGCGGTGGGATACGCGCCGAAGTTCAGCTCGCTGAGACGGACGGTGGAGGGAGCGCGCGTGTCGCCCTCGCGCGTCCCCTCCAGCATGTACGTGCGGTCGGCGGCGAGCGCCAGCTCGAGCAGCGTCCCCGTGAAGCACGAGCCCGGCTCCACGAGGGCGAACACCGAGCGCGAGGAGACGTCGATGCGCTTCAGCGTGCGCTTCAGGAAGAGGCGGATCTCGCGCACCAGCCAGTCCGACTGGTGATCGGCAAGGGCGCGGTCGTATGCCTCCACCCGCTCGTGGCTGCCCTGCGTCTTCAACACCCACAGGCCGACGCGGTCTTCGTTGGTGCGCAGGTGGAGGATCAGGTCGTCGAGCGCGCGCGCCACCGCCAGCGGCCAGAAGGCGGCGCCGAGGGCGTGGATCCCGCGCACGTCGGAGGGCGGCGCTTCCGCGGGCGCCGACACCGTGATGGTGGCAACGCCACGCTCGCGGTCGAGATCGCAGCGGACATGGGGATACGCGACGTGGTCCGCCGTCAGCGTCCGCTCGAGGGGGACGAGCGGGATCCCCCGCGCGTCACGAGGGCGATCGGTGCGGGCGGCGAGCTCCGCGGCGCGGCGCCGGGCCGCCTCGTCGAGCTTCGAGCGCGGTACCAGCTCGTCCACGAAGCCCCAGTCCACCGCGCGCTGTCCCTTCACACCCTCTTCCACCGTGCAGAAGAAGTCCGCGCGGTCGCGCCGCACGTGGCGCTTGTCGACGAGACGCGTGAGACCGCCCGTGCCCGGCAGCACCGCCAGCAGCGGCACCTCGGGCAGCGACACCGAGGTGTTGCCGTCGTCCGCCATGATGATGTGGTCGGTGGCGAGCGCCAGCTCGTAGCCGCCACCCGCGCACGGCCCGTTCACGGCCGTGAGATAGACCTGTCGCGACTCCGCCGTCGCCTCCTCGATGGCGTTGCGGGTCTCGTTGGTGAACTTGCAGAAGTTGACCTTCCATCCGTGGCTCGACTGGCCGAGCATGCGGATGTTCGCGCCCGCGCAGAAGACGCGTTCCTTGGCGGACGTGAGGAGCACGGCGCCCACCTCCGGATGCTCGAAGCGCAGCCGCTGCACGGCGTCGTACAGCTCGATGTCGACGCCGAGGTCGTAGGAGTTGAGCTTCAGCTCGTAGCCGGGCCGAAGGCCGCCGTCCTCCTGCACGTCCATGGCGAGGACGGCCACCCGCCCCTCGAACGCGAGCTTCCAGTGCTGGTAGCGGGATGGATCCGTCCGGAAATCGACGGGCGCGTGCTCGCCGTCAGTCATGTCGTCCTCGTGCGTCTCGTGGTTCTTGCGCGTCTCGTAGGGCGTCGGCGCTTTGCATCACCCGAGGATCACCCACAGAGCTTTCGCCGTCCGGTTGCCGAGATTCTCCCACCGGTGCGGCGTGCCGCCGTCGAGGAGGGCGCTGTCGCCCGCCTCCAGCACGTGGCGGTCGCCGTTGTAGTGCAACGCCACCTTGCCTTCGATCACGTAGAACAGCTTCATCTGCCCGGGCTTGATGACGACCTTGTCCGTGCTCACACCCTGCGCGCGCTTGTCGAGCGTGGAGACGACCGCGCGGATCTTGCCCTGGAAGAGCCCGGCGCCGAGGATGGCCCACCGTTCCGGCGTGCCGTCGAAGGACACCACCGGATAGTCCTTCTTGCGCGTCACCAGGATGCTCCCCGCGGGCTGGCCGTCGAAGAGAGTGGCGATCGGCAGCCCGAACGCGCCCGCGATCTTGCCGAGCGTGTGCAGGGACGGCGTGAGCCGGCCCGACTCGATCTGGGAGACCATGCTCGGCGTCAGCTCGGCCTTCTCCGCGAGCTGTCGCTGCTGGAGCTGGCGCTCCACCCGCAAGGCCCGGATGCGCGCGCCGAGGGTGCTCACGCGCGCGCCTCGTCGTCGGGCAGGCCCGCCAGCCGTCGCAGCGCGCGCGCCACGAAGGCGCGGGTCACGTTCTTCCGGTAGGGATGCGAGAAATCAGTGTTGTCGAGCGGCTTCGACGGCCGCGCGGCGAGATCGGCGGCGCGCGCGATGACGTCACCGGTGAGCCGCTCGCCGCGGAGCGCGTCCGCGGCCGCCGGCGCCTCCCGCGGTTGCGACGCCACCGCGCCGAGCACGATCCGCGCCTCGCGGACGACGTCACCCTCGAGGCGCGCCGCCACCGCCACGCCCAGCACGGGGAAGTCGAACGAGCCGCGCCGGCGCAGCTTCACGTAGGTCGATCGCCAGCCGTCGGCGGGAGGAAGCACGATGTCGGTCACGATCTCGTCCGCCCTCTTGGCGAGATACGCGATGCCGTCGTCACGATAGAGTGCCGCCACCGGCAGCGTGCGCTCACCCTGAGGACCGGCCAGCCGCACGTGCGCGCCCAGGCTCCACAGAACGGGCGCGGTGTCGGAGGAAGAGACCGCCCAGCAGCGCGGGCTCCCCGGCGCGACGAGGCAGATGTCGCCGTCCTTCTTCATGCAGAACCCGATGGCCTTACGCCATGCGTAGGTCTGGTTATAGTAGTTGCACCGCGTGTCCACGCATACGTTACCCCCGATGGTGCCCATGTTCCGGAGCTGGGGCGAAGACACGAGGCCGGCGGCGGTGGCGAGTGCGGAGTAGTGCTGCGCCACCGTCGGGTGACCGGCGACCGTCGAGAGCGTGGTGCCCGATCCGAGCGTGACGCCATGACGCTCGCTGCCGCGTACGCCGCGAAGCTCGCGCACGCCGCGCAGGCCGACCAATGTCTTCGGCTCGAACTGACGGCGCTTCATGTTCGGATAGAGATCGGTGCCGCCCGCGACCAGCATCGCCTCCGGCCCGGCGTCGCCCAGGTACTTGAGGGCGTCGCCGACCGTGCGCGGGGCCAGATACGTGAACGGCGGCAGCCGCATCATGTCGGACGGGCCCCGATGTCAGGCGCGGGCGAGGCAGGGGCGCGGGAAGCGGCCGGCGACGTCGAGGCGGGCGGCTCTGTCACCGTCTCCGCGTCCGCGAAGGGCCGCACCGCGATGGCCTCGGCGGGAAGCCCGAACGCCGACTCCACCATCAGCGCATCCTTGAACGTGAAGAGCGGAAGCTTGTCGGGCCCGATACGCGCGGGCTTGCCGCGTCGTTTGAGGTCGAGGGCGCGCAGGATCTTGTCGGGCGTGATCGGCACCTCGTCGATGCGGACGCCCACGGCGGCGTGGACGGCATTGGCGATGGCGGGAATGACGGGAAGCAATGGGCCCTGTCCTGCTTCCTTGGCGCCGAACGGGCCCTCGGGGTCGTCGGTTTCCACGATCATGGTGTGGATGTTGGGCGTCTCCAGCGTCGTCGGGCTCTTGTACTCGAGCATCGACGGCGCCTTGTGCAGACCCTTGCGGAAGACTTGCTCTTCCATGAGCGCCTCGCCGATGCCCATGTAGACGGACCCCTCCACCTGGCCTTCCACGAGCAGCGGGTTGAGCGCGCGCCCCACGTCGTGCGCGATCCAGACGTCGCGCAGGTCGATCTCCGCCGTCTCCTCGTCGACGGTCAGCTCGACCACGCACGCCGAGTAGGAGTAGCACGGCGACGGGCCCACGCCGCCGCCCTTGTACTTCCCGGCCCGCTTCGGCGGCGCGTACGATCCCGCGAACGCGAGCACGCCGTGCATCGCCTCCGCCAGTTCTACCGCCCGCGCGAACGGCAGCGCCTTGTCCCAGTCGTCGGCGACGCCGACCTTGCGATCGCGGGCGACCAGCGCCGATGGCTCCACGTCGAGCTTCTCCGCCACCGCCTTGAAGATGACGGTCCGCAGACGCTGCGCGGCCTGGATGACCGCCATCCCGCACATGAGCGTCACCCGCGACGAGTACGAGCCGAGATCGACGGGGGTCAGGTCCGTATCGGCGGGATGCACGCGCACGTCGCGGGGATCGATGCCGAGGACCTCGGCGGGAAGATAGGCGAGGATCGAGTCCGATCCCTGCCCGATGTCGGTGGCGCCGCACAGCACGGCCACGCCGCCGCCACGGTCGGCGCGAATGATCACACCGGAGTGCGGCATGCTGTTCCAGTAGATCGCGGTGCCGGCGCCCGTGAGGTACGCCGAGCACGCGATCCCGAGGCCCGTCTTTTTCGTGCCGGTCCGCGGGCGCGCGCGCAGAGCCCGCCGCTTCTCGCGCCAGCCCGACGCCTCCACCACCTTGTCGATGCACTCCGCGAGGCCGATCGTGGTCACCGTGAGGTGGTTGGCGGTCTTCGTGAACGGCTCGGCCACGATGCGCCGGCGGAGGTCGGCGGGATCGAGGCCGAGCTGCTCGGCGGCCTTGTCGAGCTGGCATTCGAGCGCAAAGCGCGGCTGCGGCGTGCCATGCCCGCGCTTGGGACCGCACGGCGGCTTGTTCGTGAAGATGCGCGCCCCCTCGAACTTGTAGATGGGCATCTTGTACGTGACCGGGTTGATGACGCCCGTGTAGAACGTGGACGCAACCCCGTACGAGCCGTAGGCGCCCCCGTCGAGCCACGTACGCAGATGGCATCCCGTGATGTCGCCGTCCCGCGTGAATCCCGTCTTGATCCACATGAGCACGGGATGCCGGCCGCGGTGGACGTAGAAGACCTCCTCCCGCGTGAGCGTGATCTTGACGGGGCGTCCGGTGACCTGGGAGAGCTTGCAGGCGGCGATCTCGTGCGCGAACGGATCCAGCTTCCCTCCGAAGCCGCCGCCGACCGGGGCCGCGATGACGCGGATGTGGGCGGTCGGCATGTCGAGGATCTTGCCGAGCAAGCGATGCACGTAGTGCGGAGTCTGCGTCGACGACCACAGCGTGAGCTTGCCGTCGGGGCCGTGGTGGGCGACGGCCGCGTGCTGCTCCATCGGAAGATGCGTGTTGCCCTCGAAGTAGAAGACATCCTCCCGCACGAGGTGGGCGCGTGCGAAGGCGTCCTCGACGTCACCGAACTGGAGGGCGACGTTCTTGTGGACGTTGGGACCGTCGCCGTATTCGTGGATCCGCACCTCGGGGTGGGCGAGCGAGTCCTCGATCGACATGAGCGCGGGCAGCGGTTCGTAGCCGACCTCGATCAGCTCGCACGCACGCTCGGCCGTCTCCTCGTCCACGGCCGCCACCGCCGCCACCGCGTCGCCCACCATCCGGACCTTTTCCGTGCACAGGCCTTCCTCGTCCTGCGACACGGGGAGGATGCCGAACTTCACCGGCGGCAGATCGGCGCCCGTGATCACCGCGTACACGCCGGGGAGCGCGCGCGCGCGGGCGGTGTCGATCCCGGTGATGCGCGCATGCGGGTGGGGGCTGCGAAGGAGCTTGCCGTAGGCCATGCGCGGCAGGACGAGATCGTCGGCGTACTTGGTCTCCCCCGTCACCTTCGCCCACGCGTCGATCTTCGGCAGCGGCTGGCCGACGACGGCGAAGTCCGCCTTGTTCATCCCTCGCCTCCGGCGACGACGGCGGGCCGAGCCATGCGGAGCACCGCCAGCTCCACCGCGTCGAGAATCTTCGTGTAGCCGGTGCAGCGGCAGAGGTTCCCCGCCAGCGCCTCGCGGATGCGCTCGCGCCCGGGCGCGGGCTCTTGGTGGAGGAGCGCCTGCGCCGTGAGCAAGATGCCGGGCGTGCAGTAGCCACACTGGGCGGCGCCCAGCTCGGCGAAGGCCTGCTGGAGGGGATGGAGCCGGCCATCCGTCGCCATGCCCTCCACGGTGGCGATGGCGGCGCCTTCCAGCTCGACGGGAAGCGCGAGGCACGACAGCACCGGAACGCCGTCGACGAGCACCGTGCACGTCCCGCATTCCCCGAGCTCGCAGCCGTGCTTGGTGCCGGTGAGCCCGAGATCCTCGCGCAGGACCTCCAGCAGCGTCTTGTGCGCGGATACGAGCACGTCGCGCGTCTCGCCGTTCACGGTCAGCTGGAGCTGGCTCTTCACGGTCTCTGGCCGGGGTGCGGAGTTCATTGTCACTTAAGTTGTTTCAAAAATACTGAACCCGGCGGCCGGCGTCAAGGCCGGGCGCGATGGACGTCGCGTGCCGCGATACGACGCGCGAATCGGTGGCCGCCCTTTTGCACTTCATTGCAAACGAAGCACACAAGGAGGACACGACATGGGTTACATCATCGCCTGGCTACTCGGCGTGCCCGTCACGCTGCTGCTGCTTTTCTGGCTGTTCTTCGGGCGGTAATGCCGAGTCCCGCCAACCGTTCCGTCCCCAGCGGGGGATGATGGCCGCGCGCGGCTCGCGCGCGGCCAGCCCCCCATCGTCCGTCATCGCTTCCCCGTCCTTTTCCGTGTGACGTGCCCCGCGTGACGCGCAGGACGCTTGTCAATGGCGCCGCCGTTGACGATACTCGCCCGCATGCCATACGCACGGACCGACGACGGGGTGAAGATCTACTACGAAACCCACGGCGAGGGAACGCCGCTCGTCCTCGCCTACGGGATCGGGGGCAACGCCGATCTCTGGGACGTCAACGTGCCGGGACTGGCGGCCCGGCACCGGCTCGTGCTCTGGGAGCCGCGCGGCCACGCGCGCTCCGATAGCCCGCCCGATCCCGCTCGCTACTCGTTCGCGCGCTGGGTGCTGGATCTCCGCACCGTGCTCGATCATGTGAAGCTCAGGACCGCGCACGTGGGCGGTCTCTCGCTCGGGGCGGGCATCGCCACCCGCTTCGCGCTCCGATATCCGGAGCGCGTGCGCTCGCTGCTGGTGACGAACTCCTCCTCGGCGGCGGGCCTGCCGCTGCCCCCGGAGGCGCTCGTGATGCGCGCACGGAGCGTGGAGATCACGCTCGCGCAGGGGATGGACGCCATGGCCGAGTTCGCGATGGCGGCCAATCCCAACGTGGCCGCGCGCCTCGCCCTCGATCCGTCCTCGAAGGCGGAGTTCTACGCTTACTATCGCCGCCTCACGCCCGTCGGCTACGCGAACTCCTGTCGCGCGCTGATCGCCATGGACTACATCACGGCCGAGTTGCCGAAGCTGCGCATGCCCGTGCTTCTCATCGGCGGCGACCGCGACCCGTCGCTCTCCCCGATGAAGGTGATGCGGCGGAAGATCCGGGGCGCCCGGCTGATCGTCCTCTCGCCCGCCAGCCACTTCGCTAACCGCGATCAGCCGGAGGCCTGGAACCGGGCCGCCCTCGCCTTTCTCGCGCGCGTCGACGGCGCCGCGCCGCCGCGTCGCTCCGCGCGGCGGAAACTCGCGTGATGGGCGTGGCCTCCCTCACGGCCGCCCCGCGCGGGAGGGCGTGGCGCGGGCTCGCCGCGGTGGCGGTGGCGTCCGTGCTCGTCGCGTGCGCGGCGATGGGGCGCGACGGCCAGCCGCGCGGCGAGCAGGCGCCGATCGATCACATCATCGTGCTCTTCATGGAGAACCGGTCCTTCGATCACCTCTTCGGAATGTATCCCGGCGCCGAAGGCCTCGAGGCCTACCGTGGCCAGCAGACGGACAGGAACGGCCTCCCGTATCCCACGCTGCCGCAACCCCTTGGTCGTGACGAGAAGCCCGACCCGCGCTTCCCCGCCGATCTGCCGAACGCCCCGTTCCCGATGCTGAAGTTCTCCGGTCCCTTCGACATGACGAACAACCCGATCCACCGCTTCTATCACATGCAGCTTCAGTACGGCCCCGGCGCCGACGGGGTTCCGATGGGCAAGTGGGTGGCGGAGGGGACCAGCGGCGGCGCCACCATGGGCTACTACGATCGCGCCGCCTCCGGCGTGCAGTGGCGGCTCGCGGACGAGTTCGTGCTCCTCGATCGCTACTTCCAGGGCATCCACGGCGGCTCGTTCGCGAATCACTTCTATCTGATCTCGGCGGCGGTGTCTCGCTACCCCGGCGCCCCCGTCGAGCGACGCGCCCAGATCGCCTCCGATGGCCGCATCATCAAGGACGGCGACGTGACACCGGACGGCTACGTGGTCAACAACCTCGATCCTCCCTACCCGCCCCGGCGCAATCAGCCGATCCTCCAGGAGCCGCAGACGATGCCGACCATCGCCGACCGCCTCGACGCCGCGCGGGTGACTTGGCGCTGGTACGCGACGGGATGGGGCGCGGGCGCGGACGCGGTGAAAGCCGGCCTCATCCCCCACCACAATCCGTTCCAGTTCGTGAAGCGGATCATGGAAACCGAGGAGGGCCGCGCCCACATCGCGGACGGCGCCCAGTTCGTCAACGCCCTGCGGGAGGGCACGCTGCCCGCGGTGGCGTTCGTGAAGCCGCACTCTGCCCTCAACGCGCACGCCGTGTCCTCGACAGTGGGCGCGGCCGACCGCTGGATCGGGGAGATGACGCGCGAGGTGATGGCGAGCCGCTACTGGCCGCGCGTGGCGCTGATCATCACCTACGACGAGGGCGGCGGTTGGTTCGACCACGTGCGGCCGCCCTCGGTGGACCGCTTCGGGATCGGGACGCGCGTGCCGGCACTGATCGTGTCGCCCTATGCACGCCGCGGCGTCGTCGCGCACGGCCAGTACGATCACGCGTCGATCCTGAAATTCATCGAGTGGCGCTTCGGACTCGAGCCGCTGACCGATCGTGACCGGGGGGCGGCGGCGTTCCTGGAAGCGTTCGACTTTCGCCAGTCGCCGCGGGCGCCCATCGCGCTGCCGTAGACGCGGGCTCAGTTCACGTAAGGTCGGGTCGCGGGCGGGCGCACGGGAGCGGCCTCGGCCCCGAACGCGCGCGGCGGTCGCTCGCTAGCTCACCATCGCGAACACGCGCTCGATGTTGCCGAGCGCGCGCTCCCGCCACGGCCGATAGTTCTCGACACCGGACAGCGTCTTCTCGTAGGTCGGCGCCAGCTTCTCGATCACGCGCCGCTGGACCTCGTCGAGCGCTGCCCCCGTGGCCGCCTCCGCGCGCACGGCCTCCACGAGCTCGGACACGTAGCCGCGGAAGAAGCGGAGCCACTCGCGGCCGGCCACGGCGCCGTGGCCCATGATCATGCGATCGAAATCGAGGGCGGCGAGACGGTCGAGCGTGGTGACCCAGTCTTCGGGATACCCGTCGCCCATGTACGGCGTCCAGCCGATGACGGCGTCGCCGGTGATGACGATCTTCTCCTTCGGCAGGTACACGAAGACGTCGCCCTCGGTGTGGGCGCGTCCGAGGTGCATGAGGTGGATCTCGCGGTCGCGCCGGTAGAGGCGCATCGTCTGCTCGAACACCACCGTCGGGAGCGCGGGCTTGAGCGCGCTGACCTCGCGAAGGTAGGCACGCGCGAGACGCAGGTCGCCTTCGAGCTTATCCCGCTCGGCCCCCGTGCGCGCGGCCGCGACGTCGGCCTCCAGCTTGGCGATCTCCGCCGGTACCTGGCGGACGTGATCCTGGATGCGCTTGAGGCCCTTGCGCACCATCGCCTCGCGCGTGATCTGGTTGGTGACGATCTCGGCACTCGGATAGGCGGCGGGGTACACCTCGTTGCCCTGCCAGTGGTCCCAGTGGAAGTGCGTGTTGATCACGAACCGGACCGGCTTCGACGTGAGGTCGCGCAGGCGCTCCACGATCACGCGCGCCGCCGACGGCTTGGAGTGCGTGTCGACCACGATCACGCCGTCGTCGGTCTCGATGATGGCGGTGTTGGAGTTCACCTTGTACGCGGGAGCGGCCACGGCGGCGTGCACGCCATCGGCCACCTTGGTGATCTCGAACCGGGCGTCTCCCCTCCACTGCTCCTCGTGCCCGCAGCAATCCATCACGTCGCCTCCTCTCCCAAGTCGGCGCGGATGAGGCCGAGCTCAGCCGCGCCGGCCCATCAGGCGCAGCGCCGGTTGCCCGTCTCCTTGGGCGGCACCGTCATCTCGTCTTTCGGGATGAGCATGGCCTTTCCAAGGTACGGGAACTCGTTTCCAAAGAAGCGAAGCTCCTGCGGGATTTTCTCCGGTTCCACCACCTCCGCCACGTAGCCCTGGGTCAGCATCTGGTGATCGCACGCACGCATCTCGACGTCACCCCACACCGTCTTCATCTTCGACCCCTCCCAGGCCTTGATGAGCTTCTCGGTGTCGACGCTCCCCGCGCGCTTGATGGCGTCGCCCGCCCACAGCACGGCGTGGTAGACACGCGAGATCGTGAGCGTGGGGTACCGGTAGGCGATGGGCGCGTCGGGATGGGCGGCGTGCCAGTCCTTCACGAACTGTCGATTCTCGGGCGTGTCGATGGTGGTGAGGTACGCGTCGGCGGTGATCTGACCGAGGGCCGCCTTGCCCACCGCCTGCATCACGAGCGCGTCGTCCAGGAAGTAGTTACCGACCTTCACCTTCCAGCCGAGGGCGGACCCCTGCTGGAGGAGAAGCCTCAAGTCCTGGCCCCAGTCTCCCGTCATGACGACGTCGGCGCCGGAGGCCATGATCTTCGTGACGTAGGGCGCGAAGTCCTGGACCTTCTGGAGCGGGTGATACTCCTCGCCCACGATCGTCTGGTTGGCCGCTTTGATCTTGTTGAATTTTGTCTTGAAGCCCTCGGCGGCGGCGCGCCCGAAGTTGTAGTCCTGGTTCAGGAGGTAGTACTTCGTGTACTTCTGGGGGGCGAGCTTGGTGAAGTAGACGGCGAGCTGGCCCGAGTGCATGTCGGTGTTGAGACAGCACCGGAAGGTGGTATCGAAGAACTCCTCGCCCGTGAGCTCCTTGGCCTCCGTCCCCGTCGAGAAGAAGATCTTGCGGCTCTGGTTCGCGACCTGGGACACCGCCTTCGCGATGTTGGACCCGGTGTTCACGGCGAGCATGTCGACCTTGTCGCCGAGCAGGAGGTCGTTGGCGCGCCGGGTGGACACGTCGGGCTTGAGCTCGCTGTCGGCGACCACGATCTCGACCTTGCGCCCGAGCACGCCACCGCCGGCGTTGAGGCGCTCCGCACCGTACCGGAAGGCGGCGACGTTGCCATCGCCGATGTACTTCACGGGTCCGCTCTGGGGCTCGAGGACGCCGATCTTGATCGGGCCCGCCTGCGACCATCCGGGGCGGACGATCACGAAGGGCCCGCCCGCGACAGCGCCGGCGACGGCGGCCCCTTTGAGGAATGTCCTGCGCGAGAGAGAACGATCCATGACCTCTCCTTTCGGCGCGCGGTCGCGCCCTACACCTCGAGATATTGCGTGCGGACGCCCGCGTTGGCCTCGAGGTCCTTCACGCTGCCCGTGAACACGATCTGCCCCTTCGACATGACGTAGACGCGGTGCGCGAGCGCGAGCGCCGTCTCCATCGATTGCTCCACGAGCAGGATCGGCGTGCCCGCGCGGTGGATCTCGGTGAGGATGCGCTCCACCTGCTCCACGATCATGGGCGCCAGGCCTTCCGTGGGCTCGTCGACGAGGAGGAGCTCCGGATTGCCCATGAGCGTGCGGCCGATGGTCAGCATCTGCTGCTCGCCGCCCGAGAGCGTGCCCGCGCGCTGCCGCTCCCGCTCGCGGAGGCGCGGAAAGAACTCGTAGACGCGCTCGGGGGTCCAGGCGTGGCCGTTGGCGCGCGCGACGCCGTGCGTCTTCAGGCCCATGAGGAGATTTTCCTTCACCGTGATGGTGGGGAAGATGCGGCGCTCCTCGGGAACGTAGCCGAGACCGAGGCGCGCCGCGCGATACGGCGGCCAGCCGCCGATGTCGCGCCCCTTGAAGGTGACGGCGCCCCGCGAGGGCGGCAGCAGGCCCATCACGCTCTTCAGCGTGGTCGATTTCCCCACGCCGTTGCGACCGAGCACGCAGACGATCTCGCCCGCGTCCACGCGCAGGCTCACGCCGTGCAGGATGTGCGACTTGCCGTAGTGGGCATGGAGGTCACTGACCTCGAGCAGCACTGGCCTTCCTCCCGAGATACGCCCGCCGGACGTCGTCGTTGGACCGGATCGCGTCCGGGGCGCCGGTGGCGAGGACACGGCCATAGTAGATGACGGTGATGCGATCGGCGAGCGTGAACACCGCCTCCATGTCGTGTTCGACCATCACGAGCGTCCGGCCCTCCGTGACGCGGCGAATGAGCGCGATGGCCCGGCGCGTGTCCTCGGCGTTGAGTCCGGCCGTGGGCTCGTCGAGCATGACGAGGTCCGGTCGCGTCGCCACCGTGAGGGCGATCTCGAGCTCGCGTTGCTCGCCGTACGAGAGCTCGGTGGCGGGCGTGTCCCGCCGACCGTGCAGACCGAGCAGCCGCACCACTTCGTCGGTCTCCACCGCCACCTCGGCGCGGCCGTCCAGCCGGGACCACGCATCCAGGCGCAGGCGCCGGCGCGACACCACCGCGCTCCGCACGTTCTCGTAGACGGTCAGGCGGGGGAACGTGTTGATGATCTGGAAGGAACGGCCGACGCCGAGACGCGCGATCCGATGCGGTGGCGCCCCCGTGATGTCCCGGCCCCGGTACACGACCCGGCCGCGCGTGGGCGCGTAGCGACCGGTGACGATGTTGAAGAGCGTGGACTTTCCCGCTCCGTTGGGGCCGATGATGGCGTGGCGCTCGCCCTCCCGTACGTCGAGGTCGATCCCCGAGAGCACGCTGAGTCCGGAGAAGTTGTGATGAACGTCCCGCAGCTCGAGGATCGACGACGGCGTCATGTCGCCTCCCCCGCGGCCGGCTGCGGGAGCGGGGTGCGGCGCCGGATGCGCAGCCGGGCGCCGAGCCCGATGAGCCCGGTGTGGGCGAAGAGCACCATGAGGACGAAGAGGAGGCCGATGAAGAACGGCCAG
>DASXSB010000004.1:0-17290 GCA_036506275.1 Candidatus Methylomirabilota bacterium | reverse complement strand
CGCCACCGCATAGCGGCCGAAATGCTCGCGACGCTCCGCCTCGCCGGTGAGCCGGAGAGACGCCAGGCGCGTCTCCAGCGCCGCCGGCGTGGTGAGCCCGTGCTCGGCGAGGTACTCGCGGGCGAGGTCGACGAGATACTCGCCGGGATACCCGCCCTCGGGGACGGGCGCGTCCTCGCCGAGGGCTTGCCGCACGCGCGCTTCCAGCGAGCGCGCGAGGGCCTCGAACTGGTTGCCGGCGTCGTTGATGTAGTACTCGGTCGTCACCGCCGCCCCCTGCGCGCGCAGCATGCGCGCGAGGGCGTCGCCGACGGCGGCGGCGCGAGCGTTCACGATGACGAGCGGGCCCGTCGGGTTCGCGGACACGAACTCGAGGCGGACGGCGTGGCCGCGCTCGGCCGTGCTACGCCCATAGACATCGCCGGCGGCGAGAATCTCCTTCACGGCGGCGGCGCACCAGGCGGGAGCGAGGAACACGTTGAGGAAGCCGCCGCCCGCCACCTCCAGACGATCGACCTCGGGCATGCGCGGGAAGTGCTTCACGATGAGGTCGGCGAGCGAGCGCGGCGGGCGCCGCGCCGTGCGCGCGAGCAGCATGGCGATGTTGGTGGCGTAATCGCCGTGCTCCGCCTGGCGCGGAATCTCCCAGACGCAGTCGGGAGCATCGGGTAGCCCCGCCGCCGCCAGGGCCGCCCGCACACCCTCCGTCAATCGCGCCGTGATCGCCATGGCCTCCGTCCATCTGGGACGATGCTGGTCCCCGGAATGGAAATCGCCGCCCGGCGGCGGCGATCGCAGGCCATGATACCGGGCGGTTTCTCCAATGGCGAACAAAATGGAGCGCCCGGCGACCGCTCCGGAGGGGCCTTCAGCGGGCTCCACGCGACCAGAGACAGAGCGCCGCCGCCGATATCACGAGCGCAGCGGCGGCGGCCACCACGCGCACGGCGCGCCCGATGTCGGCCGGCGCCGGGCCCGGACCCTCGCCGAGGCGATAGGCGCCGCGCTTCTCGAGCGTGACGCCGAGGGCGCCCGCCATGGCGGCCATCGTCCATCCCGCGTTCGGACTCTCCGTGCGCGCGTGCTGGCGCCACATCGTGCGCAGCGCGCGGGCGGGGGCACCGCCGCCGGCGCCGGCGGCGATTCCAATCGCGCACCCGGCGAGCCGCGCGGGCACCAGGTTGAGAATGTCGTCCGCTCGCGCCGCGAGCTTGCCGAAGTGCTCGAGGACGTCGTCGTGGTAGCCGATCATCGCGTCCGCCGTGTTGATCGCGCGGTACGCGAAGGCGCCGGGGAGCCCGAAGACGACATACGCGAGGACGGGCGCGGCCAGCGCATCCGTGAGGTTCTCGGCCACGGACTCGATCGCCGCCGACGCCACCGCGGGCGCGTCCAGCTCGGTGGTAACGCGACTCACGAGGTGGCGTCCCACGGTCTCGCGCGCCGCTTCGACATCGCCGGCGACCAGCTCGGCCTGAACCGCGTGAGCGGCGGTCACGAGCCCACGCAGCGACAGCGTCGCCTTCAGCGCCGCCGCTTCCACGAGGATCCCGGCGCCGCCGAGCGCCGCCGCCCCCCGCGCGATCCCCCAGCCGGCGGCGGCGGCGACACCGGCCGCGACGAGCGTGGTGGCGCCGCCGGTGATCGTCAGCGCGGCCGGTTGCCCGCGCGCGAACCGGCGGCGGCCGCTCGCGATGAGCGCGCCGATCCACGCCACCGGATGCCAGCGGTTCGGAGGGTCGCCGACCGCGAGATCGAGCGCGAGGGCGCCGACGAGGGCGGCGATCACGCGTGCGGGTACGGGAGACCGACGAGCTTGGCGATCGCGCCCATGTCGAGGGCGGCGCCGACGACGTCGGCAAGGCGATCGTAGCGCGTCCCGGCGCTCGAGTGCTGACCCCAGGCCGCGTGCACCGGCTTGCCGGCAGCCTGCGCGACGGCGGTGAGGAACGCGCGGCGAAGGCGGTCGTCGGCGAGGAGCCCGTGCAGGTACGTCCCCACCACGCGGCCCGTCGCGTCCACGGCGCCTTCGCCGCTCCCACCGGCAAGCGCGAAGGGTTGCACGCCGGCGGGGACCTCCGTTCGCCCCGCGTGAATCTCGTAGGCGTCGAACTCCGCGCCGGCGGCGCCGCCGAAGAGACCGTGGTGGGCGCTCACGCGCGCGCGCACGCGCACGGTGCGCTTGGGCCACGCGAACGTGGTGACAGCGGGAAGCAGCGCGAGCCCTGCCGTCTCGACGACGGCGGACTCCACGCCGTCGCGATCGTGGATGGCCACGCCGAGCATCTGGTAGCCACCGCAGAGACCGATGATGGGACGTCCGGCGCGCGCCGCCTCCACGAGCGCGCGCGCGAGACCACGCTCGCGGAGCCATCCGAGATCGGCCACTGTCGTCTTGCTGCCGGGGACGACGATGACGTCGGCGTCGACGAGCGCGCTCGGATTCGTCACGAACCGCACGCGCACGCCCGGCTCGGCGGCGAGCGGCTCGACGTCGTCGAAGTTCGCCACGTGCGGAAGCTTCAGCACCGCGACGGCGAGCGTGGTCGCGTCGGCGATGGTGTCGTCGCCGTCGGCGGCGAGGTCGAGCGAGTCTTCGGCCGGCACCAGACGCTCGGCGAGATGGGGCACCACCCCGAGCACCGGCACGCCCGTGCGCGCGGTGAGGATCTCGAGGCCGGGCGTGAGCAGCGACGGGTCGCCGCGGAACTTGTTGACGATGAAACCCGCCACGCGCGCCTGATCGTCGGCATCGAGCAGGGCGAGGGTGCCGAGGAGCGCCGCGAAGACGCCGCCGCGGTCGATGTCGCCCACGAGGAGCACGCGCGCCTCCGCCAGGCGCGCCACGCGCATGTTGACGATCTCGGTGGGGGCGAGGTTGATCTCGGCGGGACTGCCCGCGCCTTCGACGAGGACGAGGTCGTGTTCCGCGCGGAGGCGCGCCAGACTCTGCTCGATCACGGTGAGCATGGCCGTCTTCATTTCCATGTACTCGCGCCACGTGACGCTGGGCCCCGCCACCCCGTGCACCACGAGCTGCGCGCGCGTGTCGCTCTCGGGCTTCAGGAGGATGGGGTTCATGTCCACGGTGGGCGCCACGCCCGCCGCCTCCGCCTGCGCCGCCTGCGCGCGGCCGATCTCACCGCCGTCGGCGGTGACGGCGGAGTTGAGCGCCATGTTCTGCGACTTGAAGGGGGCGACGCGATGACCGGCGCGCGCGAACAGCCGGCAGAGCGCCGCCGTGATCAGCGTCTTGCCGACGCCGGAACCGGTCCCCTGCACCATCAAGCACGGCGCCGGCGCCATCGTCATCGCCCCCGCCTCGCGGCCGCGCCTTCGCGCGCGATCACGACGTGAGAGCGGCGTAGCGGCGCCGGCACTCTTCCCAGAGCGCAGCCCGCTCCCAGCGGGGAGGCTGGAGCGGACGCAGGTCGTCGTCGAGATACGGATTCGGAAAGAGCACCGTGATCATCTGCTCCATGGCGCCGTTCCACAGACGCAGGCCCCAGGTGCCGGGAACGCAGCCGCTCCCGTGCGTGACGTAGAAGGCCGCGCGCGCCACCCGCCGGCGCTGCGCCAGCTCGTCCGTGGGGGCGCCGCGATGATCGTTCACGCAGAGATGGAAGTGCCAGGGACCGGTGTCCACCGTGAGGTAGCCGTCGAGCATCGTGACCTTCGGCGCGTGCGAGAAACGGATCTCGTAGGCGGCACCTTCGATGATGGGCCCCACCGTGAGCGCGGCCCAGTGGGCGGTGAAGAGCTCCGTGAGCAATCGCTCGACGACGTCGCCCGCCACCGGCACCTCGTGGTATTCCGTCGAACTTCCGTCGGGCTCGCGCACCACCATGGCAGCCTCCCGCGCTGCCGCGGAGCTTACTGCAGTTCGAAGACGATCGGGAGGCGGGCGCGCAGCGCGCGGGGTCGCAGCGACGGCGGGAACGGGATGGGCGGGAGATTGCGCACGGTCGTCAGCACCGCCTCGTCGAGCACGGGATGAGCGGAGCTGCTCACGATCGACGCCCGCTCGATGGCGCCACTCGGCTCGACGACGATCTCGACCTGCACGGTGCCGGTGAGGTTGCGTCGTCGCGCCACCGGCGGGTACTGGAGCGTCTGCTGGATCTTGCTCCGGACGAGCGCCAGGTACCCTGCGTACTCGCGACCGCCGTCGCCGGCGGGCCCGGCGCCGTCGCCCGGCGTGAGCACCGCGGAGAGACCCTGCCCACCGCTTCCGCCGCGCGTCGGACCGGAGTCGCGACCCGCGCCGCCAGATCCGCTCAGCGCGCCCGTGTCGCCCGGCCGCGCGCTGGCGCCGGTGGCCGGTCCCCCGTCGCCAGGCGCGACCGCGATCGCGACGGTAGCGCCGCCGCGCGCGGGGACGTCGGCCGGCGCCGGCGGCGTTGCCTGAACAGGCGGTGGTGCCGGAGCAACGGCGGGCGCCGTTGCGGCGGGGACGGGCGGCGACGCCGGAGGCGGCGGCACCGGTGCGGTCGGCGTCGCGCTGGGAGGAGTGAGGGGAGCGGGAGCGGGCGGTGTCGGTGCGGGTGGCGCCGGCTCCAGGACACGCGCGGCCACCGGCACGCGCGGCGGATCCGTGAGCACCGGCGGCGCCGCGCCGGCGTCCTTGCGCGAGCGTGACCCGGCGACGCTCGAGGGCGCCGCCACCCGCTGCCCGCCGGAACGCGTGGTCGTTACGACAGCCGGTGGTCGCGGCGCCGCCGCCACCGCCTCCTCCGCGCGCGGAGGCGTGCCCGCGGCAAGCTCGACCGTCAACGGTGGCAAGACCGACGAGCGCGGGAGCGCCAGCGCCACCACCAGGAGGAGGGCGGCGTGCGTCACCATCGATCCCGCCATGGTTGCCGTCAGCCGCGCGCGGTTCACCGCCGCTCTTTCATCCAGCGCGCCACACCCGCCTCCAGCGCCCCGCGCGTCGCCCGCGCCACCACCGAGCCCAGCTCGCTCACCGGCCCTCCGAAGCGACAGCGCCGACCGCGACCGGTGGCGCCGATCGCGATCGCGTCCGTCGACGTCCCCGTCGCCAGGCGCCCGTCGGGGCCTTTCACGCCGGCGGCGAGCAGCACCGACGTCTTCACCTCGTCGATGGTCGTGATCGCGTTGATCAGCGCCGCCGGCTCCGGCATGGCGTCGATGATGACGATGGTGTTGATCGTCGAGATCGGCGCCGGGCCGAAAGGCGTGAGGCCGGCCGTGATGGGATTGCTGAGGCCGACCGTCACCACTGCGAGCGCGGTGACGCCGTGGTCCTCCTCTTCGCGGATCTCCGCCGCTTCCGTGCGGGCCGCGGTGAGAAGCCCCACGTACGGCGACGGGATCCCGCGACCGCGCGCCATCGCTTGAATCGTCGCTTCCGCCTGCTCGCACTGGAAGCCGCCGCCCACGTGGATGTTGATGATGCCGCGGGCGCGGCCGAGACCGCCCCCCACGATGGCCGAGGACACCACCGTGAGCGCGTCTCGGGCGCGCAAGACGACGGCGTCGTGATCCACCGCCAGCTCGATCCCCTGGATCCGTGTCGCCGTGACGACCCCCTTACCGGTAAAAGGCGCGAAGCCCCACCATAGCGTTTAATCCGAGCGCGGGAAAGCCCAAGACCTCCTCGTACTCCTCCTTGGTGACGTTCTCGATCCGGAGCGTCAGCTCCAGGCGTGTTCGTCCGGGCTGCCCGAGGAGCCGCAGCGTCCCTCCCGTGTCGATGCGATGGTAGCCCGGATTGCGGCCTGCGAACGAAGACTCGAATTGGCTCGACACCACGTTGGCCTGGGCGAAGAGCGTCAGACGGTCCCACGGCGTGACCGTGATCCCTGTCGACCAACGGTGCCGGGGGATGCGCCGGAGATCGAGACGCGTGTCGAGGTCCTGCGTGAACGTGTACGTGTAGTTGATGAAGAACCCGAGCCAGTCGAGCGGATCGGCCTCCAGATACGCCTCCACTCCCTCCGTCCGCGCACGTCCCACGTTGAAGGGCAGGAAGTTGCCAAAGGCGTCGGGAATGATCTGGATCAGGTTCTTGAACTCGTTGTGGAACCACGTGAAGCCGGTGCGGATGCGCTTCTGCCAGAAGCTCTGGTCGAACCCGACGTCGTAGCTCTCGCTGTGCTCCGGCTTGAGGTCCGCGTTGCCGAAGCCCGGGAAGAAGAGGTCGTTGATCGTCGGCGCCCGGAATCCCTTGCCCCACGTGCCGCGGAGGCGAGTGCCCGTCTCCTTGATGACCACCGCGATCGACGCCTGCGGCGTGACGGCGGTGCCGAACGTGTCGTTGTCTTCGTAGCGGATGCCGCCGCCCACGAAGACGCGGTCGAAGAGCCGCAGCTCGTTGTGACCGAAGACGGACACCGTGTTCAGCTCCTTCGAGAAGCGCGTGGGAAACGAGCCCAGGGTCGTGTTGTGCCCGAACTCGCTCCGATATTCCGCGCCGATCGTGAGCGTGTCCCAGTTGCCGAGGCGGAAGGTGTTGAGCAGCTCCGCTTCCTGGCGGCGCGTGTCGATCTGCGAGATGGTCGTGAAGGCGCCGGGGGGCGGGACGTCCTGGAAACCGGAATTGTTGTACCACTGGCCGTAACGCGCCTGCACGTCCCACCACGGCAAGACGGGTTGCTTGTAGACGATGTTGAAGAGGTACGTCTCGCTCTGGCTGCGCGCATTGGGATCGAACACGGTGGGTACGGTGGAGAAGATCGGAAGCTGGAGGTTCAGCTTCGAGTAGCGGCCCGTCACGGAGAGCTCGCCCTTCCACGGAAAGTCGTACCCGACGCGCCCGCCGAACGACGTCTGATCGCCGGCGTCGTTCGGGAACCGGCCATCGGTGTCCCAGCGCGAGCCCGACAGGTTGAAGTTGAAGCCCCCGTACGAGCCCTGCACGTTGAGCTGCTCGCGGAACGTCCCGTAGCTGCCGCCCTCCAGCCACAGGGCTCCGTGGATCGGTCCTTGGCCCTTCTTGGTGATGATGTTCACCACGCCTCCGATGGCGTCGGCGCCGTGGAGCGCCGCCTGGGGCCCGCGCACGATCTCGATGCGGTCGATGGCGTCGAGGGTGAGGTCGGAAAGGTCCGTCTCGCCCAGGGTGGGACTCTTCACGCGCATGCCGTCGACGAGGACCTGCACCTGGTTGGCGGCCGAGCCCCGGATGCGGATGCTCGTGGTTTTCCCGAGACTGCCCGAGCGCTGGACGTCGACCCCGGGCACGTACCGGAGGGCTTCCTCGACGCGGTCGTAATTGTAGGTGCGGATCTCGTCCTCGGTGACGACGGTCACCGATGCCCCCAGCCGCGACGCCGGCGTCTCCGACATCGTCGCCGTCACCAGCAAGGGGTCCATCACCTTCGCGGGCTCGTCCGCGGCCCGCACCATCCCCACCACTCCCGCCACCAGCATCATTGCCATCACGAGCATTCGACGTGTCACGGCTCACTCCTTCTTGCGCGAAAGGGTGACGACGGGCGTTCCGGACAGGTCTCCTGACTCGTGGATCACCACGCGCGTCCCACCTTCCCGTCCGCCTCGGGCGGACAGTGGCTCCCGCGCACGTGGGCGCGGGATGGGACGGACGCTCCCCACTCACAGTGGCGCGACCGTGCCGGCCTCGGCTCCCTACCGAGCCTCACCGGCTTCCCTTCTTCCGGAACGCGGCAACGACGGACGGCCCTCCGTTCACCTCCTCTCCGGCCAGGCGATCTCGACGTGCACACGATCGCCCGCCTGGTTCTTGGCGACGGTGACCCGACAGCCGTACACCGCCTCCAACGTCGCTTCTTCGAGGACGTCCTCGGGGGCGCCGAGCCGGACGACTCGGCCCTCGCTCATGAGAAGGAGCCGGTGGGAGAGCTCGGCGGCGAGGTTCAGGTCGTGGGAGACGAGCAGGATGCTCATGCCGTGCTCGCGGTTGAGCGTACGCAGCAGCGTCGCGCACTCCACCTGGTAGCGCAGGTCGAGATGCGCGGTGGGCTCGTCGAGGACGAGCAGGCGCGGTCGCTGGGCGAGCGCGCGGGCGAGCATCGCGCGCTGTCGCTCGCCCCCGCTCAGGCTCGCGAGCGGCGCCTGCGCCAGCTCGCGCACGCCGGTCGCGACCATTGCTTCCTCCGCCACCGCGCGATCCTCGACGGTCTCGAAGTAGCGATCCGGGGCGTGCGGGTAGCGTCCCATGAGGACGAGCTGCTCTACCGTGAACGGAAACGCCGACGGCATCTCCTGTGGGACCACCGCCACCGTTCGCGCCAGCTCCCACGTGCTCACGGCCGAGAGCGCGCGGCCCGCGAGCCTGACCTCGCCGCGCGTGGGGCGGACGACGCCCGTGAGCAGGCGGATGAGCGTGGTCTTCCCCGCGCTGTTGGGCCCGATCACGCCGAGGATCTCGCCGGCGACGACCCCGAACGAGACGGCGGCGAGGCGGAAGGGCCGCGGGCGCCGTGACGCGGCCGGATACGCGAACTCGACGTCGTGGAGATCGAGCAGGTTCACGGCGCCGTCCGCGCCCGCGTGCGGAGGATATAGATGAAAAAGGGCGCCCCGCAGAACGAGGTGATGACGCCCACCGACACTTCCGCCGGCGCCACCACGTTGCGCGCGACCGTGTCCGCGACGAGCAGGAAGATGGCGCCGCCCACCAGCGACGTCGGCACCAGGAGGCGATTGTCCTGGCCGAGGAGCCCGCGCAGGACGTGGGGGACGACGAGACCGACGAACCCGATCGGCCCCGCGAAGGCGACCACGGTGGCGGTGAGGAGCGCGGCGCCCACGAAGATGCGGCGCTTCAGACGCTCGGCGTTCACGCCGAGCTGCCGCGCCGGCTCCTCACCGAGGGCGAGCAGGTTCAGCTCGCGCGCCTGCCCGACCACGAGCCAGAACCCGAGCCCGGTGAGGGCGGCGAAGAGCAGGAGCGGCGCGGGCGGGATGGGCGCCAGGTTGCCGAGGAGCCAGTGGATGACACCACCGAGGCGATTGATGTCCACGATCGAGATGAGAACGGTGATCGCGGACGAGAAGAAGACGCCCACGATCACGCCCGCGAGAAGCAGCGTCTGCACCGACAGCCCCGCGCCCGCGGACGCGATCAGGTACACGGCGCCCGCCGCCCCCAGCGCCCCCACGAAGGCACAGGCGGTGAGACCGAGCGCATCCACGAGCGTGACCCCGAGCCCGAACACTTGCGCGGTCACCACGCCGAAGGCGGCGCCCGCGGAGACGCCGAGCACCGCCGGCTCCGCGAGCGGGTTCCGCGTGAGGCCTTGAAAGGCGGCGCCGGCCACGGCGAGCGCACCACCGGCGAGAGCGGCGGCCGCGATGCGGGGCAGCCGGAGGGCGAGCGTCACCACGCGCTCCACGGAGTCCGGCTCCGCGCGGCCACTGAGCACGCGCACCACGGCGGCGGGGGCGATGCCGGCGCTGCCGAGAAACACCGCACATGCCGCCACCGCCGCCAGCACGACGACAAGAGCGGCGAGCGTGACGAGAAGACGCTGCCGCGGCGAGGCCGTCGACGCTGTCGCGACATCCGGCGACGTCGTCGCCGCCCGCGAAAACGCCTCCGCCGTCACGGGAACGCCTCCGGATGGATCGCGCGCGCGAGCCGCTCCAGCCCATCGACCATGCGCGGGCCGTACCGGTGCATCAGGTTGCCGTCCAGCGCATGCACGCGCCCCGCGCGGATGGCGGGCAGGCTCGACAGGCGGTCCCATTTCTCGCGCGCCACGTTGCCGATGTTGGCGCCGTGGCTGGCCAGGATGATCACCTCGGGCGCGCGCGCCACCGCCGCCTCCACGCTGTAGCGCGGATAGGCGTCGTGATCGTGCGCGGTGACGCTGTCGCCGCCCGCGATCTGGATCAGCTCGCTCACGAGCACCCCGCGCCCGGGAACGATCAGTGGATCGGGCCAGAGCACGTAGAGAACTCGGGGCACGCGGAAGGGCGCCACCGCCGCCCGCACGGACGCGATGCGCTGCTCGAGGCGCGTCACCAGCGGCGCCACCGCTGCCTCGCGCCCGGCGAGGCGAGCCACGCGCGCGATCAGATCGTAGACGTCCGCGACGTGATCGGCGCCGGCGACGAAGGTGGGAATGCGCAGGCGTCCGAGCTGCGCGAACGTCTCCTCCGTATTGCCGTCCCGCGTCGCCACCACGAGGTCGGCCTTCAGCGCCACGATCGTTTCCAGGCTCGGCGCCAGCATCCCGCCCACGCTGCGCTTCTCGCGCACGGCGGGAGGGTAGTCGCAGAAATCGGTGCGCCCCACCAGCCGATCTTCGCCGCCGAGCGCGTAGATCAGCTCGGTCACGCTCGGCACCAGCGACACGATCCGCCGCGGCGGCTCCGGCAGCGTGACCTCGCGGCCGTGCATGTCCTTGATGACGAACGCGTCACCGATCCCGGCCTCCGCCAGGAAAGCGACGCCGACGACGAACGCGACGAGGCGGCTCATCGGGCGCAGCTCGCCACGAAGCGCTCCGCGAGCGCGGGATTGGACGCGAAGTGGAGGTGCACGTAGCTCAGGAGCGCGTTGCCGATCAGGTATCCTTCCGCGCGCTCCTCGTTGCGGGCGAGCCCGCCCCGGAGGCGATACACGCGCGTGATCGACGGCGGCACCGGCTCCAGCGTGGAGGCGTGAAACTCGTGGCCGCGGGCAGCCGTCCCCGCCGCGCCCAGCGGCGCCTCCGCCGTGAACGTGACCTCGGTGTAGCCGAGGCAGAGTCGCCGCGGCCACATGCGCACGCCGGCGGGCAGGAGACCGACCATCTCGTGCGTGACGCCATCCAGGTCTTGCAGCGAGGACGCCAGGTACATGAGGCCGCCGCACTCGGCGTAGATCGGGCGGCCGGCCTCTGCGAACTCCCGGACGGCGGCGCGCATGCCGGCATTGGCGGCGAGGCGGGCGCCGTGCAGCTCCGGATATCCGCCGCCGAGGTAGAGCCCGTCCACGTCGGGCAGCGTTGGGTCCGAGAGCGGGCTCCAGAAGCAAAGCTCGGCGCCCGCCGCCCGCAACCGCTCGAAGTTTTCCTCGTAATAGAACTGGAAGGCGGCGTCGCGGGCGATCCCGATCCGTGCCCGCCGCCCGCTCGCCGTGCCCGGTGCCGCGGACGGTGGCGCCGCCATGCTGACCTCGATCGGGAGCGGGGACGCGAGCGCGAGCAGCCGGTCGACGTCCACCGAGCGCTCCACGGCGGCGGCGAGAGCGGCGCGGCGCTCTTCCGTGAGCGCGCCTTCGGCGGCCGTGACCAGACCGAGGTGGCGCTCGGGCAGCGTGAGGCCCGCGTCGTGGCCGAGAGCGCCGACGACGGGCGCGCGGCACGCGCTCCCGATCGCTTCCCGCAACCATCGCGCGTGGACGGCACCGGCCACGCGGTTGACGATGACGGCGCCGATCGCGAGCTTGGGATCGAAGCGCTCGAACCCGAGCACCACCGCCGCCGCGCTCCGACTCTGGGCGGCGGCGTCGACGACGAGGATCACCGGCGCCTCCAGCCATTTCGCGATCTGGGCGGTGGACCCGTCCTCGCCGGTGGCGTCAGCGCCGTCGAAGCATCCCATCACGCCTTCGACGACCACGATGTCGGCGTCCGCGGCGTGCCGCGCGGTGCACGCGAGCACCGCCGCCCGCCCGCACATCCACGCGTCGAGGTTGTAGGCGGGGCGGCCGGTGACGAGGGCGTGGTGCGCGGGGTCGATGAAGTCCGGCCCGACCTTGAACGCCTGCACGCGCTGGCCACGCCGTCGCAGCGCTTCCAGGAGCCCGAGCGTGACCGTCGTCTTGCCGACGCCGCTCGCGGTCCCGCCGATCACGAGCGCGCGCGGCATCACGTTGCGGTGGGGCCGTCGACGCCGGCCGACTTGAACGTGGCCATCTCCGAGTAGAGGAGCGCGGCCGCGCGCGCGAGGTGAATGAACAGCGCGGCGCCGGTCCCCTCCCCCAACCGCATCCCGAGATCGAGATAGGGCGTGAGGCCGAGGTGCGCGAGCGCGCGCGCGTGCCCGGGCTCCGGCGACCGGTGGGACGCGAACAGCGCGGCGCGCGCGGCGGGCGCGAGGGCGACGGCGACGAGGGCGGCCGCGGTGGAGATGAAGCCGTCGATCACCACCGGAACGCGGTGGGCGGCGCCGGCCACGATCACGCCCACCAGCCCCGCGATCTCGAAGCCACCCGTGCGCGCGAGGACGTCGAGGGGATCGCGCGGATCGGGTCGGTTCACGGCCAGCGCGCGGGCGACGACGGCGATCTTTCGTCGCCAGCGCACGTCGTCGATCCCGGTGCCGCGCCCGGTGACGGCTTCCGGCGCCGCGCCGGTGAGGGCGGCCGTGACGACGCTGGCGGACGTGGTGTTCGCGATCCCCATCTCGCCGGTGGCGAGCAGATCGGCGCCCGCGTCGAGCGCCTCCTCCGCGAGCCGCGCGCCCGCCTCCACCGCCCGCTCCGCCTGCTCTCGCGACATCGCCGGGCCCTCCGCGATATTGGCGGTGCCGGCCGCGATCCTACGGTCGATCAGCGCTCCCCCGAACGCCCCCGGGGTGGCGACGCCGAAGTCCGCGAGGACGAGCCGCGCGCCCGCTTGCCGCGCGAGCACGTTCACGGCGGCGCCGCCGCGCAGGAAGTTCTCGACCATCTGCGCGGTGACGGTCTGCGGATAGGCGCTGACACCTTCGGCGGCAACGCCGTGATCGGCCGCGAAGGTGAAGATGACCGGACGCTCCACGCGCGGCGCCCCTCCGCGCAGCACCGCCAGCCGCACCGCCAGTTCCTCGAGGCGGCCCAGACTTCCCGGAGGCTTGGTGAGGAGGTCGAGATGCCGCTGCGCCGCCTGGGCAAGATCGGGGGCGGGGGCGGCGATACGCTCAAGGAGCCTGGGGAGCATCGCTCCTGCCCGGCGCCTCGCGCGCGCGGTCCTTGATCGTGACGGGCAGGCCCGCCACCATCAGCACCACGCGATGGCAGGCGGCAGCCACGCGCTGGTTGACGAATCCGAGCATGTCGCGGAACCGGAGTCCGCGTTCCGTGGGCGGGTGAACGCCTTCGCCGACCTCGTTGGAGACGATGGTGAGCGCGAAGGGCGGGCGCGCGGCGACGCCGGCGATGGCGTCGGCCTCGGCGAGAATGACGTCGTCGCTATCGCCGCGCAGCAATCGGTTCGAGACCCACAGCGTGAGGCAATCGATGACGACGGCGTCCGCGCGGGTCGACAGCTCTTTCAGCCGGGCGGCGACGTCGAACGGCTCCTCGATCGTCGTCCACGCCTCCGGCCGCTCCGCGCGATGGCGGGCGATGCGCGCCGCCATGTCGGCGTCGCCGGCAAAGGCGGTGGCGATGAAGGCGATGCGATCGCGCGACGCCTGGGATTCGACGGCGAAGCGAGACTTGCCGCTACGCGCGCCGCCGAGAATGAAGAGCGAAGATCCCACGTCCCCGGGCCCTCCCTCGAAGTCCGGTGTGAGGCTACGCGCGCGGGCAGGTCTCCTGGCTTTCGGATCGTCCTACTCCCCGCGCCTTCCCGGTCTGTCGACCAGTGGCACTCGCGGGTTTCGTCCCCGATCACAGTGACGGGGTCGCGGCGGATTCGCACCGCCTTCCCTGGGCCCGTCTACGGGCGCCCGGGCGCGAACAACGCGCAGACGTTAACAGACTCGTCTCCACGGTGCAACGCGCCGGTGAGCGATCAGATGACGCCGGACGCGCGCAGCCTCCGCTGCTCCTCGTCGCTGTAGCCGAGCTCGGTGAGGATCTCCGCCGTGTGCTGGCCGAGCAAGGGCGCGGGACGATCCACCGCCCCCGGCGTGTCGGAGAGCTTCACGGGCACGCCGAGCGCTTTCACCGGCCCCGCCCCCGGATGGACGAGGTCCACCACCATGTTTCGCGCGAGCGTGTGCGGATCGGCGAGCGCCTCCGGATACGAGTTGATGGGCCCGCTCGGGACGCCGGCCGCGTCGAGACGCGTGAGCCAGTGCGCGCGCGTCTCGCCGGCGGTCGCCTTCTCGATCTCCGCCACGAGGGCCGCGCGCTGCGCGAGGCGGGCGGCCCGATCGCCGAAACGCGGATCCTGCGCCAGCTCGGGCCGGCCGATCGCGTCGCAGAGGGCGCCGAACAGCTTGTCGGTATTCGCGCCCACCGTGAAGTAGCCGTCGCTCGCGCGCAGCGCCTGGTAGGGGGCGGCGAGGCGATGCGCGGAGCCGAGCGGCTTCGGCGTCCGTCCCGTCGCCCAGTGCTCGGTCGACTCCCACACCGTGAGCGCCATTGCCGCTTCCAGCAGCGACGTGTCGACGAACTGCCCCTCGCCGGTGCGCTCGCGGTACTCGAGGGCGCACAGAATGCCGTAGGCGCCGAAGAGGCCGGCGGCGAGATCGCTCACGGGCACCCCCGCCTTCGCGGGCGGTCCGTCCTCGTCCCCGGTGACGCTGAGGACGCCGCTCATCCCCTGCGCGATGAGGTCGTAGCCGCCGCGCGGCGCGTAGGGGCCGGTGGCGCCGAAGCCGCTGATGGCGCAGTACACGAGGCGCGGATTGAGCGGCGCCAGGTCCTCGTAGGCGACGCCGAGACGGCGAGCGGCGCCCGGACGGTAGTTCTGCACGAACACGTCGGCGGTCTTCGCGAGGCGGTGGACGATCTCGACGCCCTCGGGACGCTTGAGGTCGACGACGAGGCCGCGCTTGCCGCGGTTCATCGTCATGAAGGTGGCGCTGTGACCGTTCTTCTGCGTCGACCCCCGGCGCATGTCCTCGCCCGCGGGCGGCTCCACCTTGATGACGTCGGCGCCCATGTCGGCGAGGTTCATCGTGCAGAAGGGCGCCGCCATCGCCTGCGTGAGATCGATCACGCGAAGGCCCTGCAGCGGTTTCACAGGACGCCTTTCTTACGCAAGGCCGCGATCTCCGCCGGGCCGTAACCGAGGTCTTCGAGGATGGCATCGGTGTCGGCGCCGAGGGCGGGCGCCACCGTGCGGAGTCGCGGCGGTGACTTCGACATCTTCACCGGATTGCCGAGAGCCTTCACAGGGCCGAGGACGGGATGTTCCATTTCCGCCACCATCCCGCGCGCCTGCGCGTGCGGATCGGCGTGCGCCTCCGGCACCGAGTAGATGGGCCCCGCCGGCACACCCGCCGCCTCGCAGCGGCGCAGCCAGTGCGCGCGCGGCTCCCTCACCGTCACCTCTTCCACCAGCGTCTGGAGCTCGGCGCGGTTCTGGAGGCGCGCGCGCGGCGTGGCGAAGCGCGGGTCGGACGTGAGATGCGGAAGGCCGAGCAGGCTCACGAAGCGAGGGAAGAGATTGTCGTTGGCGGCGCCCACCGTGAAGTGTCCGTCGCTCGCCCGAAAGGCCTGGTACGGCGCGTTCAGGCGATGGGCGGTGCCGAGCCCGCGCGGGACTTCGCCCGTATACCAGTACTGCGTCGCCTCCCACGCCGAGAGCGCGAGTCCCGCCTCGAAGAGCGACGTGTCCACGAGCTGCCCGCGCCCGCTCACCCGACGCGCGCGCAGGGCGCACAGGATGCCGACGACACCGAAGAGTCCCGCTCCGAGGTCGGTGATGGGAACGCCGATCTTCACGGGCGCCCCGCCCTCGGCGCCCGTCGCGCTCATGATCCCGCTCATCCCCTGCGCCACGAGGTCGAAGCCGCCGCGGGCGGCGTAGGGACCCGTCTGGCCGAAGCCCGAGATGGAGCAGTAGACGAGGCGCGGGTTGATCGCGCGCAGCGTCTCCCAGTCGACGCCGAGGCGCTGCGCCACGCCGGGACGGTAATTTTCCACGAGCACGTCCGCCGTCGCCACCAGCCGCTTGAGGACGGCCACGCCCTCCGGTTGCTTGAGATCGAGCGTCATGCCGCGCTTGTTGCGATTGACGGCGAGGAACGACGCGGAGACGCCGGGAGCGAGGGGAAGCTCTCGCCGCGTGTACTCTCCGTCGGGCGGCTCGACCTTGATGACGTCGGCGCCCATGTCCGCGAGCAACATCGAGCAGAAGGGCCCCGCCATGACCTGCGTCTGATCGATCACGCGCACGCCCTCGAGCGCCGTCATGGCCGCCAAGCCTAGCACACGGGGCGCGCGCGTCACGGCGTGCTACGATGCCGCGGAGCAGCGGGCTCGGCGAGGAGGCGTGTCGTGAACACCTCGGTCGTGAATCCATCCGAAGTCCTGGTCACGCGCGAGGGCGCCGTCGTCACCCTCACCTTCAACCGGCCGGAAGCGCGGAACGCGATGACGTGGGGGATGTACGAGCGCCTTTACCAGACGTGCGAGGAGGTGGACGCCGACGACTCCGTGCGCGTGCTCGTGCTGCGCGGCGCGGGAGGCAAGGCGTTCGTGGCCGGCACCGACATCAGTCAGTTCCAGGCCTTCAAGACGGCGGAGGACGGTCTCGAGTACGAGCGCGGCGGCGACCGGCGCGTGGGCCGGCTCGAGCGCGTCACCAAGCCGGTGATCGCGCAGATCGAGGGCTATGCCGTGGGCGGCGGCTTCGGGCTCGCCGCCGTGTCCGACCTCCGCATCGCCACCCCCGACGCCCGCTTCGGGGTGCCCATCGCGCGCACGCTCGGCAACTGTCTTTCGATGGAAGCCTACTCGCGCTTCCTCGACCTCTTCGGGCCCTCGCGGTTGAAAGAGCTGATCTTCACGGCGCGCCTGTTGTCAGCCGAGGAGGCGCTGAGCGCGGGCTTCGTCCACGAGATCGTGCCCGCGGACGGGATCGCCGCCCGCGTGCGCGCCCTCGCCGAGCAGATCGCCGAGCACGCGCCCATCACGTTGCGCGTGAGCAAGGAAGCGATCCGCCGCATCCAGGAGCAGCGGCGCGCCCACGGCGGAGAAGACCTCATCGCGCTCACCTACACGAGCGCCGATTTCGCGGAGGGCGTGCGCGCGTTCCTGGAAAAGCGCAAGCCGCGCTGGACGGGAAAGTAGCCCCTCACAGCCCGCGCAGGCGATCGAGCGTGCGGCGGTCACGCTTCGTGGGGCGACCGGCGCCGGGCGGACGGTACGGCGGTGGAGCGTGACGGGTGCGCGGCGGCGCGGGCGGCGTGAGATCGTCGTAGAGCGCGCGCGCCACCGTGGCGGAGCCGCGGCGGTCGTCGAGTGCGACGACCTTGACGATGCGCCGCCGCCCTTGCGGCAGCGTGACCTCGACGAGATCGCCCGCGCGCACGGACTTGGCCGGCTTCGCGGCCTGCTCGTTGACGTGCACCTTGCCCCCGTCGCAGGCGGCGGCGGCGAGGGTGCGCGTCTTGAAGACACGCGCCGCCCACAGCCATTTATCGAGCCGGAGCGTCTCCTCCTCGCGCCGCACGTCCGGACGGTATCATAGGACTC
>DASXSB010000003.1:0-34097 GCA_036506275.1 Candidatus Methylomirabilota bacterium | reverse complement strand
GGGACGGCTGCTCGTCAACAGCGCGGTGATGGCCCTCGGGATCGCCATCGGGAAGATCGTCATCTCGCTCCTGTCCGCCTTCGCCATCGTCTACTTCAATTTCCGCGGCAAGCAGCTCGTGTTCTGGATGATCTTCGTGACTCTCATGCTGCCCGTGCCCGTCCGCATCGTCTCCACCTTCGACGTGATCAGCCGGCTGGGCTGGATCAACACGTACTGGGGGCTCACGGTGCCGCTCATGGCGTCGGCCACCGGCACCTTCCTCTTCCGGCAGTTCTACCAGACGATCCCCGATTCGCTCGCGGAGGCGGCCCAGCTCGACGGCGCCGGGCCCCTGCGATTCCTGTGGTCGATCCTGCTTCCTCTCTCCAAGGCCAACATCGCCGCCCTCTTCGTCATCCTCTTCGTCTACGGCTGGAACGAGTACCTGTGGCCGCTCATGATCACGACCACCACCGACATGCGCACGGCCGTGGTGGGCGTGGAGGCGCTGGTGCCGCGCGGTGGCTCGCAGCTCGCGGAGTGGAACGTCATCATGGCGGCCGCGATGATGGTTCTCCTCCCTCCGGTGGCCGTGATCGTGGCCATGCAGCGCTGGTTCGTGAAGGGCCTCATCGAGACCGAGAAGTAGATGGCGCCTCGCTATGCCGCCCACCGCGGTGGCGCCGCTCTCTGGCCCGAGAACAGCCTCCTCGCCTTCCGGAATTCCATCGCCCTCGGCGCCGAGCTGCTGGAGCTCGACGTCCACGCCACCGCCGACGGCCGCGTGGTCGTGATCCACGACGCGACGCTGGAGCGCACCACGGACGGGCGTGGGACCGTGAGCGCGTGCACGGCGGAAGCGCTGGCGCGGCTGCATCTCCGCGGTCCCGACGGCGCCCTCACCGGTGAGCGTCCGCCCTTGCTGGACGACGTCGCCACGCTCGTCGCTCGCACCCGGGTGGAGCTGCTCGTGGAGATCAAGACGGGAGCAGCGCGCGCCCGCTACGAGGGGCTGGAGGCGAGCGTGCTCTCCGTGCTGGAGGCGGCGGGCGTGGGCGCGCGCGCCAACGTCATGGCCTTCGACCCCGATGTGGTGAGCCGCGTGCGCGCCCTCGCCCCCCGCCAGCGCACCACGCTCCTCATCGGCCGCGGCGATTTGCCGAAAGGGGCGGCGGCGGTGGAGGCGGTGAGATCGGCGCAAACGCTTGGCGCCTCCGACCTCGGTCTCGACTACCGGCTCATCGACGAGGCGGTGGTGACCGCGGCCCACGCGGCCGCCATCGTTCTGGCGGCGTGGACCGTCAACGACGAAGCCGCGATGCGACGCCTGCTCGCGCTCGGGGTCGACATCCTCACCACCGATCGGCCGGACGTCGCGGCCCGGGTGCTCGGGGAGCGCGCGTGAAAGGGAAAGCCGCGGCGGGGGCGGTGTGGAGGACGGCGTGACGCCGTCGCGGACGATCGCCGCGCTGCTGTTGTTCACCGTGGGCGTGCTGAGCGCGGAGGCGGCGACCGTCGCGGTCGCGGGCGGCGCCGGCGGCGTCGCGGGAGCGGACGCGGCGGCGGTTCGCGTGGCGGCGCACCGCGGCGGCGCCGGCGCCTGGCCCGAGAACAGCCTCGCCGCCTTTCGCAACGCGCTCGCTCTGGGCGCGGACTTCGTGGAGACGGACGTCCACCTCACCCGCGACGGCGACGTCGTCGTCCTCCATGACGCCACCCTCGATCGCACCACCACCGGCCACGGCGCCGTGGGCGAGACGGAGCGCGCCGATCTCGCCGCCCTGCGCCTGCGGACGCGCGACGGCGGCGCCACCGACGAGCCGATTCCGACGCTGGCGGCGCTGCTGGATCTTCTCCGGCCTCACCGCGCCGAGCTCCTCCTCGAGATCAAGACCGACGCCGCCCACCGACCCTATCCGGGCATCGAAGAGCGCGTGCTCGCGCGGCTGCGGGAGCGCGGCCTCGCGCCGCGCACGATTGTCATGGCGTTCGAGGCGGGGACGCTCACGCGCATTCGTGCCCTCGATCCCGCTGTCCGCACCGCGCTCCTCGTCGGCCGTAGTGAGCTGGATACGAGAGCTCCCGACGCTGCCGCACGCCAGGCGCGAGCCGCGGGCGCCACCCATGTCGGCATCGATCACCGGGCCCTGACGGCGGAGGTCGTCGGATCGGCGCGCGCCCAGGGCCTCTCCGTGATGGCGTGGACGGTGAACGACGAGGCGAGCGTGCGGCGGGTGCTCGGGCTCGGCGTCGACGTCGTCATCACCGATCGTCCCGACCTCGCGCGCCAGATCACGGGCGCGCGCAGATGAGACGCGTCCCGGATCACGGGCGCGCGGAGACGAGGCGTATCCGCAGCAGCGCGAACTGCGGTACGCTCGGGCGCCGATGACCGCGGCCCGCCAATATCTTCTCGCTCTCGACCAGGGCACCTCCGGCTCCACCGCGCTCGTGCTCGATCGGGACGGCACCGTGAGCGGCCGGGGCTACGCCGAGTTGCCCCAGCACTATCCGCAGCCGGGGTGGGTCGAGCACGATCCCGAGGACATCTGGACGACCACCGCCGACGCGGGACGCCGCGCCCTCGCGGATGCGCGGGCAAGCGGCGGTGACATCGCGGCCATCGGGATCACGAATCAGCGCGAGACCACGATCCTCTGGGAGCGCGCGAGCGGCGCGCCGCTCCATCGCGCGATCGTGTGGCAGTGCCGGCGCACGGCCGACCTCTGCGATGCCCTCCGCGCGGATGGTCTCGAGCCCGTGGTGCGCGAGCGCACCGGCCTCGTGCTCGACGCATACTTCTCGGGAACGAAGATCCGGTGGCTGCTCGATCACGTGCCGGGAGCGCGTTCGCGCGCCGAGCGCGGCGAGATCGCCTTCGGCACCGTGGATTCCTGGCTGCTCTGGAAGCTGACGGGCGGGCGCGTCCACGCCACCGACGTCAGCAACGCGTCCCGGACACTCTGCCTGAACCTCGCCACCGTCGACTGGGATCCGGTGATGCTCGACGCGCTCGGCGTGCCGGCGGCGGTGCTGCCGGCGGTGCGGCCGTCGGCGGGCGTGTTCGGCGAGACGTCGGACGTGGGCTGGCTTCCGGCCGGCATTCCCATCGCCGGTATCGCGGGCGATCAGCAAGCGGCGCTGTTCGGGCAGGCGTGTCACCGGCCCGGCGACGCCAAGAACACCTACGGCACGGGCTGCTTCGTCCTCCTCAACACCGGCCCGCGGCGGGTCACGTCGTCACGCGGGCTCGTCACCACCGTCGCCTGGCGTATCGGCGCCGAGACGACGTACGCGCTCGAAGGCAGCGTGTTCGTGGCGGGTGCCGCCATCCAGTGGCTCCGGGACGGCCTCGGCATCATCGCGCAGGCTGCCGAGACGAAAGCGCTCGCGGAATCGGTGCCCGACGCCGGCGGCGTCTACTTCGTTCCCGCCTTCGTGGGGCTGGGGGCGCCGTACTGGGACATGTACGCACGCGGAACGATCGTCGGCCTCACGCGCGGGACGACCCGCGCTCATCTCGCGCGGGCAGCGCTGGAGGCCATCGCCTACCAGAGCCGCGACGTGCTCGATGCGATGGCGGCCGACGCCGGCCTCGCGCTGCGCGAGCTGCGCGTCGACGGCGGCGCCGCCGCCAACGACTTTCTCTGCCAGTTCCAGGCCGACATCAGCGACGTCGCCGTTCTGCGTCCGCGGAACATCGAGACCACCGCTCTCGGGGCCGCTCATCTGGCCGCCCTCGGCGCGGGCGTGTGGCGCTCGCTGGCGGACGTGGGACAGCGGACCGCGATCGAGCGAGCCTTCAAGCCCGGCCTCGACGAGACCACCCGCGCCGCTCGCTACGCCGGCTGGCAGCGTGCCGTGGAGCGCTCACGCGGCTGGGTGAACGCGAACGATCCATCCCGGTAAGGAGACCAGCATGACATCCGCGCGACCATTCGCCCTCACGCTGTCGCTGCTCGCGCTCGCGGTCGTCACCGTCAGCGCGGCGTGGGCGCAGGCGCCCATCGAGGACGAGCTCGTGTTGCAGACGCCCGTCTCGAAATCGGTGGTCGACGGGGCCCTCAAGGCGTTTGCCGCCTACGCCAAGGAGAAGTGGAACGTCACCGTCAAGACCAACGCGCAGTACGCGGGCACCCCGCAGTCGTATGGGCGCATCGTGGAATGGAAGGGCAAGCCGGAAGCGGACATCTTCTGGGGCGGCGAGTCCGCGCTCTTCGACAAGCTCGCCGAGCAGAACCTGCTCGTGAAGCTGGAACTCTCGCGCCCGGCCTGGGATTCGATCCCCGCCACCGTCGGCCAGCCGAAGCCGATCCCGCTCAAGGATCCGAACGGCTTCTGGGTGGGCACCGCGCTCGAGCCCTACGGCATCGTCTACCACCCGCGGCTGCTGCAGCGACTGGGGGTGGCGCCGCTCAAGGACTGGGAAGACCTCCTGAACCCGAAGCTCAAGGGCAACGTGGCGCAATGTGCGCCCACGCGGTCGTCGTCGTCGCATGCCACCTACGAGGTGATGCTCCAGTCGCGCGGCGAGCAGGCGGGCTGGGAGTGGCTCAAGAAGCTCGCCGACAACACCGGTCTCTTCACGGCCCGAAGCCGGGACGTGCCGTCGGTGGTGGCGAAAGGCGAGTTCGCGGCCGGCTTCGCGGTGCCGTCCTACATGGCGTTCGAAGAGAAGGTGGCCGGCTTCGACATCAAGTACGTGGCGCCGAAGAACGCGTTCGTGACCCCGGAGCCAATGGGGATTCTCGCGGGCGCGCGGCACCCGCGCGCGGCGCGGGCGTTCGTCGAGTTCCTCCTCACCGAGGCGGGCCAGCGTGTGTTCATGGAGAGCGGCCTCTTCCCCGTGAGCCCGCGCTACCGGATGCAGGGCCCGCCGGGCTCGAAGGTGGAGATGGCGGTGGAGTTCACGGGCGGCGTGCGCTCCTACTTCGACACGCCCGTCTCCAACGTCTACGACGACGACGTGGCGCAGAAGCGCTACCAGCAGGTGAACGAGCAGTTCCGCAAGGACATCGAGACCGTCTGGAAGAAACCGTAGCCGAGCCCGCGTGAAGATCGCGGCCCGCGAGGTCCAGAAGCGCTTCGGCGGCGTGACGGCGGTGGATCGCGCCACGCTCGACGTCGCCGACGGCGAGCTCTTCACGCTGCTCGGCCCCTCCGGCTGCGGCAAGACCACGCTCCTCCGGCTCATCGCCGGGTTCTACCGGCCCGACGCGGGCGGCATCTGGTTCGGCGATCGTCGGGTGGACGCCCTCGCGCCCCACGAGCGCAACATCGGCATGGTCTTCCAGAACTACGCGCTGTGGCCGCACATGACCGTGCGCGGCAACATCGCGTACGGCCTGAAGCTCCGCAAGCTCGACGCCGCCGCCGTCGCCGCCCGCGTCGACGCCGGACTCCGCCAGGTGAACCTCTCGGGTCTGGAGGACCGTTATCCGGGGCAGCTCTCGGGAGGGCAGCAGCAGCGGGTGGCGCTCGCGCGCGCGCTCGTTCTCAATCCGGACATCCTGCTCCTCGACGAGCCCCTCTCGAACCTCGACGCCAAGATCCGCATCCAGGTCCGCACGGAGATCCGCCGCTTGCAACGGGAGCTCGGCATCACCACCCTCTACGTCACCCACGACCAGGAAGAGGCGCTGTCGCTCTCCGACCGTGTCGCCGTCATGCGTGACGGCCGCATCCTCCAGGTGGCGGTCCCCAAGGAGCTCTACGAGCGACCGCGCACGCGGTTCGTAGCCGACTTCGTCGGCACCAACAACTTCATCCCGGGGCGCTGCCGGAGCGCCACCGAGGCGGCGGCGACGGTGGAGACGCCGCTCGGCGTGCTCGCCGCCCGCGGTGGCGGCGACGTGAAGGCGGGCGATCGGTGCGTGCTGGCGGTACGGCCCGAGAACATCGCGCTCGCGGAGGCGGCCGGTAATCGTCTCCAGGGCCGCGTGATTCTCGCCTCCTACCTCGGCAACACCCTGCGCTACGACGTCGACGTGGCGGGGACACTCCTGAAGGTGGACGTGCGCGACCCCTGGCATCACGAGATGCTGCCTGCGGGGCGGACGGTGAGCCTGACCTTCCCCGCCTCCGCCGCCCTCCCGCTCGCCGATGACTGAGCGCATCTCTCGCGTTGGCCTCGCGCCCGCGCTGCCCGCGCTGGGGGCGAAGCGGCGCGGCCGCACGGTCTTCGCCGCACTCGGGGTGGCGGCCATCTGGATCTTCCTCGGGCTGTTCCTCGTCTACCCGCTGCTGCGGATCTTCTACGACGCGTTCACGGACGAGACCGGCCGCGCCACCCTCGCCAACTTCGCCGACTTCGCGGGCGACGCGTTCTACCGCCGCTCGCTCGTGAACTCGCTCGCGCTCGGGCTCGGCACCGTGGCCACCACCTCGGTGCTCGGCTTCGCCATCGCGTTGCTGCTCGTGCGCTGCGACTTCCGGGGCCGCGACCTGTTCGGCTACCTCACGCTGATCCCGATCATCGCGCCCCCGCTCGTCGGCGTCCTCGGCTTCACGTTCATCATGGGACGGGCGGGAACGGTCAACGTCCTTCTGATGGACTATCTGAATCTGACCCATCCCATCAACTTCGTCTACGGCGTCCACGGCGTGTTGCTGGTGGAGACGCTCCACCTCTTCCCGATGATCACGCTCAACGTGGTGGACGCGCTCGCCAAGGTCGACCCCGCCCTCGAGGAGGCGGCGGAGAGCGTGGGGGCCCGCGGGTGGCGCAAGCTCGCCGGCGTCACGCTGCCGCTTACCACGCCCGGCTACGTGGCGGGGGCCCTCCTCGTCTTCATCTGGACGTTCTCCGACTTCACCACCCCGCTCGTGCTCGGCGTGCACGATCTCCTCGCCGCCCAGGCGTACCTGAACATCGTGCAGTTCGTGGACCGCCGCCTGTTCCGGATGGGCATCGTGATCTCCGCCTTCATGGTGGTGCTCGCGGTCGTGTTCCTCGTCGCCGCCCGCCGCTACGTCGCCATCAAGGACTACTCGTCCCTCAGCTATTCGCGCGTGGCGCGCCGGCGGCTCTCTCCGCTCGCGCAGGCGGCCGCCATCACATTCCTGTCCCTCGTGATGATCGCGGCCTTCGTCCCGTATCTCGGGGTGGCCCTCGCTTCCGTGGGCAAGGGATGGTCGCTCACCCCGTTTCCCGTGCAGTACACGCTTCACTACTTCGAGCGCGTGCTCGTGGAAACGCCGAAGTACGTGCTCAACAGCTTCCTCTACTCGGGCCTCGCGGTGGCGGCATGCGTGGCCGTCGGCGTCCCCATCGCGTGGGTGATCGCCCGCACGCGGTTGCCCGGGCGCGACGTCCTGGACGGCATCAACACCCTCATCCTGGCCGTCCCCGGCACCGCCATCGGGATCGCGTACGTGCGCGCCTTCCACGTGGAGCTGCCGGGGCTCGAGCGCGGGCTCACGAGCGTCTGGATCATCATCCCGCTCGTCCTCGCCGTGCGGCGCCTGCCCTACACCGTGCGCGGCGCCTACTCGTCCTTGCTGCTCGTGCACCGCTCGATGGAAGAGGCGGCGGCGAGCGTGGGCGCGGGCGCCCTGCGCTCCTTCCGCGACGTCACGCTGCCGCTCATGTGGCGCGGCGTGCTCGTGGGTGGGCTCTTCTCGTTCATGACGTCCTTGCAGGAAGCGTCGGCCGTCCTCTTCCTCTCCCTCGGCGGGTGGGAGACCATGACCGTCGGCATCTTCTCCTTTTACATCGCCGGCAGCGCCAACGAGGCGGCCGCTCTCGGCGTCATCCTGATCGCAGTGGCGGCGGTGACGCTGGTCGCCATCAACCGCGTGGCGGGCGCGCGCCTGGGTGGGATGTTCGGGTAGCGGTTGTACCGTGGCGACATCGCGGAGAGCCGCGAAAGCGTAGCGAAGTCGTCGCCTTCCGCGAGCTTGTCTGCTCGGGATCGATGTGCTAGTGTGCGGCTTCACATGGCGCCGCCCCGGGAGCCATCGCCCTGGAGAGCGCTCGGCGAGGTCGCCACGGTGGGGATCACGCTCGTCGTCGCCACCGTGATCGGGCTGGCGGGCGGGTATTACGGCGATCGGTGGCTCGGCACGAGTCCGTGGTTGACGCTGATCGGTCTCGTCCTCGGAATTGCCGCAGGGTTCGTGAGCTTGTTTCGGTCGGTCAAGGCCGCGGAACGGGAGCTGGATGACTCCGAGTAGGTTGACGGCGCGCGTGACGCTCGAAAGCTCCGGCATCGCGCTCGCTCTCGCACTCCCGGCGGCATGGATGGGGGGCGGACCGGCGGCAGTGGGTGTCCTCGCCGGCGGAGGTCTTGCCGTCCTCGACTTCCGCGCTCTCGCCGCCCGCGTAGCCGGCCGCGGGGCGTCGGGCTCGCTCGGCCTCGTGTGGCTGCTCGCCTCCGGTCTCCGCCTCACGCTCGTGTTGGCAACGTGCGCTGTCCTCTTCGCGATGGGGTGGGCGCATCCGGTCGCCCTCCTCGTCGGTCTCACGGTGCTGCCTTGTAACCTCATCGCGTGCGGGCTGCGGGGCGCGGACGAGAGGAACTGATGGGCGCCATCGAGCACCCGCCGATCCTCCGACTCCCGGGCCTGCCCGATCACGTGACGTATACGTACGTGGTGATGATCATCCTCGCCGCCGTGGCCTTCATCGCCTCCCGCCACGTGCAGCTGGTGCCGCGCGGACTCCAGAACGTCCTCGAGGTCGTCCTCGAGCAGTTCGTGGCGATGATCGACGAGGTCATCGGACCGAAGGGCCGGCGCTACCTGCCGCTCATCGCGACCCTCGGGCTCTTCATCCTGGTCGCCAATCTCCTGTCGCTCGTTCCCGGGGTGTCGGGACCGACGGCGAACCTCAACACGACCGCGGCGTGCGCGCTCGTGGTGTTCTTTTCCTATCATTGGATCGGGATGCGCACGCAAGGCGTGCTCAATTACCTGAAACACTTCATGGGGCCCGCGCCCGCCCTCGCGCCCCTCATGCTCCCGATCGAGGTCATCAGCCACCTCGCGCGGCCGCTCTCGCTCACGGTGCGGCTCTTCGGAAACATGGTCGGAGGCCACATCCTGTTCACGATCATCTTCCTCCTGCTGGGGTTCGACTATCTTCTCGGGTGGGCGCTCTCGGGGAGCGTGCTCGGCGGCGTGGTGGGCGGCATCGGCAGCGTCATCATCGTTGCGTTCACGGTGGGCTTTCTCTACCCGCTCAAGATCCTCGTGTCGGTCTTGCAGGCATTCATCTTCGTCATGCTGACGATGCTCTACATCGCGGGCGCGATCGAAGAGGCCGAGCACCATGCGGCGCATGAATAGCAGGTCACACGTACAGAGGAGGATGGTCGTGCGACGTTCACTGATCCTGGCAGGTCTTGCGGTTCTCGGGGCGCCGGAGTGGGCACTGGCGCAGGGTGCGGCCGCGGCCGCGGAACGAAGCTGGCTCGGTCCGTTCGCGGTGATCGCGGCCGGCCTCGGCATGGCCCTCGCCGCCGGTCTGTGCGGGCTGGGCCAGGGCCGCGCCGTCGCCTCCGCCGTCGACGCCATGGCGCGGCAGCCCGGCGCCGCCGCGCGCATCCAGACCGCGATGATCATCGGCCTTGCGCTGATCGAATCGCTCGCGATCTATATGCTCGTCGTGGCGATGATCCTACTCTTCGTGCAGCCCATCAAGTAGAGGTCGTTCGCCCGTCGGGCGCGGTCGCGCCCGACGGGCAGCGCGATGTCTCGGCGTCCGAGCGGGAAGCTCCCGAAGATTCCGGAGATGACCATCCGGCGTCTCTCCGTCTACACCCGGTGTCTGCGGGAGCTCGAAGAGGACGGGATCAAGACGATCTCGTCGCAGGAGCTCGCGGAGCGGTTCAATCTCAACTCGGCCCAGGTGCGGAAGGACCTCGCTTACTTCGGCGAGTTCGGCGTGCGCGGCATCGGCTACTACGTGTCGGGTCTCAAGGCCGAGCTGCAGCGCATCCTCGGGCTCGATCGGGAGTGGCCGGTCGCGCTCGTCGGCTTCGGGAACCTCGGCTCGGCCCTGTTCCATTACAAGGGCTTCGGTCGCCAGGGATTCCGGATCTCGGCGATCTTCGACGACGATCCCGGCAAGGTCGACCGCGCGGTCGAGTCCGTCCCCATCCTTGCCACTCGCGAGCTCGCGCGCGAGATCAAGGCGCGGTCGATCCAGATCGCCATCGTGGCCGTGCCCGCCGAGAGCGCGCAGCCGGTGACGGATCAGCTCGTCGCGGCCGGGATCAAGGCCATCCTGAACTTCGCGCCCGCCCGCTTGAAGGTTCCGCGGGACGTTCGGCTGAAGGACGTCGACCTGTCGATCGAGCTGGAGACGCTCAGCTTCTATCTCGCCAAGGGAACGCGCTGACGGTACGCTGAGACCTCCGGATGTTGATGGACTGGCCGCCGTTCCAGCGTCTCGCCAAAGCCTTCGTCGAGGGCGAAGTGCGTCTGCGCGTGGGCGGCCTCACGGGGGCGGCGCGCGCGCTCGCCGTCGCCGAGCTGTTCCAGGCGCATCCGCGGACCGCCCTCGTGCTCGTTCCCCGCCTTGCCGACGCTCACCGCTGGACCCAGGATCTCCGCTTCTTCGGCGCCCTCGCCGCGGAGTTCCCCGAGCGGGAGCCGCGCCTGTGGCGCGGCGGCCACCACCGCGAGGCCGACGCCGAGCGCGCGTTGATCTGCCGGCGCCTGCTCGCGGGCGAGCCGCTCCTGGTGGTGGCGACTCCCTCCGCGCTTGCCACACCACTGCCGTCGCAGGCCGATTTCACGAGCCGCACGCTGCGCCTCGGCATGCGCGATAGCCTCGACCGCGAGTTGCTGCTGGAAGCGCTGGAGCGGGCGGGCTACGAGCGCGCGGACACCGTGGTCGAAGTGGGGCAGTGGAGCGTGCGCGGCGGCATCGTCGACATCTTCCCGCCCAGCCACCCGAGCCCGGCCCGGCTGGAGTTCTTCGGCGACGACATCGAGTCCATCCGTCTCTTCGATCCCACCAGCCAGCGTTCGGTGACGTCACTCGACGAGCTGGTGGTGCTGCCGCTGGATAGCCCGCCGGACGACGAGGCGGGGCCCGCCGAAGGCCTCGTCGCATACTTGCCGCCCTCGGCGCCGGTGATCGTCGATTCACCGCGGCTGCTCGAGGAGGAGGCGTCCCCGGACGCGCCCACCCGCGTGCCCGTCTCCGTGCGACTCGGCGGGCGCCCGCGGCTCGAGCTTGCCCTCCTGAGCGGCACCGCGTCCGCCGACGGGGACGACGCGGTGGCGGAGGTGGTGCTCGACACGCAGTCCGTGCCCCAGTACGCGGGCAAGTTCCGCGAGCTCACGGCGGAGATCACGCGCTGGCGAATGGAGGGATTCCGCGTCGCTCTCGTCGCCGCCGACGAGCATCAGGGCCAGCAGCTCCACCAGATCCTGCGCGAGCACCAGCTCGAGGCGACGATGGCGGCCACCCTCGGCGACCCTGTCGGCCTCGCCATCGTCGTCGGCGACTGCTCGTCCGGCTTCAGCATTCCCGCGCTCGGTCTCGTCGTGCTCACCGAGCAGGAAATCTTCGGCGCGCGCCGGCGCTCGTTGCGCCGACCCAAGTACCAGCGCGGCTCGCCCGTCACCGCCTTCACCGATCTCGCCGCCGGCGATCTCGTCGTCCACGAAGACCACGGCATTGGCCGCTATCTCGGGCTTCGCACCATGCGCGTCGGCGACAAGGACGGGGATTTCCTGCTCCTCGAGTACGCGGAAGGCAACCAGCTCTTCCTCCCCGTCGAGCGCCTGGAGCTGATCTCGAAGTATCTCGGCGGCGAAACCGACGCCGCGCGCCTGGACCGGCTGGGCGGCGCCGCCTGGCAGCGGGTGAAGGAGTCGGTGCGGGCGGCGCTGCGGGAGATGGCGGAGGGGCTGCTCAAGCTCTACGCCGAGCGCGCGGTGGCGGAGGGCTACGTCGTCTCGCCGGACACGCCGTGGCAGCACGAGTTCGAGGCGGCGTTCCGTTTCGAGGAGACGGCCGACCAGCTCAAGGCGATCGAGGACGTCAAGCGTGACATGGAGACGGCGCAACCGATGGACCGTCTCGTGGCGGGTGACGTCGGCTACGGCAAGACGGAGGTGGCGCTACGGGCGGCGTTCAAGGCGGTGGCGGACGGGCTGCAGGTGGCGGTGCTGGTACCGACGACCGTGCTCGCCCAGCAGCACTGGACGACCTTCACCGACCGCTTCTCGCCGTTCCCGGCGCGGGTGGAGCTGCTCTCGCGCTTCCGTTCGCCCAAGGAGCAGAAGGCGGTGGTGAAGGGACTCCGCGACGGCACCGTGGACGTGGTCATCGGCACCCACCGCCTGCTCTCGAAGGACGTCGAGTTCAAGAAGCTCGGCCTCCTCGTGATCGACGAGGAGCACCGCTTCGGCGTCGTCCACAAGGAACGCATCAAGCAGCTGCGCGCGTCCGTCGACGTCCTCGCCATGACCGCTACCCCCATCCCGCGCACGCTCTACATGTCGCTCTCGGGCGTGCGGGACATGTCGGTGATCGAGACGGCGCCGCTGGCGCGCCTGCCCGTCGAGACGCTCGTGCGGCGCTTCAGCAAGGCCGTCATCAGGGAAGCGGTCGAGCGCGAGATCGAGCGTGGCGGCCAGGTGTTCTTCGTCCACAACCGGATCCAGTCGCTGCCGTCGATGGTGCGGCTCCTGCAAGACCTCGTTCCCGACGCGCGCATCGTGATGGCCCACGGCCAGATGCGCGAGCGCGAGCTGGAAGCGACCATGGTGAAGTTCGTCACCGGCCAGGCGGACGTCCTCGTCTCCACCGCCATCGTCGAGTCCGGCCTCGACATCCCTGCCTCCAACACGATCGTCGTGAACCGCGCCGACCGCTTCGGCCTCGCCCAGCTCTACCAGCTTCGGGGTCGCGTGGGCCGCGAACGCCAGCAGGCCTACGCCTACCTGCTCGTCCCCGCCGACGGGCGCGTGGACGAGCAGGCCCAGCGGCGGCTGCGCGTCCTCCAGGAGCTCACCGAGCTGGGATCGGGGTTCAAGCTGGCGCTACGCGACCTCGAGATCCGGGGGGCCGGCAACCTCCTCGGCGCCCAGCAGCACGGCCACATCGCGGCCGTGGGGTACGATCTTTATTCCAAGCTCCTCGCCGAGGCCGTGCGAGAATTACGCGGCCAACCGAGCACCGCCGTGGTCGACCCGGTGGTGAGCGTGAACGTCGAGGGCTACTTACCGGAAGACTATGTTCCCGAGGTCAACCAGCGCCTCGCGCTGTACAAGCGGCTCGCCGCTGCCGACAGCGACGCCGTCGTCGCCGACCTGCGCGCCGAGCTTGCCGACCGCTTCGGGCCCCTGCCCGCGGAGGCCGAGCAGCTCCTGGACACCGTGCGCATCCGCGTCGCCGCCCGCGCCCTCGGCGTGGAGAAGATCGAGGCCGGCGACGGCAAGGCGCTCGTCACCTTTGCGCCCGTCACGCCCGTGGAGCCCGATCGCCTCGTGCGCGCGATCCAGGAGAGCCGGGGGCGGATGCGGATGAAGCGCGAGTTCACCATCGAAGCCACCATCGCGCGCGGCGACTGGCCCGTCGTGCGCGACGCCCTCCTCGGGTTGCTGCGGTCCTTCTCCGCGCGATGAGACGAGCCCTCGCCGCGGTCGCCGCCGTCATCCTCTTCGGAGGGTGCTCGATGATTCCGCGATGGGTGCCGTTCATCGGCGCCAAGGGAGAACCGAAGGACGATAGCCTCCACACGGCGGCGCCGCCCGTCAAGCGCGACGCCGAGACCCGTTCCGCCCCGCGCGCGGCGGGGGCGGACGAGGCGATCGTCGATCGCGTGATCGCGGTCGTGAACAACGACGCCATCACGCTCGGCGAGCTCCAGGAGACGATCGTCGCCTATCGCCAGGAGTCGCGGGAGGCGATGAACGTCAGCGACGACGAGCTGCTCAAGCAGTTCCTGCCCCGCCTCATCGACGTTCGCCTCCAGCTCCAGGAGGCAGACCGCGAGAAGATCACCGTCGAGGACATCGAGGTGGAGGAGGAGCTGACCGAGCGCATCAAGAAGTACAACGCCCCCAACCGCGAGGCGTTCGAGGCCGCCGTGAAGGCGCAGGGCCTCACGATGGAGGCCGTTCGCAAGCGGCTGCGGGAGGCCGTGCGTGTCAACAAGGTCATCCGGCGCAAGGTCGCCCTCCGCGTCTCCGTCACCGACGGGGAGATCGAGACGTACTTCCTCCGTAATCGCGAGAAGCTCGAGACCGGGCTCGGCTACCACGCCCGTCACATCCTGCTCGTCCCCGAGGCGGGAGACACGGACGCCTCCTGGGAGGCGACCCGCATCAAGGCGGAGATGCTGCGGACCCAGATCCTCGAGGGCGCCGACTTCGCGGACCTCGCGCGCCAGCATTCCCGGGACGCGACCGCGGCCGACGGGGGCGACCTCGGTACCCTGAAACGCGGCGAGCTGGCGGAGGACATCGAGAACCAGATCCTCGCCCTCAAGCAGGGGGAGGTCTCCAAGCCGTACCGATCCCCCCTCGGCTACCACCTGTTCCGGCTCGAATCCAAGGAGGCCCTGGACGACGCCGGGATGAACCGGGTGAAGCAGCAGATCCGGGAGATCCTCTTCCGCGAGAAGTACGATGCCCGCTTCGACGCCTGGCTCAAGGAGATCAAGGAGCGGGCGATCATCGAGGTCCGCATCTGAAGATGTTCGTTGACAAACTTGACCCCGGCTGGCAGCATAGCGATGCAGACACGTTCCACCCCGCAGAAGACCAGCTGCGACGAACAGGATCGAGCGACCCCTAACCCCACGCGGCGTCTAACTGCCGCGCCTGGAGCCGTGTAATGAGCGCCCGCCGAGACCGAGGCCAAGGTCAAACCAACGCAACCCCGAACGCCACCGATGCCAACGGCATGAACCTGTCCGAGCTCAAGGAGAAGACCATCTCCGAGCTCAACGGCATCGCGCGCGACCTCAACGTCCAGAATTTCAGCGGCCTGCGGAAGCAGGAGCTGATCTTCAAAATCCTCCAGTCCCAGGCGGAGAAGGACGGCCTGATCTTCGCGGAAGGCGTCCTCGAGGTCTTGCCGGACGGCTTCGGGTTCCTGCGTGCGCCGGATTACAACTACCTCCCCGGTCCCGACGACATCTACGTCTCGCCGTCACAGATCCGCCGCTTCGACCTCCGCACGGGCGACACCATCTCGGGTCAGGTCCGACCCCCCAAGGACACCGAGCGGTATTTCGCCCTCCTCAAGGTGGAGGCGATCAACTTCGAGACGCCGGAGCAGGCGCGCGAGAAGATCTTCTTCGACAACCTCACGCCGCTCTACCCGATGGAGCGGCTGCGGCTCGAGCACGAGGCCGAGGATCTGACGACGCGGGTCATGGATCTGCTGTCGCCGATCGGGAAGGGCCAGCGCGGGATGATCGTGGCCGCCCCCCGCACCGGCAAGACGATGATGCTGCAGAAGCTGGCCAACGCCATCGCCAAGAATCACCCCGAGGTCTATCTGATCGTCCTCCTCATCGACGAGCGGCCGGAAGAGGTCACGGACATGCAGCGGTCCGTGCGCGGGGAAGTCATCGCCTCCACGTTCGACGAGGTGCCGTCCCGCCACGTGCAGGTGGCGGACATGGTGATCGAGAAGGCCAAGCGGCTCGTGGAGCACAAGCGCGACGTCGTCATCCTCCTCGACTCCATCACCCGCTTCGCGCGCGCGCACAACGCGATCATCCCGTCGTCGGGCAAGGTGCTGTCGGGCGGTCTCGACGCCAACGCGCTTCAGCGCCCGCGCCGGTTCTTCGCGGCCGCCCGCAACATCGAGGAAGGCGGGTCGCTCACGATCATCGCCACCGCCCTCATCGACACCGGGAGCCGGATGGACGACGTGATCTTCGAGGAGTTCAAGGGTACCGGCAACATGGAGGTCCACCTGGACCGGCGCCTCATGGACAAGCGGATCTTCCCCACCATCAACATCGAGCAGTCCGGCACCCGCAAGGAAGAGCTGCTCCTCGAGAAGGACGAACTCCAGAAGGTGTGGCTCCTCCGCAAGGCCCTCTCCCAGCTGAACCCGGTGGAGGCGATGGAACTGCTCCTCGACAAGCTCAAGCAGACCAAGACCAACCGCGAGTTCCTGGCCTCGATGCACTCAATGAGCTGAGATTCGGAGGGGGCCTCGACGGCCCCCTCCGATGCCTCCCCCTCGACAGAACGGAGGGGGAGACCCCCTCCGGAGCCTCCCCCCTAAGGTTGCGCCGGCGGAGCCGGCGCTCGGAACGTGGCTCCGCCAGAACCACGACCGAGGTTGCGCCGGCGGAGCCAGCACACGGACGCAACCGGCGGTCGGAAGGCGCCGGATCGGCGGGTCTTTTGCGTTTTTTGGAGGTCGTTGGTATTCTTGCTTACTCCTGAGGAGGTTGGACCGTGAAGGTGGGCATTCACCCTGAGTACGTCGATACGACGATCACGTGCGCGTGCGGCGAGGTCATCCACACCCGCTCCACCAGACCGGAGATCCGGGTGGAGGTCTGCTCCAAGTGCCATCCCTTCTTCACGGGCAAGCAGCGGTTCATGGACTCCGAAGGGCGGGTGGAGCGCTTCCAGAAGAAGTACAAGCGCCAGCCGGTGCAGTCGGGATAGATCGTTCCCGCCGGCGCCCGCAGGGACCCGGCGCACCGCTCCTGCCGCTCCCGCTCCGCGAGCTCGTCCCCACCTCCTCGGGGAGGCGTTGACCCACGATGCTGTTTGACAAGCTCCGCCAGATCGAGGAGCGGTCGCACGAGATCGCTCGCGCCCTGAGCGACCCCGCCGTGTTCGGCCAGCCCGCGGAATACGCGCGCCTCCGGAAGGAGCACGCGGACAGCCTCGAGATCGTCGAGCGCTTCGGCGAGTATCGCGAGGTCCTCAAGCGCTTGAGCGAGGCCCGGCACATCCTCACCGAAGGCGGCGACCGCGAGCTCATGGAGCTGGCGCAGGCGGAGATCGACGAGCTGAGCGCGCGCGAGGCCACGCTGGAATCGGAGCTGAAGCGGCTCCTCCTCCCCCGCGATCCCAACGACGACAAGAACGTGTTCGTCGAGATCCGCGGCGGCGCCGGTGGCGACGAGGCCGCGCTGTTCGCGGCCGATCTCGCCCGCATGTACACGAAGTACGCGGAGCGCCAGCGGTGGAAGGTCGAGATCATGGACGCCACCCCGACGGGGGTGGGCGGCCTCAAGGACGTCATCCTCTTCATCCAGGGCCGCGGCGCGTGGAGCCGGCTGAAGTTCGAGCGCGGTGTCCATCGCGTGCAGCGCGTGCCCGTCACGGAATCGAGCGGCCGCATCCACACCTCCACGGTGACGGTGGCCGTGCTCCCGGAAGCAGAGGACGTCGACGTCAAGGTCGACGAGAAGGACCTGCGCGTCGACGTCTATCGCTCGTCGGGACCGGGCGGCCAGGGCGTCAACACCACCGATTCCGCGGTGCGCATCACGCACATCCCGACGGGGCTGGTGGTCACGTGTCAGGACGAGCGCTCGCAGATCAAGAACCGTGCGAAGGCGATGCGGGTGCTGCGAGCGCGGCTCCTGGAACGGGCACAGGAGGAGCAGCAGGCGGCCATCGCCGCCGACCGCAAGAGCCAGGTCGGGACCGGTGAGCGGAGCGAGCGCATCCGCACCTATAACTTCCCCCAGACGCGCGTGACCGATCACCGCATCGGCCTCACCCTCCATCGGCTCCCCGCCGTCATCGAAGGCGACCTCGACGAGCTGATCGACGCCCTCGCCGCCGCCGAGGAAGCCGAGCGCCTGGAGCGGGTGGAGCAATGACGGGCGCGGCCACGGCGCGCGAGCACGTGGCGGCGGCGACCGCGACCCTCCGCGCCGCCGGCGTGGAGAGCGCGGCCAGCGACGCCGAGTGGCTGCTCGCCGATGTGCTGGGGGTGCCGAGGCTCCGGATCCACGTCGCCGCCGACACCTCGCTGTCGGACGTCCAGCGCGCGCAGTACGCGGCGGCCGTACGCCGCCGGGCGGCCCGCGAACCGCTGCAGCACATTCTCGGCTGGGAAGATTTTCGAGGGCTCCGTCTGCGAGTGACGCCGGCGGTGCTGATTCCCCGCCCCGAGACAGAGCTCCTCGCCGGCTGGGCGCTGGAGCTGCTTCCGCCTCCCGCGGTCGGGGCGCGGCCGATCGCGGTCGACGTCGGAACCGGCTCCGGCTGCATCGCGTGCGCGATCGCCGCCGAGCGCCCCGACGTCGGCGTCGTCGCCGTGGATCTGTCTCCGAAGGCGGCGGAGGTGGCGCGCGCGAACGCCGACCGGCTCGGCCTCGGCCGGCGCGTGGCGGTGGTGAGCGGCGATCTGCTGAGCGCGTTGCGGCCGGGCCGGGCGGACCTCGTCGTCGCCAACGTGCCGTATCTCGCCACGTCGGCGCTGGGCGACCTCGCTCCCGAAGTCCGCGCCGCCGACCCGCGCCTGGCCCTCGACGGTGGTGCGGACGGGCTGCGCGTGTTGCGGGGCCTGGTGGCGGCGGCGGCGCCGTTCCTGCGCAGCGGCGCGCTCGTGCTGGAGACGGGCGGCCCCGATCAGGTCGAAGCGGTCGTTCAGTTGCTCGAAGTGCACGGCTTTCACGACGTCGCGCGTCGCGACGATCTCGCCGGTGTGACCCGCTTCGTGGCGGGAAGGAGAGACTGATGCCCGCTCGACTGGAGCTCGAAGGCGGCGCGCCCCTGCGCGGAACGGTGACCGTGAGCGCCGCCAAGAACGCCACGCTGCCCGCGCTGGCGGCCGCGCTCCTCACCTCGCAGCCGATCGTGCTTCCCAACGTCCCTGCCCTCGGCGACGTCCGGACGATGCTGAAGCTGCTGCAAACCCTGGGGGCCACCGTGAAGCAGGACGGCTCCCGCGTGGAAGTGCACGTGGAGCGCGTGACGAGCGACCTCGCGCCCTACGAGCTGGTCTCCACCATGCGCGCGTCCGTCCTCGTGCTGGGACCGCTGGTCGCCCGCCACGGAATGGCCCGTGTGGCGTTGCCGGGCGGCTGTGCCATCGGCGTGCGTCCCATCGATCAGCACCTGAAGGGCCTGGCGCGGCTCGGGGCCGAGGTGGCCATCGAGAACGGATACGTGGTGGCGCGCGCGCGCCACCTCACGGGCGCCCGCATCACCACCGACCTCGTGACCGTGACCGGCACCGAAAATCTGATAATGGCGGCGGCCCTCGCCCGGGGCACGACGGTGCTGGAGAACGCCGCCTGCGAGCCCGAGGTGACGGACCTCGCCGATCTGCTCAACGCCATGGGCGCCAAGATCGACGGCGCCGGCACATCGCGCATCGAGATCCACGGCGTGCGGGAGCTGTCGGGAGCACAGCACCGCGTCGTCGCCGACCGGATCGAGGCGGGCACGCTGATCGTGGCGGGCGCGATCACCGCCGGCGACATCACGGTGACCGGCCTCGTGCCCGATCACATCTCGGCCGTGCTCGCGAAGCTCGAGGAATGCGGGGTGCGGCTCGACGTGGGGGCAACGTCTGTCCGCGTGCGCGGACCGGAGCGGCCGCGGCCCGCCGACATCACGACGAGCCCGTTCCCGGGATTTCCGACGGACATGCAGGCGCAGCTCATGACGCTGCTCGGGCTCGCCGACGGACAGTCCCGCGTCACGGAGACCATCTTCGAGAACCGCTTCATGCATGCGGCCGAGCTCACGCGCATGGGCGCCCAGATCGAGACGGAGGGCTCGACCGCCATCATTCGCGGCGTTCCCTTCTACCAGGGCGCGCCCGTGATGGCCTCCGACCTGCGCGCGTCGGCGGCGCTCGTCCTCGCCGGCCTCGCCGCCCGCGGGCGCACGGAGATCGCGCGCGTCTATCATCTGGATCGCGGCTACGAGCGGCTGGAGGCGAAGCTGAGCGCGCTCGGCGCCCGCATCGTGCGGAAGACGTGAAAGATCGGCTCACGCTCGCGCTGCCCAAGGGCCGGCTCCTCGAGCCCGCCCTCGGGCTTCTGCGCGCACTCGGTGTCGAGGGCGTCGAGAGCGATTCGCGCCGGCTGATCTTCACCGACGCCGAGCGCGGTCTGCGTCTGCTGTTCTTGAAACCGGCCGACGTTCCCGCCTACGTCACGCACGGCGCCGCCGATCTCGGCATCGTGGGACGTGACATCCTCCTCGAGCAGGCCCCCGATGTGTACGAGCCGCTGGATCTCGGCTTCGGGTTCTGCCGGCTCGTGGTCGCCGAGCCCCGCGAGCTGTGGGAAGAGGACGACCCCAAGAGCTGGTCGTGGGTACGGGTGGCGACGAAGTATCCGCGGCTCACCGAGCAGTACTTCTCCGAGCGCGGTGTTCAGGTGGAGATCGTGCATCTCGACGGATCGATCGAGCTGGCGCCCCTCGTGGGCCTCGCCGACCGGATCGTCGACCTCGTCCAGTCCGGGGAGACGCTGCGCGCCAACGGGCTCGTGGAGGTGGCGGAGATCATGCGCTCCACCGCCCGCGTCATCGTCAACCGGGCCTCCATGAAGACGGAGTATCGCGCGGTGACGGATCTCCTCGAGGAGATGAAGGCCCGCACCGGGAAGGTCGCGCTGTGACCGTGCGCCTCCTCGACGCCCGCGCCCTCGGCCTCGACGAGGTCGTGCGCCGGCTGGAGCGGCCCCCGTCGGCGGTGGCGGCGCCCATTCGCGACGCCGTCGACGACATCGTGGAGAGCGTCCGCCGCGACGGCGACGGCGCCGTCCTCGCGTGCACGGCGCGGTTCGACGGCTTCCACGCCAAGGACGCGGCGGCCCTCCGCATCGCGGCCGGGGACTTCGAGCGCGCCGAGCACGCGCTGGCGCCTCCCGCCCGCGCCGCGCTCCACTACGCGGCCGAGCGCATCGAGCGCTTCCATGCGGCGGCGGTCCCGAAGTCGTGGCGGATGACGGACGAGCACGGTTCCGTGCTCGGTCAGGAAGTGCGCGCGCTCGACCGCGTCGGCATCTACATTCCGGGCGGCCGCGCCGCCTATCCCTCGACGGTCCTGATGACGGCCATCCCCGCCCGCGTGGCGGGTGTGCGCGAGATCGTCCTCGTCACCCCGCCCAACGCCGCCGGCGACGTGAACGCCGAGGTGCTGGCGGCGGCGCGCGTGGCCGGCGTCACCGAGGGCTACCGCATCGGCGGCGCCCAGGCGGTGGCGGCGCTCGCGTTCGGGACGCCCACCATCCGGCGCGTGGACAAGATCGTCGGGCCCGGCAACGTCTACGTCGCCCTCGCGAAGCGACGCGTGTTCGGCGAGGTCGGGATCGACATGGTGGCGGGGCCGAGCGAGGTCGTCGTCATTGCCGACGCCTCGGCGCCGGCGCCGTGGCTCGCCGCCGACCTTCTCGCCCAGGCCGAGCACGACCCCATGGCGCGCGCGGTTCTGATCGCCGCCGATGGCGCCCTTCTGGCGCGGGTGGCGGCAGCGCTCGACGCCCAGCTCGCCGCCCTGCCCCGTCGCGCGATCGCCGCCCAGGCCCTCACCGACCACGGCGCCCTCGTGCAGGTCGCGAACCTCGACGACGCGGTGGATCTCGCCAACCGTCTCGCTCCCGAGCATCTGGAGCTCGCCGTGCAGGTGCCGGCGGCGCTGCTCCCGCGCGTGCGGCACGCGGGAGCGCTCTTCCTCGGCAGCCACACGCCCGAGGTCGTCGGCGATTACGTGGCGGGCCCGAACCATGTCCTTCCCACCGCCGGCACCGCGCGCTTCGCGTCGCCGCTCGGCACCGAGGACTTCGTCAAGCGGTCGAGCATCATCGAGTACACGCGGGCGGGCCTGGCGGCGGCGGGACCGCACCTGGACGTGTTGACGGGGCTGGAGGGTCTGGCCGGGCACGGCGCGGCGGCGTCGCTGCGGCTCCGGTCCGACGATGGGAAGGAGAACCGATGACGGACGCGCGGGGACGCCAGGCGCGCATCGAGCGCCGCACGAAGGAAACCGAGATCGTGGTGCAGCTCAACATCGACGGTACCGGCAGCTCCAAGGTGGCGACGCCGATCCCGTTCTTCAGCCACATGCTGGAAGCGTGGTCGAAGCACGGCCTCATGGACCTCGCCGTGGAGGCGCAGGGCGACGTGGAGGTGGATCAGCACCACACCGTGGAGGACGTCGGCATCGTGCTCGGACAGGCGCTCCGGCAGGCGGTCGGCGACAAGAAGGGGATCACGCGCTACGGCACCGCCTTCATTCCGATGGATGAAACCCTGGTGTCGGCATCAGTCGACCTGTCCGGGCGGCCGTTTCTGGTCTTCAGCGTTCCCGTGGCGCGCGCGCGCGTCTCCAACTTCGACCTCGACCTGCTGCAAGAGTTCTTCCGGGCCTTCGCGTTCAACGCGGAGGTGACCCTGCACGTGACCATGCACTACGGCCACAACCTGCACCACATCACGGAGGCGGTGTTCAAAGCGGTAGCGCGCGCGCTCGCGGACGCGACCCGCCTGAATCCGCGCATCACCGGAGTGCTTCCCTCCACCAAGGGGACTCTGTGATCGCGATCGTCGACTACGGCCGGGGCAATCTCGGCTCCGTGGAGAAGGCGTTCGAGCGCGTGGGAATGCCGGCGGTGGTCACGCAGGACCCGCGCGTGGTGGACGAGGCGGAGGCGACCGTCCTCCCCGGTGACGGCGCCTTTCACGACGCCATGGCGAGCCTCACGTCGCTGCGCTTGCTGCCGGCCGTCCGACGTGCCCTCGACGGGTCGCGGCCGTTCCTCGGCATCTGCCTCGGCTATCAGCTCCTGTTCTCGACGAGCGAGGAGTTCGGCGAGGGCCGCGGCCTCGACGTGATCCCGGGCGCGGTGCGGCGATTTCCTCCCGGCCCGAAAGTCCCCCACATCGGCTGGAACCGCGTGTCGCATGGCGGCGCCCTCGCTCTCTTCGACGGCGTTCCCGACGGCGCGCACTTCTATTTCGTGCACTCGTACTACCCCGTGGTGTCGGCGCCGCCGGCGGACGTCCGCCTCGCCTTCTGCGACTACGGCGTGCGGTTCGCGGCCGCCCTGGAGACGGGGAAAATCGCGGCGACACAGTTCCACCCCGAGAAGAGCCAGCGCTGGGGTCTGCGATTGCTCGAGAACTTCGCGGAGATGGTGAAGGACGGACGCCGGTGATCGTCATTCCCGCTGTCGACATCCGCGGCGGCCGTTGCGTGCGGCTCCGGGAGGGCCGCGCGGACGCGGAGACCGTGTTCTCCGAGGACCCCGTGGAGATGGCGACGCGATGGGTGCGCGGGGGCGCGGAGCGTTTGCACGTGGTGGATCTCGACGGCGCCTTCACGGGCGCGCCGCGGCAGAGCGCGCTCGTGGCGAGGGTGGTGGCCGCGGTCGCTCCCGTTCCCGTGCAGGTCGGGGGTGGCCTGCGCGACCGGGCGGCGGTGGAAGCGGTCCTCGCGAGCGGCGCGCGGTGGGCGGTGCTGGGGACGCGGGCGGTGGTCGACGGCGCCTTCCTCAAGGAAATCTGCGCCGCCTACGGCCCGCGCATCATCGTGGCGGTGGACGGCCGCGGCCAGCGCGTGGCGGTGAAGGGGTGGACGGAGACACTCGACGAGACGGTGAACGAGGTGGGCAAGCGCGCCGCCGACGCCGGGGCGGCCGCGCTGCTCTTCACCGACGTGAGCCGTGACGGCACCGAGCTGGGTCCGAACGTCGAGGACACCGCCGCTCTCGCCGGCGCCGTGAGCGTACCCGTGCTCGCGTCCGGGGGGGTCGGCAGCGTGGAGCACCTGCAACGCCTGGCGCGGATCCCCGGCGTCGCGGGCGTCGTGGTGGGACGCGCGCTCTACACGGGCGCCGTGGAGCTCGGGCAGGCGCTCGCGGTGCTCGGCTCGCCCGCCGGCCTACAATAGTCGATGCTGGCCAAACGGGTCATCCCGTGCCTGGACGTGAAGGACGGGCGCGTGGTCAAGGGCGTGCGCTTCGTCGACCTGCGCGATGCCGGTGACCCGGTGGCGGCAGCCCTCGCCTATGACGCCCAGGGCGCCGACGAGCTGGTGTTTCTGGACATCACGGCCTCCCACGAGCGCCGCGGCGTGATGCTCGACGTGGTCCGTCGCACCGCGGAAGGCGTGTACATGCCGGTCACCGTGGGCGGAGGCATCCGCACCATCGACGACGTCCGCCAGCTCCTCCGCGCCGGCGCCGACAAGGTCTCCCTCAACACCGCTGCCCTCGCCCGGCCGGAGCTCATCCGCGAGGCCGCCGAGCGCTTCGGCAGTCAGTGCATCGTGGTCGCCATCGATGCACGGCGGGAGACGCCGGCGGCCCCACCGCGCTGGGGCGTCTACACCCACGGCGGGCGTCGGCCCGCGGGCCGCGATGCCGTGCAGTGGGCGCGCGATGCCGTCGCCCTCGGCGCGGGAGAAATCTTATTGACCAGCATGGACCGCGACGGCACAAAGGACGGATACGACCTCGAGCTGACGCGCGCGGTCGCGGACGCCGTGACCGTCCCCGTGATCGCATCGGGCGGCGCCGGGGCCCTCGAGCACCTGTACGAGGGACTGGTGGACGGCGGGGCGGATGCCGCCCTCGCGGCGTCGATCTTCCACTTCGGCATCCACACGATCGCGGAAGCGAAGGGGTACCTCCGCCACCGCGGTGTCGAGGTTCGGCTCGAGCCATGACCATCGCCGACGGCCTCAAGTTCGACGCCCAGGGCCTCATCCCGGCCGTGGTCCAGGAGGCGGACACGGGCGAGGTGCTCATGGTGGCGTGGATGGACCGCGAGGCGCTGGCGGCGACGCTGACGACGGGACAGTCGCACTTCTGGTCGCGCTCGCGGCAGGCGCTGTGGCGGAAGGGGGAGACCTCTGGCCACACGCAGCACGTGCGCGAGATCTACGCCGACTGCGACGGCGACGTCCTGCTCGTCCAGGTGCACCAGGAGGGTCCGGCCTGCCACACTGGGCATCGCACGTGCTTCTTCACGAGCGTGAAGGCGTCGCCGGCAAGCGGCGAGATGCCGGCAGCGAACATGCTGCAGCGGCTGGAGCGGGTGATCGCGGAGCGCAAGGCGCAGGCGCCGGCGGGCTCGTATGTGGCGGGCCTGCTCGCGAAGGGGGAGGCGGCCGTGTGCCGGAAGATCGGCGAGGAGGCGACCGAGGTGATCGCGGCTGCCCTCGGCGGCGAGGGCGATCGGCGCGTGGTGGAGGAAGTGGCGGATCTCTGGTTCCACACCGTCGTTCTCCTCGGGAAGCGCGGCATTCCCCTCGGGGAGGTCCTGAAGGAGCTGGCGCGCCGGCACGCGGCCCGCGGGTAGGAAAGTGCGGCGCCGACTCGCGCTCGCCGGGCTGGTGGCGTTGATCGTGGGCGCCGGGTGTGCGGGCCGGCGGGCGGAGAGCGGCGACACGTTCTCGTCGCCCAAAGGGTACTCCGTGCGATTGCCGGGAGGACCGTGGCAAATGGAGAGCGACGGCCGGGCCGACGTCGCGCTACGACAGTCGTCGAGCAACGCCGGGATGCTCGTGAACGCCTCCTGCGAGGACGGGCCGGCACGGCGCAGCCTCGAGGCGCTCGCCCGTCAGCTCCTGGTCGGGCTCCACGACCGGCGCGTGCTCGAGAACGGTGAAGTGACCGTGAACGGTCGTCCCGCCGCCCACGCGCTGCTGGAGGCGCGCGCAGGCGAGGGCGCGGCGCCGATGCGAATCGAGATGTACGTGATCAAGGCCGGACGCTGCGTCTACGACTTCCTGTACGCGGCGCCGCCGGCGACGTTCGACGCCGGACGCGCCGACTTTCGGGGTCTCGTCGAGACCTTGCGCACGGAGTGAGCGGTGGACACGTATCTGCGGCGAACGGCGATGTGGTACGGCGGCATGGGCCTCCTCGTCGCTCGCGTCGCGCGCAATCTCGCCCTTCCCCCGAAGTACTTCCGCCTCGTCGTGGGCGAGATCCAGACGATGGGCGTGCAGTCGCTCGGCCTCGCCCTCACGGCCGCCGTCTTCACGGGCATGGTCTTCGCGCTCCAGAGCGCCATCAACATGGCGCGCTTCGGCGCCGAGAACTACGTGGGCCCGGTGGTGGCGCTGGCCATCCTGCGCGAGCTCGGTCCCGTCCTCACCGCGATCCTGGTCGGCGGCAAGGTGGCTTCCGGCATCGCCGCCGAGCTCGGCTCCATGAAGGTGACGGAGCAGATCGACGCCCTCCGCTCCCTCGGCGTGAACTACGTCAAGCGCCTCATCGTCCCCCGGCTGCTGGCGGCGCTGGTGGTGTTTCCGCTCCTCACCGTCCTCGCCGACGTGGTGGGCCTGCTGGGGGGGATGATCATCATGCTCCTCGAACGCGGCACCGACCTCTATGCGTACTGGAACGTCACCGCCTACTGGGTGGTGCCGCGCGATTTCCTCACCGGAGTGGGCAAGAGCTTCTTCTTCGGCGCCATCGTCACGCTCATCGGGTGCTATAACGGACTCAGCACGGAAGGAGGAACGGAGGGACTGGGCCGCGCCGCTACCGCCACCGTCGTGCACGTCGCCATGGGCGTCATCGTGTCCGACTTCTTCCTCACCAAGCTCTTTCTCATCCTCTTCTGGTGATGGCTCGCGACGACCTCGTCGAGCTGGTGGACGTCCGCAAGAGCTTCGACGCCAACGAGGTGCTGCGGGGCATCTCCGTGCGCCTCGACAAGGGTGAGACGCTCGTCATCATGGGCGGCAGCGGCTCCGGCAAGACCGTCATGCTGCGCATCGTGGCCGGATTGCTGCCTCCCGACGCGGGGCAGGTGCGGGTGTTCGGGATCGAGATCAGCCACCTCTCCGAGGAAGAGCTGTTACCCATTCGGCGTCGCCTCGGGTACGTGTTCCAGGGGGCGGCGCTCTTCGATTCCCTCGACGTGTACGAGAACGTCGCCTATCCCCTGCGCGAGCACGCCTCGCTTCCCGAGCGCGAGATCGACGAGCGCGTGCGGCACTTCCTCTCCCTGGTCGCCCTCGACGAGGACGTGCTGCCGCTGCTTCCCTCGGAGCTGTCGGGCGGCATGCGCAAGCGCGTCGGCATCGCGCGCGCCCTCATCATCGAGCCCGAGATGCTCCTCTTCGACGAGCCCACGGCCGGGCTCGACCCCACCAACTCCAAGATGGTGGGCGAGCTGATCGTGCAATTGCGCAGCGGCGCCTGCGACACCTCCGTCGTGGTGACGCACGACCTGGAGCTGGCGCGCGTGGTGGCCGATCGCGTGGCCATCCTGATCGAGGGCCGGTTCGCCGCCCTCGGCGCCCGCGACGAGGTGCTGGAGTCGAAGAACCCCGCCGTGCAGGCGTTCCTGGCGGGGGAGGCGAGGTGACGACGTGAGGGACAGCCGACGCGAGCTGGCGATAAAGTTGCGGGTGGGCATCTTCGTCATCGCCGGCCTCGCCGCCTTCCTCGGGCTGATCTACATGCTGGGCGCCCGCGCGCGCCTCTTCGAGGCCAGCTACACCATCTACGCCGAGTTCACGGAAGTGGGTGGGCTCACGGAGGGCGCCACCGTCCGCCTCGCCGGAGTCCAGATCGGGCGCGTGAAGGACGTGGTGCTGCCCGCGCACCCCGGCGGCAAGGTGCGCGTGGCCCTCAACATCACCAAGCAGTACGCGGATCGGATCAGGAAGAACTCGGTGGCGCGTATCGAGACGCAGGGACTGCTCGGCGACAAGATCGTCGAGATCACGGTGGGCACCGTGGAGGCGCCGCCGGTGCAGACGGGCGACACCCTCGCGTCGCGGGATCCGTTCGACATCAACCAGGTGATCGGCGAGAGCGCGAAGACCGTGAAGAACATCGCCGCCCTCGCCGACAGCCTCCGCGAGACGGCGGAGACCCTGAACCAGTCCAAGATCATCCAGGACGCCTCCGCCACCGTGGGGTCCGCGCGTCGCCTCACCGACAAGCTCGGGCGCATCGTCGATCAGGTGGAGGCGGGCAAGGGATGGGCGCACGTGCTGCTCTACGAGGAGCCGGTGGCGCTGCGGCGCCTGAACGAGCTCGTGACCAGCACCGGTCGCCTCGTGGATCGCATCGAACGCGGAGAGGGGGCGGCAGGCGTCCTCACCTCGAAGGAGAGCACGGCGTCGGCGAAACGGCTGGTGGCGGCGATGGACCGCCTGGGCCGGCTCGTGGAGCAGCCGACCGAGGAGGACGGGCTGCTGCCCGCGCTCCTCTTCGATCCGAAGTACCGGAGCGTCCTCGATGAGCTGCGGGTGTTGACGCACAATCTGCGGGACGTCTCCGATCGGATCGCGGGCGGGCGGGGCACGCTGGGCAGCCTCGTGAAGGACGAGCCCGAGGAGGGCGGCATCCGTCAGGCGTCGCGGGATTTCCAGGCGGCGATGGCCAATCTGAGGTCGATCACCGAGAAGGTCGACGAGGGCGAAGGAACGATCGGCGCCTTGATCGCGGATCCGAGCGTCTACGATCGTCTCGTCACCATTCTCGACGGGGCCCAGCGCAGTCGCCTGCTCCGCGGGCTCCTCCGCAGCCTCGGCACGAAGGGTGAGCAGGCAAGGGAGACGGAAAAGGAGAAGTGACCGCGCGCGAAACCACCGTCTATCGTTGCCAGGAGTGCGGCTACCCGGGTCACAAGCCTGGAACCTGCCCGGACTGCCGGCGCACCGGCGCCTTCAACCAGCTCGTCGAAGAGAAGGTCGCGCCTCTGCGGGGCACCCGGCGTCCGGCGCCGACCGACAGCCGGCCGGTTCCGCTCAAGGACGTCGCGCTGGAGGCGGGGGACCGTGTCCTCACTCGCATCGGCGAGCTCGACCGCGTGCTCGGCGGCGGCGTCGTGCGCGGCTCGCTCGTGCTGATCGGCGGCGATCCCGGTATCGGCAAGAGCACGCTCTTGTTGCAGGCGGCACGGGCGCTCGCCGACGTCACGCCGCCCGTGCTCTACGTGACGGCGGAGGAGTCGGCGGCGCAGGTGAAGCTGCGCGCGGAACGCCTCGGCATCGCCACCAGTGGTCTCCTGCTGTGGGCGGAGACGGATCTCTCGCGGGTGCAGGCGGAGCTGGACGACGTCAAGCCGCGCGCGCTCGTGATCGATTCCATCCAGACCGTCTTTCTTCCCGAGCTCGAGTCCGCACCGGGCAGCGTGGCCCAGGTGCGCGAGTGCGGCGCCCGCCTGCTGACCATCGCCAAGGGCCGCGGCATCGCGACCTTCCTGGTGGGACACGTCACCAAGGAGGGCGCCCTCGCCGGTCCCCGCGTGCTCGAGCACCTCGTCGATACCGTGCTCTACTTCGAGGGCGAGCGCCACCATGCGTACCGGATCCTGCGCGCCGTCAAGAATCGCTTCGGCTCCACGAACGAGATCGGCGTCTTCCAGATGGCGGAGGCGGGGCTGGTCGAGGTGAAGAACCCCTCGGGCTTCTTCCTCGCCGAGCGCCCCAAGGACGTGCCTGGCTCCGTCATCGTCTCCAGCCTGGAGGGGACGCGGCCGCTCCTCCTGGAGCTTCAGGCGCTGGTGGCGGGTGCGTCGCTCGGCACGCCGCGACGGACCGTGCTCGGAGCCGACTACAACCGTGTCTGCCTGCTGCTGGCCGTGCTCGAGAAGCGAGGCGGGGTGCCGATCGGTACCCAGGACGTCTTCGTCAACGTTGCGGGCGGGGCACGCGTCACGGAGCCCGCCGCCGACCTCGGCATCGTGCTCGCGGCCGCCTCCAGCTACCTGGATCGGCCGCTACGCGGCGACATCGTCGTGGCCGGCGAAGTCGGGCTCACGGGTGAGGTCCGCGCCGTGAATGGTCTGGAGGCCAGACTGAAGGAAGCCGCCCAGCTCGGGTTCCGGCACGCGGTGGTGCCGGCGAGCAACCTCAAGGATCGTCCCAAGCTGGCGCTGGAGGCGCATCCGGTGGCGACCGTGGACGAGGCCCTGCGGGAGCTCCTGAGGTGAGCGCGGCGCTCTGGGTGAGCGTGGTGATTCCGGCCGGGGGCACCGGCACGCGCGTGGGCGGGCGGACGCCCAAGCAGTTCCTCCGCATCGGTCGTCGCTCGATTCTCGAGACGACGCTGGCGCGGTTCGCGGAGCGGCCCGCGCGCGCCGACGAGATCGTGGTGGCGGCGCCCGTCGCTCATCTCGGCCGCACCCGTCGCCTGCTCGCGCGCCGGGCGCGGCGGCCGGCGCCGCTGGTGGTGGCGGGCGGCGAATCGCGCCAGGAGTCCGTGTGGCGCGGTCTCGAGCACGTGCAGCGCCATCCGAGCGCACGCGTCCACGTCGTGGTCGTCCACGACGCCGTCCGTCCGTTCGTGAGCGGCCGGCTCATCGCGGCCGTCGTCGCGGCCGCCGTCGCCGACGGCGCCGCCGTGTGCGCGGCGCCCATCGCGGAGACGGTGAAGCGGGTGCGCGACGGGCTCGTGGAGACGACGATCGATCGCACGGGGCTGTGGGCGGTGCAGACGCCGCAGGCCTTCCACTTCGAAGTGTTGCGGGAGGCGCACGAGAAAGCGCGCCGCGACGGGACTACCGGGACCGACGACGCGATGCTCGTGGAGCGTCTCGGTCATCGCGTGCGCGTGGTGGCGGGGGGCGCCGAAAACGTGAAGATCACGACGCCCGACGACGTGCGGCGCGCGCGGAGCCGCTCGCGATGACGCGCGTCGGCTTCGGCTTCGATCTCCATCCCCTCGTTCCCGATCGTCCCCTCGTCCTCGGCGGCGTCACCGTGCCGTCCGACCTGGGGCTCGCCGGCCACTCGGACGCCGACGTGCTCACGCACGCGGTGGCCGAGGCGCTCCTGGGCGCGCTCGCGCTCGGCGATCTCGGCCGCCACTTCCCCGACACCGATGCGCGCTATCGTGGCGTGTCGAGCCTCACGCTCCTCCGCCACGTCGTCGACCTCGTGCGCGGTCGCGGGGCGACGCTGGTGAACGTCGACGCCACCGTGCTCGCCCAGGCGCCGCGGCTCTCGGCGCTGCTCCCCGAGATGGCGAAGCGCCTCGCCGACGTGCTCGGGCTCCCGGCCACCGCCGTCAGCGTCAAGGCGAAGAGCCCGGAGGGGCTGGGTCTGGTCGGCCGGCGCGAAGGGATCGCGGCCATGGCCGTGGTCGGTGTCGAGGTCCAATGAGGCGATGAAGCTCTACAACACGATGACGCGGATCAAGGAGGATTTCGCGCCGCTGTCGCCGGGCGAGGTCCGGATGTACGTGTGCGGGGTCACCGTCTACGACGTCTCGCACATCGGCCACGCGCGGAGCGCGATCGTCTTCGACGCGATCCGACGCCATCTCCTCTACAAGGGATTCCGCGTCACCTTCGTGAAGAACTACACGGACGTGGACGATCGCATCATCCGCCGCGCCAACGACGAGGGCGTCGCTCCCTCCGTCGTTTCCGAGCGCTACATCCGCGCCTACCGTGACGACATGGCCGCCCTCGGCGTGCTCGAGCCCGACGTGGAGCCGAAGGCCACCGAGCACGTGGCGGAGATGATCGCGCTCATCCGCGTCCTCCTCGACGCCGGGGTCGCCTACGTCGTCGACGGCGACGTCTACTTCGAGGTGCGCCGCTTCCCCGCGTACGGGCGCCTGTCCGGGAAGAATCTCGACGAGCTTCTCGCGGGAGCGCGCGTGGAAGTCGACGAACGCAAGCGCGACCCCCGCGACTTCGCGCTGTGGAAGGCGGCCAAGCCCGGCGAGCCCTCCTGGGAGAGCCCGTGGGGGCCCGGTCGTCCGGGCTGGCACATCGAGTGCTCGGCGATGGCGATGCGCTATCTGGGCCAGTCGCTCGACATCCACGGCGGCGGTGAGGACCTGATCTTTCCCCACCACGAGTGCGAGGTCGCGCAGTCGGAAGCGGCCACGGAACGGACGTTCGCGCGGTACTGGATGCATAACGGCTTCGTGAACATGGGCAAGGAGAAGATGTCGAAGTCGCTCGGCAACACCCTCGCCATCGCCGAAATCGTGAAGCGCCACGATCCCGAGGCCATTCGTCTGTACCTGCTCGGGACCCACTATCGCCATCCGGTGGAGTGGTCGGAGGAACGCGTGGCGGACAGCGCGCGCGCGCTCGCCCGGCTTCGTCGGCTCCGCCACGAGGCGTCGGCGCCCGCCGGCTCCCTTCCGTCCGAGCTGGCGTCGTTTCGGGCACGATTCGAGTCCGCGATGGACGACGACTTCAACACGCCGCAGGCCGTGGCGGCGCTGTTCGACCTCGGCTCCGCCCTCCAGGAGTATCGCGACCGCGCCGGCCACGATCCCAGCCAGCGACGGGCACTCGCGGCGGGGGTCGCGGAGCTCGTCACCCTCGGTCGCGCACTCGGTCTCTTCACAGGCGATCCGGCGCCGGTGGCGCCGCCGGCCGAGGTCGAGCGGCTGGTGGCGGCGCGCGCGGACGCGCGTGGCCGACGTGATTGGCGTCGCGCCGACGAGCTGCGGGAGGAGATCCGGCGGCTGGGATGGGTCGTCGAGGACACGCCGGCGGGTTCCCGCACGGCGCCCCTCGGGACCTAGCGTGAGCGCAGACCGCGTCTACGGGCGCAATCCGGTCCTCGAGCTCCTGAAGGCGCGCGGACGCCGCGCCGACGAAGTGGCGGTGCTGGCCGGCGCCGGCGGGCCCCTCGCGGAAGTCGTGGCGCTCGCGCGGAAGGCCGGCGTCAAGGTTTCCTACCGCACGCGCGATCAGCTCACCGCGATGGCCGGCTCCGCCCAGCACCAGGGCGTCGTCGCGCGCGTCGCGTCCGCGGCCTACGTGGATCTCGACGACCTTCTCGCGGCGTCCCGCGAGCGCGGGGAGCCGGCGTTCCTGCTTGCGCTCGACCAGGTCCAGGATCCGAGAAACCTCGGAGCCCTGCTTCGGAGCGCGGACGCCTTCGGCGTTCACGGCGTGGTGATCCCGAAGCACCACGCGGTCGGGCTGACCGACGCCGCCGCGCGGACGGCCATGGGCGCCCTCGAGCACGTGCCGGTGGCCCGCGAGACCAACCTCGTGAACGCTCTGGAAGCGCTCAAGAAATCGGGGGTGTGGGTGTACGGCGCGGTCACCTCGGGTGGCGTCCGGCCGTGGAGCGCCGACCTCAAGGGGCCGCTCTGCCTGGTCCTCGGGGGCGAAGGCGAGGGGCTCCGGCCGCTGGTCGCGAGGGCATGCGACGCGCTCTTGACGATCCCGATGGCGGGACCGGTCGGGTCTCTGAACGTGTCCGCGGCGGCCGCCGTCCTATGCTACGAGGTCGCTCGGCAACGCGGACCAGAGCACAAACCGACAAAATTTACGAAACAACTTGACGAAGCACAAGGCGGCAACTAAAGTGAAGTTTTGTCTGTGCTGGCGTAGCTCAGGGGCAGAGCAACTGCCTTGTAAGCAGTGGGTCGGGGGTTCGATTCCTCCCGCCAGCGCCATGGTAGCGCAGTTTCAGGTCCGTTAGCGCTGTTCTCGCAAGAGGTCGTCATTCGCATGCCGGCAGGTTCGGGGAGGTACCCAAGTGGCCAAAGGGGGCAGACTGTAAATCTGCTGGCGTACGCCTTCGGGGGTTCAAATCCTCCCCTCCCCACCATTGTAGCGAGTGCGGCGAGGCCGGCTTCAACCGTGGGTGGCCTGAGAGAGGCGCGGGATGGTTCCGTTGCTCTCACCGATTTATCGAATCTCGCGTTGTTGGAGTTCCGGCATGGCAGTCCGGGCGGGAATAGCTCAGCGGTAGAGCGCCAGCCTTCCAAGCTGGGGGTCGCGGGTTCGAATCCCGTTTCCCGCTCCATTGTAACGGGTGCCGCTTGCTCGGATTCAACCGAGGGTGGCCTGAGACAGGAGCGGCCTGGCTCCGTTGTAACGGGTGCGGCGTGCTCGGGTTCGACCGTGGGTGGGCTGAGACAGGAGCGGCCTGGCGGCGTGGCTTTCACCGATTGGTTGAAGTTGCGGCGTGGCGGCGTTGATCGCGCCGATTGGGTGAAGTTAGGGCTTCGGGCCGCGGCTGGGAGTACTTCGGACGACCAATTCGCCCATGTAGCTCAGTCGGTAGAGCGCGTCCTTGGTAAGGACGAGGTCTCCGGTTCAATCCCGGACATGGGCTCCAGTTCTCGATACGCGATCGTGACCGTCAACGGGAGGTGCTGAGGTGGCGAAGGCGAAGTACGAGCGGACGAAGCCGCACGTGAACGTGGGGACGATCGGGCACATCGATCACGGCAAGACGACGTTGACGGCGGCGATCACGAAGGTGCTGCACACGAAGAACAAGGCGATCGCGGTGCGGGAGT
>DASXSB010000002.1:0-55254 GCA_036506275.1 Candidatus Methylomirabilota bacterium | reverse complement strand
CGTCGGCGAGTGACCGCACGACGCAGTGAACGCCGATCGCTACGGTGCCTCCTGCGGTCGGGTGGGGGCAATCGCAGAGGGGTACGACACGAGAACCTTGCCGCTCTTCGTATCGCTGCTGAACAGGCCCATCGCCGCGATCCGTCGATGCTCGGCCTCGGCGACCTTGCCGACTCCTTCAGCGTAGAACGTGTACAGCGTGTCGCGGACCGCGACCACCGACAAGATCTCGATTTCATACTCGGTCTTGATCAGGGTCGCCCGAAAGCTGCCGGCCGGCGTCGTGATTGGATAGACACCCGCGTAGACGGTCGTCGCCCGAATTCTGCCCGTGTACCACTTCACCGCCGGGTTGTTCGCGCTGTAGACGTCCATCCTGCCCTCGAACACTTGCGAGGCCCCGGGGTCCATACCGGCGATGAGATAGGTCAGCGGGGGCTCGAAGTACACGAGCGCATGATGTGGGTGAGTGACCTGGCTGGGCAGGACGAGACTGCCTTCCGGGGTCTCGCGAAGGTACAACGTCGAGTCGCGACCGACCGTTCGCTTCCACGTTTCGCCCCGCGCCGTCGCGCGGATCGGGGCCAGGTTCTCCACTTCCGTCTGTCCCCGGCGTCCGCCGGACGTGATGCGGTATCGCCATTCGCCGGTCTCCCAGCGCGCCAGCTTCGAGACGCCACTCGTGGTGGACGCCGGCTCGAAACTGCCCACGACGCCGTCACCGAGAATCCGAAGCAGGTCGTCCGTCTCCTGGCCGCTCGCGCTCGCCGGGGCGATTCCCGCTACGGCGCCGACGGCAAAGGTGAGCGCGGTGAGCGTCCCGACGATCGACGCTCGGAGGACAGACCGCCCGGAGCTCCTTCCGTGAAACGAGCAAAGGCGAATGCGAGCGCCTGGATCGTGGATCACGGCGCCTGAGGCGCGTCGCGCGAAACCTTGTCGAAGGACTGGACGCGGGCGCGATAGCTGGCGGCCGGTCTCGGAATCGGCAGGTAGAAGTACCCCCGTCCGCCCGCCGTCACGTCACCGAGCACCCAGCCGTCGGATTCGCCGATCACCGTCCTCGTCGAGTCCACGCTCTCGACGCGGACGCGAACGTTGGTGATTCTCCAGGAGAGTCCGTTGTAGAGATATCCCTCGACGGCAAGTCCGCGAAAGGCATTCCCTCCTTGGGTCATCTCGAAGCGAAACGGACTCTCGGGCTCGACCCCGCTCTCCCCGGTGGCGGCGGCAGGCGCGAAGAGCCCGGCGAGGAGCAAGAGGATCGCGACGTTGCTCCGGCCGTTCAGGAGATTCATGCCGTTTGGACGTGTCGGACACGCCGTTGGTTTCACGGGCGCGCCGCGATACGTTGGCCCCACCTTTTGGACCGGCGGCGTGACTCGTGTAGCACCTATGGCGCGCGGTAAGTCGAATCGCGGAATAGTGCGCCAGGGCGTTGCCAGGGCCCGTCAATGCCGCTCCATTCGCCGCCGCCCATGCCGGCCGGCTCCGATGCTACGATCGGCGGGCGACCGCCCACGAGGCGCCGTCCGCAAAGGAGCGCGACATGAAAGCAGCCGTCCTCTACAAGCCGAACATGCAACTCGAGGTCGTGGACGTCGAGCAGCAGGGACCGCAGGCGGGCGAGGCGCGCGTCAAGGTGAAGGCGGCCGGCATCTGCCACAGCGACTGGCACGTCATGAACGGCGACTGGCCGCTGCCGCTCCCGATGGTCCTCGGTCACGAGGCGGCCGGCGTCGTGGAGACGGTGGGGGCGGGGGTGACCCACGTGAAGCCGGGCGACCACGTGATCTTCTCCTTCCGCCCGCACTGCGGCCGGTGCCTCTACTGCTCGATCGGGCGCACCATCCTGTGCGAAGGCCACAACGACACGCCGCGGTGGGTGATGTTCGACGGCTCGCATCGCCTCAAGCGCGGCGGTGACGAGATCAAGCAGCTGGCGCGCATCGGCACCTTCGCCGAGCAGGTCGTGTGTCCGGCCGAGCACCTGGTGCCGATGAAGAAGGAGATGCCGTGGCCGCAGGCGGCGCTCCTCGGCTGCTGCGTGCCGACGGGCGTCGGTGCCGTCACCCGCTGCGCGGAAGTGGAGCCGGGGGCATCGGTGATGATTGTCGGCTGTGGCGGCGTCGGCCTCAACGTGGTGCAGGGCGCACGGCTCGCGGGCGCGGGCGCCATCGTCGCCGTCGACCTGCTCGACAACAAGCTCGAATTCGCCACGAAGTTCGGCGCCACCCATACCGTGAACGCGTCGCGGACGAACGCCGTCGACTTCGTACGCGCCCTCACGGGCGGGCGCGGCGTCGACTACGCGTTCGACGCCATCGGTGGCGAGGCGACGACGCTGCAGATCGTGGACGCCATCCGCCCCGGCGGCACTGCCGTCATCGTCGGCATGGCCGCCATGAACGTGCGGGCGCCGATCACGCCCTACATGATGGCGCTCCAGGAAAAGTGCATCAAAGGCACGATGTACGGTTCGGTGCGGCCGAACCTCGACTTCCCGTGGCTGGTCGACCAGTACCTCGCCGGCAACTTGAAGGTGGACGAGCTGGTGAGCCGGACCTACACGCTCGAGGAGATCAACGAGGGCTTTGATGCGCTTCGCTCCGGTCAGGTCGCGCGGGGAGTCGTCGTCTTCTAGCGGATGGCGCCGTGAAGCGCGCCCGCACGGAAGCGGCGCGGCCGCCCTGGGCTCGCGGCTCGCTACGCCACGCCGAGCTTTTTTCGCGCGAGGGCGGCGCCGGCCGTGAGCCGCTTCAGCTTTTCGAACGCCAGCCACCGGGGCACGGGGAAGAATCCACAGTCGGGGACGACGGACAGCTTCTCGACCGGGATGTACTTCGCACAGACCGCGATGCGGTCGGCCACCTCCTCCGGTGACTCCAGATAGAACGACTTGACGTCGACAACGCCGCAGGCGACCTCACGATCGACGCCCCAGTCCTTCCAGGCTTCGATCTCGGCCATCTCGCGGTTGGCGTACTCGAAGACGAACTGGTCACAGCGGACGTCCTTGAGGGCCGGAAACATCCAGCGATAAGACCGCTTGCCGCGCGGGCGCGACAGCAAGTTACCGAAGCACACGTGGTAGCCGATCTTTGCTCGCACGCCATCCACGCAGGCGTTGAACATCTTCACGTACTCGTCGAGCTGCCCGGGGACGATCGCCGCCGACGGCTCGTCGATCTGGATCCAGTCGGCCCCGGCCGCCGCCAGCGCCGTCAGCTCGGTGTTGACGGCGGGCACCATGTCCCAGGTGAGCGCGACCCGGTCGCCGTCGTAGGCATCGCCGGGACGGAGCTGGATGTGGATCGACAGCGTCACCGGCCCCGGGACCGTCGCCTTCACCGGTTTGTCGGTCTGGGTCTTCAAATATTTGAACTCGTCGACGATGCCGAGCCCCTTGGGCACCGTCACGCGGCCGGCGGCGCGATAGCGCGGCACGCTGTCGTAGGCGTAGAGGCCCGTCTTGCGCAGGGGCTCGAGGTGCTCGAGCCCGTCCATCTTTCCGTAGAACGTCTGCACGAAGAAGAAGCGGCGCATCTCGCCGTCGCAGATGACATCGATGCCGGCGCGCTCCTGGTCGCGGATGGCGAGCTGCGTGGCGTCGTCGAACGTCTCCTTGACGTCGGTCTGGCCATACTCGCCGGCCTTGATGCGGTCGAGCGCGCCCCAGAACCAGCCCGGGAACCCGTGACTGCCCATGACGTGGGTGGGAATGAGCGGCAGCGTGGCGGGCATCTCACCGATCCTTTCGTGAGAACAGCGCCTTCGCGATGATCTCGCGCATCACTTCCGACGTGCCGGAGGCGATCGTCCACAGACGAACATCGCGGAAGAATCGCTCCACCGAGAACTCGCGCATGTACCCGTAGCCGCCGTGGAGCTGCACCGCCTGGTAGGCCACGCGATTGGCGGCCTCCGTCGCGTGGAGCTTCGCCATCGACACCTCGGTGGCACACGGCTCGCCGTCCGCGTACAGCCGCGCCGCGTGATAGACGAGCTGGCGGGCGGCCTCGAGCTCCGTCGCCAGATCCGCGACGCGATGGCGAAGGGCCTGGCGGGTCGCCAGCGGCGCGCCGAATGCGGAGCGCGCATGCAAGTACGCGATGGTGTCCTCGAGGGCCTGGTCGGCCCCGGACAGGGCGAGGACGGCCGCCAGCAGCCGCTCGCGCTGGAGTCCGGCCGCGAGCTGCTGGAAACCGCGTCCCTCCACCCCCAGCAGGTTCTCCACCGGCACCGGAGTGTCGTGAAAGACGAGCTCGGCGGTGTCCGACGCCCGCATGCCCAGCTTCTCGAGCGTGCGGCTGATCGCGAAGCCGGGGCGGTCGCGCTCGACGAGGAACATGGAGAGGCCCTCGTGGCGACGGCCGGCGGGGCCGGGCGCCGTGCGCGCCGCCACGAAGTAGAGGTCGCCGTGGACGCCGTTCGTGATGAACATCTTGTTGCCGGTGAGGAGGTAGCGGTCGCCGTCGCGAACCGCGCGCGTCGTGAGTGCGGCCATATCCGAGCCGGTGCCGGGCTCGGTGATCCCGAGCGCGCACACGATCTCGCCGGCGACGATCCCGGGCAGGTATTTCCGCTTCTGGGCCTCGGTGCCGAAGCGGGTCAGCCACGGCGACGACATGTCGGTATGCACGAGGACGCTGAAGGCGACTCCGCCCGCGCGACAGCGCGCCATCTCCTCGCCGAGGACGACGCTCGCCAGGAAATCCCCGCCGCCCCCACCGTATTCCGCCGGCACGTCCAGGCCGAGGAAGCCGAGCTGCCCCAGGCGCCGCCAGAACGAGCGGGGAATCTGCCCCGCTGCCTCCCACGCGTCGACGTGCGGCACGACTTCCTTTTCGACGAAGGCGCGGAGGGATCTGCGCAGCATCGCGTGCTCCGCGCTGAACGGCGAGTGCGGCATGGGCCGCGATTATAGCGTGGCGATCGTGCCGCCGGGGCGGGCGGTCAGGGCCGCCTGGCGCGCGTGCGCTCGAGCTCGCGCAGCTCCGTGCGCCGGATCTTGCCGCTGATCGTCTTCGGCAGATCGGCGACGAACTCGATCTCGCGCGGGTACTTGTAGGGCGCGGTCACGCGCTTGACATGCTCCTGGAGCTCGGCCGCGAGCTGGTCCGACGGCGCGAAGCCCGGGGCGAGGACCACGAACGCCTTCACGATCTCGCCGCGCAAGGCGTCCGCCTTGCCGATCACCGCCGTCTCCGCCACCGCCGCGTGCTCCACGAGCGCCGATTCCACCTCGAACGGTCCGATGCGGTACGACGCGCTGTTGATGACGTCGTCGGCCCGACCGACGAACCAGAGATAGCCGTCGTCGTCCATCGCCCCGCGGTCGCCGGTGATGTACCAGTCGCCGCGGTGGCACCTGGCCGTCGCGTCGGCATTGCGCCAGTACTCGCGGAACATTCCGACGGGACGCTCGGGCCGCACGCGGATGGCGATGTCGCCCTCGGTCCCACGCGGCAGCTCGTGACCGTCGTCGTCGACGATCGCGAGCACGTGTCCCGGCGCCGTGCGCCCCATCGAGGCCGGCTTCCACGGCGTGGCGGGAAACGTCGCCGCCACCAGCACCGTCTCCGTCTGGCCGTAGCCCTCGTAGATGTGATGGCCGGTGCCGTCCTTCCACGCTTCGATGACCTCCGGGTTCACCGCCTCCCCGGCGCCCAGACAGTGACGGAGGCTGGGGAACTTGAACTTGCGGAGCGGCTCCTGCACGAACATCCGGTAAGCGGTGGGGGGCGCGAAGAACGTCGATATCGGAAACCGCTCGAACATCGACAGCGTCTCCGCCGGCTCGAACTTCTTCCCCCGGGCGTCCCACACGAAGAGGGCGGCGCCCATGTTCCAGGGCGCGAAGAAGCACGTCCACGCCGCCTGCGCCCAGCCGGTGTCGGAGATGGTCCAGTGAAGATCGTCCGGCGTGTTGTCGAGCCAGTACTTTCCCGTGATGACGTGGCCGATCGGGTAGGACGCATGCGTGTGCAGGACCATCTTGGGATGGCCGGTGGTGCCGGACGTGAAGTAGATCATCATCGGATCGCCGCTCGCATTGCCGGGATGCGGCATGTCGCCGCGCGCGCGCCCGACGAGCGCCTCGTACGGGAGCCAGGCGTCGTCGCCGCCCCCGACCACGATCCGGTGTCTCACGCTCGGGCATTCCGCGAGCACGCGGTCGATCTTCCACTGGTTTTCCTCGTCCGTGATCACCACCGAGGCCTCGCTGATCCCGAGCCGGTACTGGATGTCCTTCGTCGTCAGCAGCGTGGTGCCGGGCACGGAGACGGTCCGCGCGCGCACGCAGCCCAGCACGATTTCCCACCACTGATGCACGCGGGGGAGCATGACGAACACCCGCTCGCCGGGCGTCACCCCGAGCCCCGCGAGCGCGTTGGCGACGCGGCGCGAGCGCTCCGCCAGCTCCGCGAACGTGAACCGCCGCGGCTGTCCGTCGGACGCGACCCAGAGCAGCGCGAGCTTGGTGGGATCACGCGCCCAGGTGTCGAAGACGTCGAACGCCCAGTTGAAGCGTTCGGGAACCGGAAGCGAAAAGTCGCGGCACGTCGCGGCGTAATCGGTCATGTTGTGGGCCATGGGAGCCTCTCGGCCGGGCAGGATATCACCCCGACCGCCGCCGCCGTCCCCGTATCTCGTGGGTGGATAATCACCATCAGCGCCACCGCGAAGATTTGAGAATGGACCCACACCGCCGCCGGTTCCTGATCGCGACCGTTGCGCTCGCCCTCGCGCCGCTGCTTGCGCAGGCGCAGCCGCCCGAGAAGGTTTGGCGGATCGCAGTCCTTGGCGATGGAACGGCGTCCGCGCGCCCGGCCGATACCGTCGAAGGACTACGGGACGGCCTCCGGGAGCTCGGCTACGTGGAGCCACGCAATCTCGTCCTCGACGTTCGATGGTCGGACGGGAACAACGAGCGTCTCCACGAACTGGCCCGAGAGCTGGTGCGCCTGACGCCGGAAGTGATCGTGACCCACGGCATTGCGGCCGTCCTCGCCACGAAAGCGGCGACGACGAGCATCCCCATCGTCGCCGCCGCCGCCGCCGACCTCGTGGCGGCCGGCGTCGTGGCGAGCGTGGCGCATCCAGGTGGCAACGTGACGGGCACGAGCGATCAAGGAATCGATGTCGCGGAAAAACTCGTCGAGCTCCTTCGGGACGGACTACCCCGAGCGACGCGCGTTGGACTGCTGTGGAATCGCCCCAGCCTCGGCGCCACGCTGGCCGCCCAGGCGATCCATACCGCCGCCCGCGACGCCGGTCTGCGCGTGACATTGCTGGAGGTCAACAACCCCCAGGAGATCAAGGAAGCGTTCGAGGCGGCGGCAAGGGAGCGTGTGGATGCCGTCATCGTGACCCATGACAGCTTCACGGCCGGGCACCGGCGGCGAATCGCGGAGCTGGCGCTCGCCCGTCGACTCCCTTCGATCTCGTCGTACGCGCCGGCGGCCGAGGCCGGTGGCCTCATGAGCTACGATCCCGCCCCGCGTGAGGTTTACAAACGCGCGGCGATGTTCGTCGACGAGATTCTCAGGGGCGCCAAGCCGTCGGATCTCCCCATCGAGCAGCCCACCGTCTTCCGGCTCGCCGTCAACCTCAAGACCGCAAAGGCGCTCGGCGTCTCGATCCCGGCGGGGGTCCTACAACGGGCCGACCAGCTCATCGAGTGAATCGCCTCGCGCGAATGCGTTTCCCCGCCCCCCTCTCACGGTCCGAGAGTTGCAGAGTCCGGGGGCAGCCCCGGCGACTTCACGACATCCGGGGAACTGGTATCCTTTGAAAGTCAACGTAGTATGCGACTACGGATGGTGATGTGAATCGCGTGGTGCGAGCCGGTTCTGTCGTCCTGGTGACGGTCGTGGCCGTCGCCGTCGCAAATGCGGACACCGTCAGCCAAAGGCGCCCTCACGCATGGCGATGAGGACGCTCGATCGTGACACGCCGGCGAGAGCCGGAGGCACATGTGAAACGCGGCCGCGAGGGTTTGCGGGAGACTTGGCGCTACATACTGTTCCCGAAGTAGGTTCCGAGAACGGCGATCGCGCCGTTTTCCTCACGACGATGCCTCCCGTCCGGCGCACGCCGATGGCGTCCGTGGGGTGGCGCCGCCCGGGCACGGCTCACCGTATGGCACCGGCCGCTGAGAGTCGACGACTGCAGTGGACGGCGGCCGCTCGGCGTGCCCTCCTCGCCGTCCTCGTGCTGATGCAGACCGGCGGCTTCGCCTACGGCATGGTGACGAGCGTCTTGCCGTATCACGCGCAGCAGCCTCTGGAGGTGGCGATCCTCGCCCTCTCCGCGATTCTCTTCGCCTGGGTCTCCCTCGGCTTCTGGACGGCGACTACGGGCTTCGTGTTGCTGTGTTGCGGCCGCGATCGACACGCCATCACCCGCACGGTCTCGCCGGGAACCGCGCTGCCGTCCGATGCTCGCACCGCGGTCGTCATGCCCATCTGCAACGAGCACGTGCCGCGCGTGTTCGCCGGACTGCGCGCCACCTACGAGTCGGTCGCGGATGCCGGCGGCCTGCGGCACTTCGACTTCTTCGTGCTCAGCGACAGCAGCGAACCCGACACGCTGGCGGCCGAACGGCACGCGTGGCGCGAGCTCTGCGAGGACGTGGGCGGGTTCGGCCGCATCTTCTATCGCTGGCGCCAGCACCGCATCAAGCGCAAGAGCGGCAACATCGCCGACTTCTGCCGGCGCTGGGGCAGCCAGTACCGCTACATGGTGGTGCTGGACGCGGACAGCGTGATGACGGGCGAGTGCCTGACGACGCTCGTCCGCCTCATGGAGGCGAATCCGAGCAGCGGCATCATTCAGACCGCCCCCCGGGGCGCCGGCCGCGACACGCTCTTCGCGCGCATGCAACAGTTCGCGACCCAGGTCTACGGACCGCTCTTCACGGCGGGGATGCACTTCTGGCAGCTCGGCGAGTCGTTCTACTGGGGCCACAACGCGATCATCCGCGTCGCGCCGTTCATGCGCCACTGCGCCCTCGGACGGCTTCCCGGGCGCGGCCCCTTCGCGGGCGAGATCCTGTCCCACGACTTCGTGGAGGCGGCCCTGATGCGCCGGGCGGGATGGAAGGTGTGGATGGCGTACGACCTTCCCGGCAGCTACGAGGAAATGCCGCCGAACCTGATCGACGAGCTGAAGCGCGATCGCCGGTGGTGCCAGGGCAACCTCATCAATCTGCGGCTCTCCCTGTGGACGGGCCTCCACCCCGCGCATCGCGCCATCTTCATGACGGGGGTCATGGCCTACGTCTCGGCGCCCCTGTGGCTGCTGTCGCTAGCGCTGTCGAGCGCGTTCGTCGTGCTTCACGCCATGATCGGGCCGCAATACTTCGTGCAACCGCGCCAGCTCTTTCCGATCTGGCCAGAGTGGGACGCGCAGGCCACGCTCATGTTCGCGATCGCCACCGGCGGCGTGCTCTTCTTGCCGAAGATCCTCGGCGGGATCCTCGTCCTCGCGCGCGGTGCGGATCGATTCGGCGGCGCCGTCGGCGTCACCCTGAGCCTTTTCCTGGAAATGCTCCTCGCCTCCGCCCTCGCTCCCGTGCGCATGCTGTTCCACACGCAATTCGTCGTGGCCGCGCTCACGGGCCTCGGCTTTCAGTGGAAGAGCCCACCGCGCGAAGACGCGGAAACGTCGTGGGGCGAGGCCGCCCGTCGTCATGGACCGCACACGTTGCTCGGGCTCGCCTGGACGGTCGCCGTGTACTGGCTGGTGCCTTCGTATGCGTGGTGGCTGCTCCCGGTGACCGGCGCCCTCACGTTGTCGATCCCGATCTCGGTGTACTCGAGCCGCGTCTCGCTCGGGCGGGCGCTGCGGCGGGCTCGGCTCTTCGTGATTCCCGACGAATCGCATCCGCCGCGCGAGCTGCTGACGGTGCGCACCTACGCCGAGTGGACCAGGAAGACGACGCCGGGGTTCGTGGACGCCGTGGTGGATCCGGCACTGAACGCGGTCGCCTGCGCCGCCGTGCCTCGTCGCGGCAAGTCCTGCGACCGCGTGAACGACCGCCGGTCGCGCACGATCGCCACTGCCACCGAGCGGGGCCCGCACGCGCTCAGCGATCGCCAGAAGCGCCTCGTGCTGATGGACCCGATCGTTCTCTCCGAGCTGCACCGCGAGGTGTCGACGTCGCCGGCGGCGCATCCCGCCTGGCGCGCCGCCCGCGACCTCGTCGCCGCCTCCTGAGTCTCCGCGCGGGGGCGTGCGCGAAGATTCACCGAGCCGTCCATTTCATGCTCAGCTCCCGGACCTGCCCTTCGCGAAGGACGGTCATGCGCAGCTCCTGGCCCGGCTGGAGACTTTCGAATGACTTGAGCACCGTGGCGATGTTCTCGTTGCTGGTACGGCGATTCCCTGCACCGAGAGCACGACATCCCCGCCGACGACGATGTGCTGGCCGTCCACGATTCCGACACGGTTTCCGCCCCGGAGCCCGATTTGACCGCCGATGGACTCTTTGACCACCTGCTTCACGAGCAATCCGCGGGCCTGCGGCACGTGGAGCGCCTCGGCCATGGCGCCCGTCACGAGCAAGGTGTCGAGCCCTTACCAGCGACGGTTTTGCTCCACGAGGAGCTTTCGCACGGTGTTGGCGGTGACGACGAAGCCGGGCCCTTCGTGGCCGCCGGACCTGGTGATCATGTGACTGACGATGCCGATCAGCTCTCCCGTCTGGCTGAACATGGGACCGCCACTATCTCCGCCTCGTCAGGCGGTCCGCACATCTGTCGTCGCTCTCGTTCCGCCAAGCGTCGGCATCCGCGCCACCCTGGCGGCCGGCGGAACCTCTCGCGTCGTCATCGGGGGCGACACGTTTCAGACGACTACCGTCCGTCGGGAGCCGGAGATCGTGGCGCTGAGTTCGCCCCAGAACGACACGGGAGTCTTCGAGCTGGATCCCCAATCCGAAATGCTGCTTCCCTTCGAGGGAATGGGGTGGATGCCACGTGGGAGTTTCGTCTTCCGAAGCCGGCGAATCCTTTCGACTTCGGAACGCTCGCCGATGTCCTCATCACGGTGGAATACACCGCACTCAACAGTTTCGACTACGGCTCGCAGGTGGTTCAGCTCATGGACTCTCGGTTGAGCGGAGACCGAGCATTCAGCTTTCGCCGGGACTTCGCGGATCAGTGGTACGACCTGCACAACCCCGGTCAGAGCGATACGCCCATGGTCGGCACGTTCCGCACCCGACGCGAGGACTTCCCGCCGAATCTCGACAGGCTCCAGATACAGCAGGTCTTGCTTTATTTTGCGCGGGCAGACGGGCAGTCGTTCGAGGTACCTATCGGCGCCCTGAAGTTTCGAGAGAAGGGAACAACCGACTTCGCCGGGGGTCCGGCGATTACGGTCGATGGCCTCGTCAGCACCCGTCGCGCCAACGGTACGAGCTGGATGACGATGACATCACACAGCCCGGATGGAGAGTGGCAGCTGTCTTTGCAAAATCAGGCCGGTGCCCTCCATGGTTCGGATCCGCGAGCTCTTCGAGTCTGGCCTGATCGACGATATCCTCTTCGTGATCACATATAAAGGAGAGACGCCGCCGTGGCCGCGTTGAGGCAAGAGTCGGCAAGGCGGGGCCATTGACAGGGCCGGTGGGCCATCAATAGACTGGGCCATTTTTCGCGAGACTGGGCCACTTTTCCCGCTGACTCGGATCGGCCGGACCACAGGAGGTCCCCATGAAGACCCTCGCGGCGACCCTGGCAATCGCGCTCACCGTCTCGGCATGGCTCCTGACGTCAGGGGCGGTGGCGCAGGACAAGACCATCAAGATCGCCGGCTTCGGCGCCAAGTCGGGCGTCGTCCGCTCGTTCGGGATCAACAGCGAGGCGGCCATGCAGGCTGCCGCCGAGGTCGTCAACCAGCAGGGCGGCGTCAAGCTCGCGGACGGCACCAAGGCGAAGCTGGTGGTCGAGTACTACGACGACCGCTGCACCGCCGAGGAGGGTATCTCGGTCATCCGCCGGATCGCAGGCACGGACGCGGTCGTGGCGGTGGGACCGACGTGCTCGAACGTCGCGGAGCCGCTGTTCGGGATCCTTCAAAAGAAGGTCGATGACGCCGGCGACTCCGGGCTGCAATTCCCGATCTTCACTGACGTCGCCATCAAGGGCGGGCTGGCCAAGATCTCGGAGTGGGCGTTCCGCAACGTGCCGAGCGAGATGACGATGTACGCGTCACTCTTCGAGTGGCTCCGCACCAAGTATCCGGAGGTGCAGAGCGTGTACGGCGGCGTCGAGGAAGACTTCGCCCACTCGCGGGCCACCTGGTACGCGGTCATGAAGACCCGCGCGGAGGCGACCGGCTACAAGGTGCTGGGCGAGTCCAAGTGGCTGCTCAACGACACCAACTTCGCGAACCAGGTGCGGGAGATGAAGAAGGCCAACGCGGATGTCATCTCCATCGCCGCCCACCCGTTCACCACGTGCGGGGTGCTGAAGGAGATGCAGCGGCAGGGCGTGAAGCCCAAGGTGCTGGTCGGGCTGACGAGCTCCTCGAGCCTGGAGACGCTTCAGGGCTGCGCCTCGCAGGCCGAGAGCATGATCATCCCGACCTCCTACGCGCCGATCAACGAGCAGGCCCGGTTCGCGGCGGCCCAGACGGCGAAGTTCAAGGGCTCGGCTGACCTGCACAGCATGGCGGCGTGGGAGAACATCTTCATCCTGAAGCAAGTGATCGAGGCCGAGAAGATCTCGGGCGACAAGGGCCAGCTCGCGGCCGACCGTCGCAAGATCCGGGACGGTCTGGACAAACTCAAGGCGACCGACGGGCTCATCGGCGTCACCAAGCGCGAGGAGCGCGAAGCGGTGAAGCCCTACGTCTTCGTCCACGCCGCGAAGGGCGAGTGGAAGGTGCTCTACAACCCCGCCAAGATGTAGCAGCCAGCGGCGGAAGCGGACGGGCGCCGCCGGACGCGGGCGGTCCCGTCCGCGGCTGATGCTCGATTTCCTCCAGGCCGCTGCGGACGGGGTGCTCTTCGGCGCGACGTACGCGCTGATCGGCATCGGGTTCACGCTGGTGTTCGGCGTGATGCAGAAGCTCAACCTCGCCTACGCGGCCGCCTCCATCGGCGGCGCCTACGCGGGACTGCTGATCCTCCAGGTCCTCGGCCGCGCCCCCGCCCTCGCGGTCTTCTTCTGCGCTTTCCTGGCGGGGGGCGCCCTCGGCTACGTCGTGTACCTGACGTGCTTCCATGTCCTGCCGCTCTCGCATCCGCTCGCGACGCTCATGGCGACCGTGGGCATGCTCCTCCTCATCGACGAGGTCATCGTGCACGTCACCGCCGGGATGCCGCAGAGCTATCCCGCGCTGTTCGACGACGTGATGCTGCCCGTGGGCCCGCTGACGGTGCGGGGCGACCTCCTCCTCGTCTTTGGGATTTCGGTCGTCGGCATGGTCGCCTTGCTGCTCCTGCTCTACCGATCGCGGCTGGGCCTCGCCACGCGCGCGGTGGCGCAGCAGCCGGTGGCGGCGCAGCTCTGCGGCATCGGCGTGGCGCGCGTGAACGCGATGACGTTCGTCATCACCGGGCTGCTCGGCGGTCTGGCGGGGGCGATGATCGGCGCCTCTGTCGGAACGCTGTCGCCCCTGGTCACCACGCCGCTCACCACCAAGGGCCTCATCGTGACGGTCATCGGCGGGCTCGGCAGCATCCCGGGCGCCATCGTCGCCGGTCTGCTCGTGGGCGGGCTCGAGAACGTCTTTCAGCTCTACCGCGGGGTCACCGAACGCGACCTGTACGTCATGCTGCTGCTCTTCGTCTTCCTCGTCTTCCGCCCCGACGGCCTGTTCCCGCCCGGCGGCGCCCGTCGCTGACGATGGACTTCTACTGGGGCCTCGTGCAGATCATCGGCGTGCATTCGCTGCTGGGACTCTCCGCGTATATTGTCGTGCTCACCGGTCAGGTCAGCATGGCGCAGGCGGGCTTCTTCGCCATCGGCGCTTACGCGGCGGGCATGCTCACGGTCATCCGCGAGTGGCACATCGTGCCGGCGCTGGGGGTGGCCGCGCTCGCGGCGGGCGTCGTCGCCTGCGCCGTCGGGTTTCCCGCGCTCCGCGTCAAGGGCTTGATGCTCGTCATCGCCACCCTCGCCTTCGGCGAAGCCGTGAGACTCTTCTTCTTCAACTTCGACTACCAGGTGTCGAAGGGCAACATCCGGGTCGGCCCGCTCGGCGGGGAAGGCTTCCGGCAGATCCGGTACTTCCCGGAAAACGGCTGGAGCACCTTCCAGGTGATGCTGTTCATCTGGGCGGTCGTCCTCCTCGTCATGGCGGTCTTATGGTGGTGCGACCGCTCGCGCTACGGCGCAATCTTGAGAGCGGTGGGCGAAGACGAGTTGGCCGCACAGTCCGTGGGCGTGAATCTCACCGCGGTGAAGGTCAGCGCGATGACCGTCGGGGGCGTCATTGCCGGCCTCGGCGGCGCGCTGTACGCCCACTACACCACTCACATCGAGCACACGAGCTTCAATATCCTGGTCGCTACCTTCGCGATCGCCTATCCCATCGTGGGCGGGCTGGCGAGCGTGTTCGGCACCGTGGCCGCCGTCGTCTTCGTCCAGGGCTTCCTCGTGGAGGGGCTGCGCTTCCTCGGCGACTGGCGCAACCTGCTCTTCGGAGCGCTCATCGTGCTCGCCATGAACGTACGGCCGCACGGGTTTCTCGACGCGCGACTCCTGCGCGGGATCGGACGCCTGCGGCGCCGCAAGGTGACCCATGCTTGAGCTGCGCGGCGTGGCGCGGTATTTCGGCGGCGTCCGCGCCGTCGACGGCCTCGACCTCGACGTCAAACGTGGCGAGATCGTGGGCCTCATCGGGCCCAACGGCTCGGGCAAGAGCACGACCGTCAACCTGATCACCGGGGTCTCGCCGCTCACCGCCGGTGTCATCCGCTTCCAGGGGACGGATCTGGCGCCGTATCCCGTGCATCGCCGGCTCCAGCTCGGCATCGCCCGCACCTTTCAGAGCATCCGGCTCTTCGGTCAACTCACCGTCTGGCAGAACCTTTGGGTAGCGCAGAACTCGCCGGCCGACGCTGCGCACCGGCCGTTCCTGAAGCGGTGGCTCGGCGGCCAAGCGGGCGTCCGCGCCGAGATCGGTCGGCTGCTCGAATTTGCCGCGCTCGGGCACCGGCAGGACGAGCTGGCCGCCAACCTCGCCTTCGGCGAACAGCGCCGGCTCGAGCTGGCGCGCGCGCTCGCCACTCGACCGCAGCTCCTGCTCCTCGATGAGCCGGCGGCAGGCATGAACGCGGAGGAGATCGCGCAGCTGCGCGAGCGAATCCTGACGTTGCGCGAGCAGGACGTCACCATTCTTCTCGTCGAGCACGTGATGCAGCTCGTGATGGGCGTCACCGACCGCATCGCCGTGCTCAATTTTGGCCAGAAGATCGCGGAGGGCACTCCGGCGGCGATCCAGCGCGACCCCCTCGTGAAGAAGGCCTACCTCGGCGGCGCCTGATGCCCGCGCTCCTCGACGTGCGCGACGTTGTCACCGCCTACGGCGCCATCGAGGCCCTCAAGGGCGTGTCCCTCGCCGTCGCCGAGGGCGCCATCACGTGTCTGCTTGGCCCGAACGGGGCCGGCAAGACGACGCTGATGTTGACGATCGCCGGCGTGCTCACGCCGCGGCGTGGGTCGATCTGGCTCGCCGGCGAGGACATCACGCGCCGTTCCCCGTCAGTGATCGTGGGTCGGGGCGTCGCGCTCGTGCCGGAGAACCGCCTCGTCTTCCCCGCCATGACCGTGCGCGAGAACTTGTACGCGGGCGCGTACCGACGCGGCGATCGTCGGGCCATCGAGGTCGACGTCGAGCGCATGTTCGCGCGCTTCCCGCCCCTCGAACAGCGCGCGGGCCAGGAGGCGGGCACGCTGTCCGGCGGCGAGCAACAGATGCTGGCGGTGGCGCGGGCGCTGATGTCGCGGCCGCGGCTCTTGTTGATGGACGAGCCGTCGCTCGGCCTCGCGCCGCTCGTGGTCGAGGAGATCTTTCGCATTATCGCCGAGCTCCACCGCGAGGGCACCAGCATCTTCCTGGTCGAGCAGAACGTGCACATGGCGCTGAAGGTCGCCCATCATTTCTACCTGATCGAGCAGGGGCGGGTGACGTTCAGCGGCGATCCGGGCGCGCTCGCCGAGGACGAGGTGATACGCCGCGCGTACCTCGGCGCCACCGCCGCGCGCTGACGAGCGCCGCGTGCTGGTCGATCTCGCGCAGAACACGCTCGACGGCCTGGGGGCGGGCGCCTCGTACGCGGTGCTGGCGCTCGGCTTCACGCTCGTGTTCGGCGTGCTGCGCGTGGTGAACCTCGCCTACGGTCCGGCCATCATGCTGGGCGCCTACGCCGCCACGTGGACGTCGCTCCACGTCCGGCCGGGGCTGGCCACGTTGGCCGCGATCACCGTGGCCGGCTCGGTGGTGGCGGGTGCGTACGTCGAGCGCCTCTGCTTCGCGCCGCACCGCGCGACGGGGCTGCGCCCGGGCGCGGCGGTGGCGGCCATGGTCGCCAGCTTCGCGGTGTGGATGCAGTTCGAGGAGGCGGCGACGCTGGCGCTGCCCAACCATCTCTACACGTTTCCCTCGCTCACCACCGCGGCGCCGCTGCCGCTCGGTCCCCTTGCGCTGCGCGTGGAGACGCTGGTATCGCTCGCCGTCGCCGCCGCGATCTGCGCGCTCCTGTGGTGGCTACTCTATCGTGCGCGCTTCGGGATCGCGGTACGCGCGGTCACCGAGCGACCCACCGCGGCGGCGTTGACAGGGATCGACCCGGCGTGGGTGTCCGTGCGAGTCTTCGCGCTCGCTTCCGCCGTCGGCGGCGCCGCCGGGTTCCTCGTCGCCACCACCCACGGTCAGGTCACGCCCCACCTCGGCATGTGGACCACGCTCAAGGGATTGCTCGCGATGATGATCGGCGGGCTCGGCTCGCTGCCGGGCGCCATTGCCGGCGGCGTGCTCCTCGGCGTGCTCGAAGCGCACAGTCAGTGGTACCTGGGGCCGCAGGCGCGCGACCTCGTCGCCTACCTTCTGCTGTTCAGCCTGCTCGCGCTGCGCCCGCGCGGCCTGTTGCCCGCGCGTCACACGGGCTGACCCGGCCGTGGACGCGTACACCGTCGGCGTCTTCACGAACATCGGCCTGCTGTCGTTCCTCGGACTCTCCGCCTACGTGCTGCTCATCACCGGCGAACTGTCGTTCGGCCAGCAGGCATTCTTCGGGGTGGGCGCCTACGCGGCCGGCGTGGGCACCGCGATGTTCGGGCTACCGTTGGTGGTCGCCACCGCCGCCGCCATGGCCTCTGGCGCGCTCGCCGCGCTCGTGGTCGGCTTGCCGACGCTGCGTCTGCGCGGGCTCTACTTCGCGATGGCGACGCTCGCGGCGGCGGAGATGTTCCGGATCCTCTTCGAGTTGCTGCACTGGCAGCGGGACGTCGGCGGCGAGCGCGTGGGCCCCGACGGCACCCAGGGCTTCCGCGGGATTCGCTGGGTCTTCGAGCAAGGGATCGAGGCGGCCGGCTTCCTGATCGTCGTCTATGGCGTGCTCGCGTTGCTCGTGGCCGCGCTCGTGTTCGTCGAGCGCTCGCGGTTGGGCGCAACGCTCCGGGCTGTGGGCGAGGATCCCGAGCAGGCGGCATCGCTCGGCATCGACATCTTGCGCCTGAAGCTCGGTGTGGTCGCTGCGGCCGGCGCCGTCGCGGGCCTCGGCGGCGCCCTCTACGCCCATCACACAACGTACGTCGAGCCGCGCAATTTCGACATCATGCTCGGTGTGCACGGTCTCGCCTACGCCCTGATCGGCGGGCTCGGCACCGCCCTCGGTCCGCTGCTCGGTGTGGTGCTCGACATCGGGCTTCTGGAGGGCAGCCGGCTTTTCGCCGGCTACCGCATGATCGTCTTCGGCGGCCTCGTCGCTTTGCTTCTCGTGATCCGGCCACGCGGGATCCTTGACGAGCGTATCGTGCACGGCTGGCGGCACCGAGCGTGGAGGCCGCGCTGACCCGTACGCCGATCGCGACGGTCGGCATTGCCGCATTGCTGATCGCCTTGGCTGTCGCGCATCCGGCCCACGCTCAGCGCGCGCAGGCGGAGCTGGCGTGCGCGGGCACCATCACCGTGCACGTCTACGACTGCACCGTTCGCCTTTCGCGCGGCGGCCGACCGCTGGAAGGCGCGCGTATCGTCGTCGGCGCCGACATGCCGTCGATGCCGCTCGCCCACGTCGTGCGACCTGTGACGGCCACCCCCGGAGCGATCGCGGGGGAGTACACGTTTCGCCTCGCGCTCGAGATGTCCGGCCGGTGGGCGGTAAAGCTGCGCGTGGAGGCGCCTGTGCGCGACCAGCTCATTGTTCACTACGACTTCAGCGAGACCGCGGCGTCACCGGCCCGTCGCTGAGCGCCCGCCAAGGAGCACGCCCATGGATCGCCTCACACCGGGCCCGCACGACGTCCTGCTCGTCGTCGACGTCCAGAACGGTTTCGTGCCGGGCGGCAACCTCCCGGTCAAGGGCGGCGATCAGATCGTTCCGCTCGTGAACCGCCTCGCCCGCGCCTTCGAGCACGTCGTGCTCACGCAGGATTGGCACACACCGGGTCACATCTCGTTCGCGTCGAGCCATCCCGGCAAGGCGCCGTTCGAGACGATTGAGCTTCCTTACGGGACACAGGTCCTCTGGCCGGATCACTGCGTGCAAGGGACCACCGACGCGGACCTGCATCCCGCGCTGTCGATTCCGCACGCCGAGCTGATCCACAGCAGGCCGCGCTCGTCGAACCAGAGCCCGTCGGGACACGCAAACGCTGGCCCACAGCTACGAGGAAATGCCGCCGAACCTGATCGACGAGCTGAAGCGCGATCGCCGGTGGTGCCGGGGCAACCTCATCAACCTGCGGCTCTCCCTGTGGGGGGCCGCCACCCCGCGCATCGCGCCATCTTCATGACGGGGGTCATGGCCTACGTGTCGGCGCCGCGCCGCCCGCGACCTCGCCGCCGTCTCCTGAGTCTCCGCGCCGCTCTCTCGCCCCGCTGAACATGGGGCCGCCGGAGTTGCCGGTGACGGCCGTGCTCCCGGCCGCCGCGGTATCATATGGCCCCTCTATGGACTGGGATCACGCCAAGCGCGCGCTCGAGTTCCTCGCCGACATGATCCGCTTCAAGAGTTACTCGGGCACGCCGGGAGAAGGCGATCTCGCCCGTTTCGTCGTCGACCGGATGCAGCGGCTCGGCCTGGAGGCCTTCACCCAGGAGGTCGAGCCCGGGCGCTTGAACGCGATCGGGACCTGGCGCGGGACCGGCGGCGGCAAGAGCTTGCTGTTCAACGGCCATCTCGACACGAACCCGGTGACGGAGGGCTGGACCGTCGATCCGTGGGGTGGCGTCTACGACGATCGGTTCATCTACGGCATCGGCGTTTCCAACATGAAGGCCGGCGACGCGGCGTCGTTCTGCGCGGTGGAGCGGCTGATCGAGCGAGGCGTCCGGCTTCGCGGCGACGTCGTGCTCACGTACGTCGTGGGCGAGCTGCAGGGAGGCATCGGCACCATCAAGGCGATCGACTCCGGGATCCGCGCCGACTACTTCATCAACAGCGAGCCGACGGATCTCGCAGGTCTGACCCTGCACGCCGGCGCCTTCAACTGGATGATCGAGCTGACGGGGATCACGCGCCACGTCTCCAAGCGGGAGGAGGCCATCGACGCCATCACGGCGGCCACGCGCGTGATCCCGCGCATCAACGCCCTCGCCTTCAGCGGCGCCGCCACCGCCGATCACGCGTCGGTGAATCGCGCCCACGTGGGCGTCGTGCACGGTGCCCTGTCGCGCGACTTGCACGAGTGGCGCCCGCCCCAGGTGGCCGACTTCGCGCGACTGGTGGGGACCGCGCGCTACGCGCCGAGCCAGTCCGAGCAGTCTGTCCTCGCCGATCTCCGGCGTCTGCTCGATGAGATCGAGCGCGAGACACCCGGCCTCCGCGCCACCGTCGCCCGCTCCGCGCTCGGGAACCGGCCCGTCATGCTGCCGTTCGAGGTTCCCCGCGACGCGCGCATCGTGGACGTCGTGCGGCGGGCCTACCGCGCCGTGCGCGGCGCCGAGCAACCGCTCGGCCCCGTGCCGCCCTATTGCTTCTACGGCACCGACGCCGCCCATCTGCTCCACCGCGCGCACATGGAAGGGATCGTGTGCGGGCCTGGCGGCCGCTACAACACGATGCCCGACGAGCGCGTCGACGTGGCCGACTACCTCGACATGATCGAGATGTACACGCTCGCCATCCAGGAGATCTGCCAATGACGCCGAGCATCTCTCGCCGCGCATTTCTGGTGAAGACCGGCCTCATCACGGGGGCCGCCGCCATCCCGGGCCTGACGCCGGCGCGGGTGCGGGCCCAGGGCGAGAAGCACGGCGGCCTCTTGCGCGTGAGCGTCACCTTCGGGCTGAGCACGATCAACCCGATCATGCACATCAGCGGCGCGGAGTGGATGGCGACGAAATGGATGTACAACAACCTGACCCGTCTCAACGCGAAGCGCGAGCCCGTCCCCGATCTCGCCGAGTCGTGGAGCGCGGGCGACGGCGCCAAGGTGTGGACGTTCAAGCTGCGGCAGGGCGTCCGCTTCCATCATGGCCGCGAGCTCGCTGCCGATGACGTGGTCGCCACCTTCACGACGCTGCTCGATCCGAAGACGGCATCGCCGTACCGCGGCGAGGTCGGTCCCATCGACAAGGTGGAGGCGCTCGATAAGTCGACGGTGCGCCTCACGATGAAATCGCCGTTCTCGGTGTTCCCCGCCATCGCGGCGGTGCCGAACGCGCGTATCGTCGCGCGCGAGGGGCTCGCCGACATGAAGGCGCTCGCCTCCCGCGAGTTCGGGACGGGGCCGTTCAAGCTGAAGGAGTTCGTTCCGGGCGACCGCGTGGTGGTGGAGCGGTTCGCCGATTACTTCCGAAAGGGCGAGCCGTACCTCGACGGCGTGGCGTTGCGCGTCTTCCCCGATCCGGCCACGGAGCTGACCGCCTTCAAGAGCAAGGAGATCGATCTGATCTCGGGCGTCACCCCCGATCTCTTTTCGCAGGTCTCGACGCTGCCGGGCGCGGAGGGGCTGGCCGTCGCCGGCGGCACCTTCGCGGCGGTGACGCTCCCGTCCGACAAGCCGCCCTTCAACGACAACCGCGTACGAGAGGCGCTGAAGCTCTGCGTCGACCGCAAGCTCATGCTGGCGGCCATCCACAACGGGCAGGGCGAGCTCGGCGTGGACCATCCGGTCTCGAGCGCCTACGCCGCGTACTCGCCGCTGCCACCGCGCAGCGCCGACGTCGAGCGGGCGCGGCAGCTCATGAAGGACGCCGGTCTCGGCAGCGGCGTGACCGTGAAGCTCTTCGCGGCGAACTCGCCGCCGATCCGCGAGCGCATCGCGGTCGTGCTCAAGGAGATGGCGCGCCCGGCCGGCTTCAACATCGACGTCGAGGTGCTGGCGTACGACCGATACCTGGCGCAGGTGTGGAACAAGGGCGCGATGTACGTCGTCTACTACGCGACGCGGCCAACGGCCGACGCCATCCTCATGAAGCTCTATCACCCGAAGGAGGGGCTCGACGAGGGCCGGTGGGCGGGCGCGCACCCGAATGCGGTCAACCAGCTCGAGCAGGCCCGCGAGATCGTCGAGGCCGAGCGTCTCCGGCGCCACTACGCCGAGTTCTTGAAAATCGCGCGGGACGAGGGTCCGTTCATGCTGCCGTTCTTCGTGAACGAGCTGAACGGCAAGTGGGGCTACGTCCGCGACTACCGTCTGAGCCCGTCCAGCTCCGACATGGTCCTGGACGACGTGTGGCTCGCCGGCGACGCGCCCAGGAAGAAAGCTTGAGGTGGCGCGCTACGCGCTGAGGCGCCTGGCCTCGATCGCGCTCATCCTGCTCCTCGTCTCCGCGATCGTGTTCACGGCGATCCACGTGCTGCCGGGCAATGCGGCCACGCTGATCCTCGGCGAGTACGCGACACCGGAGGCGCTCCGCACGCTGGAGCGCGACATGGGCCTCGACCGGCCGCTCGTCGTGCAGTACGCGAGCTGGATCGGGAGCGTGGTCACCGGCGACTGGGGCGTGTCGCTCGCGATGAAGCAACCGGTGGCGACGATCGTCGGCTATCGCCTCCGCAACTCCGCGTTCCTCGCCGTCACCGCCCTCATCGTGGTCGTCGCCGTCGGCATCCCGCTCGGCACGGTGGCGGCGCTGCGCCGGGGCCGGCCGCTCGATCTCGCCATCGTCACCGCGACGTACGTCGGCATCTCGATCCCGGAGTTCGTCACCGGGCTCGCGCTCTTGCTGGTGCTGGCGGGACCGTCGGTGGGCCTGTTTCCCACGAGCGGATACGTGGAGCTCACGAGCGGGGTGACCGCGTGGGCGCGGCATCTGGTGCTGCCGGCCACGACGCTGACGATCGTGCTGCTCGCCCACGTGGTCAGACAGACCCGCTCCGGGGTGGCCGACGTGCTGGCCGCGCCCTACATCCGCACCGCGCGGCTCAAGGGCGCGTCTCCGCGACGCATCGTCCTGCGCCACGCGCTCCGCAACGCGCTCCTGCCCACGATCACCGTGCTCGCTCTCGATCTCGGCTATTTGATGGGCGGCATCGTCGTGGTCGAGGAGGTGTTCGCGTACCCCGGCATGGGGCGGCTGATCATCTACGCCGTGCAGAACCGCGACGTGCCGTTGCTCCAGATGTGCGCGCTCGTCGTCGCCTCCGTGTACGTGCTCGCGAACCTCGCCGCCGACCTCGCGTACGCGTGGCTCGATCCGCGCATCCGCTACTCGTGACGTCGCTGTCGCCGGCGCTCGGAGTGGGGGGCGCCATCCTGGCCCTCGTGCTCGCGATCACGGTGGCGGCGCCGTGGATCGCACCGTATCCCACCACCGAGCAGCACATGCTGGATCGCTTGCAGCCGCCGGGCGCGCGCTTCCTGCTCGGGACCGATCAGTACGGGCGCGACCTGCTGAGCCGGACGCTGTTCGGCGCGCGCCCGGCGCTCGGGCTCGGGCTCGGAGCGGTCGCCCTCGGGCTGGCTCTCGGCGTCCCGCTCGGATTGACGGCGGGCTACGTGGGCGGTCGATTCGACGACCTCATCATGCGCGTGGTGGACGCGATGCTGGCGTTCCCGTCCCTGCTGCTCGCGCTCCTGATCATCACCGCGCTCGGCGCGAGCACCGGCCACGCGCTCCTCGCCATCGGCGTCGCGAACGGGCCCGGCGTCGCGCGGATCGTGCGCAGCGCCACCCTCGCGCTGCGCGAGGCGGAGTTCGTCCTCGCGGCGCGCGTGCGCGGCGAGCGTCACCTCTACGTGATGTTCGGCGAGATCTTTCCCAACGTCATGGCGCCGGTCATCGTGGAGGCGACGCTCCGGGTCGGCTTCGCGATCCTCGCCGGCGCCAGCCTGTCGTTCCTCGGCCTCGGGGTGCAGCCACCCGCCGCCGACTGGGGACTCATGATCCGCGAAGCGCGCCAGTACGTCTTTCTCTCGCCGTGGCCGCTGCTCGCGCCCGGCACCGCCCTCGCCCTCACCATCGTGGCCTTCAACCTCTTCGGCGACGGTCTGCGCGATCGTCTGGGCGCCACGTGACGCCGCCGCCGCCGTTGCTCGACATCCGCGCGCTCACCGTCCACTTCGACACGAAGGACGGACCGCTGCGGGTCCTGCGCGACGTGAGCCTCCAGCTGGCGGTGGGGGAGACATTCGGGCTCGCGGGCGAATCCGGGTCCGGCAAGACCACGCTCGGCTACACGATCCTCCAGGCCCTGGGGCCCACGGCGCGCATCGAGAGCGGCGCCATTCTCTTCGAGGGCCGCGACCTCGTGGCCGTCGGCGAGGAGGAGCTGCGTCGCATCCGCGGGCGGCGGATCGCCATGGTCTACCAGGACCCGCGCTCGGCGCTGAATCCCACGATGCGGGTGGGCGCGCAGATCGCGGAGGTCCTCGAGATCCACGAGCGGACGCCGGCCGCCGCCGCCATGCGCCGGGCGCAGGAGCTGCTCGAGCTGGTCAACATCGCCGATCCCACCTCGGTCGCGCGCCGGTATCCACACGAGCTGAGTGGTGGCATGCAGCAGCGCGCGGTGATCGCCATGGCCCTCGCGGGGGGACCGAGCCTCCTCATCCTCGACGAGCCGACGACCGGGCTCGACGTGACGACGCAGGCGCGCATCCTCGACCTGGTGGGAGATCTCAAGCGCCGCGTCGGTGCCGCCATCCTCTATATAAGCCACGACCTCGCCGTCATCGCCCAGGTCGCCGATCGCGTGGGCGTTCTCTACGCGGGCGAGCTGGTCGAGGTGGCGCCGACGGCGGACCTCTTCGCGCGGCCGGTGCATCCCTACACGCGCGGGCTCCTCGACGCGCTGCCGCATCTCGACGGCGTGCACGGGCTCGCCCCGATCCGCGGACGCATTCCGCGCCTCACGGCCCTCCCGCCCGGCTGCGTGTTCGCGCCCCGCTGTGACTTTGCCGCACCCGAGTGCACGGCGGCGACGCCGGCGCTGGAGGAGGTGGCGCCGGGGCGCCGCGCGCGCTGCATCCGCTGGCCGACGGTGATCGCGACGCCGCGCGGATCGACCGCGGAGGTGATCGAGCGGGGAACAATCGCGCGGGAGACAGTCGCGCGCGAGACGCTGGGTCCCGACGCGGCGCTGCTCTCCTTCGAGCACGTGACCAAGCATTTCGGCGGCGCGGGGGCGATGGCCCGGCGGCTCGGCGTCGGCGCCCCGCCCGTGCGCGCGGTCGACGACGTGTCGTTCGACGTGGCCGCGGACGAGATCTTCGCGCTCGTCGGCGAGAGCGGCTGCGGCAAGACGACGCTGGGTCGACTCGCCGTGCGGTTGCTGCGTCCAACCGCTGGCCACATCGTTTTTTCGGCGCCACGCCCGACCGACGCCCAGATCGTCTTCCAGCATCCGGATTCGTCGCTGAACCCGATGAAGCGAATCGGCCCGAGCCTGGCCCGGCCCCTCGTGCTCCGCGGCCTCCGCCGTCCGGAGCGGGGGCGTCGCGTGCGCGAGCTGCTGGAGGCCGTACGCCTCGATCCCGACTACCGCGGGCGGCGACCGGCGGAGCTCTCCGGTGGCGAGAAGCAGCGCGTCGCCATTGCGCGTGCCCTCGCGATGGCCCCGCGATTCGTCGTGCTCGACGAGCCGGTGTCGGCGCTCGACGTCTCGACGCAGGCCTCGATCATCCGCCTGCTCGCGGACCTGCGGCGGACGCGCGGGGCATCGTATCTGCTGATCTCGCACGACCTGAGCCTGGTGCGCCACGTGGCGGCGCGCGTCGGCGTGATGTACCTCGGGCGTCTCGTCGAGATCGGCGCCGTGGACGAGGTCTTTCGCGCGCCGTCGCATCCGTACACGCACGCACTCCTCTCCGCGGTGCCGCGGCCCGATCCCGGGGGGCGCGGGCAGCCGATCCGTCTCGAAGGCACCGTGCCGAGCGCCCAGCACCCGCCCCCGGGATGTCGCTTCCACACGCGCTGCCCGCAGAAGATCGGCCGCATATGCGAGGAGATCGAGCCTCCGTGGGAGCGCGCGAGCGCGACCCACCGGATCGCGTGCCACATCCCGATCGCGGAGCTGTCGCGCGGCGCGGAGGAGAGGCGAACATGACGACGTCCGTCGTCTTCTCGCGCTCGGAATACGGGCGGCGGCTCGCCGCCATGCGCGCGAAGATGCGCGAGCGGGGCGCCGAGCTCGTGCTCGTCGACGAGGCGGAGCACCTTGCCTATCTCACGGGCTTCGACCGCTCCGCCACGCGCTACCAGGCGTGCGTCGTTCCTCTGGAGGGCGATCCCGTGACGTTCCTGCGGTCGCTCGACGAGCCCGGTTTCCTCGAGCGCTCGTGGCTCACGGGCTACGTCACCATCGCGGACTGGGAAGATCCGGTCGTCGTGATCTCGCGCGAGCTGGAGCGCCGCGGATGGGCGGATCGGCGCATCGGGCTCGAGCTGGACTCCAACTATCTGACGGTGCGCCGCTGGCAGACGCTGACGGCGGCCTTGCCGGCGGCGTCGTTCGTGGACTTCGGTGAGGTGCTGCGCGAGCTGCGCCTGCGCAAGTCGCCCGAGGAGATCGCGCTGCTCCGGCGGGCCGCGAGCATCGCGGACCGTGCCATGGCGGCGGCGGTGGCGGCGGCGGGGGAGGGAAGGAACGAGCGCGAGGCCGCCGCCGCGGCCAGCCGTGCTTTCCTCGAGCTCGGCGCGGACACGGCGCGCGCCGGTGTGATCACCTCCGGGCGCCGCGCCGGTTCGCTCCACGGCGGGCTCGGCACCCATCGCCTCGAGCGCGGCGATCTCCTGCACATGGAGCTGGTCCCCCAGGTGCACGGCTACAGCGCGCGAATCATGCGGCCGACCGCGATCGGCACTCCTTCCGCAACCCACGTCGACGCCGCGCGCGTGCTGGTCGAGCTGCAGGACCGTCAGCTCGCCGCCATGAAGCCCGGCGCCGTCGCCTCCGACGTGGATCGGATCGTGCGCGAGGGCGTGCTGGCAGTGAAGCTCCGCGACCGCTACGAGAACGCGACCGGCTACACGCTCGGCTACTACGCTCCGTGGTCGCCGCGTACGAGCGACTTCACGCGCCTGTTCGTCCCGACGGCGACGTGGGCGCTCGAGCCCGGCATGGTCTTCCACATGTACGTCGCCGCCCTGGGGCTGGCATTCAGCGAGACCGTCCTCGTCACCGACGCCGGCGCCGAGCGTCTGACGGGAACGGAGCGCGTGCTCTTCGTGCGCTGACCGGTTACGCCCGGCGATCCTTCACGCCATAGACGAGGTAGGCGCCGGCGAGGTAGGCCGAGCGCAGCAAGGGGAGCGGAAAGCGCGGAAGCGTCGCCGAGGTGAGCGGCGTGTCGCGCGGAACGTCCTTGCCCGCGACGAGATCGGCCGCGAGCCCACCGCAGTACGTCGACATGGCGACGCCGCTGCCCTGGTAGGCGAGCGCGTAGGCCACGCTCGGATCGCCGTCGGCCCGGTTCACGTGCGGCATGAGGTCGTACGACAGACAGACCTTGCCCGACCAGAAGTACTCGCTCGCCACCCCGCGCAGCGCCGGCCACTTCGCGACCATGTGCGCTTCGAGTCGCCGGCGACAGCGGCGACGCCCCGCGGGCGTGTCCAGAAGCCCCGCGCGACCGCCGAAGAGCAGACGATCGTCGGGCAACCGCCGCCAGTAGAACAGGAGCTTCCGCGTGTCGGAGTAGACCTGGGTGGTGAGCATGCCGACGTCGCGCCATTCGGCGGCGGTGAGCGGTCGGGTCACGACGATGTTGCTCGTTGCCGGCAACAGGCGGCCACGAAAGAACGGATGGAGGCCTTCGGGAGTGTAGCCGTTGGTCGCCATGACGACCGTGCGCGCACGCACGGCGCCGCGCGGCGTGACCAGCACGTGGTCGCCGCCTTCGCGTCGCCACGCCACCACGGGCGAGCGCGCGCAGAGCGTCGCGCCTCGCCGGAGCGCGGCGGTAGCCAGGCCGCGCACGTACTTCAGGGGATGCAGCCCGAACGCGTTCCGTGTGTGGAGCGCGCCCGCCGCCTCGGCGCCGCGCAGGTAGCCCTCCCGCTCGAGACGCGCCTGGTCGAGGAACTCGACGTGCGGATACCCGAGCACCTCCCGGTAGAGCCGCTCACGGTCCTTCAGCTCGGCGACGGCGGAGGCGCGATGGGCAACCACCAGCGAGCCGTCCTGCCCGGGATCGCACGCGATCTGCTCGCGCGCGATCAGCTCGCGGACGGTCTCGAGCGCATCCACGCCGACGGTGATCGAGCGGCGCGCGGCCTCGATTCCCCAGCGCCGGATCCGCTCCTCGAGGCCGACCTTCCCGAGCGTGATGAGCGCAAAGCCGCCATTGCGGCCGGAAGCGCCCCAGCCGATCTCGTTCGCCTCCAGCACGACGGTGTCGAGACCGTGCGTGCCGGCCAGGCGATAGGCGGCGGCGAGCCCGGTGTAGCCGCCGCCGATGACGGCCACGTCGGCGCGGCGATCACCGTCGAGCGTCCGGATGCCATCCGGCTCGGGACCCGCCGTCGCCGCCCAGTACGAGGGGACGTGGCCGATGCTGCCCACGTTCATCGCGAGAGATAGTCGAACGACGACAGCACGTGCATGCGGACGATGTGCAGGTATTCCTCGATGTCGACGTGCTCGTCGGCCTGGGCCATGCCGCGCGGGAACGGACCGTGCACGAGTCCCGGGATGCCTCGCTGGCGCCACAGACGGGCGTCGGTCCCTCCCAGGCTGAGGATCGGCGCGGGGTCGGGCCGGCCGAGGGCCTTGGCATTGGCGCGCAGGATGCCGACCATCTCGTGGTTGGGATCACAGGCGCTCGGCTCGCTGAAGTTGATCTCTTCCATGGTCGTGTCGGGATAGCGTGCGAGGATCTGACGCACCTTCGCGAGCACGGCGTCCTTCCCGAGGCCCGGGGGAAGGCGGACGTCGGCCTCGAACCAGCACGTCCCCGGCACCATGTTCACCTTCTGCCCGCCCTGGATGACGCCGATGTTCACGGTCACGCGCTGGACGATGTCCTTGGCGCCCGGTCCTTGCGCCTCGTCGATGGCGGCGGCCGCGCCCGCGAGGGCGTCGGCGATGTCGATCGGCACCGACGGCTCGAGCGTGGTCAGCTCTTCCAGATCCATGATCAGCCGGGCCGCGATCTTCGTCGCGCTCGGCGACAGGTGCGTGTAGGCACCGTGGGCGCCCCGCGTTCGCGTGGTGAAGCGGAGCCAGAGCGGCCCTTTTTCGCCGAAGCGGATGGTGAGCGGACTGCTCGGCTCGCCGTTCAGCAGGCAGTCGCCGTGGACCTCGGGATGATGCTCCATGAGGTAGCGCGCGCCCCACGGCCCGAACGTTTCTTCGTCGGAGACGGCCGTGAGCGTCAATCGCCCCTTCAGGTGCTCGCGGATCCGATGAAGATAGGCGTAGGTGAAGATCGACGCCGACGTCCCCGCCTTCATGTCGGCCACACCACGCCCGTAGATCTTGCCGTCGGCGATGGCGCCGCTCCACGGTCCATGCGTCCAGCGCTCGTTCTTCTCGTCGGCGGGAAAGACGTCGATGTGCCCGTTGAGCACGAGGTGGCGGCCCGGCGCGTGTCCTTCGAAGGTGCCGACGATGTTCGGCATGGTGGCCTGCGGCGCGATCACGCGGAACGGCAGCTTCTGGGCTTCGAGAAAGCGGGTGATGTGCGCGGCCGCCAGCGTCGTGTCGCCGGGCGGATTCGGGCTCTTGGCGCGGACGAAGTCGCACAGGAAGGCGATGATCGTGTCGCGGTCGGCGTCGATCCATCTCGTGAGCTGACGCTTCACGTCGTCCATATACACCTCTTGCCGCGGGGAAGGTGCCGAGAGCATACACCGGCGCCCGGCTCCGCCGGCGCCGGGCCGCCCGGGCAGGCGCGCGAGTGGTCAGGCGCCGGTTGACAGGTCTCGAAGCCGCGTGTTAACGAAGCGGACACCCCAGGCACCGTCGCCGACACCCAAGGAGCGCGACATGAGCCAGGCACCCCGCGTTCAGAGCTCCCTCGCCCACGACACCAGCGTGAGCCGGCGCCGCGTTCTGGCCGGCACGGCGGCCGCCCTCGCGACGGCGACCATGCCGAGCGTCTGGCCGCGCCGGGCGAGCGCGGCGGGAAAGGTCGTGCTACGGACGATCGGCGGCGCCTACGAAGAGGCGGTGGTCAAGGCCATCATCGAGCCGTTCACGAAGGCGACCGGCACCGAGGTCGTCAAGGTGCCCGCCACGCTCGGCAAGCTGCTGGCGATGTTCGAGTCCGGCAACATCGAGCTCGACGTCGTGGACGCGGGGGAGCTGGGCATGATCTCGCTCAGCCAGAAGGGCGCCCTCGACAAGATCGACTACAAGGGTTGGAAGCTCGCCAACCCCGACGACATGGACCCCTTCATCCGTCGCGACGACATGGTGGGCGACATCTATTTTTCGTCGGTGCTCGGCTACAACACGCAGTCGTTCCCGACCGGCAAGCAGCCGCGCTCGTGGGCGGAGTTCTGGGATCTGAAGAAGTTCGCGGGGCCGCGGATGCTCGCCGATCTCGGGTCGGGGAACATCGATCTCGAGTTCGCGCTGCTCGCCGACGGCGTCCCGAAGGACAAGCTCTATCCACTCGACATCGAGCGCGGGTTCAAGTCGCTCGACCGCGTGCGGCCGGCCATCCGGAAGTTCTGGGACACGGGCGCGCTTTCGGCGCAGATGCTCGCGGACAAGGAGGTCGTCCTCGGCAGCATCTGGAACGGGCGGCTCCAGGCGGTGGCGGACAAGGGCGCGCCGCTCGCGATCGAGTGGAACGAGGCCAGCTTGCAATCGCAGTACTGGGGCGTGCTCAAGGGCGCGAAGAATGCCGAGAATGCCCAGCGCTTCATCGACTTCGCGTGTCAGCCCGAGCTCCAGGCCAACCTTGCCAAGCTGATCCCGTACGGGCCGACGAACCGCCAGGCCTTCAAGTCCATTCCCGCCGACGTCGCCGCCCGGCTGCCGTCGAGCCCGGAGCACAGGACGAAAGCGTTCCTCCAGAGCGGCAAGTGGTGGGCGGACAACCGGGGCAAGGTCAGCGAGCGCTGGTCGCAGTGGCTCCTCCAGAAGGGGTAAGAGCCGGCGCCGAAGTCCGTCTGCAGGGGCTGACCAAGCTCTTCGGGCCGGTGGTGGCGGTCAGCGACGTCTCCATGACCGTGCCCGCGGGATCGTTCTTCACTCTTCTCGGACCGAGCGGCTCCGGCAAGACGACGACGCTCATGATGGTGGCCGGGTTCGTCCATCCGAGCCGAGGCACGATCGCGATCGACGGCATCGACGTCGCCGCGCTCCCTCCCCAGAAGCGCGACCTCGGCATGGTCTTCCAGAGCTACGCCGTGTTCCCGCACCTGACCGTCTCCGAGAACGTCGCCTTCCCGCTCGAGGTGCGAAAGGTGCCCGCCGCCGACGTTCGCCGCCGGGTGGGCGAGGCGCTGGAGCTGGTGCGGCTCACCGGCTACGAGCGACGGCTTCCGCGCCAGCTCTCCGGCGGCGAGCAGCAGCGGGTCGCGCTCGCGCGCGCGCTCGTCTTCCGCCCGCGCGTGCTCCTGATGGACGAGCCGCTGGGCGCGCTCGACAAGAAGCTGCGCGCGCACATGCAGCTCGAGCTGAAACGCATCCAGCGGCACCTCCACGTCACCGTCATCTACGTGACCCACGACCAGGAGGAGGCGCTGACGATGTCCGATCGTGTCGCCGTCATGCGCGACGGCCGGACGGAGCAGGTGGGCACCCCCGCCGAGCTGTACGAATCGCCGGTGAGTCCGTTCGTGGCCGACTTCGTCGGCGAATCGAATTTTCTCGACGGCCGGGTGGTGTCGACGCAGGCGGACGGCCGTGCCGTCGTGCGCACGCAGGGCGGGCTCGAGCTGTGCGGGGTGAGCCGGGAGCCGCTGCGCGTCGGCCAGCCCGTGGTCGCGGCCGTTCGACCGGAAAAGATCGTGCCGAACGAGGCGCGCGCCGCGGAGCTCAATCGCGCCAAGGGCGTCGTCGACCAGATCGTGTACGCGGGCGATGCGACGCGGTACTCGGTGGCGCTGGGCGCGGCGGGGACGCTGACGGTCAAGGCCCAGAACCGGCTCGCGTCGCGTCCGCTCGCGATGGGCGACGTCGTCGAGCTGGCGTGGGATGCCGGCGACACGCGTCTGTTCCCGCGCGCCTCCGATGAAGGCTGACGATCTCGCGCTCGGGGGGGCGCCGGTGGTGACGGCGGATCGTCGCGAGACGCGCCGGTACGTCTTGCTCCTGCTGCCGGCGCTCCTCACGCTCGGCGCCTTCTTCGTCTATCCGCTGTTCGGAATCCTGCTCCGCAGCGTCTACAAGAACGGGTACACGCTGGAGTTCTATCGCCAGGTCGCGAGCACCAGCGTGTACCTCACGGTCATCGGCCTGACGTTCCGGACGGCGGCGATGGTGACGGCGTTCGCGCTCCTGCTCGGCTACCCGCTTGCGTATGTCCTCGCGACCGTCCGACCACGGGTCGCCCGCGTGCTCGTGGTCATCGTGGTCCTGCCGTTTCTCACGAGCATCATCGTGCGCACCTACGCCTGGATGGTGCTGCTCGGCCGCAACGGCGTCGTCAACCAGTACGCGATCGCCCTCGGCCTCACCGACGCGCCGCTGCGCTTGCTCTACAACCCGGCCGGTGTCGTCGTCGGCATGACGTACGTGCTGCTCCCGTTCATGGTGCTCACGCTCGCCAGCGTCATGCGCGGGATCGACCCCGCGCTCGTGCGCGCCGCGCACAGTCTCGGCGCCAGCCGGTGGCAGGCGTTCCGCCGCGTCTTCCTTCCCCTCAGCACGCCCGGGATCGCCGGCGGCTCCCTGCTCGTCTTCATCCTGAGCCTCGGCTTCTTCATCACGCCCGCCCTCATGGGCGGGCCCTCCGACATCATGATCGCGATGCTGATCGAGCGCGAGGTCGAGTTCACGCTGAACTGGTCGTTCGCCTCCACCCTCGCCGTCATCCTCCTCGCGCTGACGCTGGTCGGCTTCGCGGTGTATTACCGGCTGCTGCGGCTGGAGCGGCTCTTCGAAGGCCTGGGATGATCGGCGCCGAGGGGCAGCGCACCGGCCCCGGCACCATCGGCGTCGTGGCGGCGGCGGTCGCCGTGCTCGTGTTCCTGCTCGCGCCCGTGGCCATCATCGTGATCGTCTCGTTCAGCGGCGCCGACTACCTGAGCTTCCCGCCGCCCCGCCTGTCCCTTCGCTGGTACGAGCGCTTCTTCGGCGCCCCGGAGTGGCGCAAGTCGATCGTGGTCAGCGTGCAGGTGGCGAGCCTGACGATGGTGTTCGCGACGGTGCTCGGGCTCGCGGCGTCGCTCGCCCTCGTGCGGGGCCGCTTTCGCGGGAAGGGCGCCGTCTATGCGACGCTCCTGTCGCCGATGATCGTCCCCACCATCATCACCGCCATCGGACTCTACTTCTTCTTCGTGAAGCTCAAGGCCACCGGCAGCATCCTCGCCATGGCGGTGGGGCACACGGTGCTGGCGTTGCCGGTCGTCGTCATCATCATCACCGCCACCCTCCAGGGCTTCGACCTCCGTCTGGAGCTGGCGGCTCTCAGCCTGGGCGCCAGCCGCCTCGTGGCGCTCCGGCGCGTGACGCTCCCGCTGATCGCCCCCGGCGTGGTGTCGGCGGCGCTCTTCGCGTTCCTCACGTCGTTCGACGAGCTCTTGATCCCGCTATTCCTGGCGGGCGTGGAGGTGCAGACGCTGACCGTGCGCGTCTGGAACAGCTTGCTCCTCGAGGTCGACCCCACCATCGCGGCCGTCAGCTCGTTCCTCATCGCGGTGACGTGCACGGTGCTCGGCGCCAGCGCGCTGTTGCGGCGGCGGACGGACGTCTGATGCTGCACTTCACGAAGCAGGAGCTCGCGCGCCGGCGGCGCGCCGCCTGCCGGGAAATGGCGAAGCAGGGGCTCGACGGCCTCCTCATCTTCCGCCAGGAGAGCATGTACTACCTGACCGGCTACGACACGAGCGGCTACAGCATGTTTCAGGGGATGTACCTGGGCGCCGACGGCGCCCTCGCGCTCTGCACGCGCTCGGCCGATCTGCGCCAGGCGCGCCTCACGTCGGTGATCGAGGACGTCCGGATCTGGCGCGATCGCGAGGGCGCCAATCCCGCCCACGATCTGCGCGACATGCTCGACAGCCACCGCTGCCGCGGCAAGCGCCTCGGCGTCGAATACCACGCGTATGGTCTCACCGCTCAGCGCGGGCAGATGGTGGACGCCGCGCTCCACGGCTTCTGTCGGACGGAAGATGCGTCGGATCTCGTGCGGCTCCTGCGTCTCGTCAAGAGCCCGGCCGAGCTCGCCTACGTACGCCGCGCGGGTCAGCTCGCGGACGAGGCGCTGGCCGTGGCGAACCGTCTCACCGTACCGGGCGCGCGCGTGGGGGAGATCTACGGCGAGATGCAGAAGGTGATCCTCGCCGGCGATGGTGACCCGTCGGCGAGCCGGTGGCCGATGGGCAGCGGCGAGGAGGCCCTCCTCGTCCGCTACCACACCGGCCACGGCACGGTGCGCCCGACGGATCAGGTGACATTCGAGTTCGCCGCCGCCTACCGGCACTACCACGCGGCGCTCATGCACGTGGCGCTCACCGGGAAACTGGACGCGCGCCATCGCGACATGTTCGCCGCCTGCGTCGAGGCCCTCGATGCCGCCCAGCGGATGCTCAGGCCGGGTCGCACCGTGGGCGAGGTGTTCGACGCGCACGCGCGGACACTCGAGAAAGCGGGCTACGAGGGCCACTACTTGAACGCGTGCGGCTACACGATGGGCGCGACGTATCCGCCGACCTGGATGGACTGGCCCATGGTGTACACGGGCAATCCTCAAATTTTGGCCCCGGGCATGGTGTTCTTCGTGCACATGATCGTGCTGAACACCCGCACCGGCCTCAGCATGTGTCTCGGAGAGACGTCCATCGTCACCGCGCGCGGCTGCGAAGCCGTGACGCACGCGCCGCGCCAGCTCGTCGTCAACTGACGGCGACTCCACCCCGGGGCGGTCGAGGCGTAGAAGGCTCTGGCCGCCGACACCGGTCCAGGGTTTGCACCATGGCAGGGAGAAGGTTTCTTGCCGTCGCGGCCGCTGCCGCGCGGGGAGGCTCAGCCATGGCCGCTCACGACCTCTGGTACAAGAACGCCATCCTCTACTGCCTGGACGTCGAGAAGTACATGGATGCGAACGGGGATGGGACCGGCGACTTCGAGGGGCTCCATCGCCGGCTCGAATACCTCGCGGGACGCCGCCGCCTGGCGCCCATGCTGAAAAATGACCGCCGGCGCCTCGAGCTCGCCTTCAGCCTGCTCTTCTCGCTACCGGGCACGCCGATGATGCAATACGGCGATGAGATCGGCATGGGCGACGATCTCACGATGGAGGAGCGGGAGTGCGCGCGCACGCCGATGCAGTGGACGAACGAGCCGCGGGGCGGGTTCTCGAAGGCGGAGCGGACAGTGCGGCCGGTGATCAGCGACGAGACCTACGGCTACGAGAAGGGTCAACGTCGCGCAGCAGCGTCGCGATCCCGAATCGCTGCTGAACTGGACGGAGCGGCGGATCCGCATGCGCAAGGAATGTCCCGAGCTCGGGTGGGGTGACTTCGCGGTACTCCGAGTCGACGTTCCCGAGGTGCTGGCGATTCGCTACGACTTCCGCGGCGTGTCCACGCTCACGGTGCACAACTTCTCCGGCCGGCGACAAAGCGTGGCCGTCGATCCCAAGACCGACAACAGTGGCCTCCTCGTCGACGTCTTCGACGAGAACCACAGCCGCTCGGAGAGCGGCCTCCACGAGATCACGCTCCCGCCCTACGGTCACCGCTGGTATCGGGTCGGCGCTCCCGACAACGCGCTCAACCGCGCGAGCTTCTGATCAGGGGATCATGACGCCGGCGTCGTCGATGCGGTCGTAGGAGAACACGCGGACTCGATAGCGCGCGGCGGGGGCAACGGAGACCCGGAAGGGGAGGCGGTCGTCGGCGGTGAGCTGACTGAAGACCCAGCTCACCCGCTGGTCGACGATTCGCCCCGAATCATCCAGGCTGTCCACCAGGATGCGAAGGCGCGCCACGCGGTACGGCGCGTTGTTGTCCACGAACCCCTCGACCTCGAGGCGGCCGTGGCGCTGCGACGCCCCCCACGTCACGGAGAAGAGCTGCTCCCAGCCGATGATCAGAGGCCGGAGCTCACGCGTCGCCGCCGCTGCCGGCGTCGCCACGCCCGGTGCCATCAGCACCAGGGCGAGGCCGAACGAGCCCACGACGGATCGGAATCCGGCGATCATTGACCGACGCGCTCGAACTTCATCATCACGGGACTTTCGGTCGCGGGGTCGTTGGCCACGTCGTACAGGACGTTGTTGCCGGACCGACGGAGGGCGATCGTCGGCCACGACCCTCCCGTGTCGCGCAGGGTCACGCCGTTGCCCCGTGCGACCGCCGTTCCTGCCCAGGTGGCAGGCTTGGCGAGGTTGTTCGTGGCGCCGTTTCGCTCGACCGTCGCCGTGAACGTGCCGTTGTCCTTGATGTCGAGCGTGACTTTGCCTTCGTCCGTGTAATGCCAGCCGCCGACCCAGCCGAACGTGCCATGCCAGGTCCCCGCGATATCGGTCGCGGGCGGTATCGCCGCCGACGCCGAATCCGAGATACCTACGGCCGGACCCGCACAACCGGCGGCGAGGGCGGTGATGAGGACCATCGCCGATATCGTTCCCGACGTTCGCTGCCGCATCGCGTTTCTCCTCCTATCTTGTTCGACGCCGGCCCTGACGCGATGGTTTCCTTCGGGCGAAACGCCCGCACGCGCCCGCACGCACACCAAGAGAGTGACACGCATGCGCGGGGGACGCCCACGGCCGCGATGCAGCGCGTCGAGCGCGCGCGACGCGACACGACACTCGCCCCCTGGTGTCGTGGGTCTCTTTCCCGCATCATGTCGGGGTCCGAGCACCATGAAAGTCACCGCGCTCTTCGTCGTCCTGCCGGTCGTGCTCGCCTCCGTCGTCCTCGCTGCGCCCGACGAGGAGAAGCTCGGCAAGCAGCGCGGCTATCCGGTCGGGAACGCCGCCAACTGGTATTACGAAGAATCCGTCCGCGTGGGCTCGTTCACCCATCAGGCCGAGATCAAGGGCATCTTCCACGGCGCGCCGCACAAGCTGCCGCCTGCGTCGAGACCCATGCCGCTTCCGAGGGCGACGGCGGAGCCGGACGTTCGCTGGAACGCGAAAGACGCGCGCGGGCTGACGCTCACCGACTATCTGGCGCGCCAGCGGATCATGGGCCTTCTCGTGGTCAAGGACGGTGTCGTGCAGCTCGAGCGCTATCAGTACGATCGCAAGCCAAGCGATCGCTTCACGTCGCAGTCCATGGCGAAATCGATCACCGCCCTCGCGGTGGGGATCGCCCAGCACGAAGGCCGGATTCAATCGCTCGACGATCCCGCCGAGCGCTATGCGCCCGCGCTCAAGGGCACCGTGCTCGGCCAGACGACGCTACGCAATCTGCTCCGCATGGCGTCCGGCATGAAGTACGAGCAGACCTATGACGGCAGGACAGGCGACACCCCGCGCTTCGGCAAGGCGATCGCGGCCGTCGGCATCGAGGCCGCCATTCGGACGATCACCGACCGCGAGGTCGAACAAGGAACGCGCTTCTACTATGCGAGTCCCCATACGGTCGTGCTGGCGGCCGTGCTGCGCGGCGCCACGGGCATGACCCTTAGCAAGTATCTGACCGCGCGCCTCTGGCAGGCGATCGGCGCCGAGGACAGCGCCTCGTGGTACGCCGATCGTACGGAACTGGAAGTCGCCCTCGGCAACTTCAACGCGACCCTGCGCGACTACGCCCGTCTCGGCGTGGTCCTCGCAAACGACGGCGTGCGGCCCGACGATCCGAGCGGCCAGCCGATCGTCCCGCGCGAGTTCCTGCTGGAGGCGACGGACTGGAAGCGGGGGCCGGCGGCGTTTCGCCCGGGAAACGCGACGCCGTACTGGGGCTACGGCTACCAGTTCTGGCTGTTTCCCGGCGAGCGCCGGCGTTTCGCGATGGTCGGCGTGTACGGGCAATCGGTGTTCGTGGACCCCGAGCTGAAGCTGGTCATGGTGCAGACGGGCGCCAATGCGACGCCCGAAGCCGGCCACACGAGCCTCAGCGCCGACCGCGACGCCTTCTGGCGCGCCCTCGTGCGGCTCTACGGAAGGTGGTGAACGACGGCGGCCACGGGCTGTCGAGGAGTGCCACGGCTACGCCGGGGCGCTCCGAGCGTTGGGGTTTGTCGAGGAGTGCCACGGCTACGCCGGGGCGCTGCGAGCGTTTGGGGGTTGTCGAGGAGTGCCACGGCTACGCCGGGGCGCTCCGAGCGTTGGGGGTTTGGGGGCCATTTCGGGGCCCCCAATAAGTTAATAAGGGAGGCTCCCCCGGCCCATCAGCTCGCGGGCGACGATCACTTTCATGATCTCCGCGGTGCCGTCGCCGATCTCGAGCCCGATCACGTCGCGCAGCCGCTGCTCGAACGGCAGCTCGTCCGTGTAGCCGTAGTGGCCGTGGAGGAGCAGGCACTGGTGGATCGTCTCCACCGCGAGCTTCGGCGCCCACCACTTCACCATGGACGCTTCCTTGGTGGACGGCTCGCCGCGATCCGCCAGCCACAGCGCACGATAGGCGAGCCAGCGCGCCGCCTCCACATGCGTGGCCGCCTCTGCGATGCGGAACGACACACCCTCGAAGGTGGCGAGTGGCTTGCCGAACGCTCGCCGCTCCTTCACGTATCGCATCGTCTCCTCGAGCGACTCCGCGGCGATGCCGAGACAGGCAAGCCCGATGCAGATGCGGTTCCAGTCGAATCCCTTCATGACCTGGTAGAAGCCCGTACCTTCGGCGCCGAGCCGGTGACCGGCGGGGACGCGCACGCCGTCGAGCGAGATGACCGCGCGCTGGAGGGCGTGCGATCCCATGTCGCGCAGCACGCTGCGCGTAACCCCGGGCAGGCTCATGTCGACGAGGAACGCGGTGATACCCCGCGCACGCTCGGCGCTCGTGCGCGCGAACACGATCGACGCCTGCGCCGCCATGCCGAGGCTGATTCCCGATTTCTCGCCGGTGAGGACGTAGTGCGCGCCGTCACGCACCGCGCGGCAGGCGAGGTTGGCGGCGTCCGAGCCCACGTCCGGCTCCGTGAGCGCGAGCGCGATGACGGTGTCCCCCCGCGCCGTCGGCGGTAGCCAGCGCTGCTTCACCTCCTCGGCGCCATGGCCGCCGAGGATCTCCCCGGCGAGGGCGGCGAGCTGGATCCCGTACGTGCAGCTGAAGTCGCCGCGCGCGATCTCCTCCAGGGCGAGGCCCATCGTGAGGAGATCCGCGGGCTGCCCGCCGTACGCGGCCGGGATGCGCAGGCCGAGCAATCCCAGCTCGCCCATCCGCCGCCACGCGTCCCACGGAAACTCGCGCGTGCGGTCCCAGTCGCGCGAGCGCGGCGCCAGCTCTTTCCGCGCGAACTGACGGAGCGTACGGACCAGCTCCTCGTGCTCGGGGCTCAGCGCGAAGTCCATCACCCGGCCAGTCCGTAGAAGCGCTGCGCGTTGAGGCCGAGCACCTTGTCGCGAGCGTCCTCCGCCAGCGGCGCCAGCCGCTCCTGGAGCTCCCGGACGACGCCGAACGACGCGTCGATGTGCGGATAGTCGGAGGCCCAGATGAAGTAGTCGGCGCCGAGGTGCTCGACCATCTGCACGGTGACCGACTCGTCGGGATCGGCCGAGATCAGGCACTGGCGGCGAAAGTATTCGCTCGGCTCCATGCGAATCGGTGTCTGGTGCTTCATCACCCGGTACTTGTGGTCGAGGCGGTCGAGCCAGGCCGCGATCCAGTTGGAGCCGGCCTCCAGCACGGCGCACTTGAGACGCGGGTAGCGCTCGAACATCCCGGCCGCCAGCATCTGCGTGAACGCCGCCATCACGTCGATGGCGAGGAACGCGATGCCGAACAGCGCATCGGAGGGATCGCGCCGCTGCCACTGCCGGAACCACTGGCGATCGCGCACGACCACGTGGAAGGCGATCGGCATCTCGAGCTCCTGCGCCGTCTCCCAGAAGCGGGCGAAGACCGGATCGTCGAAGTGACGGCCGCCGCGGGCGGCGAGATCGGGCGACAGAAAGATGCCGACGCAGCCGTCGCGCCGCGCGCGAATCGTCTCCTGCACGGCGCCCTCGGGATCGAGCAGCGAGATGTGGGCGACCGGGTAGAGGCGTTTCGGATCCGTGCGGCAGAACTCGGCCAGCCAGCGGTTGTAGGCGCGCGTGTACGCGGTGGCGAGACCGGCATCGGTGACGTGTCCCTCCCAGCAGATGCCGATGGTGGGATAGAGCAGCACGGCGTCGATGCCCTCGCCGTCCATCACGCGCAGCCGCTCGACGGGGTCGTAGCCGCCGGCCGGGCTCCCCTCCGCGTACGTGATCTGTCCGCGCGTGAGGAGGCGGGTGGCGTCCATGCCGATCCCGCCCAGGGCCCCGAGCTCTCCGCGCAGCGTCTTGAGCGGCTGCCCGTCGATCAAGAGCACTTCGTAACCGTGCTCGTCGCGCGCGATGCGGATGGCGCGATCCCGGTATGCGGGCTCGAGGTAGTTCAGCCAGGTGTCGGCCGGCTCGAGGACGTGGCCATCGGAATCCACGACGGGCGCGTTCACGGTGGGCGTCATGCGTGCCTCCTCTTGGACGGTGGCGGCGGGCGGCTCTGCGCTTCCTCCCGCCGGTCGGCACGAGCATGGCCCACCTGGTCGGGGCGCCGCAAGTGAACGGGCCGACTACGGGCGCCCGCTAGGCGGTGCGCCGAAAGACCCTCGGAGACACTCCGAACGCGTCGCGGAACGCGCGCTGGAAGGAGGACGGATCCTCGTAGCCGAGCAAGAACGCGACTTCCGAGACGGCGAGCCGGCCGTCGCGCAGCAACGCGGGTGCCGCCTCTCGGCGCAGCTCGACGAGCACCTGGTGGAACGTCGTCCCCTCGTCGCGCAGGCGCCGTTGCAGCGTGCGGCTGCTCATGCCCAAACCGCGAGCCAGCGTCGTGAGGTCGGGAACGCCGTCCGGGAGATCCGCCCACAGCCGCCGGCGGATCTGGTCGCGCACGGTGGGGCGGTCGTCCGCAGGCACCAGCAGTTGCTGCGCGAGATGATCGAGATAGCCGGCCAGCGTTTCGTCGCACTGGGCCACCGGGCGCTCGAGGTCGTCTGCGCTCACGAGAAACGCCGTCGCCAGCGAGCCGAACTCGACGGGCGCGCGGAAGAACTCGTCGTACTCGGCGGTGTGCGGGGGCTCTCGATAGGGAAGTCGCACGGTCAAAAGCTGGAGGGGACCGACGAGCTCCCGGCACACGGAAACGAGGGCGGCCACGCGCGCGTCCGCGGCGGGGCGGAGCGCCTGTAGTGGCGACTGCACGTGCAGCCGCACCCAGGTGGCGCCGGCGGCGGCGTCGAGCTCGATGTTGAGCGCGTCGGACACGATGCGATCGTAGCGATCGAGACGTGTCAGCGCCTCTCCCAGCGTCTTGCTGCACACCATCACGTACCCGACGAGTCCGAATTCGCGCGCCCGCACGTCCTTGCCGAGTCGAAGGCCGATGGTCGGCTGCGTGGTATGGGCGGCGATCGCGCGCCACAGGCGGGCGACGGCGGAGATCGGGATGCGATGGTCGGGATCGCGGAGCTGCGCTTCGTCGAGGCGGGCCTGGCGGAGCAGCTCCTCGCGGGAGAGACCGCACCGGGCAATCCGGTCGAGGACCATCAAGACCAGCCGCGCGAGCCCGGACGCTTCCTCCGCCTCCACCTTCGCCGGCGGCACGATCCTCATCGACACCGTTGCCACTCCTCCCCGACGGCTTCTGGCGTTTTCGGTCAGAAACTTGTCGTTTCCGACCCGCATTCACGCCCCCCGCGCTCGCTATCGTGAGGGTGATGCCCGTGATGGGACGTCCTGCACGGTGGGACGCGTGGGCTCGGAAACTTCAGACTTTGACGGAAGGACGAGATGTCGCAGCCTGACTTGAACGGTGTGCGAGTGCTGGTCGTCGAGGACGACACGGACTGTCGCGAGTTCATGAGGACGGTTCTGGAGCTGGAGGGAGCCACGGTCGTGACGGCGGAAACCGCCTGGCACGCGTTGAAGGTGCTCGGCAAGTTTGTTCCCCACGTCATCGTGAGCGATCTGGTTCTCCCCGATGAAGACGGCGTCTGGTTGATTCGCACCGCGCGGGCGGCGATGCGGTTGGGGACGCGGGCGCCGGCGACCGTCATCGTGACCGGGAGCACCGACAAGGCCGCGCGCACACGGTGCTTCCTCGCCGGCTGTGACGAGTTCCTGCCGAAGCCGCTCGATGCCATCGAGCTGTGCAACGTCGTGGCGCGGCTGGCCGCGCCCAGCACGCCCTCTCCCCCGCGGCGCGACTGCTCCACGAACGCGTGTGACGCGAAGTAGCGCATTCGAGAAGAATGACACGGGGGCGGTGGCGCCACAGTCGGACCAAGGACCTACGGCGGGTGACGCGAGCGACGGAGAGGGCGCGACCGTCTCGGCAATAACATACTTGGATAACCCGCCGTCCGGGGGGCAAGATGGCGGGGATGGAAGCGGGGGGGCAGATGCCCATGACGCGGAAGGCGGGGGTGACGACCCGCCCCAGGAGCGCGGCCGGTAAATGGCCGCCGCGTGGTCACCCACGAATGACCCGGGCGCCGAGTTCGCGGCGCTCATAAGAACGCTATTCGTTGGGGGCCCTGGATTAGTGGCTGCTTTTCATGGGTTGTTTGATGAGGGCGGCACGGATGCGAACTCGCCATTCGCATGCGTAGCCGGCTACCTCTTTACCCCGGACGCAGTTACTGAGTGCGATCACCGATGGCGTCACGCCTGTCGCAATGTGCCGTCCGGAATTGTGTTCAGCATGTCTGATCTCTGGCGGCGCGAGCGCGCATTCTCGGGATGGCACCGGGATGACTGCAACCGGCTCGCCGGCGAGCTTGCCGAAATCATCGCTGAAACCGCCTTCATAGGCGTCGTGGTCGGGATAGAGCATGCGACGCTCAGTAGCTATCTAGCGAAATTCCCTGGTGCGGTCGATTACCTTGGCGGGGTTTATAGCATCTGCGTAGAAGGCGCCATGAACCTTACGAGCAAGGCGCTTGACCAGATTGACGACGAGAGCGGTGTTCATTATTTCTTTGAGGATGGAGCGGAGGGCAAGGCCGAGGCGATGCTGTTACTCGATAAGATAGCGTCGAACGAGGTTCTGTCGCGGCGGTTTCGTCGTCGAGGCGACACGTTCTTGCCGAAAGGGGACAACGCTGCGACGGGTGCGGCCGACTTTCTCGCTTGGGAGTGGCAGAACCTTTACAAAGCTCCCGGCCCCGACGTATTCCCTACTCTCATGCGACTCATTGAGAGTCGGGTTCGGCACTTTCGACTCGGCTATACCGAGCCCAACATAGTTATTCAGGAGGGGCTCAATAGATTCTACGGAGTGCGACTAAGACTATGAGCCAGGCCGCTTCCGTCGCCGTCGCTTTCGCCACGCCGCCTCCCGCTTCTCCAATTCCTCTTTGGAGACGGACAGCACCCGTCTCGTCGCCGCGACAAAGCGCTCATATGGCGTCGCCGGTCTTGGCTCATCGCCCATGCTTTCGTTTCCCTCTGCCTTGGCGCCGTCGGCTGGGCTCACGTCGTAGCCACGGCGCCGGTCAGGGTCTTGTAGGTAATCCGCCGACCGATGATGCCGCGCAGCGCGGTCACGAAACGGTCGGCGTCTTTCCCAAACCGCTCGTTGTAACGGAACGCTTCTTCATCGACGTAGCGGTGGAGATGGAACGGCTCGACGCTGACGTACGTGCCGTGCAGCGCGCGCTTGAGCAGCGACCAGAAATTCTCAAGCCCTTGGGTGTGGATGTGGCCGCGCACGTACGACTGTATGTGGTCCACAAAGCTATGAAGAAACTTGGGCGACAGCGTGCGATACATCGACGCGGCATCAGTAATCAACTCGGTCCCGGATTCCACATTCTTGTCGATCACGTCGCGCATCCACGGATTCATCGCCTTGGGCAGTACGGTGGCGCGCACTCGCCCACCACGCTCCAAGAGCCCCATGACGACCGCCTTGGAATGGCTACCGCCCTTGCGGCCCTCCATCACCTTGCGGCGACGCCACGTGTGCATGTTGCGCACGTGGCCGCCGATGAAGGTCTCGTCGGCCTCGACTTGGCCGCGCAGCTTCTCGACCGAGCCGTCCTGCATCGCCAGCCGGATACGGTGGAGCATGAACCACGCGGATTTTTGCGTGACGCCGAGGCCGCGCGCGACCTCGTACGAGCTGATACCGTTCTTGTCGTTCGCAATCATCCAGACCGCCGCCAGCCACTTGTCGAGCCCGATGGGCGAGTCCTCGAAGATCGTGCCGACCTTGATCGAGAATTGCTGGCGGGGATGCTTGGTGCGGCACTTCCACCGACGGTACTCCCGGAGGAACGTCACCTCCCGGCTACCACACTGAGGGCAGACAACCTGCCCGTCCGGCCAGCGGAGCGCGGCCAGGAACGTCAGCGAAATATCGGGGTCGGCGAAGTACCGGATGGCCTCGACCATGGTCGCGGGGACGGCGGGTTTCTGGTTCATGGTCGAAGGGTACCCCTCCCGGCGTGGTTAGTCAAGTATGTTATGCCCACCGTCTCAGCGGCGCCGCGCGCCGCCGAGGATACCGCCGAGCACGCCGCGTAGGACCTGGCGACCGATCTCGTTGCCAACCGTGCGCGCCGCCTGCTTGGCCATCGTCTCCACCATGCCCTGACGGCGCTTGGTGCCCCAGATCAGCTCCCCGAGGCCGCCGCCCGGTGCCGTCGGCTCGGGCTTGGCGGGTGACGATGCCGGGCGCTCGGGCGCGGCGGACCCCGGTGGCGCCGGCGACACGCTGGCGGCGGTCCGATGCGTGAGGATCTCGTACGCGGACTCGCGGTTCACGGTGTGGTCGTACTTGGCGCCGACGGGACTGCGAGCGCGCACGGCCGCCCGCTCTTCCGGCGTGATGGCGCCCATCCGGCAACGCGGGGGCGCGATCAGTGTTCGCTCCACGGGCGCGGGCACGCCCTTCTCCTGGAGCGTGGAGACGAGCGCTTCGCCCACGCCGAGCTGCGAGATGACTTCGGCGACGTCCAGGGCGGGATTGGGGACGAAGGTCTCCGCCGCCGTGCGGACCGCCTTCTGATCGCGCGGTGTGTAGGCGCGCAAGGCGTGCTGGACGCGGTTGCCGAGCTGGCCGAGGATCTCGTTGGGGACGTCGTCCGGGAACTGGGAGCAAAAGTACACGCCGACGCCCTTCGAGCGAATGATGCGCACGACCTGTTCCACGCGCTGCCGGAGCGCGGGCGGGGCGTCGTCGAAGAGGAGGTGCGCCTCGTCGAAGCAGAACACGAGCTTGGGGCGATCGAGATCGCCGACCTCGGGCAGGTTCTCGAACAGCTCGGAGAGGAGCCAGAGCAGGAAGCTCGAATAGAGCCGCGGCTTGAGGATGAGCTGGTCGGCGGCGAGGATGCTCACGACGCCGCGTCCGCCGAGATCGGTGCGCATGAGATCGGCCAGCTCCAGCGCGGGCTCGCCGAACATGAGCTGGCCGCCCTCGCGATCGAGGGTCAAGAGCGCGCGCTGGATGGCGGCGATGGAGGCGGCGCTCACCAGCCCGTACGCCGACGAGATCTCCTTGCGATTGTCGCCGACGAAGCCGAGCAGCGCGCGGAGGTCGTCGAGGTCGAGGAGGAGCAAACCGCGGTCGTCGGCGAGCTTGAACGCGATTTCAAGAACGCCGGCCTGCGTGTCGTTCAGCTCGAGGATGCGCGCCAGCAGGCTCGGTCCCATCTCGCTGACGGTCGTGCGCACGGGATGGCCGGCCTTGCCGTAGATGTCCCAGAACACGACGGGGCACGCCTCGCTCGTGTAGCCCTGGACCCCCGTCTGCTTCGCACGTGCCTGGACCTTCTCGTTCATCAGCCCCGGCATGGCCAATCCCGCCACGTCGCCTTTGACGTCCGCGAGGAACACCGGCACGCCCAGGCGAGAGAATCCTTCGGCGATGACCATGAGGGAGACGGTCTTGCCGGTCCCGGTGGCCCCGGCCACGAGACCGTGGCGATTGCCGTACTTCGCGAGCAGATAGACGGGCTGCGTGCCTTTGCCGAGGAGGATCTGATCGCGTTCCATGGCTAGCGCATTATAGAGCGCTGCCGAAGCGCGCGGTGTGGGCCGCGGCGGCGACGGCCCACACCACGGGCGTGGTCACTTGAAGAAGCTCTTCACCGTGTCCCAGATGCTGCGCCGCGCGGGTGCTCCCGTCGTGGCCGGCGCGGCCGCGGATGCCGGCGCCTCCACCATCGAGGCGGGCACCTGCGACATCTCCACGACCTTGGGCGTGATCTCCGTGAAGACCTGCATGCGAGCAAGTGTCTCGGGGCCAGCCATCCCGTCCACGTGCAGGGCGTTCTTCTCCTGATACGTCCGCACCGCCTTCTCGGTCGCGGGGCCAAAGCGGCCGTCGGCCGCGATGCCGAGCGCTTCTTGTAGCTTCTTGACCGTTTCTCCCGACGTCCCCGTCTTCAAGAGGATCAGCTCGTGCAGACTCATGTGCGCGAATGTATCCGGCCCCGCGATACCGTCCACCGCCAACCCGTTCTCCTTCTGATAGGCCTCGAGCGCCTCCTCGGTCTTCGGGCCGAACTCACCATCGGCCTCGAGGCCTAGCTTCTGCTGCAACCTCTTCACCGGCTCTCCGGCTAGACCGCGCTTCAGAATCGCCATCGACGTGTCTCCTCTTTACCGCTTCACCACGACCAGCTCCAGGCGTCGATTCTTCGCTCGTCCATCCTCCGTTTCGTTCGATGCGACCGGGTTGTCCTGTCCATACCCGGCCGTCGTGATGCGCGACTCCACGATGCCGCCTTTCACCATGACGTCCTTCACGGCGACGGCGCGGTCGAGGGAGAGCTTCTTGTTGGAAATCGGATCACCCGTGTTGTCGGTGTATCCCTCGAGGGCCACGGCCGCGGCCGGGTAGGCCTTGAGGACGGCCACCAGCGAATTCACGGTGGCGACGGAGTCGGGCGTGAGCGTCGTGGAGGCGGTCTCGAAGTTGAGGTCCTCGAAGACGAAGCGCTTGGGGACCCTCACGTCGGCCGTGCTGCCGAGCCAGTTGGCGACGCTCGCGTTGAAGGAGCTCTCGGGGACCGAGATCTTGGCTCCGTCCGGGAGCTGGAGCAGGCTCATCTTCCGCGCCCCCGGCGGCTCCGTCGCCGTTTGCGTCGTCGGCCAGTTCAGCCACGTGATGGCGGCGAGGGCGAGGGCGCCGAGCACGACGAGTGGAAAGATCCAGCTCGGGCGCTCGGTCTCCGCGGGCTCGGCCACCACCTGCCGCCCGACGGGCGAGCTGGCGCTGGCCACGCTCACGCCGAGCTGCGGAACTCCCGCGGACGCTCCCGACCACCCGAGCAGCGAGCCGAGGCCCGCCGGCACCAGACCTCTGAGCAAGCTCTTCTGCTCGCCGAGCAGGCTCGCCAAGGCCCCGGGGTCGCGGCCGACCGCTGCGCGCTGGCTCCCGAGCACGTGCATGACGAGCGGCGTTGCCAACGCCAGCAGCGACGACGCCGATTCCGTGCGGACGCCGGCGAAGCGGGCGAGGAGCTCGGTGACGCCAGCGAGCTTGCCGGCGAACAGCGAATCCAGGATGCCCTTGCCGGCGCTCAGCGCACCTTGCGTGCTCTTCCCGCCACCGAACAAGCTCACCACGTTGTCGAGGGCGCTCCCGTCGTACTTCCCGCCATCGAGGATACGGGTGAGCTGCTGCGCGCCATCGCTCGTCGATCCCGTGTTCGCAAGGGCGCCGACGAGCGTAGGCACGATTCCCGCCAGCGCCTTCTGGGTCGTGGCGGGGGATTCGCCGACGAGAGTGGCCGCGTTCTGGATGAGATCCGGGGTGAAATAGCCTTTCACGAGGTCGACCAGATCAATCGCCATGGTCATTCTCCTTCCGAGATTCGCGACTCCCCGGCACATCACGGCGGATCGGCCCTGCGCGCCTCACGCCTTCACGCCGAGGAGGGAAGCCAGGTCCTTCAGCGCTGTCGTCTCTTGCTCGCTCACGCGCGTCCCGCCGATTCCGAAGACGCCGCCCTCGCTGGCCGCCTCCGCCACCTTGTGGCCGGTGGAGACGAGCCACTGCTTGAAGGCTTGCGCCTCCACGGGCGCGACTTTCTTCTCCACCACCGCCGCCGCCTGCCGGCACGCCTCCAGGGCGACGGTTCGCAGCTCGTCCGGTGTCTTGCCGCGGACGTCGGGAGGCGTGCTCTGCTGCCGCGGGTCGCTCATCGACAGATCAGCGACGATGGCGTTCACGAGATCGCTGGAGGCGCCGTGACGCTTCACGTTGGCCAACGTCTCGCCGACCGCGAAGACTTCTTTCAGGACTCCGAATGGCCCGCTCGGACTGGCGGCGACCACGAGCAGCCCGGCCATGAGCGGGGCCCGTCGAATGACGTTCCATTCCTCCGCCGTGAAATCCGTCTTCGTCGGCATGGCGCCTCCTCACGCGGGGGAAGCTTCCTACTCGACGGACGGCGCCGGCAATCGGACGTTGGCCCCACGACTCATGGGTGATCTTCATAGGGCCAAGACCCTATTGTGCGCGGGCGCGTCTTCGTCACACTGGGAACGAAAGAGGGCGCGTACCGCCCCTGGGGAGGGGACGACATGCTGGAACTCATCTGGATCGTCTTGATTGGGGCGGTGGTCGGTGCCCTCGCGAAGTTCGTCATGCCCGGATCGGATCCGGGAGGAGTCTTCGTGACGGCGCTCCTCGGAATGGGAGGGGCGCTCGTCGCCACTCTCCTCGGCCGGCTCGTCGGGCTCTACGGACCCAATCAGGGGGCCGGCTTCGTCGCCTCTGTCGTGGGGGCGATCGTGGTCCTCATCGTCTATCGCAGCATGAGAAAACGTCAGGCTTAGGACGAAGGAAGGAGCACACGACATGGGCATTCTGGATGAGCTTCTCGGCGGTGGACAGCGCCAGCGCGACTTCAGAGAGTTCGTCACCCGTTACGAGCAAGGACATCCCGCGGACGGCTACTCGGATCAGGAGGTCGTCGAGCGGTATCAGGACGTGGCGCACGCCGTTCCCCCCGACGAGTACGCGCAGGCGGCTCAGGAAGCGCTCGCCCGCTTGTCGCCGGAGGAGCGGGCGGCCTTCGTGAAGATGTTGCAGGAACGAGCGCAGGCGCGCGGGACGGCTCTTCCGCGCCAGCTAGGGTCGGAGCCGAAGGACCTCGGTCGGGCGCTCACCGATCTGCATCAGACGCCGGGCCGGCTCCGCGATCTCCTCGGCGGTGCGACGGCGCCGGCGCCGTCGGGGGCGCCGAGCGCCGCCACCACCATCCTCGCCTCTCCGCTCGCGAAGGCCGCGCTGGCGGGGATCGCCGCCATGGTGGTCAAGCGCGTGATGCAGGGCTCGCCGCGATAGGCGACGAAGCACTCGCGTGGCAGCCGCTCTCGGTGCCGAGCGCCGAGAGCGGCGCGCGCACGCGTCATCGCCTCGCCGCGCTATTTCTTCATCGGGGCCTTCGCTCCGGATCTCGCCATCGACGTCACGGGCACCATGATGTGGGCATATGGCGTTCCCTTCCACATGACCCACGGGCCACCCTTGGTCCAGTCCGTCGGGTAGGCGTCGAGCTGACCGGGGTCCGTGGGAAGGATCATGATGTGAGGCCCGCTCACCACCCACTGGTTGTCGGCCGTCGGCTTCGTCGCATAGGGATCGGTGTTGCTCGCACCCTTGTCGCCCTTCAGCATGTACGCGACGCCGACGGCCTTCGGCTTCGGCGGGTCCTTCTTGTTCATCCAGGCGTCGCCCCACGCCTGCCATTCCTTGTCGAGGCACATCGAATCACCGGCGAGATCGAGCATGCACATCCACCCGTTGGTGCCAGCCCGCAGCTCCTTCATCTTGCCATCGGCGCCCATGCCCATGACGGCGGCGCCGCGGCCGATGTCCGCCGGCGCCGCACTCGTCGCTTTGGCGATGACGGCGGCGTCGGATTTGGCCCCGCCCGTGGTCGCCATGCCGTCATGGCCGGATTTCGGTGAATCCTTGGTCTTCTCCTGGGCGACCGCGGTGACGCCGGCGAGGACGAGCACTACGCTTAGGGAGACGACAATCCTTCGCATAAGGCCTCCTGATCCACGGGAGATGCGCAAGCTCTGAGCCGCGGTCCCCGGTCATGCTCGACCGGGGTATGCTGACACGGCCCCACCGCGATCTTCCGCCCGCGGTCGGTCGTGCGCAACACCCGGGGCGCTCGCTCACAGCACATTTGCGAACATCCGGCGGTAGTGCCGGTACCACTCACTCTGAAAGCGCTCTTCGGGGTCGTGTTGCCGCTTGCGTCGCAAGAACTCCGCGAACTGCGGGTAGCAGGCTTCCACCTGTCGCCGCGTGGGGAAGCGATGGTAGGTGAGGAAGTAGCTCCCGCCGCGCGCGATGGCGAGATCGATGAGCCGGCGAAAGGCGTCCGCGGCCTGCGCGAGGCCGTCGCCGTTGTGGACGGTATGCAGGTTGAAGATGATGCAGGCCCACGGCTCCCGCGCCCACGCCAGCATGGTCTCGTCATCCCGCTCGATGAGCCGAACGGTGCCGTAGATCAGGTCGGTGCGGTGGCGCCGAAAGTCTGCGCGTACGTCGCCCAGGAACGCGGCGAGCGATGCGCGCGGCACGTAGATCTCGGTGATGATCTCCGTCGCCGGTTCGGAGGCGCCGAGGCGGCGGTCGAGGGCGGCGTGATAGTCGTCGAGGTACACGCTCAGCTGGGTGGTGTCCGACCAGTAGAGCTGCCCCGACGTCGACACGTAGTACGCCGCATACGTCTCGAAGGCGCGGCGCTTGTCGGTGTGCGAGAGATAGAGCAAGCGGTCCCAGTCCGCCGCCGCCAGCTCCTTTTGCTCGGGCGGCATGGCGCGAGCATCGTCCACGGGCCGATAGCACGAAAAGACGCCGCGGCGGAGAAAGTCCGCGGATGTCGCATCGGTCGCGTACTGGCAGTCGCCGAAGAGAAAGCCCTGTTCGATGCGGCGCTCGAAGGCATCGCTCAGGCCATCCATGTCGATGATCTCCACCACACGCTCGAGCTTGCGGCGCGGCGCCAATCTGAGGACGGCCGTGGCCACGATGCCGAAGAGTCCGTACCCGCCGGCCGCCAGTCGAAACAGCTCGGCGTTTTCGGTGCGACTGCAGCGGCGCGGCTCGCCGGTCGCGTCCACCAGCGTGAAGGACTCGAGGTCGCCCACGAACGGCTTGAGGGTGAGGCCGCGCCCATGGATGTTGGCGGCCACGGCGCCCCCGATGGTCAAACGATCGGCGCCCGTCTGCTTCTGGACGATGCCCCACTGCCGACGGCGGTCAGCCTGGCGGCGCCGGAGCTCGGCGATCAACTCCGGCCACTGGATACCGCATTCCACCTCGACGCGGCCTCGATCGGCGTCGAAGCCGATCACCCGCTGCAGCGCGCGCGTATCGACGAGAAGCGTGTCCTCGCCGAATTGCTGGCCGCCCATCGCGTGGCGACCCCCGGCCACGCTGATGGCCCGGCCGTCCCGTCTCGCCTGCCGAACCACGGCCGGGAGGTCGGCCGCCGCGCGCGGCGTGGCGACGCCGGCGACGCGGGTCGCGTTGAGCCGCGAATGCACGTCGTTGACGACGGTGGACGTCCGCTCCACCGTCGTGCGCGCGCAGCCGGCCGCCAGCCAGGGGAGGGCGGTGGTGCCGAGGAGGAACCGACGGCGCGGCAACATCGTCACGTCGCGCTCGACGCCACCATCCAGCGCGCCGATCCGTAGAGGCCGAGGAGCGCGACGCCTTCGATGGCGTGGTAGAGAGCGTTGTGGGTGAAGTAGACCGGATGCACACCGATGTGGAGAAGCTGGACCGATGATCCGACGAAGAGCAGGAGCAGCCCGATCACACCGGCGAGGATCGGAGGCGCTGCCCACCGCCGATAACTATGGATGAGCGCCGCCAGCAGGAAGAGCGCCGCCGGCACATAGTGCGCGATGGCGACGGCGAACGCATCAATCACGAGGAGCACGACGACGGCATACCCGGCGAAGACGGCGACGGCGGCCCTCACGATCCACGTGACCGCGATCGGGTTTCCGAAGGCGTAGGCGCCGATCGCCCACGCGGCGAGCGTGGTCACGCCGATCACGAGGAGGGTGAGTCGCCACAGCACCGTGGCGACCACACTGGTCGGATCGGTGAGGAACCCGTGCACGACGCCGCCCAGCAGCGCACCGAGCGCGGTCGCGGAGAAGAACACCGTCCACCACACCCGGACGGCGGCCCGGCCGGCGGCGCGAACGAACACGGTCATCAACGCCGCCTCCACCGCCAGGCCCCAATCCGTGAGCGCGATGTCCGGTTCGGCCAGCACTCCGCTCAGTGGAGCCTCGGCAGCAGCATCCCCGTGTGCGACGCGTACTCGGCGTATTCCGGGAACGCGACCCGGAGCAGCTCCTCTTCGTAGCGGATGCGACGCCAGAACGCGAGCGTCAACGCCACCAGCGCGAGGACGGCCGCGATCCAGCTCCGGAGGAGCACGCAGCTCGCCACGAAGGTGACGAGCGCGCCCGTGTAGCTCGGATGCCGGATGAGGCGATAGGGGCCGTCGCGGACGATGCCCTGCCCGGGTTGAACCTCGATGTTCCACGTGAAGAACCGTCCGAGCAGAAGCACCGACCACGTCCGGAGTGCGAGGCCGCCCAGCATGGCGGCGAACGCGACCCCGGTGAGGGCGTCGAGCGGCAGGCTCGCACGGCGGCGCAGAACGAGCTCGGTGAGCGCGGCCACCTGCGTCAGGTAGACGGTCCACACGATCTGGGCGGCGGTGTGCCGGTCGTACGGCGTGCGGGAGCGCTCGAACAGCGAGTAGGCAGGCTGGAAGACGTTGGCGAGCGCACTGACGGTCGCGAGCATCCAGAGCTGGGGCAACGCGAGCGCGGGCGGCCACACGAACCAGAGGATGACGGCCGCCGCGGTCCAGACGAGCAGAGCTTGACCCGCCTTGCGCAGTGCGGACCCGGCGCTCACGCTCGTCACTATTTACGGCGGCGGTTCGTCTTGTCAATTTTCCAGGAGCGACGCGTGGCCGGCGAGTGCCACCAGGCCTTAGACTCGAACGGTCCCGTTGGCGGCGGCCGTGAGGAGGAGCTACGCATGCAGACCTATCGCGCGGATCACGTGGGGAGCTTTCTGCGGCCACCGGCGCTGCTCGATGCGCGACGCGCCCACGCGGAGGGCCGCATCGGGGACACGGAGTTACGCCAAGCGGAGGATCGCGCGATCCTGACGGCGCTCGAGCTCCAGCGCGAGGTCGGTCTCGACGTGTATTCGGACGGGGAGTACCGGCGCCACATGTGGCTCACGGGATTGCCGGCCGCCGTGGACGGGTTCGGGGCCGGCAGCATGCTGAACATCCGCGGGTGGCGCCGGCGGGCGCCGTCGTCCACGCCGAGTCACCCCGCAGACCGCTCGCCCGCCACGGCAAGCGCCGCCGCGGGCAGCGGCCCCGCGGACACCGCGGGCGGGGACCCGCCCGCCATCATCGTCGGCAAGCTCACGGCGCGACGGCGGATCACCGGGCTGGAGTCGGCCTTTCTTCGCGAGCACGCTCGGGGCCCATTCAAGATCACGATCCCGAGCCCCACGTGGTACTTGCGCGGCTACATTCCGGGCACGTCCGATCGCGCGTACGCGACGCCGGGCGATGCGCTGCGCGATCTCACCGACATCGTGCGGGGGGAGGTGGCGGCGCTCGTCGCGGAAGGCGTGCCGTACGTCCAGATCGATTCCATTCGTTACGTCTTCGACTACACCGACGAGCAGCGCCGGCGCCAGTGGCGCGATCTCGGCGTCGATCCCGACCGCGCCATCGAGGAAAACGTCGACGCCGACAACGCGGTGCTGGCGGGGCTTCCGCGCACGGGCGTTACGCTCGGCCTTCACATGTGTCGCGGGAACAACCGGAGCCGCTGGTTCGCCGAAGGCGGCTACGACCGGATCGCCGAGAAAGTCTTCGCCGCCCTCCAATACGATCGCTTCCTGCTCGAGTACGACAGCGAGCGCGCCGGCGGCTTCGAGCCGCTCCGATTCGTGCCGAAGGGACGGACGGTCGTCCTCGGTCTGATCTCGACCAAGGTGCCGCAGCTGGAAGCGCAAGGCGACCTGCTGCGCCGCCTGGAGGAGGCGACGCGCTACGTGCCGATCGAGAACCTCGCCCTCAGCCCCCAGTGCGGCTTCGCGTCGGTCGCCGCCGGCAACGAGATCTCGTGGGATGACCAGCGACGCAAGCTCGACCTGCTCGCGGAGACGGCGCGCAAGGTGTGGCCTCGCTGACGCCGCCGTCCGCGCCGAGGCGCGGAACGGCGGCGGTGGTGAGCGCTACCGGTGACCGAAGCGCTTGCGCAGGAGGGCGAGCGCCGTCATCCCGGAGCCGAGGAGCGTGAGCGTCATGGGCTCCGGCACCGACGTCGGTGGCCCCGGCGGCTGCGTAGGCTGCTCCGGAACGGGAGGACCGCTCACGAAGCTTCCGGCCCGCAGGAACACGGCGGAGTCCAGGATCTCGTCCGACGTGTCGGCGATGGCGATGCGGATCGTGTTCTCGGCGCCCGGCGTCACGGACGCGGTGGCGAACAGCGCTGTCTGCACGCCGACGAGGCCATCGAGCTCCGTGTTCAGCGCGTTCCCGGTGTTGTCGGTGAAGAGGTTGCTGTTCGCGCCGTTGTTCACGTTGTTGATCGCGATCGGTGTCGAGGTCCCCGGCACGAGCGCGATGTTGTTGCCATTGAGGAGGAACGCGAACACGTCGTTGAACTGAGAGCCGACGAACTCGTTGTACTCCTCCGACCCGAAGACGTACTGGAACGAGATCGTGTTCTGGGTCGACGTGAAACGGAACTGCAGCACGGACGCGTTGTGCGTCTCTGTGCCCACGATTGCACTCAGCCCCGCGTCCCCCGGCGCGTTGTTGTCCACGCCGGCGGCCGGACTCGTGTTGGGTCCGATCACGAATGGCGCGTTCCCGGTCGTGAGCACGACGCCCGTCGGGAAGGGGAGGATGCCGGCGCCTCCCGAAAAGAACCCGCTCGCGTTGCTGGCGCCGATGTAGAGCGGCGAGCCGCCCACCACGGTGATCCCGGCGTTGTCCGCAACAAGGGCGTCCACCAGGGCGGCGGCGTCCGACGACGTCGTCACCGCGAGGGGGCGGCCACCGCGGTTTGGGTCGATGCCAGCGTCAGGCACAGCACGAGGAAAACCACAGAGCGGCCGAGGGAAGATCGCGTCATATCGCCGTTCTCCGGTGTTTGAGGGCGTTGATCAAGGTGTCGCGTCGTGCCGTGCATCTGATGTGCCCAGCGCAAAAGCGCAATGGGCACTATCAGATACGTCACACGAGGGGCGAGGCTGGCAGTCGACTGCTAAGTTCTCCGACAGGGAGGTGACGCGATCCCGGCACGTGATGTCGGAGCCAGGCACACATTCCGGCGGCGGGCGCGATAGAGGACTGATTCCGTCAGCGGTTCCGAC
>DASXSB010000001.1:0-6583 GCA_036506275.1 Candidatus Methylomirabilota bacterium | reverse complement strand
CCGCTCGTACCGACTCCTCGGCTACGAGCCCACGCGCTTCGCGACGGACGGTCACGTGGCCCCGTTCGTGGGCCGCGCCCACGAGCTCGATCTCCTGCGCGCGTCCTTCGACGCCGCCGCCAAGGGACACGGCCAGATCGTGGGGATCGTGGGCGATGCGGGCACCGGGAAGTCGCGGCTGTTCTCGGAATTCCGGCGCCGCCTGCGCGGCGAGAACGTGACCGTGCTGGAGGGACGCTGCGAGTCCTACGCGTCGGCCATGCCCTACCTGCCGGTGGCGGGGCTGCTGCGCGGCTACTTCGGCATCGAGGAGGGCGAGGACGGAGCGCGGATCACCGAGAAGGTCACCGCGAGGACGGCGGCGCTCGACCCCGGCCTCGCCGCCGCCGTGCCGCCGCTCCTGGCCATCCTCGACGTGCCGGTGGACGACCCGGCATGGCGCGCGCTCGACGCGCCGCGGCGGCGGCAGCGCACGCTGGAAGCGGTGCGCCGGCTCCTCCTGCGCGTGAGCGAGACGCAGCCGCTCGTGCTCGCCATCGAAGATCTCCAGTGGGTCGACACCGACACGCAAGCGGTGCTCGATCAGCTCGTGCGCCACCTCGGGGGCGCGGCGATCCTGTTGCTCCTGAACTACCGTCCCGACTATCGCCACGCCTGGAGCACGGTGGCGGACTTCCGTCAGCTCCGCCTGGGCCCGCTTCCCGCCGAGGATGCGCGCGAGTTCCTGGCGGATCTGCTCGGGGAAGAGCCGAGCCTCGACGACCTCAAGCGGCTGCTCATCGAGCGCACCGAGGGCAATCCGTTCTTCCTGGAAGAAACGGTGTGGACGCTCGCCGAGACCGGCGTCCTCACCGGCGACCGCGGCGCCTACGAGCTGGTGCGGCCGCTTTCCGACCTCGAAGTGCCGGGAAGCGTGCGGGCGGTGGTGGCGGCACGCATCGCGCGGCTCCCGGTGGCGGACCGCACCCTCTTGCAGACGGCGGCGGTGATCGGCCGCACGGTGCCGGTGGCCGTGCTCCAGGCCGTCACCGAGGAGCCGGAGGAGCGCGTCCGCGCCGCGCTCGTGCGGCTGGATTCGGGCGAGTTCCTCTACGAGTCGACCGTGTCCTCGGAAGCCGCCTACACGTTCCGGCAAGCGCTCACGCTCGAGGTCGCCTACCAGTCCATCCTGCGCGAGACGCGCCAGTCCTTGCATCGCAAGGTCTGTCGCGCCCTCGAGCATCTCGCCGGCGATCGCTTCACGGAGTCGCTGGAGCTGCTCGCCTACCACGCCGTGCGAGGCGAGGCGTGGGATCGTGCCACGCGCTACGTCTACCTCGCGGGCGAGCACGCGCTCTCGCACGCGCGCGACCGCGCCGGCGTCGCCCTCTACGAAGCCGCCGTCGACGCCCTCGACGATGCGGAGCCCGCCCTGCGACTCGACGCCTATCTCGACCTGTGGTCGGCGCGGGTGGCGGCGGGCGCCATTGACGGCCTCCGCGAGCTCGCGGAGCGCACGGACGCCCTCGCGCGCGCCGTGGGCGACGACGCGCGCCTGGCCCGGCTGCGCGTCCGCCAGGCCCAGGCCGACCTCACGATCTGGCCGAGCGCGGGAAGCCTGGAGCGGGCGCGCGACCTCGCCCGCGAGGCCTTCACGCTCGCCGACGCCGCCGACCTCGTCACCCGTGGCGAGGCCCAGTACATCGTCGCCCAGGCCGGCCGCGACCTCGGACGGTGCGCGGAGGCCATCGACGACCTCGAGCGCGGCATCGCGCTCCTCGCCGCCGGCGACCGCGAAGCGCGGCCGCTCCACGCCACGCTGTGCGGGTGGCGCGCGGAAGCCCTGGCCACGATCGGCGAGTTCGAGAGCGCGCTCGCCGCCGCCGACGAGGGTTTGAAGGCGGCGACGGCGACGGGAAGCGCGAGCGCGATCGCGCTCGCGCACGCCTTCCTCGGCTACGTGCATCTCCTCCGGAGCGACGTCGAGACCGCCCTTCCCATCCTCGAGGCCGGGCTCGCCACCGCCGAAGCCGACGACGTCGTGCACGGCATCGCCGCCAACGCGCTCTACCTCGCCTACGCGCACGCGCTCGCGGGCGATCGCGAGGGGGCGCTGCGCAGCCTCGCCCGCAGCCTCGACGCCGGCCCCGCCGACGCCTTCATGACGCGCTGGACGCGCTATCGCGCGGTGACGGCGGCCGTCTATCTGGCGGCCGGACGATGGGCGGAAGCGGAGGCCGAAGTCGCGCTCGGCGAGTCGCTGGTGGAGGCGGCGGGCGCGCGCGGCCACACCGCGGTCCTTCGGCGGCTGCGCGGCGACCTCGTCATGCGTCCGGAAGCGGCCGACCTCCGCGAGGCGCTCCACTGCTACGAGGAAAGCCTGGACACGGCGACCGACCTCTCCATGTCACCGGCAGCGGCGGACGCCCACGCGGGTCTCGCCACCCTCTACGAGCGCAGCCGCGATCGCACGCAGGCCCATCGCCACGCCACCATCGCCGCCCGGCTGCGGGCGGGGATGGGAATCCGGCGCGCCTAGGCCACGAGAAGGGCGAGACGACCGAGCTCGCGGAGCTTCTTGTCGAGACCTTCGGGCTCGATCTTCACCTCGCCCCCCGCCGCCTTCACTCCCGCGAAGCGCCGCATCTCGGCGAGGAGCTCCTTGCGGTCGCGCGTTCCATCGAGGAGCCCGATCAGATGGCGGCCCATCGTGTCCTCGATGTCGACCGTCGTGTGGCGGAGGTTGGTCACGACCGAGTCCGATTGAACCTGGAAGCGGACGAGCGGGCTCGCCACCGGGCGCGGCCCCGGCTCGACGCAGAAGCGCGGCGGATGGCTGTGGAACTCCACGAGGCCGGCGTAGTAGGTGGCGAGCATGATCTCGGCGAGGGCGTCGGCGTCGTGGCCGGCGGCCCCGACCCCGGGCGCGTCGGCGAGGCGCCGCCGGGCGGCCTGGAACAGCTCGTCGAAGCTCAGCAGCTCCGGCCACCGCTGGCCGAGGAGCAGGATGGCCGTCTTCGCGAGCGGATGATCGGTGGCCATGGCCGCGCCCTTCATGCCGCGGAACTGCTCCACCACCGACGACGACGTCACGTCGGGATGCGGCGAGACCGGCTTCGCCTGGGACGCGAGGTGGAACTGCCGGGCGATGGCGGGCGGGGGCGTGCGGTCGAGCACCACGTCGTCGCGGCAGAGGAGCGTCTGGCGGAAGCGCCGGTCGCTCATGAAGTCGAGGTACTGCTCCTTCAAGATCACGTCGTCGCCGGTGAGGGCGTGGAGCGTCTCCCGCACCGCTGGCTCGTACATGCGGTCGTGCATCTGGAAGACGTTGGCCTCGCCCAGGTATTGCAGGCGATGCCGCGCGGCGTGGGCCACGAACTCGCGGAAGTAGACGGGCACGTTGATGTCGGCGAGGTCGTCGTGGAAGAGCGAGCTGTCGCCGTGCATCTGGACCTGCGCCAGCTCCTCGCGCATGAACGCCTGCTCCTTGCTGGGACCGGCGTGGGCCTGGATCAGGAACTCCACGAGGTGCCGCGCGCGCGCCATCTTCTCCCGGGAATCCATCACGTCGCGGATGTGGAAGCGCATCATCTCGCGCACGGTGTGGCGGAGGTGGCATCCGGGATAGGTGTTGTAGCTGACATACGCGACGCCGTGCGGGGTCAGCGTCTCCGCCGCGATGGCGAGGATACGGTCGCGCACGGCGGGCGGCACCCACGAGTACACCCCGTGCGCGATGACGTAGTCGAACTGACCGAGATCCTTCCCCGCCTCCATGATGTCCTGGCGCTGGAAGGCGACGTTCTCGACGCCGAGGGCGGCCGCGGCCTCCACCGCCGTCGTCACCGCCTTCTCCGCGAGATCGATCCCGACGAACCGGCTCTCGGGAAAGGCCATCGCCATCGGAATGAGGTTGCCGCCGTCACCGCAGCCCAGTTCGAGGACGCGGCAGCGCGCCACCGGCGCCGGGTTCATGCCGAAGATGCGGGCCTGGGTGGCGAGACGGTCAGGGTGCGTCTGGGGCAGCGGCCGCGCCGGATAGAAGACGTCGTCGTAGGCGAAGGCGGGGGCGGTGTTCATGATGCGTGTGGCTCGACGTCCGACCGCCCCTCGCACTGGCAGCGAGGGGCGGTCGGCGATCGCTCAGACGGCCTTGTTGGCCTTGACGTCCCAGCCGGCCTTCACGGCCCCGCCGAGCGTCCCGTCGGCCTTCTGCTCCTTGTACTCGAACTCGATCTTGGAGTAGTTCAGCGCGATCTGGTCGGTGGGCAGGATGTCCGCATGCCCGGAACCCGACGTCTGGTACGACGACACCAGCAGATCCGACATCGTCACCTTCAGGAACTCCTGCGCTTCCTTGCCGGCCTTGCGGCACGTGAGCACGGCCTTCTTGATGTGCTCGCCGTTGGCGCACGCCAGCATCAGCTTGGGGCTCGCCTTGTTGACGGTCATCACGAAGTGGAAGTCGTTCATCTGGACCTTGCCGGCCCCGCCGCCGCCGGTGGCGCCGCTGTGGGTACCGCTCTGCTGCTCGCCCCACGACCACGACTCCAGGTGAATCTCGCCCTTGTGCGAGGCGTCGCCGCTCTCGCCATCGACTCCTTCGATCTTCAGGAAGTAGTCAACCACTGCCATTGCTCTCTCTCCTCGTCTGTGTGTTCTCGTTGTGAGTTGTCCCGTTCCACCATTCGCCACGTTGCCCCGCCGCTCTGCTGCTCGTCTCGCCTCCCTTCCGGTTCCTCGGTTTGTCCTTCGTGCCCGCCTCTAGCGCAACGCCGATGCCATACACGATCGCCAGAAAAACGCGCACTTGCGCGTCGAAGCGAAGCGGCGACGGTGGTGAATGGTGGTGAAAAACCACCAGTAGCGATCCCCGCGCCGGGGACAGCAGCGTACAATACGCCGCCATGAGCGCGGTGGACCAACTGCTGGGGACGAGCGCCGCCATCGCCGGGGTCCGGGAGCAGGTCCGGCAACTCGTCGGGCGCTCGCAGCCGGGGCGCCGGCTGCCGCCGATTCTTCTCGAAGGGGAGACCGGCACCGGCAAGGGACTGCTGGCGGGCGTCATCCACCGCGAAGGTCCCCGCCGCGACGGACCGTTCGTGGATGTCAACTGCGCCGCCATCCCGGAAGCGCTGCTGGAAGCCGAGCTGTTCGGCTTCGAGCGGGGCGCCTTCACCGATGCCCGCCAGGCCAAGCCCGGCCTCTTCCAGACCGCGCACGGGGGCACGATCTTCCTCGACGAGATCGGACTCTTGCCATCGGCCCTCCAGGCAAAGCTCCTCAAGGTCATCGAGGAGCGCCTCGTGCGGCGGCTCGGCAGTACGCGCACCGAGCCCGTGGACGTCTGGATCCTCACCGCCACCAACGAGAACTTGCGCCGGCTGGCGGCGGCGGGACGGTTCCGGGAAGACCTCTATCACCGTTTGGCCGTCCTCACCATCCAGCTCCCGCCCCTGCGCGAGCGCGCCGAGGACGTTCTGGTCCTCGCCCAGCACTTCCTCGCGCGCGCGTGCGCCGACTACGGGCTTCCCGCAAAAACGCTGGCGCCGGAGGCGCGGCAGGCACTCGCCGCGTATGCGTGGCCGGGCAACGTCCGCGAGCTGAGCAACGTCATCGAGCGTGTCGCCCTCCTCGCGCCGGGAGCGCTCGTGACCGCGGAGTCGCTCGGGCTGCCGTCGTCGGCGACGGCCGCGTCGTCCCCCGCCGCCGCCGTCGAGCCGGACGCGGAAAGTCCGCTCGGCGAGATGGTGGAGACGATCGAGCGTCGTCGAATTCTCGACGCGCTCCAGGCGACGCAGTGGAACATCTCGCAGGCGGCGGAACGGCTCGGCATCTCGCGCAACAAGATGCGCTATCGCGTCGAGCGCTATGGCCTGCGCCCGGACGCGCGGTCGTCGCGTCGAGTGCCGAAGCCGCACCCCGAGCCCACGGAGGAGGTCGCCGCCGTCGCTCCCCCGGCCGCCCCCGCGCCCACCGGTGTCCGCTGGGAGCGCCGCCTCCTCGCGTTCGTGCGGGCGGCGGTGGTGATGCCGCCCGCCGCCGTCTGGGTGGACGGCAGCCGCCAGCTCGAGACGCTCGTCGAGAAGGCGCGGAGCTTCGGCGCCCGCGTGGAGGAGCTGGGGGCGACAGGAATGGTGGCGGCGTTCGGCTTCGAGGAGGGCGAGGATGCGCCCATGCGCGCCGTTCTCTCCGCCATGGCGATGCTGAAGGCCGTGGAGCGCATTCCGCGCGGCGGCTCCGGAACGTTCGCCATGGTCTTCACGCTCCACGCCGGCGAGTTCACGGTTGGCCAGATCGGCGACACGACACAGCTCGAAGGCGAGGCGCGCCGTCAGGTGTGGAAGCTCCTGGAGGAGCTGTACGTCGATGCCAGCCCGAACACCATCGTGGCGAGTCGGGCCGCGCGCTCGCTCCTGCGACGACAGTTCGAGTTCGTGCCGCTCGCTCCCGGCGCTCCACCCCGCTCGTACCGACTCCTCGGCTACGAGCCCACGCGCTTCGCGACGGACGGTCACGTGGCCCCGTTCGTGGGCCGCGCCCACGAGCTCGATCTCCTGCGCGCGTCCTTCGACGCCGCCGCCAAGGGACACGGCCAGATCGT